>NZ_JBIRMW010000015.1:0-236214 GCF_044331325.1 Streptomyces sp. NPDC017246 | reverse complement strand
CCCCAACCCCCGCCCGCCGGCGCCCCCCCCGCGCCGCCGGGGGGGGGGCGGGGCCCCGGCCCCCCGCCGACGGCCGGTGGGGGGGGGGGTTCGCCCTCAGGTCCCCCTGAGGGCGAACCACGGAAGGGTCGTTCACCCGGCCGGCCACCCGGCCCGGGTCAGCGGACGCCCGCGGCCTGGGCGGCCGCCAGTTCCCCGACCCGGCTGCGGTACACCTCGGCGAGACCGCCTCCGTTCGCACCGGGGAGCCCCTCAGGACCGGCCCCGAGCGACTCCAGGACCGCCTCGGCACGGGCCTGACGGTCCGCCAGCCCCTCCGCCGTGTGCGGATACAGCAGGTCGAGTCCGCGCTTGTCGCCGTCCGACAGGTTCTGCCCGTTGCCGGTCGGCGCGCAGCTGCTGGGGGTGGACTTGTAGAAGAACGCCGGGAACCGGTACAGCATCACGGACTTCGTGTCGAAGGGACCGGCGACGAGGTCCGGGGCGTCCACGGTGCGCAGGTTGTGATCCACCTTCGCGCGCGGCCACTTGTTCGGCTCACCCGCGAGGTAGGTGTAGATGCCGGGGCGCCGGCCCTGGGCGTCCGCCACGAAGACACCGCTCGGGTCCTGCGTGGGGACGTAACCGACTTCGTCCTCCCAGCGGAACTCGCCCTCGCAGGTGCCGCGCATGTTCTGGTGGGAGTGGTGGAACCCCAGTGCGTGCAGGAACTCGTGCCGCACGGTGCCCTCCCACTGGGCGGGCCTGTTCGTCACGAACCGCCCGAGGTTGAGGCTGCGTTGGCCGGGGCCGCCCCCGACCGGACCGCCTCCCGCGCCGATGGCGCCGTCCGTGCTGTCGGTGCCCACCAGCGAGAAGAAGCCCGGCAGGTCGAAGCTGACCCGGATCTCGGCGGCCAGAGCGGTATCGGCCGTGGTCCATCGCCGGAAGGTTCCGGCCCCGCCGTTCCGGCCGAAGTCGAGGGTCACGTTGCAGGCTTCGGTGATCTGCCGCGTCGCTTCCGCGATGTCCGCGTGCAACTGGTCGCCCCCGTCGAGGAACGCGACCCGCACGGTCTTGCCCAGTGGCCACTTCCCGATGTCGGTGATGAGGAACTCCAGGCCGTCGGCGGCCGATGCGCGCCTCCAGCGGTCCCGTACTTCGATCTCGGCGACGACCTCGTCGGGGAGGGATTCGAGTTCCATGACGCGTCCTTTCGCATCACATTCGAAACGGTCCCCCCGACCGGTACCGGTCTGATGACGGATGGGCCCCTCGGCTGAGACGCACGAGTGCCGACGTCGGAAACTCACGTCCCAGTATCCTCCGGATCGCGGTGTTCTGCGACCCCACCGTCACCCTGAGTAGCCCGACGCGAGGCCAGGATGACGCTGTGTCAGAACCAGAGCTTGTTCACGGCGGTGCGGGTCGTCGTCCTGAAGGCCGACAGCGGGGCGTCCCTCAGGTCGCCCATCTGACCCCAGCGGACGAGGGTGACGGTGCGGCCGTCGCGGCCGACGGCGAAGAGGTGGATGTCGGTGATGCCGATCTGCGGGTCGGCGGTGTCCAGGCTGTAGACCCAGGCGCCCTCCTCGACGGCGAGCTTGCCGTGGGAGGCGCTGACGGCGCGCAGGCCCGGGTTCTGCCGCTCCAGCAGGGGGCCGCAGCCGGCGAGGGCCTTGCGGAGGGTGTCGACCAGCTTCACGGCGTCGGCCTCGGTGCGGGCGACGGTGGTGATCTGGACGCCGTTGGTGTCGAGCTCGGTGGTGAACTCGCGGTACCGGGTGTTCTGCGCCGGGATCTTGTACGGGGCGCAGAGGGCACCGCCGTTCTCCGGGACGCCGGTGAAGACCGGCGTGGCGGTCCACGGCGTCGACGAGGCCGGCATCTGGGAGGCGGCGAGGAAGGCGGGCTGGGCGGCGGCCTGCGCCGGGGCGGTGGCGAGGGCCGCGAGGCCCAGGGCGGCAGCGGCGGCGGTGGCGAGCGCGGTACGGAGCTTGTTCATGGTGGTGGATCCCCCGTCGGGTCGTTCGGTCAGTGCTCCACCAGCGTCGGGCCGGGGCCCGCCACCTGCAACGGTGCCGGGCCCTCCACCCGTCCCGGAACCATCCCACCCCCGCTGACGTGCAAGGACATGAAGCGTGGGACGCAGGGGCGAGGGGGATGGAATGCCGAAGGACGCCGCCGTCGAGGAGTTCGCGCGGCTCGTGCGCGCGCTGAAGGCGCGGGACGGGCGCAGTTACGAGGCGCTGGGGCGGCGCCTGAGCGTCGGCGCGTCCACCCTCCACCGCTACTGCTCGGGCGCGACCGTCCCGGAGGAGTTCGCCGTGGTCGACCGCCTCGCCCTGCTGTGCGGGGCGGACGAGGAGGAGCGGCGGGCCCTGGAGGCGGCCTGGACCCGCGCGGACGGCGCCCGCCGCCCTCCGGCACCGGAACCCGGCCCGGAGCCGGCGCCCGAGCCCGGCCCGACGCCGGCGCCCGAGCCCGGCCCGGCGTCGGCGCCCGAGCCCGGCCCGGCGCCGGCTCCGGAGCCGGCCTCTGGGACGGCGCCGGAACCCGAGCCGGAACCCGTGCCCGCGCGAGTGCCGGGCCTCCCGAACGGGCGTCGGAGGCGCCGATGGGGGTGGCTGGGCGTGGTCGGCGGGGCGTCGGCGGTCGTGGCGACGGTGACGCTCGGAGCCGTACTCCTGCCCGAGAAGCCCCGGGAGCGGGCCGTCGAACCACCGGTGCCGCTGACCTGGACGGTCGCCTCGCACATCTGGAAGAACGGGTGCGGGCACACCTATCTCGTGGAGCGGCCGCCCCCTCCCCCGCCGGAGGCGGCCGACGCGCGGAGCTGGGCGGCGGCGCAGGGGGCCGTGGACGGCGGGGAGACGCTGGTGCGGGTGTCGTTGCAGGGGAAGGGCGCGGCGGCGGTGGTGCTCCAGGCGCTGCACGTGCGGGTGGTGGAGCGGGGCACGCCGCTGCCGTGGGCGGCGTACCGGATGGACGAAGGGTGCGGCGGGGCGGTGACGCCGCGCCGTTTCGAGGTGGACCTGGACCGGCCGCGGCCGGTGGCGCGGGCGCTGGACGGGTACGACGCCTCCGGGCAGGAGGGCCGGACACTCCCGGCGGTCTCCTTCCCGTACGCGGTCAGCGCCGCCGAACCGGAGGAGCTGCTGGTCTCGGCCGGGACCGCGGGCTGCGACTGCCGCTGGTACCTGGAACTGGTGTGGAGCTCGGAGGGCCGCTCGGGCACGGTCAGGATCGCGGACCGGGACGGGCGGCCGTTCCGGACGAGCGGCATCGAGGGGCGGCAGGTCCGGGAGTACGACCTCGTCGGTAGGCGCTGGATCACAGCGGAGGACTCTGGACAGAGGGGGTGACCGCTGGGTAACTTCGAGGGACAAGGCTGAGCAAGCGCTTAGACAAGCTTGAGGCCGGACCAGGACAGGACCCGAAGGAGGCGGCTCGTGCGCCGTACCGTATTCAACGAGGACCACGAGGCGTTCCGGGAGACCATCCGGGCCTTCATCGAGGCCGAGGTCGTACCCGTCTACGACGAGTGGTTCGCGGCCGGTCAGGCGCCGCGCGAGTTCTACGACAAGCTCGGCGAGCTGGGCGTCTTCGGCATCAACGTGCCCGAGGAGTTCGGCGGCGCGGGCCTGGACACCCACAAGTTCGAGGCCGTCCTCTACGAGGAGACCTCGCGCGCGGGCGTGCAGTTCGGCGGCTCCGGCGTGCACGTGCTGCTCGCCCTGCCCTACATCAAGATGCTCGCCACCGGCGACCAGAAGAAGCGCTACCTGCCGAAGTTCGTCACCGGCGAGGAGATGTGGGCCCTCGCGATGACCGAGCCGGGCACCGGCTCCGACGTCGCGGGCATGAAGACCACCGCCAAGCTCTCCGAGGACGGCACCCACTACGTCCTCAACGGCTCCAAGACCTTCATCACCGGCGGCGTCCACGCCGACCGCGTGATCGTCTGCGCCCGCACCTCCGCCCCCTCGGCCGAGGACCGCCGCTTCGGCATCTCCCTCTTCGCCGTGGACACCAAGTCCGAGGGCTACTCCATCGGCCGCAAGCTGGACAAGCTGGGCCTGCGCACCTCCGACACGGCCGAGCTGGCCTTCGTCGACGTCAAGGTGCCCGTCGAGGACCTCCTCGGCGAGGAGAACAAGGGCTTCCACTACCTCGGCCACAACCTGGCCTCCGAGCGCTGGGGCATCGCCTTCGGCGCGTACGCGCAGGCCAAGGCCGCCGTCCGGTTCGCCCAGCAGTACGTGACCGACCGCACCGTCTTCGGCAAGCCGGTCGCCCACTTCCAGAACACCAAGTTCGAGCTGGCCGCCTGCCAGGCCGAGGTCGACGCCGCCGAGGCCGTCGCCGACCGCGCCCTGGAGGCCCTGGACGCGGGCGAGCTCTCCCCGGCCGAGGCCGCGAGCGCCAAGCTCTTCTGCACCGAGGTCGCGCACCGCGTCATCGACCGCTGCCTCCAGCTGCACGGCGGCTACGGCTACATGAACGAGTACCCGATCGCCCGCCTGTACGCCGACAACCGCGTCAACCGCATCTACGGCGGCACCAGCGAGATCATGAAGTCGATCATCGCCAAGTCGATGGGCCTTTGACATCCTCCGCCCCGTGAACGGGGCGGAATCCCTCTCAAGCCGCGTGCGGCCGGGTGGGCGGTTGACGCTTCGCAGACCGGGTAACCCCGAAGTCTCCGCGTCCTGACACCGCCTGCCCGGCGGCGTGATCGATGTTGCGTCCTGCATGGGTGTCCGCGTTCCCCTCGAACCCACAGCCGGGGTTCTTGCACACGAACCGGGCCTGGGTCTCACGGTTGCCCGGCGTGGTCAAGCCGCACGCGGAGCAGCGCCGGGAGGTGTTCGGTGCGGGAACCTTGACCACGCTGCCGCCACGGTCGGCGCTCTTGTACTCCAGCATCGTCACGGTCCTGCCCCACGCTTCAGCGACAATGGCGCGGTTCAGCCCGGCTTTCTGGCGGACGTTCCTGCCCGGGGTCTCCCTGGCCCCCCGGGCGGACCGGACCATGTTCGTGATGGCCAGGTCTTCCATCCCGATACGTGAGAACGTCTCGGCGATTTCGGTGGTGGTCTTATGTTGCCAGTCGACGGCTCGGCGCTTGGCTGTCGCGCGGAGCTGGGCGATCCGGTCGTACGTGTGCGTCAGGCGCCGCGAGTTCTTCTCGCCGGGCCGGCGAACGCGAAGTCTGCGCTCCTTCGTCTTCTCCAGCCGCCGCAGCCGTTCCGCTTCCCCCTGGGTGAGCCAGGGGCCGTGGTCGCGGAAGGTTCCGTCCGAGAGGTCGAGGGGGCGAGTGATGCCCCGGTCGATGCCGACCGTCGGCCCGGTGTGAGGAGCCGGTTCGGGTGCTTGGCTCTGGACGCGGAAGACGACATGCCAGCCGTCGGCTTCTTTCACCAGCCGGGCCCCGGTCACCCTGTTCTCCTTGTCGGCGTGCTTGCCGACGGGGAGATCCCTGGTCCAGCGGAACAGGACGTGTCCGATCTTCGGAACCCGCATACGCCCGCACCGCCGGTTCAGGCGCACGATCTGGAGGTCGCGTCCCTGCGGAATGTCGATGGCCATGCGGGAGCGGATACGCCCCTTGAAGTCCGGGGCGCCAGTGCGGCCTTCCCAGCAGTTGACCCACGCACGGAAGTACGTCTTCAGCACGGCCTGCGCCGCCTGCGCAGGCAGGATGCCGAGCCAGGGAAGATCCTTACGCCCCTGACGGACGGCCGCGTCGGCGGCGGCCAGTTTCCGGCGCTCCTTGGGCAGCATCGTCCACCAGTCGTGCACAAGGTTCCACAAAGCGCGGGCCGCGTGGCCTTGCTCCTCAGCGGCGAGCGCCTGAGCGGGCGTGAGACAGAGCCGGGCCCTGTGACCACGCTGACGCTTCAACACCCCTCCCGCATCTCACCCATTGACCGACACCGATGAGGCGACGCCCCAGCCCTGACCCCGTCGTCGACAACTGCGAAGCTATACGGCCCCTTCGGACGCCGAACCTCAGTGACGGAACTCTTCGCACACTGGTCAGAACTCGCACGTTCACGCGATTCGCTGTCGTCGGTTCCGACGTTGGATGATCACCAACGCGATCACACCTGCTTGACCGAGCCGAGAACGACCGTTCGAACTCACGCCTCAAACTGAGGTCAGACCAATTCCGAAATGGCCTACACCCCCCGCCTGAAGGCGGGCTCTGGCCAAGATCAGTGGTAGGTCCTGGTGCCCGACACACACAACGCCCTGGATGGCCTGCTCGATCTGCTCGACCTGGAGCGGATCGAGCGGGACATCTTCCGGGGTGAGTCCCGCTCCGCGCTCGTCCCCCGCGTCTTCGGCGGCCAGGTGGCCGCCCAGGCCCTGGTGGCGGCGGGACGGACCGTCCCGGAAGACCGTCTGGCGCACTCGCTCCACGCGTACTTCCTGCGCCCCGGGGACCCGGGCGCGCCGATCGTCTACACGGTCGACCGCATCCGCGACGGACGCTCCTTCACCACCCGCCGGGTCGTCGCCGTCCAGCACGGACAGCCGATCTTCCACCTCTCGGCGTCGTTCCAGACGTACGAGGAGGGGCTGGACCACCAGTCGGACATGCCGGCCGCGCCGGACCCGGAGTCGCTCCCCACGCCGGCCGAGATGCTGCCCCGTCACCTCCCCCGCGAGGTCGCGGACCGGCTGATCGAGGCCAGGGCGGCCGTCGACCTCCGCTACGCCGAGGTCCCCCCGTGGGGCTCGGTCGGACAGCCCCGCGAGCCGCGCTCACAGGTCTGGTTCCGCACCAACGGCAAACTGGCCGACGACCCGCTCCTCCACGTCGTGCTCGCCACCTACGTCTCCGACATGACGCTGCTCGACTCCGTCCTGCTCGCGCACGGACGGGGCGGCTGGGCCGTCGGGGACGTGGTCGGGGCCTCCCTCGACCACGCGATGTGGTTCCACCGGCCGTTCCGGGCCGACGAATGGCTCCTGTACGACCAGGAGTCGCCCTCCGCGTCCGCCGGGCGCGGCCTCGGCCAGGCCCGCATCTGGACCCAGGACGGCAAGCTCGCGATCTCGGTGATCCAGGAGGGTGTCGTTCGCGTTCCGCGCTGATGATCGGACATAACGTCCGATCCATGGCGGAACAGGTCGAACAGCCGGCGCAGGCGCCGGCGCAACAGAGCGAGAGCACGTTCACGGTGATCGTGGCGGCGGCGGCGAATCTGGGGATCGCCGTCGCCAAGGCCGTCGCCGGCGTCATCAGCGGATCCAGCGCGATGCTGTCGGAGGCCGCCCACTCGGTCGCCGACACCGTCACCGAGGCCATGCTGCTCACCGCGCTCAAGCGGAGCGACAGACCGGCCGACGAGGACCACCCCGTCGGCTACGCGGCCGAACTCTACGTCTGGGCGCTGCTCGCGGCCGTCGCCACCTTCGTCGGCGGCGCGGTCTTCTCGGTCTACGACGGCATCCACACCCTCACCCACGGCGAGGAGCTGGGCGACCCGCTCCTCTCGTACATCGTCCTCGGCGTCGCCTTCGTCCTGGAGGGGTTCTCCCTGCGGACCGGCGTGAAGCAGGTCAAAGCCGAGGCGGAACGGGCCCGGACCCCCTTCGCCCGCTACCTCCGCCGCACACCCGACACCACGGTCAAGGCCGTGGTCATGGAGGACTCCGCCGCCCTCGCCGGTCTGATGCTGGCGGCGGGCGGCCTGCTCGGCGTCCAGATCACCGGCTCCGACGTCTGGGACGGCGTCGCCTCCATCCTCATCGGCGTCCTGCTCGTGTACGTGGCCTGGGTACTCGGCCGCTCCAACGCCGAACTCCTCATCGGCCGGCCGCTGCCGAAGGAGATGCGGGCCGGGGTCCGCGAGGAACTGCTGTCCGTCCCCCACATCGTGGACGTCATCGAACTGACCACGCTCATCCAGGGCCCCGGCGAGGTCCTGATCGCGGCCAAGATCGACTTCCGGGACGTCTCCTCGGCGGAACAAGTGGAATGGGCCTGCGAGGACGCCGAGGACCAGCTCCGCGAACGGTTCCCGTCGATCCGCCGCGTCTACCTGGACCCGACCCCGGCCCTGACCCAACGCCGCCCCCGCCCCTGACCCCACAAGGAGCCACGCGCCCGCCGCCCACCCGCTCGCGTCCGCCCCTTGTGCCTGGACCCGCACCACTGGCGCGGCGCGCATCCGGTGCGGGTCAGGGCGCGGAAGCCTGGGCCCGGCAAGGGGCGGCGTTCCGTTGTGCCCACCCGTTCCGCCCTGGGGGTCCCCCCGGACGGAGTCTGGGGGAGGAACAGCTGCCCACAACGCGGTGGGCGGGGCGGCGCGCGGAAGGTCAGGCCGTCAGGTCCGCCGCTGCAAGGGTGTACGCCGTCATCGGCTCGTAGAAGCGCGGGTCGAGGACATGGTCGTCGAGCGGGATCGTGACCTGCATCGTCCCCTCGGCCTCGCCGATGAAGAGCGCGGGGTCGTTGCAGTCCGCGTACCCGACGGAGTCGATCCCGCGCTGGCCCGCCCGCCCGGCCCAGCCGTGGTCCGCGATCACCAGATCGGGGCGGCCGTCCTCGCCGAGCGCGTCCAGGATGGCGTTCATCGGCTCCGGGGAGTGGGTGTGCCAGAGGCTCGCCCCGCGTTCGAAGACGGCGACGTCCGCGAACTGCACGACGTATCCCTCGTCGGCGACGAGCCCGCCGGGGATCTTGACGATGTCGCAGCCCCGGGCGCGCAGCGCGGCGGCGATCCGGCTGTGGACGTCGATGAGGGCGCCGGGGTGGCCGGTGGCGAAGAGGACCCGCTCCTTGCCGGCGGCGGCCTTGCGGAGCCGGGCGGCCATGCGGTCCAGTCCGTCCACGGTGAGTTCGGGGTCGATGGTGTCCTGGCCGGTGCGGTGGGCCGGGTCGTCGACGACACCGCAGCGCTCGGCCATCACCGCGAGCACGTCCTGCTCGTCCGCCCAGCGGTCGCCGAGCTCGAGGCCGAGCCAGTAGTGCCGGTCGCCGTTGGCGAGCTTGCGGTAGTGGGAGAGGTTGTTGTCGCGCGGGGTGGCGACGTCTCCCGCGATCCGGGTGCGGACGAGGTGCTCGACAAGGGCGGGGCGGCTGAGTATCGGCATAGGGGTCATTCTGGAGGACGCCGTGCCGTTGTGGGCAATCGTTCCGCCCCATGGACCGGCCGGGGGCCGCCGGTGCCGACCCGGTGCCGCCGCTAGCACCGACGCCGGTGCCGCCGCCGGTGCTAGCGGCCGAGCGCCCCGAACGCCCCGTGGGCGAGCCGCCGCAGGAGCTGTTCCATGGAGCGGCGTCCCACCGTGTCGAGGTGGGGGGTCGAGTTCAGCAGGCCGAAGACCGCGTGGACGGCGGTCCGCACCTCGCTCTGGGAGGCGTCCGGGTACAGCTCCCCCACGACGGTGACCCACAGCTCCACGTACTGGCGCTGGAGCTGCCGTACCCGCTTGCGGTCCTCGTCCTTGAGCCGGTCCAGCTCCCGGTCGTGGAGGGTGATCAGCGGCCGGTCGTCGAGGGCGAAGTCGATGTGGCCGTCGATGAGGGCGCCGAGCAGGGCCTCGGGGTCGCCGGTGGTCTCGCCGACCCGTAGCCGGCCGCCGTCGAGGAGCCGTTCGCTGATGCCGACGAGGAGCTCGGCGAGCATCGCGTCCTTGCCGGGGAAGTGGCGGTAGAGCCCGGGGCCGCTGATGCCGACGGCGGCCCCTATCTCGTCGACGCCGACGCCGTGGAAGCCGCGCTCGGCGAAGAGGCGGGCGGCCTCCTTGAGGATCTGCTCGCGCCGCGTCGGGGCATCGGTCCTGCCGGTGGCGGTTCTGCCGGCGGTCGAGGTCGTGGTCATGGATTCGATTCTAGACAACCCGGTTAGCGGTCGTTAACCTGAACGACATACGTTAACGCTCATTAACCGAGCAAGGGAGCTCGAGGGATGCAGCAGGCACCTGTGCTGACGAGTGCGGCGGATCCCGCCTCGCCGGCCTGGCAGGCGAACGAGGCGGCGCACCACGAGCTGGCGGCCGTCCTGCGTGCCAAGCTCGCGGCGGCGGCGCTGGGCGGCGGTGAGAAGTCCCGGGCCCGGCACACCGCGCGCGGGAAGCTGCTGCCGAGGGACCGGGTGGACACCCTCCTCGACCCGGGCTCCCCGTTCCTGGAACTGGCCCCGCTCGCCGCGAACGGCATGTACGGCGACGCGGCTCCGGCGGCCGGGGTCATCGCGGGCATCGGCCGGGTCTCGGGCCGCGAGTGCGTGATCGTCGCCAACGACGCGACGGTCAAGGGCGGCACGTACTACCCGATGACGGTGAAGAAGCACCTCCGCGCCCAGGAGGTGGCGCTGGAGAACCGTCTCCCCTGCCTCTACCTGGTCGACTCCGGCGGCGCGTTCCTGCCGATGCAGGACGAGGTCTTCCCCGACCGGGAGCACTTCGGCCGGATCTTCTACAACCAGGCCCGGATGTCCGGTGCGGGCATCCCGCAGATCGCGGCGGTCCTCGGCTCGTGCACGGCGGGCGGCGCGTACGTCCCGGCGATGAGCGACGAGGCCGTGATCGTACGGAACCAGGGCACGATCTTCCTCGGCGGTCCGCCGCTGGTGAAGGCGGCGACCGGTGAGGTCGTCACGGCGGAGGAGCTGGGCGGCGGCGAGGTCCACTCCCGGATCTCCGGCGTCACCGATCATCTGGCCGAGGACGACGCCCACGCCCTCCGTATCGTCCGGAACATCGTCGCCACGCTCCCCGAGCGCGGCCCGCTGCCCTGGTCGGTCGAGCCGGTCGAGGAGCCGAAGGTGGATCCGGCGGGGCTGTACGGCGCGGTGCCGGTGGACTCCCGTACCCCGTACGACGTGCGTGAGGTCATCGCCCGGGTGGTGGACGCCTCCCGTTTCCAGGAGTTCAAGTCCGAGTACGGGCAGACGCTGATCACCGGCTTCGCCCGGATCCACGGCCACCCGGTGGGGATCGTCGCCAACAACGGCATCCTGTTCGCGGAGTCCGCCCAGAAGGGCGCGCACTTCATCGAGCTGTGCGACCAGCGCGGCATCCCGCTGGTCTTCCTGCAGAACATCACCGGCTTCATGGTCGGCAAGGCGTACGAGCACGGCGGCATCGCCAAGCACGGCGCCAAGATGGTGACGGCCGTGGCCACCACCCGGGTGCCGAAGCTGACGGTCGTCGTCGGCGGTTCGTACGGCGCGGGCAACTACTCGATGTGCGGCCGGGCGTACTCGCCGCGCTTCCTGTGGATGTGGCCCAACGCCAAGATCTCGGTCATGGGCGGTGAGCAGGCCGCGTCCGTCCTCGCGACGGTGAAGCGCGACCAGCTCGGCGACGGGTGGAGCGCGGAGGAGGAAGAGGCCTTCAAGGCCCCGATCCGCGAGCAGTACGACACCCAGGGCAGCGCCTACTACGCGTCGGCCCGACTGTGGGACGACGGGGTCATCGACCCGATGGAGACCCGGCAGGTCCTCGGCCTCGCCCTGACCGCCTGTGCCAACGCGCCCCTGGGAGAACCCCAGTTCGGCGTCTTCCGGATGTGAAGGGCCCCCAGGAGATGCACAGCATGTTCGACACCGTCCTCGTGGCCAACCGGGGCGAGATCGCCGTTCGCGTCATCCGCACCCTGCGGGCGATGGGCGTGCGCTCGGTGGCCGTGTACAGCGACGCGGACGCCGACGCCCGGCACGTACGGGAGGCGGACACGGCGGTACGGATCGGCCCGCCGCCGGCCGCCGAGTCGTATCTGTCCGTACCGGCGCTGCTCGACGCCGCCGCCCGTACCGGCGCGCAGGCCGTCCACCCCGGCTACGGCTTCCTCGCCGAGAACGCGGGCTTCGCGCAGGCCTGCGCGGACGCGGGTCTGGTCTTCATCGGCCCTTCGGCCTCCGCGATCTCCCTGATGGGCGACAAGATCACGGCGAAGAAGACCGTGCGGGCGGCGGGAGTCCCGGTCGTCCCGGGCGCCGCCGACCCGGAACTGGAGGCGGCGGCCCGCGAGCTGGGCGCCCCGGTCCTGCTCAAGCCCTCGGCGGGCGGCGGCGGCAAGGGCATGCGCCTGGTGCGTGACCTGTCGACGCTGACCGAGGAGATCGCGTCGGCCCGCCGCGAGGCCCGCTCCTCCTTCGGCGACGACACGCTGCTCGTGGAGCGGTGGATCGACCGCCCGCGGCACATCGAGATCCAGGTCCTCGCCGACGCCCACGGGAACGTGATCCACCTGGGCGAGCGCGAGTGCTCGCTCCAGCGGCGCCACCAGAAGATCATCGAGGAGGCGCCGAGCGTCCTGCTGACCCCGGAGATCCGGGCGGCGATGGGCGCGGCGGCGGTCGAGGCGGCGCGCTCCTGCGGGTATGTGGGCGCGGGGACGGTCGAGTTCATCGTCCCGGGCGGCGACCCCTCGTCGTACTACTTCATGGAGATGAACACCCGCCTCCAGGTCGAGCACCCGGTCACGGAGCTGATCACGGGCGTGGACCTGGTGGAGTGGCAGCTGCGGGTGGCGGCCGGCGAGCCGCTCCCCTTCCGCCAGGAGGACATCACCCTCACCGGCTGGGCGATCGAGGCACGTATCTGCGCGGAGGACCCCTCCCGGGGCTTCCTCCCCTCGGGCGGCACGGTCCTGGCCCTGCACGAGCCCTCGGGTGACGGCGTCCGTACGGACTCGGGCCTGTCGGAGGGCACGGAGGTGTCGTCCCTCTACGACCCGATGCTGTCGAAGGTCATCGTGCACGCCCCGGACCGCCCGACGGCCCTGCGCCGGCTCCGCGCGGCCCTGGCGGACACGGTCACCCTGGGCGTTCCGACGAACGCGGGCTTCCTGCGCAGGCTTCTGGCGCACGAGGACGTGGTGGCGGGCGCCCTGGACACGGGCCTGGTGGAGCGGGACGCGGAGAGCCTGGTCCCCGAGGGGGTCCCGGCTGAGGTGTACGCGGCGGCGGCGGCCGTCCGGCTCGCCGGGCTGGCCCCGGCGCCCCGGGAGGGCTGGACGGACCCGTTCTCGGTGCCGAGCGCCTGGCGGATGGGCGGCCGGCCCGCCCCGCTCCCCTTCCCGTTGCGCGTGCCGGGGCTCGAACCCGTCATGGTCGAGGCGCCGGCCGGCGCCCGGGTCACGGACACCTCCGTGACGGTCACCGTGGACGGGATCGCGCACCGCTTCCACCGCGCCGGTGGCTGGCTCGGCCGTGACGGGGACTCCTGGCACGTGATGGATCACGATCCCGTCGCCGCCGCGCTCAGCGGTGCGCGGCACGGTGGGGCGGACACGCTCGCCGCGCCGATGCCGGGGACCGTGACCGTCGTCAAGGTGGCCGTCGGGGACGAGGTGGAGGCGGGGCAGAGTCTGCTGGTCGTCGAGGCGATGAAGATGGAGCACGTCATCTCCGCCCCGCACGCCGGCACCGTCACCGAGCTGGATGTCACGCCCGGCACCACCGTCGCCATGGACCAGATCCTGGCCGTCGTCGCTCCGCGGGAGGAATCATGACCACCGGTCTGCCGATGGTGGTGCACGATCCCGCGCTGCCCGCCCGTGTGCGGATCCACGAGGTCGGGGCCCGCGACGGGCTGCAGAACGAGAAGACGGCCGTCCCGACGGACGTGAAGGCCGAGTTCGTCCGGCGGCTCGCCGCCGCCGGGCTCTCCACCGTCGAGGCGACCAGCTTCGTGCATCCGAAGTGGGTGCCCCAGCTGGCGGACGCGGAGGCGCTGTTCCCGCTCGTCCGCGATCTGCCGGTCCGGCTGCCCGTCCTCGTCCCGAACGAGCGCGGTCTCGACCGGGCGCTCGCTCTCGGGGTCCGGGAGATCGCCGTCTTCGCCTCCGCCACGGAGTCCTTCGCGAAGGCCAACCTGAACCGGACGGTGGACGAGGCCCTCGCGCTCTTCGCGCCGACGGTGACCCGCGCCATAGAGGCGGGGCTGAAGGTCCGCGGGTATCTGTCGATGTGCTTCGGCGACCCCTGGGAGGGCGCCGTGCCGATCGAGCAGGTGGTCCGGGTGACCAGGGCCCTGGCCGAGATGGGCTGCGACGAGCTGAGTCTCGGGGACACCATCGGGGTGGCCACGCCGGGTCATGTCGCGGAGCTGCTGACGGCGCTCGGCGGGGCCGGTGTCCCCACCTCCCGGCTGGCCGTGCACTTCCACGACACCTACGGCCAGGCCCTCTCCAACACCCTGGCCGCCCTGCGCCACGGGGTGACCACCGTCGACGCCTCCGCCGGCGGCCTCGGCGGCTGCCCGTACGCGAAGAGCGCGACCGGCAATCTCGCCACCGAGGATCTCGTGTGGATGCTCCAGGGTCTCGGCATCGAGACCGGAGTCGATCTGGCCGCCCTCACCGCCACGAGCGTGTGGATGGCCGAACAGCTGGGCCGACCCAGCCCTTCCCGTACCGTCCGCGCCCTCTCCCACAAGGAGTGACGATTTCCATGTCCCTCGACCACCGGCTCTCCGCAGAGCACCAGGAACTCCGCCGTACCGTCGAGGCGTTCGCCCACGACGTGGTGGCGCCGAAGATCGGCGACTACTACGAGCGGCACGAGTTCCCCTACGAGATCGTCCGTGAGATGGGCCGTATGGGCCTGTTCGGGCTGCCGTTCCCCGAGGAGTACGGCGGTATGGGCGGCGACTACCTGGCGCTCGGCATCGCCCTGGAGGAGCTGGCCCGGGTCGACTCCTCCGTCGCGATCACCCTGGAGGCGGGCGTCTCGCTGGGCGCGATGCCGCTCCATCTCTTCGGCACCGAGGAGCAGAAGCGGGAGTGGCTCCCCCGGATGTGCTCGGGCGAGATCCTGGGTGCCTTCGGACTGACCGAGCCCGGCGCGGGCAGCGATGCCGGCGGCACCCGCACCACCGCCGTCCGTGACGGCGACGAGTGGGTGATCAACGGCTCGAAGTGCTTCATCACCAACTCCGGTACGGACATCACGGGTCTGGTGACGGTCACGGCGGTCACCGGCCGCAAGCCCGACGGCCGTCCGCTGATCTCCTCGATCATCGTCCCCTCGGGCACGCCCGGCTTCACGGTCGCCGCGCCGTACTCCAAGGTCGGCTGGAACGCCTCGGACACCCGCGAGCTGTCCTTCGACGACGTGCGGGTGCCCGTCGCGAACCTGGTGGGCGAAGAGGGCCGCGGCTACGCGCAGTTCCTGCGGACCCTCGACGAGGGCCGGGTCGCGATCTCGGCCCTGGCGACGGGCCTCGCGCAGGGCTGTGTGGACGAGTCGGTGAAGTACGCGAAGGAGCGTCATGCCTTCGGCCGGCCGATCGGCGACAACCAGGCGATCCAGTTCAAGATCGCCGACATGGAGACGAAGGCCCACATGGCCCGGATCGGCTGGCGGGACGCGGCCTCGCGGCTGGTGCTCGGCGAGCCGTTCAAGAAGGAGGCGGCGATCGCGAAGCTGTACTCCTCCACGGTGGCCGTGGACAACGCCCGTGAGGCGACCCAGATCCACGGCGGCTACGGCTTCATGAACGAGTATCCGGTGGCCCGGATGTGGCGTGACTCGAAGATCCTGGAGATCGGCGAGGGCACGAGTGAGGTCCAGCGGATGCTGATCGCGCGGGAGTTGGGCCTGCAGGCCTGATCCGGCCCGGCTCGCACGGAGGGTCCGTCGCCCCTTGGGGGTGTCGGGCCCTCCCCCCTTTCCCGCGTTTATGAGGTTAGGCTAACCTATTTTTTCATGACGAACCCCGAGACCGCCCCCTTCCAGTTCTTCCACCTCCAGGTGGACCGGACCCGGCGGCTCGGCCCGTCGCTGGTCCGGATCACCTTCACCGGGGACGACCTCAAGGGCTTCGCCGCCGGCGGCCGCGACCAGTCGCTCTCCCTCTTCCTGCCGCACCCCGGCCAGGAGGCGCCCGTCCTGCCGCCGTTGGACGACGCGGACATGTACGCGATCCTCGGCGCCTGGCGGGCCATGCCCGACGACGTACGGGCCGTGATGCGCTCGTACACCGTCCGCGAACAGCGCACCGAGCCGGTGAGCGAGGTCGACATCGACTTCGCGATCCACGAGGACGGTGGCCCCGCCTGCCGTTGGGCCGGGCGCGCGACGCCCGGCGACCGGGTGGTCGTGCTCGGCCCGGCGGTCGCCGACAACACCGGCGTCCGCTTCCGGCTGCCCGAGGACGCCGACTCCGTCCTGATCTGGGCGGACGAGACGGCTCTTCCGGCCGCTTCGGCCATCCTCGAATGGCTGCCGGCCGACACCCGCGCCCAGGTCTTCCTGGAGGTGCCGTACTCCGGCGACCGCACGGAGCTCGCGACGCGGGCCGACGCGAGCGTGACCTGGCTCGTACGGGAGGAGGGGGCGCCGTCCGCCGTGGACGCGGTGCGCGGGGCCGAACTGCCCGGGGAGGCCCCGTACGTCTGGATCGCGGGCGAGTCCGGCGCCGTGAAGGCGCTGCGCCGGCACTTCGTGCGGGACCGTGAACTCGACCGCCGCCGGGTGACGTTCGTGGGCTACTGGCGCAAGGGACTGTCCGAGGACGCGCTGCGCGAGGTGCCGGACGAGACGCGGGACGAGTCGTAGCGGAGGTCACAATCCGATGATCCGGACACTCCGGGCGGTACGCGCACCAACTGCCGTACCTCGTGAGGGGCGAGGGGCATGGCGTGAAAAGTTAGGTTAGGCTAACCTTGTTTTCACCGCGTCGCCCCTCGCCCCTTTCCTGTCCGGAGGCGCGACCGAGCCCCGTACCGGGAGGCCCCCCACATGCGCTCTCACCTGCTCAACGACGCCACGGCGGAGAGCTACCGACGCTCCGTCATCGAAGGAGTCGAGCGGGTGGCGGACAAACTCGCCACGACGCGGGGTCCGTTCACCGGGGTGACCCCCGCCGAGCTCGCACCCGTCATCGACGCCGTCGACCTCGACAAGCCGCTCGGTGACTCCTCCGCCGCCCTGGACGAGCTGGAGAGCGTCTACCTCCGGGACGCCGTCTACTTCCACCACCCCCGCTACCTGGGCCACCTCAACTGCCCCGTGGTCATCCCCGCCGTCCTCGGCGAGGCCGTCCTCTCGGCGGTCAACTCCTCGCTCGACACCTGGGACCAGAGCGCGGGCGGCACCCTCATCGAGCGCAAGCTCGTCGACTGGACCAACGGCCGCATCGGATTCGGCCCCGCCGCCGACGGCGTGTTCACCAGCGGCGGTTCGCAGTCCAACCTCCAGGCGCTCCTCCTGGCCCGCGACGAGGCCAAGACGGACGACCTGTCGAGGCTTCGGATCTTCTCCTCCGAGTGCGGCCACTTCAGCGTCCAGAAGTCCGCCAAGCTCCTCGGCCTCGGCCCGGACGCCGTCGTCTCCGTCCCGGTCGACCGGAACAAGCGGATGCAGTCCGTCGTCCTCGCCGCCGAGCTGGAGGCCTGCCGCGCCGAGGGCCTCGTCCCGATGGCGATCGTCGCCACCGCCGGCACCACCGACTTCGGCTCCATCGACCCGCTGCCCGAGATCGCCGTCCTGGCCGACGAGTACGGCGCCTGGATGCACGTGGACGCCGCCTACGGCTGCGGGCTGCTCGCCTCGCCGACCCGCCGCGGGCTGCTGGACGGCATCGAGCGGGCCGACTCGGTCACCGTCGACTTCCACAAGTCCTTCTTCCAGCCGGTGAGCTCCTCCGCGATCCTGGTCCGCGACGGCGCCACCCTGCGCCACGCGACCTACCACGCCGACTACCTCAACCCGCTGCGCACGGTCGCCGAGCAGATCCCCAACCAGGTCGACAAGTCCCTCCAGACCACCCGCCGCTTCGACGCGCTCAAGCTGTGGATGACCCTGCGCGTGATGGGCGCCGACGGTGTCGGGCAGCTCTTCGACGAGGTCTGTGACCTGGCCGCCGAGGGCTTCGCGCTGCTCGCCGCCGACCCGCGCTACGACGTCGTGGTCGCGCCGCAGCTCTCCACCCTCGTCTACCGCTACATCCCGGAGGACGTCACGTCCCCCGAAGACGTCGACCGGGCCAACCTGCACGCCCGCAAGGCCCTGTTCGCCTCCGGTGAGGCCGTCGTCGCCGGCACCAAGGTCGACGGCCGCCAGTACCTCAAGTTCACCCTGCTCAACCCCGAGACCACCGCGGCCGACATCGCCGCCGTCCTCGATCTGATCGCCGGCCACGCCGAGCAGTACCTGGGAGAGACCCTTGTCCACGCCTGAGACGACCGAGATCCACGACTTCATCGGCATCGGGCTCGGTCCGTTCAACCTCGGACTCGCCTGCCTGACCGAGCCGATCGACGAGCTGAACGGCCTCTTCCTGGAGTCGAAGCCCGACTTCGAGTGGCACTCGGGGATGTTCCTCGAAGGCGCGCACCTCCAGACCCCGTTCATGTCGGACCTGGTCACGATGGCCGACCCGACCTCGCCGTACTCCTTCCTCAACTACCTGAAGGACAAGGGCAGGCTGTACTCGTTCTACATCCGCGAGAACTTCTACCCGCTGCGGACCGAGTACAACGACTACTGCCGCTGGGCCGCCGGGCGGCTCTCCTCCATCCGCTTCTCGACGACGGTCGCCTCGGTGACCTTCGACGGGGCCGCCGAGGTGTACGTGGTGACCACCGAGGCCGGAGAAACGTTCCGCTCGCGTCGGATCGTCCTCGGCACCGGCACCCCGGCGTACGTCCCCGAGACCTGCCGGGACCTCGGCGGCGACCTGATCCACAACTCGCGCTACCTGCCCAACAAGGCGGAGCTCCAGAAGAAGAAGTCGATCACCCTGGTCGGCAGCGGCCAGAGCGCCGCCGAGATCTACTACGACCTCCTGAGCGAGATCGACGTCCACGGCTACCGGCTGAACTGGGTGACCCGCTCCCCGCGCTTCTTCCCGCTGGAGTACACCAAGCTCACCCTGGAGATGACCTCCCCGGAGTACGTGGACTACTTCCACGCGCTGCCCGAGCAGACCCGCTACCGCATGGAGACCGAGCAGAAGGGCCTCTTCAAGGGCATCGACGGCGAGCTGATCGACGCCATCTTCGACCTGCTCTACCAGAAGAACCTGAACGGCCCCGTGCCCACCCGGCTCCTCACCAACTCCGCGCTGCACACCGCCGCGTACGAGGAGTCGACCGGCACGTACACCCTCGGCTTCCGCCAGGAGGAGCAGGAGAAGGACTTCACCCTGGACACCGAGGGCCTGATCCTCGCCACGGGGTACAAGTACGCCGTCCCCGCCTTCCTGGAGCCCGTCCGCGACCGCCTCAACTG
The DNA here is from genome assembly GCF_044331325.1 of Streptomyces sp. NPDC017246. Lineage (NCBI taxonomy): Bacteria > Bacillati > Actinomycetota > Actinomycetes > Kitasatosporales > Streptomycetaceae > Streptomyces > Streptomyces sp. NPDC017246. The sequence goes on along the minus strand of NZ_JBIRMW010000015.1, from coordinate 217,030 downwards.
GGACGGCCGGGGCCGCTTCGACGTGGCCCGCAACTACGCCATCGACACCACGGGCCGCGGCGTCTTCCTGCAGAACTCCGCCGTGCACACCCACTCGATCACCTCGCCCGACCTCGGCATGGGTGCGTACCGCAACGCGTACATCATCAGGGCGATGCTGGGCTACGACCACTACCCCGTCGAGAAGACCATCGCCTTCCAGGAGTTCGCCGCATGACCGTCCGCTTCCGCCCGCTCGATCCCCTCAAGGACGCGGAGCTGCTCCACGCCTGGGTCACCCACCCCAAGGCCGCCTTCTGGATGATGCAGGACGCGACCCCGGAGGACGTCGTGCGCGAGTACACGGCCTTCGCCGAGCACCCGCACCACGAGGCGTTCATCGGCCTGGTCGACGGGACGCCCGCGATCCTCATGGAGCGCTACGACCCCGCCCACCTGGAGCTGGTCGGACTCTACGACCCGCGGCCCGGTGACGTCGGCATGCACTTCCTCGTCGCCCCGACCGACACCCCCGTGCACGGCTTCACCCGCAAGGTGATCACCGCCGTGATGACCGAGCTGTTCGCCGACCCGGCGACCGCCCGCGTGGTCGTCGAGCCCGACGTGTCCAACAAGGCCGTCCACGCGCTCAACGAGGCCGTCGGCTTCGTCCCCGAGCGCGAGATCCAGAAGCCGGAGAAGAAGGCTCTGCTGAGCTTCTGCACCCGGGAGCAGTTCGAGGCCGCCGTGGGAGTCGCCGCGTGAACACCACCGACCGCGTCGACCCCGTCGCCCACCTCACCCCCGAGCTCTGGGCCGACGCCAACCGCGCCCTGATCCGCAAGGGCCTCGCCGAGTTCACCCACGAGCGGCTCCTCGACCCCGAGGAGCTCGGCGAGAGCCGCTACAAGGTCCTCTCCGACGACGGCGCCACCGAGTACCGCTTCACCGCGGACCGGTACGCCCTCGACCACTGGCAGGTCTACCCCGAGTCGATCAGCCGCCACCGCGGCGACGAGCGGCTCCCGCTCGACGCGCTCCGGTTCATCACCGAACTGCGCGGTTCCCTCGGCCTGAGCGACGAGGTCCTGCCGGTCTACCTGGAGGAGATCTCCTCCACCCTCGCCGGCACCGCCTTCAAGGCGACCAAGCCGCCCGTCACCTCCGCCGAACTGGCCCGGGCCGGCTTCCAGGCCATCGAGACCGGGATGACCGAGGGCCACCCCTGCTTCGTCGCCAACAACGGCCGGCTCGGCTTCGGCGTCGACGAGTTCCGCGCCTACGCCCCCGAGGCCGCGAGCGAGATCCATCTGATCTGGCTGGCGGCCCGGCGCGACCGCACCACCTTCACCGCCGGCGCGGGCATCGACTACGAGGCCTTCGTCCGCGCCGAGCTCGGCGACGCCGCGGTGGACGGCTTCGCCGCGGTCCTCGCCGCCCGCGGCCTGGACCTGGCGGACTACCTCCTGATGCCGGTCCACCCCTGGCAGTGGTGGAACAAGCTCTCGGTCACCTTCGCGGCCGAGGTCGCGCAGCAGCGCCTGGTGTACCTGGGCGAGGGCGACGACGCGTACCTCGCCCAGCAGTCGATCCGTACCTTCTTCAACACCTCGGACCCGGCCAAGCACTACGTCAAGACGGCGCTCTCGGTCCTCAACATGGGCTTCATGCGGGGCCTGTCGGCCGCGTACATGGAGGCCACGCCGGCCATCAACGACTGGCTGCACGGCCTGATCGAGTCGGACTCCGTCTTCAAGGAGGCCCGCTTCTCGATCATCCGCGAGCGGGCGGCCGTCGGCTACCGGCACCTGGAGTACGAGGCCGCGACCGACCGCTACTCGCCGTACCGCAAGATGCTGGCCGCGCTCTGGCGCGAGTCCCCCGTGCCGTCCCTCGCCGAGGGCGAGCGGCTCGCGACGATGGCCTCCCTGGTCCATGTGGACCACACCGGCGCGTCCTTCGCGGGCGCGCTGATCGAGGAGTCGGGCCTGGAGGCGTCCGTCTGGCTGCGCCGGTACCTGGACGCGTACCTGCTCCCGGTGCTGCACAGCTTCTACGCGTACGACCTGGCGTTCATGCCGCACGGCGAGAACGTGATCCTCGTCCTCGACGAGCGCGGCGCGGTCGTGCGGGCGATCTTCAAGGACATCGCCGAGGAGATCGTCGTCATGGACCCGGCGGCGGTGCTGCCGCCGGCGGTGGAGCGGGTGCGGGCGGACATCCCCGAGGACATGAAGCTCCTCTCGGTCTTCACCGACGTCTTCGACTGCTTCTTCCGCTTCCTGGCCTCGTCGCTCGCGACGGAGGGCGTCCTCGACGAGGACGGCTTCTGGCGGACGGTCGCGGAGTGCGTGCGGGGCTACGAGGAGTCGAAGCCGGAACTGTCGGACCGGTTCGCCCAGTACGACATGTTCGCGGACACCTTCGCCCTGTCGGCCCTCAACCGCCTCCAGCTCCGCGACAACAAGCAGATGGTCGACCTGTCGGACCCGTCGGCGGCCCTCCAGCTGGTCGGCGACCTGGTGAACCCGATCGCGCGGTTCAGGTAACCCCGGACCGGTGTGAGCCCTGGCGGGGACGGTCCCCCGCCAGGGCTCACATCCATGCCCGGCCCGGCCCGGCTCGCTACGCGCGGCTCACCGTGCGGCGGGCCACGGAACCTGGGGCGAGCGGTAGTAGTCGATGCCCATCGCGTCGAACCTCGGCGCCTGTTCCGCCAGCCGCACCTTGTACGTCTCCCAGTCGTGGCCGGCCGCCGGCGACCAGCCCAGCTCCGCCACGCCCGGCAGGCGGGGGAAGGCCATCACGTCGAGGTCGTCCGTGGTGGCCAGTGTCTCCGTCCACAGCGGCGCCTCGACGCCCCGGACGGCGCTCTCCGGCGCCCCCGGCAGATAGGTGGCCGGATTCCAGTCGTACGACCGCCGCACCTCGACGTACCCGGCCCAGGCGAGGCCGAGCGGGGTGTCCTTGGTGTACTTCATGTCGAGGTAGGTGCGGTCGGCGGGCGAGAGGATCAGGCCGGTGCCGTTGCGCGCCGCCGCGGCGACCCGCTCCTTCTCGGCGGCGGGGGTGCGGTCCAGGCCCCAGTACTGGACGAGGGCGCCCTCCGCGGGGGTGGTGCCGGTGAGCTGGTGCCAGCCGACGACCTTCTTGCCGTACTTCCCGACGACCGGCTGCACCTTGTCCATGAAGGCCACGTAGTCCGCGTGGCTGGTGGAGTGCGCCTCGTCGCCGCCGATGTGGAGGTAGCGGCCGGGGGTGAGCGCGGCGATCTCGCGGATCACGTCGTCGACGAAGTCGTACGTGACGGGCTTGGGCACGCACAGGGAGCTGAAGCCGACCTTGGTGCCGGTGTAGAGGGGCGGGGCGACGCCGTCGCAGTTGAGCTCGGCGTAGGAGGCGAGGGCCGCGTTGGTGTGGCCCGGCATGTCGATCTCCGGGATCACCTCCTGGTAGCGGGAGGCGGCGTACCGGACGATCTCCTTGTACTCCTCCTTGGTGTAGAAGCCGCCGGGGCCGCCGCCGACCTCGGTGGAGCCGCCGTAGGTGGTGAGCCGGGGCCAGGAGTCGACGGCGATGCGCCAGCCCTGGTCGTCGGAGAGGTGCAGATGGAGGGTGTTGACCTTGTAGAGCGCGAGCTGGTCGATGTACCGCTTCACCTCGTCGACGGTGAAGAAGTGGCGGGCGACGTCGAGCATGGCGCCCCGGTAGCCGAACCGCGGGGTGTCGGTGATGGTGCCGCCCGCGATCTTCCAGGGGCCGTTCTGGACGCTCTTGCGCTCGACGGCGGAGGGCAGCTGCTGGCGCAGGGTCTGGACACCGCGGAAGAGGCCGGCGGGTGCGCGCGCGGTGAGGGTGAGGCCCTCGGGGGCGGAGCGGAGGCGGTAGCCCTCGTCGCCGAGCGCGGTGTCGCCGGGGCTGAGGCGGAGCCGGATGCCGCCGCGGGCGGCCTGGTCGTCGACGACGGGGAGCGGGAAGCCGGTGGCGGGGCGGAGCAGCCCGGCGAGGTAGCGGCCGAGGTCCTTGGCCTCCCGGTCGGCCGTGTCCACGCCGATGCGGGTGGCGTGGGTGAGGGTGTAGGGCTCGCCCTCGGGGGTGATGGAGGCGGGTAGGGGCACGATGCGGCCGAGCGGGCGGACCTCGGGCTCGGCGGCGGACCTGCCGCCGTCCCCCTTGTCCTTCCAGAGGCTGGTGGCGGCTGCCTCGCCGCAGCCGACACCGGCGGCGGCGACCAGGAGCAGGGATCCGATCAGGCGCGGAATCCTTCGGCGCTGTCTCACAGGCTTGGTCCCCTTCGGGCGTTGGACGCGTCTGTCGAGTTGTATATCCGAACCGTCACCATGCGTACCGCTGTGGCTCCTTTCGGTCAAGGTCTGGACCAAGCCCCTCTCCGTGAGGGCGGATCGCGGCACACCTGCCCGATATCGGGCAGGATTCTTGCGAAAGTCGAGCGGTACCCCTCAGTATTCACGGGTGCTCGAACGCCGCCCGTCGCACGACGACCTCATCGACCACCTGGTCCGCAGCACCGCGCTCCAGCGCGGTGAGGCCGCCCGGGTGGTGCTCGACGTGCTGGCGTACTTCGACGAGACGGCCGAGGAGTTCGTCCGCCGCCGCCACCGCGAACTGCAGTCCGGCGGGGCCGTGAACGCCGAGATCTTCGAACGGATCGCGGCGGAGCTGCCACACCGGGCCGTGGCGCCGCCGGAGCTCTCGCTCCGACAGCTGCGCCGCATCGTCTACGGCTGAGGCGCACCGGACCGCCCGGACGGCCGAGTACATCCACTGACCTGGAGGGGTTTCACCTTTATGTGCGGAATTGTCGGTTACATCGGAAAGCGCGACGTCGCCCCGCTGCTCCTCGAGGGCCTGGCGCGTCTTGAGTACCGGGGATACGACTCGGCCGGCATGGTCATCACCAGCCCGAAGGCCTCCGGCCTGAAGATGGTGAAGGCCAAGGGTCGCGTCCGCGACCTGGAAGCCCGCGTGCCCAAGCGCTTCACCGGTACCACCGGCATCGCCCACACCCGCTGGGCCACCCACGGCGCGCCGAGCGACGTCAACTCGCACCCGCACCTGGACCCCGAGAACAAGGTCGCCGTCGTCCACAACGGCATCGTCGACAACGCCCAGGAGCTCCGCGCCAAGCTGGAGGCCGACGGCGTCGTCTTCGCCTCCGAGACGGACACCGAGGTCATCACCCACCTCATCGCCCGCTCCCAGGCCGAGAGCCTGGAGGAGAAGGTCCGCGAGGCGCTCAAGGTCATCGAGGGCACCTACGGCATCGCCGTGATGCACGCCGACTTCAACGACCGCATCGTCGTGGCCCGCAACGGCTCGCCGGTCATCCTCGGCATCGGCGAGAAGGAGATGCTCGTCGCCTCCGACGTCGCCGCCCTGATCGCCCACACCCGCCAGGTCGTCACCCTCGACGACGGCGAGATGGCCACCCTGAAGGCCGACGACTTCCGCACGTACACGACCTCGGGCGCGACCACCACCGCCACCCCGGAGACCGTCGAGTGGGAGGCCGCCTCCTACGACATGGGCGGCCACGACACCTTCATGCACAAGGAGATCTCCGAGCAGCCCGACGCGGTCGACCGCGTGCTGCGCGGCCGCATCGACGACCGCTTCTCCACCGTGCACCTGGGCGGTCTGAACCTGGACCCGCGCGAGGCCCGCACCATCCGTCGCATCAAGATCCTCGGCTGTGGCACCTCGTACCACGCCGGCCTCATCGGCGCCGGGCTCATCGAGTCCATGGCCCGCATCCCCGCCGACGCCGAGCCGGCCTCGGAGTTCCGCTACCGCAACCCGGTCGTGGACCCCGACACCCTCTACATCGCCGTCTCCCAGTCCGGTGAGACCTACGACGTGCTGGCCGCCGTCCAGGAGCTCAAGCGCAAGGGCGCCCGCGTCCTCGGCGTGGTCAACGTGGTCGGCTCCGCCATCGCCCGCGAGGCCGACGGCGGCGTGTACGTCCACGCCGGCCCCGAGGTCTGCGTCGTCTCCACCAAGTGCTTCACCAACACGGTCACCGCCTTCGCGCTGCTCGCCCTGCACCTGGGCCGCATCCGCGACCTGTCCGTCACCGACGGCAAGCGGATCATCGAGGGCCTGCGCAAGCTGCCCGCGCAGATCCAGGAGATCCTCGACACCGAGGACGAGATCAAGAAGATCGCCGCGGAGTACGCCGGGGCCCAGTCGATGATGTTCATCGGCCGCGTCCGGGGCTACCCCGTCGCCCTGGAGGCCTCCCTCAAGCTGAAGGAGATCTCCTACATCCACGCCGAGGCGTACCCGGCCTCCGAGCTGAAGCACGGCCCGCTCGCCCTCATCGAGCCGGCCCTGCCGACGGTCGCGATCGTCCCCGACGACGACCTGCTGGAGAAGAACCGCGCCGCCCTGGAGGAGATCAAGGCCCGCAGCGGCCGCATCCTCGCGGTCGCGCACCAGCCGCAGGCGAAGGCCGACCACACCATCGTCGTGCCGAAGAACGAGGACGAGCTGGACCCGATCCTGATGGGCATCCCGCTCCAGCTCCTCGCCTACCACACGGCGCTCGCCATGGGCCGCGACATCGACAAGCCGCGCAACCTGGCCAAGTCCGTCACGGTCGAGTAGCAGCGGCCTCGGGGCCTGTCCCCCCGAGCCGCGCCGCCGGGCCTGTCCCCCGGAGGTTCGACCGGACACGAAAGCGGTCCCCGTGCATCCCAGGTGCACGGGGACCGCTTTTTCTCGGTTGTACGGTTTCCCGCGGCCGTCCGGCCGCGGTCGTACGGTCAGCTCGCCTCGGCCGGGGTGCGGTTCGCGCGCCCCAGGGCGGTCGGCCAGCCCGCGACGGCCGCCGTGGCGCCGTACCAGGCGACGAGACCGGCGACGGCGGCGACCCAGCCGCCCGCCTTCCCGAGGCCGCCGTTGTCGGCGAGCGCCCCGATGCCGAGCAGCAGCAGCGCGACGAACAGCAGCCCGTACACGCCCTGTCCGAAGAGTCCGCCGCCCTTGGCGGCCAGCGTCAGCGTGAGTGCCAGGAGCGCCCACAGGAGCAGGAAGACGCCCACGGCGTCGGCCGTGGCACCGCCGCCGACGGCGGTCCCCCAGGTGAACCAGAAGGCGCCGAGGGCCGCGTACGCCGTGCCGTCCCCCTTGTCGCCCGCCCTGAGGGCGAGCAGGCCGACGAGGAAGAGCGTGACCCCGCCGACCCAGGTGGCGAGGCCCGCGGCATCCGCTGCCGCGACGTTGTCGATGGCACCCGTACCGCCCAGGCCGAAGGCCAGCAGGGTCAGTCCGAGTGCGAGGTTGCCGAGAGTGGAGGTGGTGTTTCCCGCGGCGACTTCGTTGTCCACGGCGGGCTCCCTTCAGATGCGCAGGTGTGCTGCGTGAGCTGCTGTGATCCGGTGACCTTTATGTACCCTTCACAAGCGCACAATTCACCTGTCGAAGGCCGAATTTATGGCCGGATGACGGCAGTTGAAGGAGAGACCTGACAGCCCGTCCGTGACGGAGGGGGAATCCGGCAGCGCTACGGGATGACGATCACGGGCCGCTGGGCGCGGCGCGCGAGGCGGCCGGCCACCGATCCGAAGATCCGGCCGACGATTCCGTGCGTGGAGCCGACCACGATCGCGTCGGCCGAGTACTCGCGGCCGACCTCCTCCAGCTCGTGACAGATGTCGCCACCGCGCTCGACGAGGATCCAGGGCACCTCGGAGAGGTGCTCGGCGCAGGCCAGCTCCAGCCCGAGGACCTCGGTGCGATGGTCGGGCACGTCGACGAAGACGGGGGGCTCGCAGCCGGCCCACACCGTGGTGGGCAGCCGGTTGGCCACGTGCACGATGATCAGGCCCGAGCCGGAGCGCCTGGCCATGCCGATGGCGTACGCGAGGGCGCGCTCACTGGACGTGGATCCGTCGAAGCCGACGACGACCCCGTGCCGGAAGGCCGGGTCGCAGGCATGACGTGGCTGTTCGACCGCGAGGGGGTCGACCGTGGAGTCGGCGACGCGCTTGCGGTCCGCGGGTTCGGGGAATTCGTGACCGGCCATCGGTGTCTCGGCGAAGAGAGTCCTCGTGGGAAGGGACGGGGAACGGAGGGGACGGAACAACGGGTGGCGGCGGAGCTGTGTCCGGGAATCATCTTCCCAAGCCCATACCCCCAAGGGTACGGCGACACTCCTCTCCTGCCCAGAGCCAGCCGCTCCACTCCCCGACGTGCGTGCCGCTCGCGCGCGGCGTTGCAGGGAGCATGCAACAGGGGCTCGGGATCTGGCAATGCCGGTTGTGCCCTACAGGCGTCCGTACGGGGGCCAAACGGACGTCGCCCAGAGTGACCGGAGGGTTCCGCTCCTCGTTGCCCACAGGTCCAGCCCACCGTCGCAGGGAGACCGCCCGTGCCCGCACCATCGACCGCCGCAGGCCAGACCCCGACCGTCCCCGCCGCCGCGCTCGGCGCCCCCCGCGGCCGCCGTCGGGCACCCGTCCTCTCCGCGACCGGCCGGCCGGACCCGGATCACGATCCGGGAACCGCGCCGGCGGTGGTGGGCGTGGTGCCGGTCGCGGGGCCGGCGGAGCAGGCCGGCGACGTCGTCCGCTGGGCGGCCTTCTGCTGTGTGCTCGTCCCGGTGGTCCTCGTCGTCTGCGGCACCTCGCTCGGCGGCGCCGCCGGGACCGCGCTCGGTCTCGTCTCGGTGACGACGGCCTGCCGGGTGCTGTTGCGCCGCTCGGAACGGGGGCTGCGCGGCGAGGGTGCCCGCGGCCGGCGGCGCGGTTGAGGGAGTAGCCGGGGACAAAACGCTCCCAATCGGGGCGCCCGCCGGTCCCGACCCCCGTGGAGTTGACAGGTTCGTACACGCGAACCGATATGTTTTCAGCCAACTTCCATCTGTCGGCGAGTCCTTGGCGGAACGGTTGCCCAACCCCGGCGCCGGCACCCGAAAATGCCCCGCCACAAGGGCTCACACCCCCCGCGTACGGGGGCGTTCGCCGCACCGCCCCTTCCCCCGGCGGCCGCCGGACGGAAGACTTCGCGATCGATCGCTTCGCGCCAAGTGGCCTTGTCGACAATCCACCGGATGGAGAACTTGTCACGCCGGCGCCACAGGACACAGTAGATTCGATCATGGGTACCGAAGACTGGGGTCTCGTGCAAAACCGAGGGGAAACGTGCAGGAGCGACACGACCAGGGAGACGCGAACACCGAGGGGGGCTTAGCGTCATGAGCCAGGACTCCGCCGCACCGGAGGCCGCACGGAAACTGACCGGGCGCCGCCGTCGCGAAGTCGTCGCGGTGCTGCTGTTCAGTGGCGGCCCCATCTTCGAGAGCTCCATCCCGCTCTCCGTTTTCGGCATCGACCGGCAGGACGCCGGGGTGCCCCGCTACCGGCTTCTCGTCTGTGCGGGCGAGGACGGCCCGCTGCGGACCACCGGTGGACTCGAACTGACCGCGCCGTACGGCCTGGAGGCCATCAGCCGGGCGGGCACCGTCGTCGTCCCGGCCTGGCGGTCGATCACCTCGCCGCCGCCGCCGGAGGCGCTCGAAGCGCTGCGCCGTGCCCACGAGGAGGGCGCGCGGATCGTCGGTCTGTGCACCGGGGCGTTCGTCCTCGCCGCGGCCGGTCTGCTCGACGGCCGCCCGGCGACGACGCACTGGATGTACGCGCCGACGCTCGCCAAGCGCTACCCGTCGGTCCATGTGGACCCCCGGGAGCTCTTCGTCGACGACGGGGACGTGCTGACCTCCGCCGGCACGGCGGCCGGAATCGATCTGTGTCTGCACATCGTGCGGACCGACCACGGCACGGAGGCCGCGGGCGCCCTGGCGCGCCGGCTGGTCGTCCCGCCGCGGCGCAGCGGCGGTCAGGAGCGCTACCTCGACAGGTCTTTACCAGAGGAGATCGGCGCCGACCCGCTGGCCGAGGTCGTCGCCTGGGCGCTGGAGCACCTCCACGAGCAGTTCGACGTGGAGACCCTGGCCGCCCGCGCGTACATGTCACGGCGGACCTTCGACCGCCGGTTCCGCTCGCTGACCGGTTCGGCGCCGCTCCAGTGGCTGATCACCCAGCGGGTGCTCCAGGCGCAGCGGCTGCTCGAAACCTCCGACTACTCGGTCGACGAGGTCGCGGGCAGATGCGGCTTCCGGTCCCCGGTGGCACTGCGCGGCCACTTCCGGCGCCAGCTCGGCTCCTCGCCGGCCGCCTACCGGGCGGCGTACCGTGCCCGGCGGCCGCAGGGTGAGGTCGGCACCGCCGTGCTCGACTCGGTCGTGCCCGCGCAGGTCTCGGCCGGCATCCGCCGCCCGGCGTCCCCGCTGGAGCAGGGGAAGCCGCAGTCCGACGTCTACGCTCCGGGACGCCCGTCGTTCCCGGGCCAGCGCAGCGCGCCGTAGAGCCGCGCGGCCACAAGCCGCGCATCGCAGGACCTGAGGGCGCCCGGGGAGACCTTCCCCGGGCGCCCTCAGGGCTGCTCGGGACGCCCGACCCGCTCGGGCGGGGGGAAGAGCCCCTAAGGTGGACGCATGAACGATCGCATGGTGTGGATCGACTGCGAGATGACCGGGCTCTCGCTGACGGACGACGCACTCATCGAGGTGGCCGCGCTGGTCACCGACTCGGAACTGAACGTGCTCGGCGACGGGGTGGACATCGTGATCCGCCCGCCGGACACGGCCCTGGAGACCATGCCCGAGATCGTGCGCCAGATGCACACGGCCTCGGGGCTGCTCGACGCGCTCGCCGGCGGCACCACGCTCGCCGACGCGGAGGCCCAGGTCCTCGCGTACATCCGCGAGCACGTCAAGGAACCCGGCAAGGCACCCCTGTGCGGGAACTCGGTCTCCACGGACCGCGGCTTCCTCGCCCGGGACATGCCCGCCCTGGAGAGCCACCTGCACTACCGGATCGTCGATGTCTCCTCGGTCAAGGAGCTGGCCCGCCGCTGGTACCCGAGGGCGTACTTCAACAGTCCGGAGAAGAACGGCAACCACCGGGCGCTCGCCGACATCCGCGAGTCCATCGCGGAGCTGCGCTACTACCGCGAGGCGGTCTTCGTCCCGCAGCCCGGTCCGGACTCGGAGACCGCGAAGCGGATCGCGGCCCGTCACGTCGTTCCGGCCGAATGACCCCCTTCGCATAGGGCCTGCTCGCGCCCCCGATCAATGGGGGCGCGAGCACCCTCCAGAACCCTGTAGACTTCTTCTCGGCCGGTCGGGGAAACCTTCGGGAAAACCGCCGGGCATGGTGGGTATAGCTCAGCTGGCAGAGCACCTGGTTGTGGTCCAGGATGTCGCGGGTTCAAGTCCCGTTACTCACCCTGATGGCTCAGGCCCCGGTTCGAAAGAACCGGGGCCTGAGTCTTTTCTACGTTCCGGCGGCGCAGGTGAGGGCCGTCGGGGGCGGGTTGGCGCCCGACCAGGAGCCGTTGAAGCCGAAGGCCGCCGTGCCGCCCGGCGGGACCGTCGCGTTGTACGGGAGGTGCGAGGCCGTCACCTCCGCCCCGGTCTGGGCGACCGTCGCGTTCCACGCCTGGGTGACCCGCTGGCCGGCGGGCTGGGTCCACCGCACCGTCCAGCCGTTCAGCGGGGCCGTGCCGGTGTTCCGGAGGGTGACCTGGGCCGTGAAACCGCCCGTCCACTGACTGGTGACCGCATATGTGACGGAGCACACACCGGGGGCGGGTGGGGTCACCGGGGCGAGTGTCTCGGCGATCCCGGCGTGCGCGGGCTTGGGCGCGAGGTTCTCGTCGTACGGCGTCGCCGCGCCCTGACCCGGGAAGAAGTCCGGGATCCACGAGTCGGAGTCGGTGAAGCCCCAGACGGTGACGCCCGCGCAGCGGGTGACGGCGAGGCAGGCGCGCAGGACGGAGGCGTAGTCCGCCTTCTGCTGGGCCAGCTTCGCGTCGGTCGCGGGCAGGGTCATCCGGATGTCCAGCTCGGTGATCGCCACGTCCACGCCGAGTGCGGCGAAGCGGCGCAGGTTGGCCTCCAGGGAGGCGGGGACCTGGCCGAGGACGAGATGGGCCTGGAAGCCGACCCCGTCGACCGGGACGCCCTGCGCGAGGAGCCGCTTCACCAGGGCGTACATGCCGTCGCTCTTCGCGCCGACGGCGTCGGTGGAGTAGTCGTTGAGATAGAGCTTCGCGGCCGGGTCGGCGGCGCGTGCCGCGCGGAAGGCGTCCGCGATGTACGACTCGCCGAGGGCCGCGCCCCAGAGGGACGGACGCAGGGTGCCGTCCTCGTTCAGCGGTTCGTTGACGACGTCCCAGTGGCCGATCCGGCCCTTGTAGCGGCCGGCCTCGGCGGTGACGTGGTCGGTCATGAGGGTGCGGAGCTGGGCGGCGGTCCAGCTGCCCCCGGTGAGCCAGCCGGGGAGCTGGCTGTGCCAGACGAGGGTGTGGCCGCGCACCTGCTGGCCGTGGGCCTCGGCGAAGGCGACGACGCGGTCCGCGCCGCTCCAGTCGTATGTGCCCCGGGTGCGCTCGACGGAGTCCCACTTCATCTCGTTGCCGGGGGTGAGGGAGCCGAACTGGGCCCCGGCGAGGTCCCCGTACCCGCCGGTGAGCTTCCCCCCGGTGACGGCGGTGCCGAGATGGATCCCCCGGGCCGCGGCGAGGTCCCGCAGCAGGGTGTCGGCGGCGGAGGCGGGCGCGGTGGGGACGAGGACCGCGGCGAGGAGGGCGGCTCCGGTGATCAGGCGACGGAACATGTCGCGCCTCCGAGGGTGAAGGCGGCCGGTACGGGGTTGGTGCCGGTCCAGGTGCCGGTGAAGCCGAAGGAGGCGGAGCCCCCGGCGGCGACGGCGCCGTTCCAGCCGGCGTTCCGGGCGGTGACGGCGGTGCCGGTCTGGACGGGGGTCGCGTTCCACATCTGGCCGACGCGCTGGCCCGCCGGGTAGTCCCAGCCGAGCGTCCAGCCGGTCCACGCGGTGGTGGAGGTGTTGGTGAGGGTGACGTCGGCCTGGAAGCCGCCCTGCCACTGGTTGGTCACCTTGTAGGCGACCTTGCAGGCGCCGGTGGGCGCGGGCGGCTCGGTGGTGCCGCCGTCTCCGCCGCCGGTCTCGCTCGTGTCGCCGTAGATGATGCCGCGGCCGTTGGTGGAGACGTACACCCGGCCGTAGACGCGGGGGTCGCCGGTGATCGCGCCGCCGGTCCAGCCCCACTGGTGGGCGTCGTCGTTGACGCGGACCCAGCTCGCGCCCGCGTCGGTGGAACGGAAGATGCCGCGTACGCCGCCGATCTTCGCGCTCGTGTAGAGGGCGGGGTAGGCGGCTCCGGGGGCGGCCTTGCCGAAGCCGACGGTGTCGGCCTGCTCGACGCCGGAGATCCGGGTGAAGGTGGCGCCGCCGTCGGTGGAGTGCCAGAGGCCGTACGTGGCGTCGGGGGCGCCGCCGGAGAGCCAGATGTCGCCCTTCCTCCCGGGGACGGCCTTGAAGCGGACGTCGCCCTTGGCGGGGAGGCCGGTGGCGCGGGCGGTGAAGGAGGCGCCGCCGTCCGTACTGGCGTAGAGGGTGCCGGACGTGAAGCCGTAGAAGGTGAGCGGGTCGACGCGGTCGGACTCGACGGTCGCGCCGGCCGGGATGCCGGTGGAGGCCGTCCACGCGCTCCCGGTGCCGGTGTGGACGCCGGTGCCGTCCGGGCTCCAGACGAAGCGGGTGCCGTCGGCAGACGCGGCGACCGTGCCGCCGCCGGTGACGCCCGAAGGCTCCTGTCCGGCGCGCCAGTTGGCGCCGTTGTCGGCGGAGAAGGCGACGTGCGGACCGCCGTCGAGGTTCCCGGCGCGTACGACGGTGTCGGGCTTGGTCTCGGCGAAGTCGACGCTGGTGGTGGAGGTGAAGTTGGGGCCGGTGAACATCATCGACGGGACCTTGGCGAGGTCCGTGTGCCGGAAGCCGCCGATGTCGCCGAGGGCGCTGATCAGCGGGGCCCCGGAGGGCGGCGAGGCCAGGTCGAGGACGGCGGTCTCCTCCAGGCCCCGGACCATGGGCCGGATGGTGAAGGGCGTGCCCGTGTCCCACTTGCCGAGGTCCTGGGTGCCGTACACCGTGGCGCCCGTGCCGTACATCATGCGGTTCGAGTCGAAGGGGTCGATCTCCAGGGCCTCGGTCATCCAGCCGAGCTTCGGGGTCTGCTCGGGCGGGGCCGGGTCGGCGCCCCAGGTCAGCCAGGGCACGGAGGAGACGTCCATCGTGTAGCGGTTGGACCGGTTCGGGTACGAGGTGTAGTCCCAGGCCCTGGTCCAGGAGGCGCCGCTGTCGGTGGAGCGGAAGATCTGGGTGTCGGGGAACCAGGAGCTGTAGCCGGAGACCATGACGGTGCCGGGGTGCTGCCGGTCGACGGTGAGACCGCTGAAGCCGTAGTAGGTGTCGGCCTCGGCGACGGGGCTGATGTCCGTCCAGGTGCCGGTGGCGGTGGCGTACCGCCAGACCCGGCCCTTGGCCCCGTCGTACGGGCCCGCCGTGTCGCTGTACGCGAGGTAGAGGTAGCCGTTCTCGGCGTCGAGGACGCCCTTGTGGGCGAGGTACCCGGTGGGCTGGCCGGGGAGCCGGGTCCAGGTGGCACCGGCGTCGGTGGAGCGGTAGACGGCGTTCTGCTTGTCGCCGACGCCGACGTAGATCGTGCTCGTGGCACTGCCGGCGGTCCCGGTGGACTCGTCGAAGGTGACCCAGACGATGCCCTGCTGGTCTGAGTTGTAGCCGCTGGTGTCGGTGGGGTCCTGCTGGTGGCCGCCGGGGTTGGTGAAGGAGGTGACCTTCGACCAGGTGACGCCGGAGTCGGTGGAGCGCCAGAGGCCGTTGCCGCTGGGGGTGCCGAGGTAGAGGACGCTGTTCCTGTGCGGGTCGACGGCGAGCCGCTCGCCCATGCCGCGGCCCGGCATGTTGCCGCCGAGCTTGAAGGGGAGGTCGGCGCGCTGCCAGGTGGCGCCCCGGTCGGCGGAGCGGAGGACGGCGCCGTTGCCGGGGTCCCAGTCGTTGGTGTAGGTGCCGACCGCCGCGTACACCTTGTCGGGGTCGACGCCGTCGGAGGCGAGGCCGACGACGCCGGTGTGGCCCCAGTGGTCCCAGCCGACGGCGTCGAGGAGCGGGGTCCAGGTGGAGGCGGCCTGGTTCCAGCGGTAGGCGCCGCCGATGTCGGTGCGGGCGTAGACGAGGTTCTTCTCGGTCCGGTTGAAGACGATGCCGGGGACGAAGCCGCCGCCGTCGACGCGGACGTTCTTCCAGGTGTAGGAGGAGGCGGGTGCGGCCGCGGCGGCCGGGGGCTCGGCGGGGGTGGGGGCGGCGGTGGCCGGTACCGCTCCCGCGAGGAGGCCCGCGGTGAGGGCGAGCCCCGCGAGCAGAGGGCGTGTGCTGCGCATGGATATCCCGTCGAAGATTGAATGGGAGCGCTCCCACTATTGAGGTGCTGTCAGAACACGGTCAAGGTCCGGGAATCGTCGAAGACATTCGACGGCGGCACGGGAAAAGGGGTGCGCGCCCCGGCCGGGAGGTGGGGTGTCTCCGGCCGGGGCGCGCGGTGGGGGGGCGAAATGGCTCCTGGGGCGGTGCCGCGGGTCCTACTTGTAGGCGGCGAAGGCCTTCGTGAAGGCCAGCGGCTGCTGGAGGATCGAGGAGCAGGTGGCGTCCGCGTAGTTCAACGCGCCCGCCGCGCACTGCCTGTCACGGGTCGAGGACCACATCGACAGCCAGCCGATCCCCTTGGACTTCGCGAAGTCGACGAGCTGGGTGGCGTCGTCGACCTTGAAGATCTCGCTGGCGACGTCGTTGACGCCGATCATCGGGGTGACGGCGACGGCCTTCCAGGCGGCCGCGTCGGAGAGTCCGAGGACGCCCTTGATCTGGGCCTGGGTCGCGGTCGCGGCCTGGATCGCGTACGTCCCCATGTCGGCGCTGTACGCCGGCCCGTAGTCCATCGCCATGATGTTGACGGCGTCGATGCGGACCCCGTTGCGCTTGGCGTCGGCGAGCAGGTCCACGCCCGGCTGGGTCAGACCCTCGGGCATGACCGGCAGGGTGAAGGAGACGTTCAGACCCGGGTGGGACTTCTGGAGCTGGGCGATCGCCTGCGAGCGGCGGGTGTTGGCGGCGGTGTCCGGCAGGGCCGCGCCCTCGACGTCGAAGTCGACCTTGGTCAGCTTGTACTGGTCGACGACCTTGCCGTACGCGGCGGCCAGCGCCGAGGAGGACGAGCAGTTCAGGGCCAGCTCGTGACCGGCGGCGCCGCCGAAGGAGACCCGGACGTCACCGCCCTTGGCGCGCAGGGCGCCTATCTGGGCGGCGACCTTGTCGTTCGCCAGGTCGGTGACCCCGCCCCACAGCGGGGCGCAGGAGCCGCCGGAGGTGATGAAGGCGAGGTTGAACTCCTTCACGCCGGTGGCGTCGGCGGTCGCGAGCAGGTCGTACGTCGGGTAGAGCGAGGTGTCGACGTAGGGGGCGTACCGGGCCGCGGCGACGGGGGCGCCGGTCGCGGTCGCGGTGGGCGTCGGGGTGGGGGTCGGCGCCGTGGTCGCGGTGGCCGTCGGCTTCGGGCTCGCGGTGGCCGTGGCGGTGGCGGTCGGCTTCGGGCTCGCGGTGGCCGAGGGGGAGGCCGTGGCGGTGGGCTGCTCGGTGGGGCGGCCGCTGGGGGTGGGGGCGGTGCCTCCGGCGGAGCAGGCCGCCTTGTTGATACGGCAGTTGGCGGGGTCGCCGGCCTGTCCCGCGGCCGCGGTGACGAAGCCGACGGTGACCGACTGGCCGGGCGCGAGCTGCTTGTTCCAGCTCGCGGGCTTCACGGTGACGTGGCTGCCGGAGACGGTGTGCTCGCCGTTCCAGAGGGAACCGATGGTCGTCCCGGCCGGGAGGTCGAACTCCAGGGTCCAGTCGGACTGGGCGGCGGAGGTCTCGTTGGTGACGACGTACTGACCGGTGTAGCCGCCGGTCCAGGAGCTGGTCCTGGTGTACGCGGCGCCGACCGCGGCGGCCTGGGCCGTACCGGTGAGCGCGAACGCGGCGCCGCCGACCACGGCCGCGGCGACGACCGCTCCGACGACCTTGGTCCTGGTGCTCGCCGTGCGCCGGTGCGAACTGGTGCCCATCGCGTGCCTGCCTCTGCGTGCTGGGGGGTGGGGAAGGGGTGCGGCAGCACGCTAGCGAGCGGGGAACGGACAAACGGGCGTCCGGGGACGCCGACGGGGATCCTTAGGGTCCGCTTAAGGGAGGCATCGGAACCAGGAAAGGTTGGGGGCCCGGCGAGTCCCCGTCGGCCGGCGGCGGCCCGGTCGGTCACCGCCGGCCGGCGGGGACTCGCCGGACCGTCGACGGTCCGACCGGTTCCGTCAGCCGTCGACGGCCCGGCCGGTCCCCGTCAGCCGTCGACGGCCCGGCGGGTGCCCGTGCCCCCGCGCCGGCGGCGGGGCGGGCGGTGTCCGCGGCGGCCGGCGGCGCCGCCCGTGCGGCGCCCGTCGAGCCCGATCCAGATCCGGACCTCGGTGCCGCCGAGCACCGAGTGCCCGATGCGGACGTCGCCGCCGGTGGCCTCCGCCATGCGCCGCACGATGTCGAGGCCGAGACCCGTGGAGCCGTCCCGGGCACCGCTGTTGCCCCGGGCGAGCGCGGCTGCGGGGTCGGCGATGCCGGAGCCCGCGTCGGAGACCAGGACGATGACGGCGTCGTCGCCGTTGTGGACGTCGATCGAGAAGGCCGTGCCCTCGGCGGTGTGCCGGAAGACGTTGCCGAGCAGGGCGTCGAGGGCGGCGACGAGCTCGGGGCGGGCGACCGGGATGCGGACGGGGCGTTCGACGCCCGCGACCCGGACCCTGCGGCCCTCGTCCTCGGCGAGCGCCGACCAGAACTCCATCCGCTCACGCACCACTTCGGCGGCGTCGCAGCCCGCGCCGGGACCGGTCGCCTGGGTCTGCGGCTTCGCGTCGCGGGCCGTGCGGATGATGATGTCGACCTCGCGCTCCAGCTGCTCGACGGCCGCGCGGGTCTGCTCGACGGCCGGACCGGAGCCCAGCGAGGCCGCGTTGAGGCGGAGCACGGTGAGCGGGGTGCGGAGCCGGTGGGAGAGGTCGGCGGCCAGTTCCCTTTCGTTGGCGAGCAGTTGGACGACCTGGTCGGCCATGGAGTTGAACGCGACGGCGGCCGACTTGAGTTCGGGCGGGCCCTCCTCGGGGACGCGTGCGCCGAGCCTGCCCTCGCCGAGGTCGTGGGCGGCGCCGGCGAGCCGCTGGGCGGGCTGCACCATCCGGACGCCGAGCCGGTCGGCGACGGCGACGGAGCCGACGATCAGGGCGATGCCGACTCCGGCGAGGACCAGCCAGGCGGTGGCGACGCCGTTGGACACCTCGTCCTCGGGGACGAAGAGTTCGACGACGGCGACCTCGCCGCTGCTGAGGGCGGTGGGCTGGAGCAGCACGAAGCCGCCCGGGACCTCGGCGATGGAGGCCCGGCCGAGCCGGCGGGTGGCGGCGAGCTCCTCCTCACCGGCCCGTCGGGTGCCGATCTCCAGGGCCGTGGCGCCGGGTTCGCCGGCGGGCACGTGCACGGCGAGCCGTCCGGCGGCCCCGTCCTCGGTGGTGGCGACGGCCTTGTCGAGCTCGTCGCGGTCGGTGGTGATGGCGAGCACGGGGGCGAGGCCGGCGGCCCGCCGTTCGGCGTTGGAGAAGGCCCGGTCGCGGGCCATCTCCTTGACGACGAGCCCGAGGGGTACGGCGAAGGCGAAGACGACCATGGCGGTGACGGCCAGCGACACCTTGACGAGCGCCCATCTCACGGCTGCGGCTCCCGGGGCGGCTCCAGCTTCACACCGACGCCGCGCAGGGTGTGCAGATAGCGGGGCCGGGCGGCCTTTTCGCCCAACTTCCGCCGTAGCCATGACAAATGTACGTCGATGGTCTGGTCGTCCCCGTACGACTGCTGCCACACCTCGGCCAGCAGTTCCTTGCGCGGGACGACGACGCCGGGCCGCCCGGCGAGGAAGGCCAGCAGGTCGAACTCGCGCCGGGTGAGGTCCAGCGGCGCCCCGTCGAGCTCCGCCTGACGGCGCAGCGGGTCGACGGTGAGCCCGCCGACCCGGATCACCTGGGACGGCGACACCTCGCCCGCGCCGGACCGGGCCCTGCGCAGGACGGCGGCCATCCGGGCCGAGAGGTGGTCGACCGAGAAGGGCTTCACGAGGTAGTCGTCGGCCCCGGCGTGGAGGAGCCGTACGATCTCCGCCTCGTCGTCCCGGGCGGTCGCGATGATCACCGGTACGTCGGTGATTCCGCGCAGCATCTTGAGCGCCTCGGACCCGTCCAGGTCGGGCAGTCCGAGGTCGAGGATGACCACGTCGAAACGGAAATGGGCGACCTCGCGCAACGCCTCGAGAGCCGTACCGACGCTCCGTACCGTGTGGGAGGCCTCGGACAGCTGACGGATGAGGGCGGAGCGCACGAACTGGTCGTCCTCGACCACGAGCACACTTGCCATGGGCCGCACCGTACGCCATTCGGGGGAATGTGAAGGAGTGGCCACCCTCCGACGGAGGTCCCGGTGGTGTGGTGCAGTATGGCCCGGATGCGAAGAGGACTCGTTCACGCCCTGGCCTGGTCGCTCGCCACCGGCGCGGCGGTCACGCTGTCCTGGTGGGGAGTGCACACGGTGCTGTCCGGCACGGTGTACGACCCCCCGCGCGCCCTTCCCCTCCCGGCCGGCAGCGCCGACGAACCGGTCGCGGCCGGCAGCGATCCGCTGACCTCCTCGACCCGGCGGCCCGACACCACCGAGCCCTCCGCACCCGCCACGACGAAGCCCACGCCGAGCGCCGGGCGTTCGGCCCCGGCCACCCCGTCCACGCCCCCGTCCCGGCAGCCGAAGCCGACGACCGAGGCCCCCTCCACCGCCCCCGCCGACTCCGGCTCGAACGTGAAGAGCTACACGGTGGACGGCGGCCGGGTCACCTTCGACCTGGGCGAGACCTCGGCCGAGCTGGTCTCCGCGACCCCGGCCTCCGGCTGGCAGATGCAGGTGTGGAAGCAGCCGAGCTGGGTCCGGGTCACGTTCACCGCCGACGGCCGTGAGCTGTCCGTCTTCTGCGTCTGGCACGACACAGCGCCCCGCGTGGAGATCGAGGACCGCGCCGTCTGAGCCCGGGGACGGGCCCCGGCGACGTCAGCGGAAGACGGACGCGGGGGGTACGGGCGAGGGCTTGGCGCTCGCGTCGGTGACCGGCGCCGCTCCCCCGGCGAAGTCGGCGAGCGCCCGGCCGTGTTCGACCCGGCCCGGGTGCGGGTCGGTGGCGACCCGGCGGGTCAGCTCGGCCACCGGCAGCTCCCGGCCGGAGGCCAGCAGCACGGCGTTGCCGAAGCGGCGTCCGCGCAGCACCGTCGGGTCGGCGGTCAGCGCCAGCTCGGGGAAGACGGAGGCGGCCGTGGCGATCTGGCCGCGCAGATGGGTCAGGGGCGGGCCGTCGGCGAGGTTCGCCGCGTAGAAGCCGTCGGGGCGCAGCACCCGCCGCACCTCGGCGAGGAACTCGGTGCTGGTCAGATGGGCCGGGGTGCGGGCCCCGCTGAACACGTCGGCGATGACCAGGTCGGCCCAGCCGTCCTGGACCTTGGCGAGTCCGGCGCGGGCGTCGGTGGAGCGGACCCTGATCCGGGCTCCGGTGTCGAGCGGCAGTTCCCGGCGGACCAGCTGGACGAGGGCCCCGTCGAGTTCCACGATCTGCTGGGTGGAGCGGGGCCGGGTCGCGGCGACGTACCGGGCGAGGGTGAAGGCGCCGCCGCCGAGGTGGACGACCTGGAGCGGCCTGTTCGGCGGGGCGACGAGGTCGGCGATGTGGCCGAGGCGCCGCTGGTACTCGAAGGCGAGGTGGGCCGGGTCGTCGAGGTCCACATGGGACTGCGGGGCGCCGTCGATGAGCAGTGTCCAGGCGCGGGCGCGTTCCCGGTCGGGTATGAGTTCGGCGAGTCCGCCGTCGACGGTCTCGACGACGGAGGCGGCGGCGGCCGCCCGGTCGCGCTGCTTGTTCCTGGCCACGGGCCCATTATCGGGCCTCGCGCGAGGGCCCCGCCCGGCGGCCGGGGCCCGGGGGGATCCGGCGGGCCGGGCGGCCTCAGTGGCAGCCGTCGGCCGCCTCGATGAGCCGGGCCGCCTCGCCGAGCGCCTCGCGCAGCACGACGGGGTCGGTGACCGGGCCGGTGTCGCCCGGAGGCAGCAGCCAGCCGGCGGGGCGGGGCGCGTCCCCGGCCGGTTCGGGGAGTTCCGGCAGCTCGGGGAGGCGAAGACCGCGCCCCGAGGTCCGCGTACAGGCGCTGCCGGGCATGTCCCAGGCGGCGGCGGTGCCGGGCGGGACCAGGAAGCCCAGGGTGTCGCAGCTGCCGTCGTGGACGACGGGGCCGACGGCGGGGGCGGCGCCGCGGCGCAGGATGTCCACGGCCTCCAGGCCCTGCCGGACCGGCACGGTCACCAGGTCCCAGGGTTCGGCGGCGGGCTGGGGCCCGTCGGTCTCCGGGGCGGGCGCGTGCCACGTGGCCGACTGCGAACCGATCTCCGACATGGGGACCCCTCCTCGCTCCTGAGGAGACACGTTCCGTCTCTCCCTTACGGTTCAACGCCCGTGCGCGTCAACGGCTACGGCGCCATGCCGCCGCAAAGGATGGCAGTTCATGGCAGATCACAGGCGAGATATCCGATTTGTAGCCAAACTCTGCGTACGCATCCGGTCACAGCAGGTACGTTCCTGTGCTGCCGGAACACCCGGCAGCACAGGAGAGGGCTCGGCCATGGCGATGTCACGGGCAGTTCCCAATCTCGCCTTCCGCCGGCTCCGCGGACAGCACTCGCCGGCGGAGTTCGCCGCGGCGGTCCGCCGGGCGGCGCGGGAGATCGGCGAACAGGTCGCGTGCGACGCCCGCTACATCGGGCGCGTGGAAGCGGGCGAGATCCGGTGTCCCAACTACGCGTACGAGCGGGTCTTCCTGCATATGTTCCCCGGTCTGGGCCTCTCCGACCTGGGCTTCTCCGCGCGGGAGACGGTGCGCGGCCGGCGGCAGCCGGTCGCGGCCGGGGCTCCGACTCCCGCCGCCATCCCCACCCGGAACGATGAGGAGAGCGACGTGCTGCGTCGCGCATTCATGACGAGCGGCTCCGCCACCCTGGCGGCCGCCTCGCTGGGACTCGGCGGCCCCGCCGTCGCGATCCCCGCCCCCCGCGGCCCCCACCGGATCGGCGAGGCCGAGGTGAGTGCCGTCGAGGACGCCGTACGGCAGATCCGGCTGCTCGACGACCGGCACGGCGCCGACGGGCTCTACAAGGTCGCCGCCCAGCCGCTCCGTGCCGCGTACGCGCTGCTCGACACGGGGACCATGACCCGCCGCTCCACCGAGGACCGGCTGCACGCGGGCGCGGGCGAACTCTCCCTCTCCGTCGGCTGGCTGGCCCACGACTCGGGCCGCCACGAGGACGCGCGCTCGCACTACGCCGAGGCCCTCGCCACCGCGCGCGTGTCGGGGAACGCGGCCCTGGAGGCGCACGCTTTCTGCAACACCTCGTTCCTGGCCCGGGACACCGGCCGGTACCGCGAGGCGGTGCGGGCGGCGCAGGCGGGCCTGCGGGCCGCGCAGCCCCTGGACTCGGCCCGGCTCCTCTCCCTGCTGTCGCTGCGGGAGGCCGCCGCGTGGGCGGGGATCGGTGACCGTTCGGCCTGTGAGCAGGCCCTCGGCCGCGCCCACGGTTTCTTCGACCGGGGCCCGGCCGACGGCGACCCCGAGTGGATGTCGTTCTTCGGGGAGCCGGAGCGGGAGGCCCTGGAGGCCCAGTGCTGGTCGGCGCTGGGCGACTGGAGCCGGGCCGCCCGGCACGCCCACCGGGCCACGGTCCTGCAGAACCCGCACTTCGCGCGGAACCTGGCGCTGTACCGCGCCCATCTCGCCAAGGACCTGGCGCACGCCGGCCGCCCGGACGAGGCCGCGGCGGAGGCCAAGCGGGTGACGGATTCCCTGGAGGGCATCGCCTCGGCCCGGATCCGCGGGATGCTCGCGGAGACCCGCCGGGTCCTCGCCGCGTACTGATTCCGGGCGGACGCGTCGGCGGGACGCGTCGGCGGGCCATCGGCGGAATCTGCGGGACGCGCGGACGGGACCCCTCGATCCGGGGAGCCCCCGATCCGGGGGCCGGTCCGCTCCGAGCGCCCGGTCCGCCTCCGGCGCCGGTCCGCCTCCGGCGCCCGGTTCTACTCCAGGTGCCCGGTGTCGTTCCAGCGCTCGACCGCCGGGGCGCCGTACGCCCAGCCGAGGACGGACAGGCTCGTCGGGTCGAGGCGGATGCGGGCGGCGAAGGAGACGTCCTCGCCGAGCCAGCGGGCGCCGATCGAGCGCAGGATGTGCCCGTGCGCGAAGACCAGGACGTCACGGTCGGCGGAGCGGGCCCAGTTCACGATCTCGTCGGCGCGGTCCGACAGCTGCGCCATCGTCTCGCCCTCGGGGACCCCGTCGCGCCAGATGAACCAGCCCGGCTGGATGTCCTGGATCTGGGGCGGGGTCAGTCCCTCGTACGCCCCGTAGTCCCACTCCATCAGCGCGTCCCAGGGCTCGGCGCGCTCGCCGAAGCCGGCCAGCTCGCAGGTCTCGCTCGCGCGGACCAGCGGGCTGGTGCGCACCTCCACCCCGGGCAGTCCCTGCCAGGGGCCGCGGTGCAGGCGCTCACCGAGCAGCTTCGCGCCGCGCCGCCCCTCGTCGAGCAGCGGGATGTCGGTCCTGCCGGTGTGCCGGCCGAGAAGTGACCACTCGGTCTGGCCGTGCCGGGCGAGCAGGATGCGCGGTGCCATGGGAAGGATCTCCAGGGGTTCACGGTGCGGACGTGCCTCTCCCATCATCGCCCACATGGATTCGGGGTGGCCTCCGGGCAACCCCGGGACGGCTTCCGGCGTCCCCTCCCCCGGGGCGATCACTGTCTGGGGGGACCTTCTCGATGCGCAAGCCACGCTGGTGGGCCGAGTTGTCGCTGCTCGCGGTCGTGTACGCGGCCTACACCGGCGGGCGGCTCCTGGTGCGGGGCGACGAGGCCTCGGCCGTCGCCCACGGGCTGGCGATCCTGCGTATCGAGGAGCTGTTCGGCATCGACGCCGAGGACCCGCTGAACCGGCTGTTCACGGACGTGCCCGCGCTCGGGATACCGGCGGACTTCGCGTACGCCTCCCTGCACTACCTCGTCACCCCGGCGATCCTGGTCTGGCTCTTCCGGCGCCGTCCCGCCCACTACCGGGCCGCCCGCACCTGGCTGATGGTCTCCACGCTGCTCGGTCTCGTCGGCTTCACCCTGCTGCCGACCTGTCCGCCCCGGCTGCTCGACCCCGCGTACGGCTTCACCGACACGATGGCGCACTTCAGCGCGTACGGCTGGTGGGGCGGCGAGGCCAGCGCGCCGCGCGGGCTCGGCGGCATGACGAACCAGTACGCGGCGATGCCCAGCCTCCACGTGGGCTGGGCGCTGTGGTGCGGGGTGATGCTGTGGCGGTACGGGCGGACGCCCGCGGCGAAGGCCCTCGGGGTGGCGTACCCGCTGCTCACGACGGTCGTCGTGATGGGGACCGCCAACCACTATCTGCTCGACGCGGTGGCCGGCGCGGCCGTGATGGGCGCCGGTCTGCTGCTGACCCCGTACGCGCTGCGGCTCGCCGTCCGGGTGCGCGGGACGGTGGAAGCACCCCCGGTTGTCAGTGGCGGATGCGAGACTTCCACGGGTGAGCGCATCCCTGGACAGCGGTCTGTCACGAACTCCGCAGACGACACGTCGGCAGCGGCTCGCTGAGCTGCGCGGACCGGCCACACCGCCGCGTCCGCTGGACGCGCGGGCCCTCGCCGCGCTGGCCGCGAACCCCGGGTGCAGACGACGCGCCCTGCTCGACGGCGCCGGGGTCGACAAGTCCGCGCTGGCCGCGAAGCTCGGCTCGCCGGCCCCCTTCGGGCAGTCGCAGTTCGCGATCGTGCGGGGCAACTCCTTCGAGGCCAAGGTCAAGGCGGACGGCGGCCGTGAGCTGCTGCGGCTGATCGGTGTCGAGGATCCGGGCACGGTCTCCGTGCCCGGTCTGGCGGCGGCCGGCCCGGAGGGGCGGGTGGCGCGCACGGCGCTCGCGCTGCGGGAGGCGACCGGGGCCGACGGGTGGACCCTGCTCGACCATCCGCTGCTCGCCCTGGAGGTGGCCGGTTCGCCGGTGTATCTGGAGCCGGACGCGGTGGTGGTCCGTCCCGACGGCGGGTGGACGGTCGTGGAGATCAAGTCCTTCCCGATGGTCGACGGTGCGGCGGACGCGTCGAAGGTGGGCGCGGCGGCCCGCCAGGCCGCGGTGTACGTGCTGGCCCTCGAGCGGGTGGCGGCCCTGACGGAGGGCGCGCGGGTCGCGCGGTCGGTGCTCCTCGTCTGCCCGAAGGACTTCTCGAACGTGCCGACGGCCTCGGTCGTCGATGTGCGCAAGCAGCGGTCGGTCACCCGGCGCCAGCTCGCCCGGCTGACCCGGATCGACGAGATCGCGGAGGCCCTGCCGGAGGGCGTCAGCTTCGATGTGGCGGAGCGGTCGGCGGAGGAGCTGACGGCGGCCGTGGAGTGCGTGCCCCATCAGTACGCGCCGGAGTGCCTGGCCGCCTGCGAGCTGGCCTTCCACTGCCGGTCGCGGGCCCGGGAGGCCGGCGCGGTGGAGACCCTGGGCCGTTCGGTACGGGGTGAGCTGGGCGGTCTGACGACGGTCGGCGCGGTCCTCGCGGCGGCCCGCGGCGAGGAGGGCGACCCGGAGGATCCGGCGGTGGCGGCGCTGCGCCGGGCGCGGGCGCTGCGCCAGGAGGCTCTGGGGCAGGCGTCACGGGAGCGGGCCGGGTCACCGGGGCCGGTCGATTCGCTGGAGGACGTCGCATGTCGTTGATCTCCACCCTGGCCCGGATGGAGGCCGTCGAGTCCGGCCGGGCGCAGCCGCTGGCGACCGTCCGCCACCGGCGTCTGTCCGGGCGGCCGCTCGTCCTCGTGCCGCTGACGACGGCCGGTGAGGCGGGCGCCCCGCTGGGCGCGCTCGTGGGCACCGACGCCGACGAGCCGCGGCTGCTCGTGGTGACCCAGCCGCGGGACCGTGACCTGCGGTTCGCGTTCCTCGCCGATCTGGCCGAGGAGGTCCTGCCGTACATCGACTCCTTCGCGGGGGCCGTCGAGGCGGCGGAGAAGAGCGAGATCGATCCCGAGACCGGCAAGAAGGTGAAGGTCGAGGTCGAGCTGTGCGCGGACGCGCCGCAGCTGATCGTGCCGAGCCGGGCGGGCGTCGAGTACGTACGGCTGCTGGGGCGGTCGACGCGGTTCCGGCGGACGGCCGAGCAGGACCCGGAGACGCCGTTCCCCGCGCCGCCGCGCGTCCCGCTCCTCGGGCGCTGGCTGACGCACTTCGGCGACCGGGCCCGGGTGCCGGGCTCCTCGCTGCTGCTCGCCGCGACCGATCTCCTCAACCGGCACTGGGCGACCGGCCAGTCGTCCCTTGAGGACCAGCACCTCGGTGCGCTGCTCGCCTGGATCGACCCGCGCGACGGGGAGTCGGGTGCCGAGGCGGCGCTGCGGGCCGAGGTGGGACGCGACGCCCGGGGCCGGCTGCTGTGCCCGCCCGCCGGGCCCGCCACCGACCCGGCCTTCGACAACGGCCTCCTCGCACCCGCGATCGAGCGGTACGACAAGGCCCGGCAGGCGATCGGCACGGCCGAGGACGGCGAGGCGGCCGAGCGGGGACTGGCCGGACTGCACGGGGCCGAGCGGGAACTGCGCCGGCTGGTCGGCTCCCAGCTGAAGCCGACCTGGGACGCGGTCTGGCGGGCGATCGGCCTGCTCCGGGAGCTGCCGGAGGGTGCCAGGGTCGAGGACCGCTGGACCCGCGACCGCTGGTCCTTCACCGCCCACCGGGACCGGGTCACCGCGGGTGAGCCGCCGCAGCCGCGCCGGGACGACGCCGTGACGGCGGCCCGGAAGCTCGCCGCGCGCGAGCAGGCGCAGGGGCAGCTGGAGGCGCAGGAGGCCCTCGACGATCCGCTGGTCCTGGCCGGGCGGAGGCTCGCGGGCGAGGCGTTCACGGCCGAGGTGGTCGAGGTGACGATGGCCTGGACGGAGTCGAAGCGGCCCGCGCCGCGTCCGCTCCTCACGGTCCGCACCGAGGACCGGCCGCACCTGGGCGAGAAGGTGAAGGTGTTCCGCTCGCTCGGCGGGAAGCCGCAGTCGGCGGAGTTCGTGCGGTACGAGGAGGACGGGGCGGTGCTGCTGCGGCTCCTCGACAAGATGGGCCGGTCGAAGGAGCCCGCGGAGGGTTCGGTGCCGGAGAAGGGCGAGCGGATCGCCTGGACGCTGTTCGAGCACGACCAGCGGGTCGGGCCTCAGCTGCCGGAGGCGGAGGAGACGCCCTGGACGCACGGCGGTCCGCCCCGTGCGGACACCGTGGAACTGCCCGACGCCGTGACCGCGGAGGACGTGCTGTGACCGTGTTCGACCTTTCGAGGGACAGCGCCGGGGCCCTCGACCCGTCGGCGGCGGCCGGGAAGGCGACGGCGGACATCCTGGCCGCGACCCTGCACGGCACCGCGCGCGGTGTCGTCGTGGACTCCCCGCCCGGCGCCGGCAAGTCGACGCTCGTGGTGCGGGCCGCGCTCGAACTGGCCGCCGCCGGGCGCCCCCTGATGGTGGTGGCCCAGACGAACGCGCAGGTGGACGATCTGGTGCTGCGGCTCGCCGAGAAGGAGCCGGACCTCGACGTGGGCCGGCTGCACTCGAACGACTCCGACCCGTACGACAAGGCGCTCGACGACCTGGAGAACGTACGGAAGTCGGCGAAGGCCGGGGAGCTGGCCGGGCTGCCGGTGGTCCTCTCCACGGCCGCCAAGTGGGCGCACGTGAAGAACGTCGAGCCCTGGGCGCACGCGATCGTCGACGAGGCGTACCAGATGCGCTCGGACGCGCTGCTCGCCGTGGCGGGTCTCTTCGAGCGGGCGCTGTTCGTGGGCGACCCCGGGCAGTTGGACCCGTTCTCGGTGGTGGGCGCGGAGCAGTGGGCGGGTCTCTCGTACGACCCGTCGGCGAGCGCGGTCTCGACCCTGCTCGCGCACAACCCCGAGCTGCCGCAGCACCGGCTGCCGGTGTCCTGGCGGCTGCCCGCCTCGGCGGCGCCGCTGGTCTCGGACGCCTTCTATCCGTTCACGCCCTTCCGCAGCGGCACCGGGCACGGGGACCGGAAGCTCTCCTTCGGGGTGGCGTCGGACGGTTCGGGTCCCGACCGGGTCCTCGACGAGGCGGCGGAGTCGGGCTGGGGCCTGCTCGAACTCCCGGCCCGGCACACCCCGCGGACCGACCCCGAGGCGGTCGGCGCGGTCGCCCTGGTGGTGCGCCGGCTCCTCGACCGGGGCGGGGCCGCGGTCTCGGAGCGCTCGGAGACCCCGGTACCCCTGACCCCCGACCGGGTGGCGGTCGGCACCGCCCACCGCGACCAGGCGGCGGCGGTGCGGGCGGCGCTCGCGGAGCTCGGTGTGACGGGCGTGACCGTGGACACCGCGAACCGGCTCCAGGGGCGTGAGTACGACGTGACGGTCGTCCTCCATCCGCTGTCCGGGCGGCCCGACGCGACGGCCTTCCATCTGGAGACGGGCCGGCTGTGCGTCCTCGCCTCCCGGCACCGGCACGCGTGTGTCGTGGTCTGCCGGGCGGGGGTGGCGGACCTGCTCGACGCGCACCCGTCGACGGAGCCGGTGCAGCTGGGCGTCGCCGTCTCGTTCCCGGACGGCTGGGAGGCGAACCACGCGGTCCTCTCCCATCTGGCGGAGCACCGGGTCAGCTGGACGCCCTGAGGCCGTCCCGGCCCGGCCCGCCGCCCGAGGGCGCCCCGGTCCTCCCGGCCGCCAGGGCGAGGAGTTCGTCGACCGACCACTGGTCGTAGACGTGTTCGCCGTACTTCACGGCGGCGACGCGGCCGTCGGGCGTGATCAGGAAGTCGGCGGGGAGGCCGAGGCGGCCGGCGGGCTGCTCGGCGGCCGGCAGTCGGCCCCTGCCCCGGAGCAGCTCCCAGGTGTCACGGAGCACGCCCCCGGCGATCGCGGGCCAGCCGCGCGGATCGAGCAGGGCCCGGCGGTGGGACTCCACGCCGAACTCGGCGTACAGCACCTTGCCGGGGTCCGCGACGACGGCGAACGGCAGATGGGCCACGTGCTCGCGGAGCTCCTCGGCCGGCGAGTGGAAGAACACGACCTCCCGGATGCCGGCCCGTGCGATCTCCTCGTGGCGCTGGGCGACCGAGCGCAGATGGAGGTTGCAGACGGGGCAGCCCGCGAAGCGCCGGAACTGCACGTGGGTGGTCCGTTCGGGGTCCGGGAGGGTCAGCTCGGGGCCGAGGACCGGGGTGAGGGTGCGGCTCGGCACGGGGTCGCCGGGGGCCGGCCGGCGGCTGCGGGGCCGGGTCGCCGAAGGGCTTGCGGGAGGGGTTGCGGGAGGGGTCTGGGGCAGGCTCATGGGACACCATCCTCGTAGGCGTACGGCGTACTCCTAACAGCGTAGGCGTAAGGCGTACGCTGTCAACCGTCATGCCACGACCTCGCTCCCTCACCCCGGACCGGCTGGCCGCCGCCGCCCTCGCCGTCATCGACCGCGACGGACTCGCCGCCCTCTCGATGCGCACCGTCGCCAGGGAACTCGGCATGAGCCCCATGGGGCTCTACCGCTACGTCGCCGACCGCGAGGAGCTGGAGGGGCTCGTGGTCGACCGCGTCCTGGGCGACATGGACACCGGCCCGCCCGCAGCCGACGCGCCCTGGCGGGACCGGATCGAGACCATGGTCGGGCGGCTGCGCGACGCCGTCGTCCGCCACCCGGAAGCCGTCCGGCTGACCCTCACCCACCGGCACCGCGCGCCCGGGGGACTGCTCTGGTCGGAGACCGTGCTCGGCATCCTGGCCGAGGCGGGGATCGACGGCGCACGACGGGTCGTCGCCCTGCGCGCGCTCCACGGATACGTCACCGGGGCGATCCAGCTCGAACACCTCGGGCCGCTGGCCGGAGCCGGCACCTCGGCCATCGCCGCACTGCCCGAGGACCGGTTCCCGTATCTGACGCAGACCGCGCGGACGGCCGGCGAGGTGGGCCCCGACCAGGAGTTCTTCGGCGGCCTGCGACTGCTCCTGCGCGGTCTCGACGGCTGACCGCGCCCGGGACCGGACGCCCTCTTGCGGGGCGCGGGACAATGGAAACCGGCCCGGGGTTCCGGGCCGCCCGTGTGCGAAGAGCCGGTGCGCGAAGCACCGGTGAGTGAAGCGTGAAGAGGAGAACGACAATGGCGGAACCCGCGGAGCGGAGCGGACAGCGGCGGCTCAGGCCGGCTCCGCTGGTCTTCGAGCCTGCCGAGGCGACCGCCGACCCGGAGCATTTCTTCGACCTGGAGTCGATAGAGGATCCGCGGGAGCTGCTCTCCCGTGCGACGGAGCTGACGCTGGCGTTCCGCGCGGCGACGGACCGCGCGACCGAGTTCCAGGCGATCGCGGCGGCCCAGCTGGCGGATCCGCGCCGGTTCGACCGGCTGACGGCGGCGGACGTCGCCGAGCGGGCCCAGTGGACCGAGGACTACGCCCGGAAGATGATCGAGTTCGGCCGCGATCTGATCAGGACGGACGGACGGCCCGCGGAGGACTGAGCGGGGGCCGTACGCCGGCGAGCGGGGCCGTACGTCCACCCGTGAACCGGTGGGCGTCCGACCCGCCCGCGAGCGGGGGCCGTACGGCCCTGCGTGAGCGTGGGGCGTCCGCCCGTCCCGGTGGCCGAAAAAGCACCCCTGGCATATGCCGGGGGTGCACGATACTCCTCCCCCTCCCCGCCTGTCCGGGATTCCGTGAACTCTCGGCAACCGGCAGGTGACTCCTGGTAGATCTGGAGTCATGACGACGTGGCTGCGCGAAGAGACCCCGCACGACATCTTCCGGTTCCTCCGGGCGGGCGACGAGGGGCGGCACCAGACCGCCCGGGTGACCGCCGACGGGGCCGCCTGGCTCACCTCGGCCGCCGGGGACCGCGAGGCCGCGCTCACCCGCTGGGAGACCCGGCCGGCCTCGTCGGCGGCACTGCCCTGCGGCACGGTCTTCGACGTCGTCAACGTGGACCCGGTCTTCGGCCGCCGCATGCTGGACCGGCTGTGGGAGGAGGGCCCGGGTTCCGGGCCCGTCGCCGTGCACCGGGGCCGGATGATGCTGTTCGCCGCGCCGGGGACGGCGCAGCGACTGCCGGCCCTCCTCGACTGGGAGGAGTGGGGCGAGGCGGTGCCCCGGCCGCTCTGTCACGGGGTCGGGGACGCCGTGACCGTGCCGCCGCTCGTGCCCTCCGGGGACTCCGGGCCCCGCTGGCTGGTGGCGCCCGACACCCGCAACCCCTGGCTGCCCGGCCCCGAGGTGGTGCTCTGGGCCTGCGTCCGGGCCGTCCGGGCCGCTTCCGCCGCCGACGTGCGGGTATCGATTTTTCCTCCCGCCGATCCGGATGCTAATGTCTACGACGTCAGCAGGCGCCGCTAGCTCAGTTGGTTAGAGCAGCTGACTCTTAATCAGCGGGTCCGGGGTTCGAGTCCCTGGCGGCGCACAGACAGAAGAAGCCCCTCGCGGAAGCGGGGGGCTTCTTCGTGTTCCGGGCCGGCCGGACCGGGGCGCCGCGCGCGGGTCAGCCGACGGCGGGCGGCGCGATCCGGACCGTCCAGCCACCGGCCTCCGTGCGGTCCGTGACCTCGACCCGGACCCCGGTCCCGGGCACGGTGAGGGTCTCGCCCTCCTCCAGGGGGGCGTCCGCGAGCGGCGGGTAGACCGAGCTGTCCCAGCAGGCCTCGGTGCGCGGGTGCGCGTCGACGACCTCGACGGGGCCGTCGCCGGAGGCCGCGTCGGCCCTGACCCGGTAGACGAGCACGCCCTCGGTGCAGGTCCCGGCGTTGTTCCCGGCGTCGCTCCGGGCCTCGATCGCGAGGACGCTGTCGGGGCCGGTACGGACGACGGCGAGCCGGGTGCCGAGCGTCGCGCCGGGCGCCGGCTGGGTGTCGGTGGGCTCCAGGGTGACCATCCGGGGCGAGGTGCCCTGGACGCAGGTCACCTGGTCGCGGGAGAGCCAGCCGAGCTTCCACTTGTGCCAGCCGAAGAGGTCGGGGGAGAGCCCGAACTGGCTGCCCATGACGTCCCAGTCACCCACATGGGTGTCCCAGTCGCCCTTGCCGTCCTCCGGGCGGTGGTAGAGGTCGGGCAGGTCGAAGACGTGCCCGGTCTCGTGGGCGAGGACGTTGCGGTCGGGCGGGTGCCGCTCGAAGACGGTGACGACCCGCTTGATCTCGGTTCCGTCGACCTTCATGGGGTGTTCGAGGTTGACGACCTTGGTGGCGTCGGAGTCCACACCGGGCGCGTCCGGGTCGGCGACGAGATAGACGATGTCGTACCGGGAGAAGTCGACGCTCGCGTCGGCGGCGGCGATCGCGTCCCTGAGGTACGCGGCACGCTGCCCGGCGTCCCAGTCGCGCTGTATGTCGTACGCGCCCGACTCCTTGGGCATCGGGGTCCAGACGCGCTGGGGGTGCGGGCGCAGGACGAAGCGCCCGTAGGACGCGCGGGCGAAGTACTCGCTGGTCGCGGGGAAGTGGTCGGCGGTGAGTTCGGCCGGTCCGGTGAGCGGCTCGGAGTCGGGGAAGGACAGGAAGATCATGACCGCGTCGAGGGTGCGGTCGGGTCGCGGATACGACCTGTTCCAGGTGTCGAGGCCGAGCGAGTGATGGGCCGCGGTACGGGGCAGGGCGCAGGGACTCGCCGAGCTCGCGCCGACGGCGGGGCCCGCGACGAGCCCGGTGGCCGCCAGGGCGGCGAGCGAGGTGAACGCGGCCGCCCCCGCACGCAGTCGTGAGCGTTCCACTCCCCCGGGTGGCTGCTGACCCCTCACGTGGACCTCCGGATCGGGAATGCGGGACTCCCCACCCACCTTGTGACGGTTTGCGGCGTTTCGCATGTTTCCGCTGCCCCGGTCGGGTGAGGGCGCGCCGCCGGGTCGACGCGACACGAACGTGCTTCAGTTCACGGAAAGTCACATTCGGTCACGTCAGCACCGACCCGTGTCAGACCCGCGCAGAAACGATCGGGCGGGGTGCGGCGGTGGGCAGCCTCACAGCGCCGGACGCTCCCCCGGGGCGTCACGAAGCTGGAAGGCTCCCCCGCACGGGCTCTATGATCGGCACACTCTTCCTCGGCCGACCGTCCCGACCACATGTGACCGGCCCGACTGCACTACGGGAGCGAGCGGTGAACGGAACCCCCGAAGGACCGGTGCACCCAGAGCCGCCGGAGACGCACGCGGCGGAGCCCGCACTCACGGAGCGTCACCCCGAGCGGTACGCCGAGCACCGCCCCGAGCACCGCCCCGAGCAGTACGCCGACCGCCGCGCCGCCGAACTCCACGACTACCGCGCCGCCTTCCGGGTCGCCCAGCTCGCCATGGCCGTCGTCGACCAGGACGGCGTGGTCGTCGCCGCCAACGACTCCTTCGGCGCCCTCCTCGGCACCGAGCCCGGGGCGCTCCGCGACCAGGCCGCCGCCGATCTCGTCGACCTCGCGTCCGACGGACGGACCTGGCACGCGTACCGCGAGGTGCTGCGCGGCCGCCGCTCCCGCTTCCGCTGCACCCGCCGCCTCAAGCACCCCGACGGGCGCTCGCTGTGGGCCGAGGTCACCGTCGCGCCCGTGCCCGACGGCCGGCGCGTGCTGCTGTCGATCGCGGACATCAGCGACCGGCGCGAGCTCCAGGCGCGGCTGCGCCACCTCCAGATGCACGACCCGGTGACCCGGCTGCCCAACCGCGCCCTCTTCTTCGAGCGCCTCTCGGCGGCCCTGGAGGCCTCCGCGCAGGACGTCGAAGAAACCGAGGACACCGACGACGCCGAGGACTCCGGGAACGCCCGCGGTCCGGAGGCGAGCGCGGCGGCCAGCTCTTCGTACGAGTCGTACGAGTCGTACGGGTATGGCAGAACAGGGCGGATCGGTCTCTGCTACCTCGATCTCGACGGCTTCAAGGCCGTCAACGACACCCTCGGCCACCGCGTCGGCGACCGTCTCCTCGCCGCCGTCGCCGCCCGTCTGACGGAGTGTGCGGACAGCGACGGCTACACCCGCAGCGGCGGCCATCTCGTGGCCCGGCTCGGCGGCGACGAGTTCGCGGTCCTGGTCGAGGACTCCACCGGCACGGAGCAACTGGCCGATCTGGCCCGGTCGGTGCTGTGCGCGCTCCAGCAGCCCTTCGACCTGGCCGGTCAGCGGCTCTCGGTCTCCGCCTCGATCGGGGTGGTCGAGCGCTCGGGACACGGGACGACGGCGACCTCGCTGATGCAGGCCGCGGACACCACGCTGTACTGGGCGAAGGCGGACGGCAAGGCCCGCTGGACCCTCTTCGACCCGGAGCGCAACGCGCACCGGATGACCCGGCAGGCGCTCTCCTCCACCCTGCGGCCGGCCGTGGAGCGCGGGGAGTTCGCCCTGGAGTACCAGCCCCTGGTGGACCTCTCGGACGGGGCCGTGCGCGGGGTGGAGGCGCTGGTGCGCTGGAACCACCCACAGTTCGGCTCGCTCGCGCCGAATCGGTTCATCGGGATCGCCGAGGAGGACGGCTCCATCGTGGAACTGGGCCGGTGGGTGCTGCGCACGTCCTGCCGTCAGGCCCGGCAGTGGCAGAAGGACCGGCCGGGCGAGCGTCCGATCTTCGTGAGCGTGAACGTGGCGGTGCGTCAGGTGTGGGACTCCGACCTGGTCGCGGACGTGGCCGGCATTCTCGCGGAGACCGGTCTCGCCCCGCATCTGCTCCAGCTGGAGCTGACGGAGTCCGCCGTGATGGGCTCGGCCGGACGGCCGCTCCAGGCCCTCCAGGCGCTGAGCGACATGGGGGTGCGGATCGCGATCGACGACTTCGGCACCGGCTACTCGAACCTGGCCTATCTCAGCCGGCTGCCCGTCTCTGTGCTCAAGCTGGACGGCTCCTTCGTACGGGGCTTCCAGGACGAGGAGCACGCCAACCCGGCGGACGAGCTGATCGTCGAGGCACTGGTGCAGCTGGCGCACCGGCTGGGGCTCACGGTCACCGCGGAGTGCGTGGAGACCTCGGGGCAGGCGAGCCGGCTGCGCCGGATCGGCTGCGACACGGGGCAGGGCTGGCTGTACTCGCGGGCGGTGACCCCGGACCGTATCGCCGAACTGATCGGCACGGAGCCGCTGAGCGTCTGAGGGCTCCGGAGGCACGGGCGAGCAAGAGCGCGAGGGCATGGAACTGCCCCCGGCCGGAGGGACATTCCGGGCGGGGGCAGCGGTTCATGAGGGGTTCGGCGGGTCAGTCACTCAGCAGGCGCCGAGGTCCTTCCAGACGCCCCACTCGCCGGTCGTGCCCGGCGTCTCGTTCTGGGTCCACCACTGGGCCTTGTACTTGCGGCCGTTGTGGGAGACCTCGTTGCCCGCGTTGTAGACCGTGCCGGCCACGTACGCCGGGAGCGAGCCGCAGCCCGTGGGCGGGGTCGTCGGCGGGGTCGTCGGGGGCGTGGTGGGCGGGGTGGTCGGGGGCGTCGTCGGCGGGGTGGTCGGCGGCGTCGTGGTGGGCGGGGTGGTGGTGCCGCCGAGCGCGGTGTTGATCTGCTTGAGCAGGGTGACGTTCTCGTCCAGACCGAGGAGCGAGTACATCATCGCGCCGGCCAGGCCGCGCTGCTTGGCGTAGTCCACCCGGGCCTGGATGGACTTCTGGTTCAGGCCGGTGAAGAACTCGCCGTCCTTGTAGAAGTACGAGGACTTCGAGGGCTCGTCCCAGAAGGTGGTCGACGCGTTGTCGACGATGCCGCCGAGCTCCTTGTAGTGCGCGATGCCGGCCTGCTGGCTGAGCGGGCGGACGTTGGAGCCGCCGGTCGCGGTCTGCGCGAGGCCGTTGGTGGTCCCGGCCGGGACGCCCTTCCAGCCGCGGTAGTAGAACTCGTAGCCGAGGGTCAGCTTGTTGGCGGGGAAGCCGCCCGTGATGCCGTAGGCCGGCTTGCCGTCGATCCAGGAGTCGATCGCGTTGTCGATCGAGTACTTCTCGGTGCCGGGCGCGATCACGTCGGTCGGGTCGTTCGCACCGGAGTACAGCGGGGACTGGTGGTACGTGGGCCCGTCGCCGTCCCAGGCGCCGTGCATGTCGTACGTCATGATGTTCGCGTAGTCGAGGTACGCGCCGATCTTGTCCGTCTCGATGTACTTGATCTTGTCCTGGCCGGCCGGGAGGGCCGCGGTCAGCAGGTACTTCTTGCCGCCGTTGGCCGTGCCGTACGCGTCGAGCTGCTTGCGGAACTCGGCGAGGAGCAGCGTGAAGTTCTGCTTGTCCTCGGGGGCGTAGTGGTTGCCCAGGTGACCGCCGGAGGAGCCGGGGTACTCCCAGTCGATGTCGATGCCGTCGAAGATGCCGGCCGCCGTGCCGGCGCCGCCGAAGCCGCCCTCGACGGGCAGGTTGCCCTTGATGTACTGGTCGATGCAGGAGGTGACGAGCTTCTTGCGGCTCGCGTCCGTCTTCGCCGCGTCGCTGAAGTACTTGGAGTACGTCCAGCCGCCGAGCGAGATGTTGATCTTCAGGTGGGGGTACTTCGCCTTCAGTTCCTTGAACTGGTTGAAGACGCCCACGATCGGCTGGTCCCACTTGTCGGCGACGCCGTCGACGCTGTCCGCCGCGCTGAAGGACTTCTGGTAGTCGGCGTACGAGTCGCCCGCACCGTCACCCGCGTTGGGGTTGTTGTCGTCACCGGCGGCCTTGTTGGCCTCGAAACAGGTGAGGTTGGTGGGGTGGATGTTGCCGAACGAGTAGTTGATGACGTCCAGCTGGCCCGCGATGCCCCGGGTGTCGAGGTGCTTGGGGTAGAACGCGTTGCCGTAGACGCTCCACTGGTCGTAGTACGCGATACGCACACCACCCGCAGCGGCAGTGGTCGTCGTGTCGGCCGCCTGGGCGGAGCCGAGGCCGACGGTCGCCGCGAGGGCGCCGGCGGCGAGGGCCGTGCTGAGGAGCGCGGCGATCAAGGGCTTACGGGGGTGCACGTGCGGCCTCCATGGGGGAGTGCGGGGGTGGTGCCGTACAGGAGCTGGAGCAGTGATAACCGGCGCGTGAACAGTGCGTCAATGGTCTGAACCAGATTGAGGACTAGACCAATTCGAGGAAGAAAGGCCTTGTCAGCGACCCGCAGCACAAAACGGAACCGCCCGCCACCATCGGTGACGAGCGGTTTAAGGTTCACTTACGGTTCACGCGAGCCGGATCCGTGCAGGAACCAACCGGTGGCGCGGACCAGGGTTTTTACCCGGCCGCCCCCGGCCCGGAACGCACGCCGCGCCCCTACGGCTCCGGCAGCTCCGGGAGTTCGTACGCGTCCGCGATGAGCTCGTAGCTCCGCACCCGCTCCGCCCCGCCGTGCCCGTTGGCCGTGATCATCAGTTCGTCCGCGCCGGTCCGCTTGCGGAGGTCGTCGAGGCCCGTACGGACCTCGTCCGGGGTGCCGTACACGATGTTCGCCAGCCAGTCGTTCACGAACTCCCGCTCGGCGGAACTGAATCCGTACGCCTCCGCCTCCTCCGGCGTCGGCACGAGACCGGGCCTGCCGGTGCGCAGCCGCAGCATCGCGAGGGCGCCGGCGAGGACCTGACGGCGCGCCTGCGCCGCCTCCTCGGCGGCGAACGCCGAGACGCCGATCATCGCGTACGGGGTGTCGAGCAGCGCCGAGGGCCGGAAGGAGTCCCGGTAGAGGTCGAGCGCCGGGATCGTGTTCCTGGCCGAGAAGTGGTGGGCGAAGGCGAAGGGCAGCCCGAGCAGGCCGGCCAGCCGGGCGCTGAAGCCGGAGGAGCCGAGCAGCCAGATCGGCGGGCGGCCCTTCGGGCCCTGCACCGGGCCGGGGACGGCGTGGATCCGGGCGTACGGATGGCCGTCCGGGAATTCGTCGTCCAGGAACCGGGTCAGCTCGGCGAGCTGCTCCGGGAAGTCGTCCGCACCCTCGTTGAGGGTGGTGGTGCGCCGGAGGGCGGCGGCGGTGGCCCCGTCGGTGCCGGGCGCGCGCCCGAGGCCGAGGTCGATCCGGCCCGGGGCGAAGGCCTCCAGGGTGCCGAACTGTTCGGCGACGACGAGCGGCGCGTGGTTGGGCAGCATGACGCCGCCCGAGCCGAGGCGGATGCGCCGGGTGTGGGCGGCGAGGTGGGCGAGGATCACCGCCGGGGACGAGGAGGCGACGCCGGGCATGGAGTGGTGTTCGGCCACCCAGTGCCGGTGGAAGCCGCGCCGCTCGGCGAGCCTGCTCAGCTCGACACTGGTGGCCAGCGCCTCGGTCGCGGTCCTGCCGCTGCCGACGGTCACCAGGTCCAGTACGGACAGCGGTACGGGCGCGGTCCCCCGCGCCTCTCCTCGAATAGCGTCGGTCACCTTCGGGACCCTCCTCGGCACGCTCGCGGACACTTCGCCGACGTGCCACGCGGACACGTCGATCGGCTATATCAGGGGGAGAACAGGAGGGAGTCTCCGTTTATTCCGGCGGTTCTCGGCCACCGGTCGGACCGCTGCGGCGTCCGCTTCCCCATAAAAAATCTCCCGCTCCCCCGGGCCGAACACCTGCGCGAGCACCCTCGCGTACAGCCCTGACCTGAGCCTCTGCGAAGCACTCATGACCATGGCATATGCCAGGGTGGTGCGCCCCAGCGTAGGGCCCGGATGCTCCGCATCATTCTCGCCAACAGCCGCCCCGTAAACGGTGCTTGGCGGCTATCGTGGTAAGAAAGCTTGCGGTCACAACCTGGTAGGGGGAAACCGTGGCGCTGAAGCCCGAGCCCACCGCGCCGTTCCACTCGGTGCAATACGCCTTGCGCGTCCTCGAGACGATCTCACGGCACGGTGGCGGAGTGACGGACGTCCAGATCGCGCGCGAAACGGGCCTGCCCGTCGCCCACCTCTCCTCGCTGCTCCTCATGCTCCGGCGCGAGGGGTACGTCGAGCAGGTCGCCGACGGCGCGTACGTGATCGGGGACTCCCTCGTCCTCCTCGGCTCCGGCATGACCCGCCGCGAGGCCCTGGAGGCGAAACTCCAGGAGACCCTGACCGAGCTGCGCGACTCCGTCGGCGCCGCGGTCTACATCAGCCGCTACATCGACGGCGAGGTGAAGATCACCCAATTCGCCGACGGCCCGCGCACGCCCAAGGTCAACGAGTGGGTGGACTTCCGCTCGGCGGCGCACGCCAGCGCGGTCGGCAAGTGCCTGCTCACCCAGCTCGACCAGAACGGACGGCGGGACCACCTCTCCCGCCACAAGATCGCCCGGCTGACCTCCCGGACGATCACCAGCGAGCGGATCCTCTTCTCCAAGCTGGACAGCCAGCCCCCGACGGTCCCGGTGCTCGACCTCCAGGAGTACGCGGTGGGCACGGTCTGCGCCGCCGTCCCGCTGACGGCCGGCTCCGCCGTGGGCTGTCTGGCGCTCTCCCTGCCGATCGAGCACGCCCACCGGCTGCGCTCGGCGGCCGACACGCTGAACCGCAGGGCCGCTCCGGTGGTCATGGCGCTGGCGATCTGAGGCATTCGGGGGCCCTGACGGCCCGGTCGCGCGGGGTGGTCATGAGCACCCCGCGGAACCGGGTAGTATTTTCTCTGTCAGCAGGCGCCGCTAGCTCAGTTGGTTAGAGCAGCTGACTCTTAATCAGCGGGTCCGGGGTTCGAGTCCCTGGCGGCGCACAGACGGAAGAAGCCCCTCGCGGAAGCGGGGGGCTTTTTCGTGCCCTCGCCCCCGCCGGGGGCCGAGCCGCTCCCGGCAGGAGCGGGCCGTTCCCGCGGGTGGCCGAGCCGCTCTCCTCAGGCTCTGAGGTAGGTGAGGACGGCCAGGACGCGGCGATGGGTGTCCTCGGCCGGAGGCAGGTCCAGCTTCGCCAGGATGTTGCCGATGTGCTTGCCCACGGCGGCCTCGGTCACGACCAGACGCCGGGCGATCGCCCCGTTCGAATGCCCCTCGGCGACGAGCCCGAGGACCTCGCGCTCGCGCGGGGTCAGCGCCTCCAGCGGATCCCGGTGGCGGCGCAGCAGCTGCCGTACGACCTCGGGGTCGACGACCGTCCCGCCGTCCGCGACCCGGGCGAGCGCGTCCAGGAACTCCTCCACCTGCCCGACCCGGTCCTTGAGGAGATAGCCCACGCCGGTGCCGTCGCCCGCGTCGAGCAGGTCGGCGGCGTAGCTGCGCTGCACGTACTGGCTGAGGACGAGGACCGGAAGCGCGGGCCGCTCGGCGCGGAGCGCGACCGCGGCCCGCAGCCCCTCGTCCTGGAAGCCCGGCGGCATCCGGACGTCGGTCACCACGATGTCCGGGTCGTGGGCGACGACCGCCTCGCGCAGACCGTCGGCGTCACCGACGGCGGCGACGACCTCGTGGCCGAACCGGGCGAGGAGACCGATCAGTCCCTCCCGGAGGAGGACGCTGTCCTCGGCGAGGACGACTCGGAGCTTCCGGCCGGCGCCGGGCTGTCGGTCGTCGGACGGCCGGTCGATGCCGAGCTCTCGGTCGATGCCGAGCTCTCGGTCGGTGCCGTGCTCTCGCTCGGCGCCGGGCTGTCGGTCAGTGCGGGGCACGGGATCTCCACTCGGAGGAGGGTCGGCCCGCCCGGCGGGCTCATGATCGCCAGTGTGCCATCGAGAACGGCGATCCGGTCGGCGAGTCCGGTGAGCCCGGTGCCCCCGGCCGGATCGGCGGCGCCGCGGCCGTCGTCCTCGATCTCGATCCGCAGCACGCCCTCCTCGTGCCGCGCCCGGATGCCCGCCCGGGCCGCCCCGCTGTGCTTGCCGATGTTGGCGAGCGCCTCACAGCCGGCGAAGTACCCCGCGCTCTCGACGGACACCGGCAGCCGGGGCAGCTCGATGTCGACGGTGACCGGGACGGCGGACCGGTCGGCGGCGTCGGCGAGGGCCGGGCCGAGCCCGTAGTCGGCGAGGACCTGCGGATGGATGCCGTGGATGAGCTCGCGCAGCTCGGCCAGGACCCGCCCGGCCTCCGTGTGCGCCTTCGCCAGCTGCTCGGCGAGCGGCCCCGGAGGGGCGTCGAGCCGGGCGAGGCCGAGGGTCATGGTGAGGGCGACCAGGCGTTGCTGGGCCCCGTCGTGCAGATCGCGCTCGATCCGGCGCCGCTCGGCCTCGAACGCGTCGACGAGCCGGGCCCGGGAGGCGATGACCTCGCCGATCCTGCCGCCGCGCGTGTCGCTCTCGCGCGGGGCGAGCAGGGCGCGGGCGAGGCCGGCCCGCGCTCCGGCGACGGCGGCGAGCGGATAGGCGAGGACGACGAGGAGCAGTGCGCCGAGGAGGGCGGTCGCGAAGGCCTCCGGATAGGAGGAGACCAGATACGCCTTGACGACCTTGGCCTCCTCGCCGTCCACCGCCAGTTGGACGGGGGCGCTGAGGAGGGTGACCGGCAGGCCGATCCCGACGGCGACGGCGAGGAGGTCGAGCGGCCACAGGACGGTGGCGAGGAGCAGGGCGTACGCCAGCTCCCGCCAGGTCGCCTGCTCCCCCGCCCGCAGCCGGAGCCAGGCGGCCGGGCCGGGGGCGGTGGGGACGCGGTGCGGGTCGGGGGCCGGGTCCAGGTCGACGAGCCGGAGACGCCGGCGCTCGACGCCGCCGAGGGCCAGCCCGGAGAGCAGGAGCGGGGGCAGCCCGACGAGGAAGACGGAGAACAGTCCGAGCAGCAGGAACAGGGCACAGCAGGCGGCGCCGATCAGGCCCCCGGTGACCAGGTACGCGGCGGCCCGCCAGGGCCAGGGCCCGAGGGGGAAACGGGGGCGGGTGAGTGCCTGCCAGGGAGTACGGGGGTCCATGACGCCCCACGGTAGGCGGCGTTCGGCCGGCGGGGCCATGGGCCTGGGGGGTGTGACGGGGTGGGGCTGGACCTACCCCGGATCATGCCGAAGGAGCGGCCCGGTCGGGCAGGTCCTCCGTCGGGGCGCGGCCGTGGCCGGCGTACTCCGCGCGGAGGGCCGTGGTGGCCTCCGGGGTCAGCCGTTCGTACGGGGCCGTCGGGGTCGGGCGCCACCAGACGGGGTCCTCGCAGAGGAAGGCCGCCCGGCGGAGGGCCACTCGGTGGATCTTGTTCGTCGCCGTCAGGGGGAGTTCCTCCATGACGCGGACGAAGCGCGGCGGCATCTTCGTCCCCAGGTCCTGCTGGGCGGCGAGGAAGGCGGCGAACTCCGCCGGGTCGAAGGCCGCGCCCTCGTGCAGCGCGACCGCCGCCATGACCCGGTCCCCCGCCACCGGGTCCGGTATCGGGTAGACCGCGACCCCCGCGGCCCGGTCCCAGCGGGCCAGGATGTGTTCGATCATCGCGGCCGCCAGGTTCTCGCTGTCGACCCGCAGCCGGTCGTCCGTGCGGCCCGCGAAGTAGAGGTAGCCCTCGCCGTCCCGGTAGAAGAGGTCGCCCGTCCAGTACCAGCCGTCGCGCAGCCGGGCCGCCTCCGCCTCCGGGTTGCGCCAGTAGCCCTCGAAGGGGCTGGGGCCGCGGTTGACGAGTTCGCCGACCGCCTCGGAGGCGTTGAGGA
The DNA here is from genome assembly GCF_044331325.1 of Streptomyces sp. NPDC017246. Lineage (NCBI taxonomy): Bacteria > Bacillati > Actinomycetota > Actinomycetes > Kitasatosporales > Streptomycetaceae > Streptomyces > Streptomyces sp. NPDC017246. The sequence goes on along the minus strand of NZ_JBIRMW010000015.1, from coordinate 174,506 downwards.
GCCGGCCGGCGGGCGAGAAGCGGGCCGGGGCGCATGCGAGCCCCGTCTCCGTGTCCACCACCGCCAGGTCGTCGCCCGCCGCCGCCCGTCCGATCGCGCCCGTCGGGGTGTCCGGGGTGCGCTGGATCGCCGCGCCGCCCTCGGAGGAGCCGTACCCCTCGACGAGCGGGACCCCGAAGCGTTCCCGGAAGCGGGCCGCGTCCACCGCCCCCGCCTCGGTGCCGAAGCCGAGGCGCAGCGGGTGCCTTCGGTCGTCGGGTTCGGGCGGGGTGGCGAGCAGGTACTGCACGGCCCGGCCCACGTAGGTGAAGTAGGTGGCGCCGAAGCGGCGTACGTCGGGGAGGAAGCGGGAGGCGGAGAAGCGGGCCCGCAGCGCGACTCCGGCGCCGGCGGCGAGCGCGGGCGCCCAGTCGGCGATCACCGCGTTGCCGTGGAACATCGGCATGCAGATGTAGTGGACGTCGTCCGGGCCGACCCCGAAGTGCCGGACGAGGGAGGCGCCGGCCGCCGCGAGCCGTCCCTGGCTGCAGAGGGCGGCCTTGGGCGCGCCCGTGGAACCGGAGGTGAAGGAGAGCAGGAAGCGGCTGCCGGGGTGTACGGGACCGAGGCGCGCGTCGCCGGGGCGGGCGCTCCCGTAGGGGGCGAGGAGTTCCCGGTACGCGTCGGTGTCGGTGACCAGGATGCGCACGCCCGGCAGCGGGAGGCCGTCGAGGAGCGGCAGGTGGGCGCGCTCGGTGACCAGGACCCGGCACTCGGTGTGCCGGATGTCCCGGGCGAGTTCGGCGCCGCGCCGGGTGGGGTTGATCCCGGCGACGGCGGCCCCCGCGAGGGCCGCCGCGCTGAGCCAGAGCGGGTACTCCGGCGTGTTGTCGAGCAGGATGCCGAGGTGCGGCTCGCCCCCCGGCAGGGAGGGCATCAGGTCCACGAGCAGTGCGGCCCGCGCGGCGGCGCCGGCGGCGACCTGGTGGTGGGTGAGGGTGTGGTGCTCGTCCCTCAGCCCGATCCGGTGGTCGCCCCATTGGCGCCCTACGAGTTCCGCGACGGTGTCCGCACCCCTCATGGGCCGGACTGTAACTGACGGCTCATCAGAAATGAACCGTCAGGAACGGCCCCCGAACCGCCCGGCCGTCAGAACTTGACGTCCGAGCAGGCGTAGAAGGCGTTCGCGGTGTCCGCGACCGTCCACACCGCCAGGATCAGGTGACGGCCCGTCTTGCCCGCCGGGACCGTCCCGGAGTGCGAGAGGGTCGCCGGCGGCTGCTGGTTGTTGTAGGGAACGGTCAGGAACGGCTGGGGGTCGAGCGCGGCCCGGGTCAGCTTCTGATTCGGGTCCCAGCCGTTCTTGGTGATGTAGTACTTGAAGTCGGTGGTGCGGTGCCGGGCGGTGAACTGCCAGCGGAAGCTGTAGCTCTGCCCCGCGCTGAGCTGTGTCGCGGGCCAGGCGCCGCCCCGGGGGTCGTCCAGCTGGGCGAACTGCGTGAGCCCGGCGGAACAGATCTTGCCGTCGGCGGGACCGGCGGCGGGGAAACCCTTGAGACCCTCGACCGACTGCGGCTCCCACTGTATGGAGCCGCAGTTGGTCACGGTGCCGTTGGCGCAGAGCTTCTGGCGGCTGATCGGCGAGTCGGTGTAGCCGTGACTGCCGGCACTACCGGTGGCGAAGAGGGTGACGCCGGCGACGCCGAGCGCCACCACCGCCGACCCGACTGACTTTTTGCGCATGCTGTCGCTCCAGGAAAACGTGGGGGAGTTCCGTTGGGCCGTGCGCGCACGCGTGCGGTCTTACGTCGTACCGATTTTGGTCTGGACCAAGTACCAAGGTATGGACGGAAGCTGAACATGTCCATCCCCTCAGGCCCCCTCGACCGGACCCGTCCTCCCCGTGTAGAACGCCACCGTCAGGTCCTTGACCAGCGCCTTGCGCTCATAGTCGTCGAGCTCCACCAGACCACGACTGGTCAGCCGGTGGACCACGTCGTCGACCGCGTCCACCACCGAGGTGAGAACACTGTCCCGGTGCTTCGCGTCGATCGCCGCGATCCGGCGCCTCGTCATCGCCGCCGCCACCTCCGGCGCGTACTCGATCCGCGTCGGCTGCGCCGAGAACACGTCCACACCGACCGGAGCGCACTCCGCCGACAGCATCCGCGTCAGGGCCTCGCCGACCGCCTCCGCGTCCCGGAGCGTCGGGGCGTCCTCGTGGAAGGCGTCCGCCGGAAGCTGCGACAGCACCCGGGCCATCGCCGCCTCCACCTGCTCCCGCAGGTACTCCTCGTGACCGTCGACCCCGAGCGCCGCCCGGACCGTGTCCCGCACCCGCCACACCACGAGGACGACGACATCGAGCGCCGTGCCCTTGGCGTCCACGGCGGACAGCGGCTCACTGCGCCAGTGCCGGAGCCGTACGTCGACCCGGCGACGCAGCAGGAGCGGGCTGACCCAGACCAGACCGGTACGGCGGACCGTGCCGCGGTAGTCCCCGAACAGGGTCAGCACCCAGGCGTAGCCGACCCGGCCGCGGCCGAGACCACCGAGCGCGAACAGGGCGAGCACCACACCGGCCGCGAGAAGCGCCCACTGGCCGAGATGGATGCCGTTGTACGGGCGTTCCGGCAGCCGCAGCATCCTGGACGCCTCATGGGGCACGGCCCCGGCCCACCACACGACCGCCGCGCACGCGGCGAGCGCGAGGGCCCCGCCGACCACCCCGACCCACCCGGGCAGCACCGGTCCGGGCCGCTCGACGAGAGCGGGATCGGCGGTGGGCGCGGGCCGGGCGGGGGCGGCCGCGGCGGGTGTCGTGCCGGACGCCTTGACGGTCCCCCTGGCGAGCGTCTTGGCCGGGCCCTTGGCGGGCGTCATGACGGGCACGGATCTGGACGTGGACTTCGGTGTGCCGTTGGTGAGGGACTCGGTGCCGGCCTGGACCTTCGACGGGGCCGGAATCGCGGGCGCGGCCATGGCGACGGTGTCGGGGCCCCCGTCGTCGTCACCCGCCGCGGGGCGCCCGGTGGTACCCGGCTCGTCCCGGAAGAGCAGATGCACGGGGATGGAGCCGGTGGTCTCGGACCCGATCACGTTCTTCCGCCGCGCCACCCGCACCACGCCGGCGACGGGCACGGCGACGGATCCGACACCGCCGCCGGCGATCCGCCCGAAGTCCGGTGTGTCGGCGCGCACGGCGGGACGGTCGGAGGTGGGCGCGGATGTGGGCGTGGGCGCGGGCTCGGTCTTCGGCTCCGGCTCGGGCTTCGTCCTGGGCTCGGTGCCGGTCGGGGCGGAGGGCGCGGCGACCGCGACCGCGGCGGGGACCGGTGCCGGACCACCGGACCGCACGGTGACGGTGGAAGTGGTGGCGGTGGCGGTGGCGGTGGTGGCGGTGGTGGCGGTGGCGACCTTCGGGGAGGAGCAAGCGGCGGAGGCGGCCACCGGGCGGGCGTGCTTGCCCGTACCCGAGCCGGCCGGGGCGGCCGGGGCGGTGGGGGCGGCCGGGGCGGTGGGGGCGGTCGCGGGGGTGGCTGCGGCCCCTGTCGCCGTACCGGAGACGGAACCGGCGGGACGGCCCGCCGACGCGCCGGCGGAAGCCGCCGGAGCGCTCGGTCGCGTCCCGGGGTAGCCGGGTACGACGGGTTGGACCCGGGTGATCATCGACGAGCCGCCGGACGCCTCGGGCCGACCGGCCGCGGCCGGACTGGTCGGGGCGGGCGTCGCAGCGGACGGCGGAGCGGAAGCGGACGCGACCGGACGGACCGGCAGCGGGCCGGTCGCCGGCTCGCCGGGCCGCGCACCCGCGGGACCGGAGGCCGGACCGCCCGGCTGAACCGAGGCCGCACCGTCGCGGCCCGCCGGGGAGGCGTGCTGTCCACCGGCGGCGTCGACGGACGGACCGGGCTCCACGAGGCCCGTGCGCACTGCCGGGGCGGGGGCCGTCGGGGCGGTGCCCGAGGCCGCGGACGCCCCCGCGGCCGAACCGACGGCAGCCGTGGCCGGCTGCCCCGGCCGCGTACCGGAGGACCGCGACGAATGAACCCCCGGCCGGCCATCGTCAGGGCCTACTCCGGGACCCGGTGACGCACCGACAGGTCCCGATGCGTGGCCCGGTGACGTACCGGCGATCCCTGCCCGGTGGTCGGGCGACGCACCGGCGGACCCTGCTCCCTGGCCGGGTGAGAGGTCGGCGCGCCCGGACGGGTCGGCTGCCGGCCACGTGCCCGTCGGGGCGGACTCCGCACCCGCCGAGGCGGAGCCGCCACCTCTCGCGCCCGGCTCCGGCCAGACCGGGACCCTGCCCGACGACGACCCCGGCTCCCCGGCCCCTTGAAGGGCCGCCGGGCCACCGGCCGCAGAGGCCGACGTACCGGTCGATGCGCCGGCGGCAGAGGCCGGTGTCCCGGCCGACGTACCAGCCGCAGAAGCCGACGTAGCGGCCGGGGCGGCAGCCGACGCGGAGTCCGGGGCGGCACCCGGCGCCGAGTCCGGCACGCCGCCGGACGCGGACTCCGGCGCACCGGCCGGTGCGCCGTCCCCGCTCGGTGCCGGCGTGGTGCCCGCCTCCCCCGCCTCGCCGTCCCGCGCGGACTCCGCCGGCGCGTCCTGCCGTGTCGGCGGCGGGGTGCCCGGGGGCGCCCCCTGCGGAGGGGACGTACGCGGGAGGGTGCCGTCCGTCAGACGCCTCGCCGTGCGGGCCGCGTCACGTGAGGCCGCCGCACCGGAGTCCGCGGGGTTCGGGGTCGATGCCGTCATTCGGGGTCCACCTCATGCTCTCGGGGTCATCGGAACAAACGCCGCCAGGTCTCCGGGCCCGGGTAGCCGTCGGCCGCTGCGCCGCGCCAGCCCTGAGCCCGCTGGAACGCCTCGACGTTGCGGCGGTCCGCCTCCGTCCAGCGCGGACCGGGTCCCGACAGGTAGTGCTTGCCGAAGCCCCGCTTCACCAGTTGTTTGCCCAGCTTCTCCACATATGCGTTGGATTGGCCCGGACGGAAGGAGCCACGCCCGGGAAATCCCGTCGCATTCGAACTCGACCCGCTCGAACCACTCGAACCGCCGATGCTCCTGCCCCCGCCGGTGACGAGGAGCTTCCACGTCTGGGGACCGGGAAGGCCGTCCGCCTCCTTGCCCTTCCAGCCCTGCGCCAGCTGGAACGCCTGGGTCGCGCGCCGGTCCGCCTCGCCCCACTTCGGGCCGGGCCCCTTGCTGTAGTACTTCTGGCCGCCGCGGTCGACGAGGAGCCGCCCGAGCTGGGTGATGAACGGGTTGTTCGCGCCGGGACCGAACATCGCCGTGCCGGGGTACGGCTCCGCCGTGGGCGTCGCCCCGCCGCCGGTGCCGCCGCTGACCACGCCCTTGTAGCGGTAGGCCACGTACCGGTCGGAGTTCTCCCAGTACGCCATCGGCGTGGCCTGCTTCCGCGTGCGCGGCTTGGTCTGCTCGTACGCGACGTAGGAGGTGTGGGTGTAGTCGGTCCAGCCGCCGAAGATCGTGACGTGCGAGCCGCGCGTCGGGTTGGCCGGGTTGTGGAAGAGCAGGATGTCGCCGGGCTGGAGCTCGGTGCGGTCGATCCGCTCGGCGAAGCGGTCGAGGCTGCCGGTCCACTCGTTGCTGCGCAGGTTCCAGGCCATCGAGATGTAGCCGGAGCAGTCCTGGCGGTAGCCGTCCGTCCAGTACCTCTCCATGGAGTACGGGACCTGGGCGGTCACCCACAGCTTGGCGCGGTTGATGATCTCGGCCCGGGTCGTCTGCCGCAGGGTGCCGGTCGAGATCTGACTGGTCGTCGGCGTCGCGGCCGGGGAGGGGTCCGGCCCGGGGCCCGGGGCCCCGTGCAGCGGCCCCCGGCCGCCCTGCGGGGTGTCGGGTCCGGGGTCGGCGGCCGGCGCGGGTCCGTCCGTGAGGTCCGCCGGGTCCGTGAGGTCCGTCGGGCCGGCGAGATCCGCCGGGTCCGTCAGCCCCGCCGGGGCGAACGGTCCGGCCGGCGGCGGAAGGGCCGCCGCCGACACCACCCCGCCGCCGCCCAGGACCACCCCCGCCGCGGTCACCAGGACCAGAGCGCGGCGGGCGCCGTGCGCCGCGGGGTGGCCGCCCGCCCGGACGGGCAGGCCAAGCGCGAGGTCACGCCGCTGCCGGGCGCACCCCGGGCAGCCGCAGTCGGCCGCGGGTTCGAACTCCTCGAAGACCGGCACGCTCATGGGATTCCCCTCCACACTCGTCAAGATCTTTTGACCCTTGGTTTTGGGCGCCAGTGTCTCAACTGTCTGGACAAATCGCATTTTGACGGATCGAAGGCCTGATACGACCATCCGACAGGCCGGAGGTGACCGGTATTGGTCGGGAGCACACCCGCACGTCAGGTAGAGTTCTCTCTGTCAGCAGGCGCCGCTAGCTCAGTTGGTTAGAGCAGCTGACTCTTAATCAGCGGGTCCGGGGTTCGAGTCCCTGGCGGCGCACGCAGAGTCAAGACCCCCTCACCATCGGTGAGGGGGTCTTGGTCGTCTTCCGGCCTTTTTTCGACCGCACCGGGATCGAACTACCGTGCGTTGCGGGCCAGTTCCTGCGCGTACGAGTCGAACCACTCCCCCGCCTTCGGGCCGCCCCGGCACAGACCGTCCGACTCGCCGGGCCGCTTGATCCACAGATACGCCGCCACCAGCGGATCCCCGGTGCGCCGGGTCGGAGGCTCGCCGAGCGCGCGGCCCGGCGGATTGCACCAGCTGTCGGCCGGGTCGCCCTCCGCCCAGGGGCCGTTCCCGTTCCTGCCGGTGTCGATCACGAAGGGCTTGCCGCCGACCAGGGCCGAGAGCGAGCGGCCGTACGCGGTGCTCTCCGCGGTCGTCCGGAAGTTCGAGACGTTGACCGCGAAGCCGTCGGCCTCCGCGATCCCGGCCTCCCGCAGGGGGACCCGGAGGTCCGCCGGCCTGCCCCAGCCCGCGTTGCCCGCGTCCAGGTAGACGGTGGTGGCGGGCTGCCGCTTCAGCCGCCGGACCGCCGCCTTGAGCAGCGCGAACCGCTCGGCCCTCTGCCGCGCCCCGACACAGCCGGCGAGAGCGTGCATCACGGCGTCCGGTTCCAGGACGGCCGTCGCACGCCGGTCGCCGATGCCGCGGGCCACCCCGTCCACCCAGTTCCGGTAGGCGGCGGCGTCCGCCGCACCGCCCGCCGAGTACTGGCCGCAGTCACGGTCGGGGATGTCGTAGAGCACGAGGAGCGCCTCCCGCCCGGCGCGGGTGGCGGCCGCGGTGAGCGCCCGGGTCTCCTCCTCCGGACGGTCCGGTCCGATCCACTCCGCCTGGGGCCGGAGGAGACCCTCCGCAGCGACTCGGCCACGGCGGTGCGGCCCGCGGCGAGATGCTCGGCCACCGCGCGGGCCGCCTTGCCGTCCGGGTTCACCCGGTAGGGGCCGTCGGCCGGAACGGCGCGCGATGTTCTCGGCCCTCCGGGGCCCGCCGCGGCCGGGGCCTCACGGGCGGGACGCGGGGCCGGGGCCGAGCAGGCGGAGACGGCGGCGAGGAGGAGCAGAAACGCGACGGCCGGAAGGGAGAACCCGGCTCGGCACACGGCCGGACGTGCGGACATGCGGGCCCCTCGGAATCCTGCGGAGCGGTCGTGACCATCGTGACACGACAGCCCTCTGGGCCGGGCGAGGCGGGGCCTCTACAGTGGCCGGAACCCCGACCTCCCGCGGTGGCACCGGGCCCCTCCCGCGCCTGCGAGCCCTGCGGTCGAGGACCGGCCCGGTCGGCGGCGGCTGCGGGACGCGACACCGCCGACCGGGACCCGGCCGACGGCCCGTACGGGACCGCCCCCGCCCACCCCCGGCGTGGCCCTGGTCGCCACCCCCGCCCACCCCCGTGTGGGCACGCGCACGCTGGGGCGGGACGGGTGGGCACACGGGACGCGCGCTTGGCGGCGCGTCCGCCCCCTGCGCCCGAACCCGCACCACAGGCTCGGCGCACAAGGGGTGTGGGTTACGGCGCGGAAGCCTGGGCTCGGCAAAGGGCGACGTTCCGTTGTGCCCACCCGTTCCGCCCTGGGGGTCCCCCCGGACGGAGTCTGGGGGAGGAACAACTGCCCACAACGGGGTGGCGGCGACGCACGTCGTGACCGCCCGCTCCGGACCGGCGGAACGAATGCGTTGTCGTGGAGCTCAGGGGGTGTGCGCTGCTGTCAGGTAGGCCGAGACCACCACGTTCGCCGTGTACGCGCCCGCCTCGCGGTCGAACGTGCCGCCGCAGGTGATCAGGCGGAGTTCCGCCCGATGGGGGTCCCTCGCGCCGTAGACCTTGCGGGCGTCGAAGTGTTCCCGGGGGTAGACCTGGACGTCGTCGACCGTGAATTCGGCGACCGATCCGTCCGTCCGGGTGACGCGGACCTTGGCGCCGGGGCGGGCCGCGCTCAGGCCGTAGAAGACCGCCGGCCGGGTGTCGGTGTCGACGTGGCCGACGAGCAGGGCGGGGCCGACGGCGCCCGGCCGGGTGCCCGCGCCGAACCAGCCGACGGTGTGGGGCATCTCGTACGGCGGCGGGTCGATCGCGCCCGTGCCGTCCAGGTCGCGGGCCACGACGGGCGCGGTGATGCCGAGGGAGGGGATCTCCACCTGTCGGGGTTCGACGGGTGCGAGCGGGTCCCTGGCCGGGGGCAGTGCCGCGCCGAGCGGGCGGCCGACGGCGGCGATGTCGCCGGTGGTCGGCGCGGAGCTGCCGCCGGGGCCCTCGGTGGCCTCGCGGCCCCAGAGCCAGAGCCCGGAGAGCAGCAGCGCCCAGACCACGCCGGTGACGAGTCGCCCGTGACCCGCCGGGCGGGATCCGGACGACGCCGTCATTCCGTGCCCGTGCCCGTGCCCGTGCCCGTACCGGAGCCGGGGGCGCGGCGGCGGGAGCTGCGGAAGGCGACCGCGACGGCGGCGACGGCCGCCAGGCCGAGGCCGAGCAGGGTGTACGGGGTGCCGAGGCCGCTCTCGCTGGTGGTCTGGGCGACGCCGGGGGCGGCCGGGGCGGCGAAGGCGGCGGTGCCGCCGCCACCGGCGCGGACCGGGGCGACCGGGCTCGGGTGGTGCGTCGGCTGGTGCGTCGGCTGGTGCGTCGGCTCATGAGTCGGCTGATGAGTCGGCTGATGAGTCGGCTGCTGGGTGGGCCGGTGCGTCGGCTGGTGGGTCGGCTCGTGCGTGGGCTTCCGGTGCTCGACGCGCACGGTGCCGACGTCCGGGTGGTCGTGGCCGTCGCAGGTCACGCTGACCTTGTAGGTGCCGTTCTCAAGACCTGATCTGACGGTGGTGTCGCCGAACAGCGGGGCGCCCCCACCGTCCCGGCCGGTGAGTTCCGCGTCGGCGACGAACGCCTGGGACTTCGCGGCACCGGTCGTGCCCTTGCAGCCCTGGACGCGGACGTCGACGTCGGCGCCGGGCCAGGCGGTGGACGGGGTGACGGTGACCTTCACCCCGTCGTGGGCGTACGCGCTGCCGGCGGCGGGTGCCAGCACGAGTACCAGGGCCGCCCCTGCGGCACGGAGAGCAATGGGACCTGAACGCATCGTGACCTCCTGATACTGGCAGGTTCACCCGGATCGGGGCTTCTCGCATCCGCAGGGCGGCGGCGCCCGGCTCGCCGGAGGCCGTCAGACGCGGTCGACGATGTCCGCGATCGACTTGACGATCTTGGACGGGCGGAACGGGAAGCGGTCGATCTCCGCCTCGGACGTCAGGCCGGTCAGCACCAGGAAGGTCTGCATGCCCGCTTCCAGGCCGGCCAGGATGTCGGTGTCCATCCGGTCGCCGATCATGGCGCTGGACTCGGAGTGGGCGCCGATGGCGTTGAGCCCGGTGCGCATCATGAGCGGGTTCGGCTTGCCCGCGAAGTACGGCTCCTTGCCGGTGGCCTTCGTGATGAGCGCGGCGACGGAGCCGGTGGCCGGCAGCGGCCCTTCGAGCGAGGGGCCGGTCTCGTCGGGGTTGGTGCAGATGAAGCGGGCGCCCGCGTTGATGAGGCGGACGGCCTTGGTCATCGCCTCGAAGGAGTACGTACGGGTCTCGCCGAGCACCACGTAGTCGGGGTCGTGGTCGGTGAGGACGTAGCCGATGTCGTGCAGCGCGGTGGTGAGACCGGCTTCGCCGATGACGTACGCGGTGCCGCCGGGGCGCTGGTCGTCGAGGAACTTGGCGGTGGCGAGGGCCGAGGTCCAGATGTTCTCGACGGGCACTTCGAGACCCATCCGGGCGAGCCGGGCGTGCAGGTCGCGGGCCGTGTAGATCGAGTTGTTGGTCAGGACCAGGAAGGGCTTCCCGGTCTCCCGCAGCTTCTTGATGAACGCGTCGGCGCCGGGGATCGGCACGCCCTCATGGATGAGGACGCCGTCCATGTCGGTCAGCCAGGATTCGATCGGCTTGCGCTCTGCCATGGGTGCGGGACTCCTGCCGTACAAACGTGCGGTGTGCTGGGGACGCCGCGACAGCGCTGTGGCGACGCCCCCAGCCTAATCAGGAAGCCGTGACCTTGACCCCGTCGATCGTCCAGTACCAGTTGTTGGACCCGGTGTAGCGGAAGCGGAAGCTCACGCTGGAGGCGCCGGCGGGGACGGCGACCGTGAGCGACTGGGGCTGGGAGAGGACGTCGGCCGTGTAGCTCTTGACCGGGGTCGGGGTGCCGCCGTTGAAGCTCGCCAGGACCTGGGCGGTCTGGGCGCCTTCCTGGCGGTAGAGGGTCGTGAAGCCGAGGGTGACCGTCGCGGCTCCGGAGACGCTGTACGCCGGGGTGACGAGGGTCGAGTCGTACGTACCGGAGAAGGCCTTGTCGGCCCACTCGTCGGAGTCGGCGACGGCGAACACGCCCCGGGCACGCACATTCAGTTCGCGGGACTGGTCGCGCTGAGAGCGGGACCAGAACTCGTCGGTGGCGAAGGACCAGCCGTGCCACTCGGTCACACCGCCGGTACCCATGGCGTTGTTGACGACCGACCAGCCGCTGGGCGGGGTACGGGTGAAGCCGAGGACTCCGGCGGGGATGCCGGTCTCGTCGACGCGGCCGGTGAGCGACCCGTAGAGGCTGTCGAACGGGTCGGTGGAGCGCTGCTGGATCGGCTTGCCGTCGAGGCCCCAGGCAGGGTCGGGGGTGATGCCGAGCTGGTGGAAGACGGTGGCGGCGACATCGACGAGCCGGGTGTCGAAGGGGCGGGCGCCGGCGGCGATGCCGGGGCCCTGGGCGAGGACGAAGGTGCGCCGTTCCTCGATGGAGGAGCCGCCGTGACCGCCGCCGTCGGTGTGACCGTGGTCGGTCGCGACGACGACCGTCCAGCGCTCGGTGGCGTATGCCGGGCGGGCCTTGATCGCGGTGAGCAGCCGTCCGAGGTAGCCGTCCTGGACGTCGATCGCGTCGAGGTACCTGGGGCTCGCGGCGCCGTTGTCGTGGCCGATCTCGTCGGTCTCGCCGAAGTAGACGAAGAGGACGTCGGGGTTCTGGTTGCGCAGGATGTCCTCGGTGATGTCGGTGATCACGAGGTCGTTGACGACGTAGTTGTTGTTGTAGACGAGCTTGGCGTCGGCGCCGGGCGTGACGGTGCCGTGGGTGTCGAGCTCGGGCCAGTCGACGGCGGCGAAGAGCGAGAGCTCGGGGCGGACCTGGTGCAGGCGGGCGAGGAAGCCGGGGTACCGGCCGTAGTTCTTGCCGGTGAAGGTGTTGTCCTTGACGCCGTGTTTGTCGGGCCAGACGCCGGTGGAGATCGTGGACCAGCCGGGGCCGGAGGAGGTCGCGGCCATCGGGTCGGCGTAGAGCAGGGAGCGGCCGAAGGTGCCGTTCGCCATCAGGGACTTGAGGTTCGGGGCGCGGGCGGCGTCGATCCGGTCGTACCGCAGGCCGTCCATGCCGACGACGAGCACCTTGTCCTTGCTGGTGCCGTCGGGGAGCGTGGGCGAGGCCGCCTGTGCGGCGGGGGCGGTGGCGAGGCCGGTGGCGGCGACGGCCGCGGTGGCACCGGCGGCGGCGAGCACGGTGCGGCGGGAGATGCCGGTGATCGGCATGTCGGAGTCCTCCGTCAGGGGATCGGTGGGTCGCGTACACACGCCGACGCCCCTGATCTCTCAGGGGCGTTGGTCCGTACCCGTTATCTTTCCGCGATCAACGGAGGCTTTCCAGAGTCGTACCGTGAACTCTCAGCTTCCGGTCGCCGACTTCCACGCGTCGACGTAGGTCTTGAGGTTCTTGTCGATGTCGGCCCAGTCCGGCTCGAAGATCTCGACGCCCTCCAGGAGCTTGGCGAGTTCGATGGCGTTGGCATCGGTGGGCCTGACGTCCTTGCGGGCCGGGAAGCCGCCGCCGATCGCGCTGACCTCGCGCTGGGCGCCCTCGCTGAGCATGAAGTCGAGGAGCTTCTTGCCGTTCTCGGTGTGCGGGGCCTTGTCCACCAGGCCGGCCGCGTACGGCAGGGCGAAGGTGGTGGGCCGGCCGGTGCCCTTGGCCGGGAACCAGATGCCGAGGTTCGGCATGGCCTTGGACTGGGCGAAGTTCATCTGCACATCGCCGTTGGCGACGAGGAGTTCACCCTTGTCCACCTTGGGGGCGAGCTTGGAGGTGGAGGAGGACGGACCGACGTTGTTGGCCTGGAGCTTCTTCAGGTACGCCATGGCCGGCTCCCGGCCGCCGAAGTCGTGCATCGCCTTGATGAGGACGGCGGTGCCGTCGCCCGCGACACCCGGGGTGGAGTACTGGAGCCTGTCCTCGAACTTCGCGTCGAGCAGCTCCTCCCAGCTCTTCGGGGCGGCCGGCAGCTCCTTCTTGTTGTGGACGAAGCCGAAGTAGTTGTTGACGACCGAGGTCCAGGAGCCGTCGCCCGCCTTGTCGCCGCCGCCGACCTGGTCGGCGCCCTGCGGGGTGTACTTCTGGAGGAGGCCCTTGGAGCCGGCCTGCTGGATGAAGGGCGGCAGGGTCACGAGGACGTCGGCCTGGGTGTTGCCCTTCTCGCGGAGGGCGCGCTGGACCATCTCCCCCGAGCCGCCCTCGACGTACTTGACCTTGATGCCGGTCTTCTTCTCGAAGGCGGCGAAGACCTTGTCGTACCAGCCGTCGCCCGCCTCCCCCTTGAGGCCGTCGGCGCTGTAGACGGTGACGGTCTTCCCGTCGGAGGCGGCGGAGGAGTCACCGCAGGCGGTGAGCCCCGCGGCGAGGACGAGGGAGCCGGTGACGGCGGCGATCGGCTTGGCGTAGGTACGCATGACGTCGTTCTCTCCTGAGGATCTTCAGCGGAAGGAGGCTTTGGTGCGGATACGGGAGACGGCGAGCAGGGCGAGCAGGGTCGCCGCCATGAGGACCACGGCGAGCGCCGAGCCCGTGAAGAGGGAGCCGCGGTCGGTGGCGGTGAAGATGAGCACCGGGAGCGGCATCCAGTCCGGCGGGTAGAGCATCATCGTGGCGCTCAGCTCGCCCATGGACAGGGCGAAGCAGAGTCCGGCCGCCGCGTTCAGGGACGGCAGCAGGAGCGGCAGCCTCACCCGGAGCAGGACGTACGAGGGGCGGGCGCCGAGGCCGGCCGCCGCCTGCTCGTACATCGGGTCGAGCCGCTGGATCGCGGCCGAGACCGACTGGTGGGCGAAGGCCGTGACGAGGACGGTGTGCGCGAGGATCACGATCCAGCGAGTGCCGTTGAGAAGGAACGGCGGCTGCGAGTACGCGACGAGGACGGCGAGGCCGACGACCACGGACGGCACGGCGACCGGCAGCATGAACAGCGCGTCGAGGGCCCGCTTGCCCTTCCGGCCGAGCGCGGCGCCGGCGAGCGCCGCCCAGGTGCCGACGGTCAGGGCGATCAGGCTCGCGGTGACGGCGGTGACCAGGCTGGTGGTGAGCGCCTGGAGGGACTCGCCGCGGACGGCCGCCGCGTAGTGCGCGGTGGTCGGCCCGGAGGGGAAGGCGCCGGACCAGTGCGTGGAGAACGAGGCGGCGACGATGACGAGGATCGGCAGGGCGAAGAGCGGGACGAACAGGACGGCGAACACGGCCCACGCCGTCCACCTGCCCGTACGGCTATGCACCAGCACGGCGGCTCACCCCCCGGTAGAGGGTGTGGAGGCCCACGGAGAGCGCGACGTTGACGACGGCGACGACACAGGCGGCGGCGTAGTCGGATTCGAGGATCGCCTTGCCGTAGACGAGCATCGGGAGGGTCGTCACGCCCTTGGCCCCGGTGAAGAGGACGATCCCGAACTCGTTGAGGCACATGACGAGGACGAGGCTGCCGCCGGCGGCGAGCGCGGGCAGCGCCTCGGGCAGGATCACCTGCCGGACGATCCGCAGCGGCCGGGCGCCGAGCGAGGAGGCCACCTCCAGCTGGGCCGTCTCCATCTGCGAGAAGGCGGCGAGCAGCGGCCGCATCACGAACGGGGTGAAGTACGTGATCTCGGCGAGGAGGACGCCCCACGGCGTGCTCAGGAACCGGAACGGTCCCGAGGGGTCGCCGGTGACGTCGGTCCAGACGCCGTTGGCCATGCCGACCGTGCCGTAGAGGAAGAGCAGGGCGAGCGTGATCAGGAAGGACGGGAAGGAGAGGAAGACGTCGATGAACTTCGACACCGCCTTCCCGCCGGGGAACGGCACGAACGCGATCACGACCGCGAGCACGAAGCCGAGGACCAGACAGCCGGCGGTGGCGGCGACGGCGAGCCACACGGTGGTGACGAGGGCCTCGCGGAAGGACGCGGAGGCGAAGACGCCGGCGTAGGCGCCGGGGGCCAGGGACTCCTGGACGACGAGCGCGAGGGGATAGAGGAAGACGAGCGCGAGGACGGCGACGGGGGGAAGCGCCCAGACCCAGACGGGGGTGGTGCGGCGCGACCGCGTGCCGGTCGCCGCCGGGGCGGCGGCGCTCACCGCGCTAGCCATCCGACACCCCCGCGCCCAGCAGGACGGCGTCCTCGGGTGCGAAGTGCAGGGTGACCTCGGCCCCGAGGAGGGGCGTCTCCCGCAGCTCCCGTACGTCCGCCTTCACCCGGTGCCCGCCCACCTCCACGTACAGCCGGTGGGTGGACCCGCGCCACTGGACCTCGCTGATGCGGCCCCGCAGCGCGTTCGGTCCGTCTCCGAGTCCGACCAGGTGGGGCCGGACGCAGAGGGTGGCGACCGCGCCGGGGGCCGGACCGGTCGGGTCGTCGGCGGCGACCTTCAGTTCGGTCCCCTCGAAGGCGACCCCGTCCGCGCCGACCGTCACCGGCAGCAGGTTGGCGTTGCCGACGAACGAGGCGGTGAACTCCGTACGGGGCCTGCGGTACAGGTCCTGCGGGGTGCCGCAGTCCTGGAGCCGGGCCTTGTCCATGACGGCGATCCGGTCCGCGAGGGTCAGCGCCTCGACCTGGTCGTGGGTGACGTACAGGATCGACACTTCTGGCAACTCCCGGTGAAGTCGGGCCAGTTCGGCCAGCATCCCGGAGCGCAGCCGGGCGTCGAGCGCGGAGAGCGGCTCGTCGAGGAGGAGGACCCGGGGCCGGATGGCGAGCGCCCGCGCGATGGCCACGCGCTGCTGCTGGCCGCCGGAGAGCTCCCGGGGGTACCGGTGGGCGTAGGCCGCCATGCCGGTCATCTCCAGGGCCTCGGCGACCCGGCCGGGGATCTCGCCCTTCGGCACCTTCCGGGCCTTGAGGCCGAAGGCGACGTTGGCCTCGACCCGCAGGTGCGGGAAGAGGGCGTACTGCTGGACGACCATCCCGATCCCCCGCTTGTACGGCGGGAGGCCGGTGACGTCACGGTCGCCGATGAGCACCCGCCCGGAGGCCGGCCGCACGAACCCGGCGACGCCCCGCAGCGCGGTGGTCTTGCCGGAGCCGGAGGGTCCGAGGAGGGCCATGACCTCGCCGGGCTCGACGGTCAGGTCGAGGCGGTCGAGGACGGTGGTGCCGCCGTACACGACGGACACGCCGTCGAAGCGGATGCCACTGGTCATGCTTCCGACTCCGTGATCAGCGCGGGGAGTTCGGCGACCGAGGCCAGGACGTGCGTCGCGCCGTGCTCCTTGAGCGCCGCCTCGTCGTGCGCGCCCGTCAGGACGCCCGCGACGATCCCGGCGCCCGAGCGGACCCCGCTGAGCATGTCGTACGAGGTGTCGCCCGCGACGGCGATCCGCCGGACGTCGTCGACGGCCCCCGTGCGGAGGAGGGCCGCGAGGACCATGTCGGGGTAGGGGCGGCCCCGGCCGCCGGCGTCCGCCGGGCAGAGGGTCAGCTCGACCGTGTCCCGCCAGCCGAGCGCGTCGAGGATGGCGTCCTGGGTGACCCGGGCGAACCCGGTGGTGAGGACCACCCTGCGGCCCTGGGCCTTCAGCTCGGCGATCGCCTCGGCCGCGCCGGGTACCGGGGCGATCCGGCCGTCGGAGACCAGTTCGCCGTAAGCCGTCTCGAAGGCGAGGTTGGCCTGCCGGGCGCGGGTCTCGTCGCCGCCGAGGAGATGGCGGAAGACGGAGATCTTGGACTCGCCCATGGTGGCGCGGACGTGGTCGATCATCGTGGCGGGGTCTTCGCCGAGGCGCTCGGCGGCGGCGGTGAAGGCCTGCTCGACGAGGCCGCCGTCGGCGACGGTGGTGCCGGCCATGTCGAGGACGACGAGGTCGTGCGTGCGCTTGCCTGCGGAGTCCGTGCGGTCCGTGCGGTTCATGTGGTTCATGTGGTTCATGTGGTTCACCAGCCCAGTTCGTCGGCGGTCTTCTCGGCGATGGCGGGCGAGCAGGTCATGCCGCGGCCGCCGGGCCCGGTCACCAGCCACACGCCGTCGCGGACCCGCTGGCGGTGCACGACCCGGCCGGTGTCGACGCACTGCGCGTACACCCCGGCCCAGCGCCGCCTGACCTTCGGCAGCGGGCGGCCGAGGAAGGACTCGACGACGCGGGTGAGGTGCTCGTAGGGGTCTTCGAGGGTGTCGAAGGCGAAGGGGTGCTCGTACTCGTGGGTGTCGCCGACGGTCAGTCCGCCGTCGAGGCGCTGCACCATCAGGAGCTGCATCTTGTGGGCGGCGGCGGTCGGGTCCTGCGGCTGCGCGGCCCGGAGGGAGTCCAGGGCCTCGGAGGCGTACGCCGGGTAGTAGCGGAAGGAGTCGGCGTCGGCGACGGAGGTGGTGAGCGCCTCGCCGAGGGGCTCGGTCTGCATCATCTGGAGCCGGACCCGGCGGACGGGTATCTCGCCGGCGACCTCGCGGACGAGGCCGGAGAGCCAGGCGCCGGTGCACAGGACGACGGCGTCGCCGCTGTGGACCTCACCGCGGTCGTCGCGGACGGCGTTCTCGCCGACGACGTCGCGGACCTCGCGGTTCGGCAGGAAGGTGTACTTCCCGGTGGCGAGGAGGGCCTCGCGGAGGGCGAGCTGTGCGAGGCGCGGCTCGACGGCCGCGTCCCGCTCGCACCACAGCGCGGCCTCGAAGTCGCCGCGCAGGGCGGGGTTGAGCGCGCGGGCCTCGGCGGCCGTGAGCAGCTTGTAGCCGCGGGCGGCGGCGTCGGGACGGGCGACGGCGGCCTCGGCGACGGCGAGCTCCAGCTCGTTCCGTACGGGGGTGAGGGAGCCGATGGCCCGGAAGCCGAGCCCGGGGACCCGGGCCCCGACGCCCTCCCAGAGTTCGCGGGCGCGCAGGGCGGTGTCCAGCTCCTCGCCGCCCGCCCGTCCACTCACCCAGATCTGGCCGAAGTTGCGGAGGGACGCCCCGCGCGCCTCGGCCTCGCGCTCGATGTGTACGACCTCGTGGCCGCGTTCCACTGCGTGCCAGGCGTGCATGGTTCCCACCACGCCGGCTCCTACGACGATCACCTTCATGACGTCGACGCTCGTGGGGGCGGGTGTCCCGGACGGGGCCGGTGGACGACGGGACGGTGAACGGACCGACAAGCTTGGACCAGACCCGTTATCTTTACGTGATCTGGAGTGGCGGCTTGTGGCGGTACGGGTGACTCAGCCCCGCGCCCCCAGGTGCGCGGTGAAGCTGAACCTGTCCCCCCGGTAGAGGGTGCGGACCCGCTCCAGCGGCCGCCCCGAGGTGTCCCGGGACACACGGTGGAGCAGCAGCATCGGGAGCGCCGGCGGGGTGCCGATCAGCAGGGCCTCACGGGGCGTCGCGAGCACCGTCTCGATGCGTTCGTCGGCGTCGCCGAACGAGATGCCGAGGTGGTCGTGGAGATAGGCGTAGAAGGAGGAGTCCGGGTCGAACTCGGCGTCCAGCCGCGGGGCGCGGGCCTCGGAGACATAGGTGCTCTCCAGGCCGACCCGCTCGTCGTCGGCGAGCAGGACGCGCTCCATGTGCCAGACGGGCTCGCCGCGTTCGGCGCCGACCTCGGGGGCGAGCGCCTCCGGGCAGGGGAAGCGGTCGAGCGAGATGAGGCTGCGGCCGGGGCGGCGGCCCTGGAGGCGCACCCCCTCCGTGTAGCTGGCGAGTGAGAGGGGCTGTTCGAGCTTCGGGCCCGCGACGACCGTGCCGCGGCCCTGGCGCCGCAGCCGCCCCTCCAGGAGGAGTTCGCGCAGCGCCTGCCGGACGGTCTCGCGGGACACCTCGTACCGGACGGCGAGGTCGCGCTCGGTGGGCAGCAGCCCGCCCTCCCCCAACTCGTCGACCATCAGGGCGAGTCTGGCCTTGACGGCGTAGTACTTGGGCACGCGGCCGTGCTCCGGGATGCCGGAGTTCACGGGGGCGCCGGGGGTGTTCTGGTAGTTCACCGGGGGATGGTCGCAGACGGGGATGAACGGGAAGGTGTACGCGGCATGGCTCAGCGGTGCCGGGGGCGGCGGTGGGTGCGGACGAGGACGACTCCGAGGAGGACGAGCACGGCCGCGAGCGGGGCGAGGAGCAGGGCGTACTCCTCCGACTGCCGTCCCGTACGGGCGAGTTCACTGCCGAGGTCACCGGTCACGGGCGCTTCCTGGTCCCGGGGGGAGCCCGGCGGGCGGGACGCGGGCGCGGGGGACCTGGAGGGGTCGGCCGCGCCGGATGTGTCAGGTGCGGGATCCTTCGGGCCGGTGGGCGAGGCGGAACCGATGCTCAGCCGGTAGTCGCCGGACTCGCCGACCCAGTCGCCGTCGGTGCCCCGGCGTTGCACGACGGCGGCGTTCACGACGACGTCGCCGGGAGCGGCCTCCGCGCGGAAGGCGAGCCGTACGGGCACGGTGAGGGTCCGGCCGGCGGGCACCGCGAAGCCGGGGAAGCCGACGGGGTCGTCGGACCTGTCGGACTCGCCGGGGCTGTCGATCCCGGCAGTCCCGGCAGTCCCGTCGATCCCGCCGGAACCGTCAGACCCTTCGGACCCTTCCGCACCGGTGAACACACCTACGTTCTCCGCCTCTTCGGTCGCCTCGAAGGTCACCGGCCGCCACCGCGCGGCCCCGGCGTCGTAGAACTCGAACCGGATCTGCTCGGGCCGCAGCACCCGCTCCCGGTCCGTGAGCACGAGCACGGGGTGGATCCCGGAACAGGGCTCGGCGGTGGTGTTGGTGAGATCGAGCTTCCACTCCTGGAACGGCCCGCCGGCCGGGTAGTCGACGGGACCCCCGTGGATCCGGGTGTCAAGGGGGAAGGCGGAGCCGGTGGAGGCGCCGCAGGCGGGAGCGGGGGGATCGGGGGCGGGGGCGTGGGGGGCCGGGGGCGCGGGGGCCCACGGGCCGGCCGGCGAGGCCGGGGACGACAGGGCCGGTGCCGACAGCGCCGGTGCGGCGCCCGTCAGATGGGCCGCCGCGGCGGCGGCCAGCGCGGCCGCCGTCGTCAGGGCGGCGCGGGCGCTGCGCGGTCGCAGGGGGGCAGATGCCATGGGGCGGGGCCTTTGCTGCTCGCGGACGTACGGGTCGGCCGCGACGCTGCCACGCGGGGCCGGGCGGGCCGGGGAGCGACGCCGGGCACACCCCCCGAACGGCCTGGCCGATCCGCCCGATCGGCCTACTTTCCTACTTCCCTATGAACTGAAGACGGGTGCCTTTCGGCGGTCCGGAGGCCGAGGTCCGGAGGCCGAGGTCCGGAGGCCGAGGTCCGGAGGCCGAGGTCCGGAGGCCGGGCTTCTGCCCGAGGCGCGATCGCCCGGAGGCCGCCGCCCTCCTAGGCGCCGAAGACCGGTGCCAGGACCAGCCAGGCCGCTCCCTCCGCCACCGCGTCCCGCTCCCCCGCCACCCCCACGGGCGCCGTCAGTCCGAGCCCGGTCAGGACCTCCCGAACCCCGGCGGCGAACTCCTCCGGCGCGGCGAGGACCACGCGGCCGCCCAGCAGCACCTGGTCGATGTCGAGGAGCCGTACGAGGTTGGCCGCGCCCGCGCCGAGGATGCGCGCGGCCTCGGCCGTGTCGCCGCGCGCGACGGCCGCGAGGCACAGGACCTCCAGGCAGCCGCGCCCGCCGCAGTCGCACAGGGGTCCGTCGAGCTGCACGGTCTGGTGCCCGAGTTCGCCCGCGCCCGTCCTGGCCCCCCGGAGCGGCGCCCCGCCGAGGACGAGGCCGGCGCCGAGGCCCGTACCGAGGTGGACGTAGGCGAAGGAGTCGGGGGCGGCGGGGCGGAGGGCGAGGCCGAGGGCGGCGGCGTTGGTGTCCTTGTCGAGGACGACGGGCAGTCCGAGGTGTCCGGCCAGCTCCTCTCGGACGGGGTGGCCCTCCCACGCGGGGAAGCCGGTCACCCGGCCCGGCACCCCGGCACGGTGGTCGAGCGGGCCGGGCATGGCGACCCCGGCGCCGAGGACGGTGCCGGGCGAAGGCGCGTCGGCCAGGAGCGCCCGTACCTCCTCCGTCACCGCGTCCAGGACCGGCCCCGCGCCGGCCCCCAGGTCCAGGACGCGCCGGCGGAGGGCGACGACCGTGCCGGCGAGGTCGGTGAGGAGGGTCGTCAGCTCGTCGCGGTCGAGGTGGACGCCGACGGCGTACCCGGCGGAGGGGACGAGCCGCAGGACCGTGCGCGGCTTGCCGCCGGTCGAGGCGCGGTGCCCGGCCTCGGTGGCGAGGCCCTCGGTCCGGAGCCGTGCGGTGATCTTGCTGACGGCCTGCGGGGTGAGCCCGGTCCGCTCGGCCAGCTCCAGACGGCTGATCCCGGTCTCGCCCGCCACGCGCAGCAGGTCGAGCACGAGCGCCGCGTTGTGGCTGCGCAGTGCCGGTACGTTCACTCCACCCAGGTCCGTCTTCACCCGCCCATTGTCGCTGTCGCTTGCACTTTGGCAACACCGTTGCTTAAGTGAGGGGCATGACTGGCACCGACATGACCGGCTCGGGACCGACCGGCCCCGCCACGACGGGCACCTCCCCCCGCACCCCCCTCCGCGTCGGACTCGTCGGCTACGGCCTCGCGGGCTCCGTCTTCCACGCCCCGCTGATCGCCGCCTCCGAGGACCTCGTCCTCGCCGCCGTCACCACCGGCAATCCCGAACGGGCCGCCGAGGCCCGCGCCGCCCACCCCGGCGTCCGGATCGTCGCCACCCCTGAGGAGCTGTGGGAGGACGGCGCGGCGGACGCGCTCGACCTGGTCGTCGTCGCCTCCCCCAACAAGACGCACGTCGCGATCGCCACGGCCGCCCTGGAGGCCGGCCTCCCGGTCGTCGTCGACAAGCCGCTGGCCGGGACCGCCGCCGAGGCCCGCACCCTCGCCGCCCTCGCCGAGGAGCGCGGCCTGCTGCTCTCCGTCTTCCAGAACCGCCGCTGGGACAACGACTTCCTCACCCTCCGCCACCTCGTCGCCGAGGGCGCCCTCGGCGAGGTCCAGCGCTTCGAGTCCCGCTTCGAGCGCTGGCGCCCGCTCCCCAAGGGCGGCTGGCGCGAATCCGGCGCTCCCTCGGAGATCGGCGGACTGCTCTACGACCTCGGCAGCCATGTCGTCGACCAGGCCCTCGTCCTCTTCGGCCCGGTGGTCTCCGTGTACGCCGAGTCGGACGTCCGCAGGCCGGGCGCCGAGGCCGACGACGACACCTTCCTCGCACTCACCCACGCGAACGGCGTCCGCTCCCATCTGTACGTGAGCGCCACCACCGCCCAGCTCGGACCCCGTTTCCGGGTCCTCGGGCAGCGCGCGGGCTTCGTGAAGTACGGGCTCGACCCGCAGGAGGCCGACCTGCGCGAGGGCCTGCGGCCCGTGCCGGGCGCGGTGTGGGGTGTGGAGCCGAAGGAGCTGTGGGGCCGGCTCGGCTCCGGCGAGTCCCCGCTGACCGGCGGCGGAACCCCGGTCGAGTCCCTGCCGGGCGCCTACCCCGCGTACTACGCGGCCGTCGCCGCCGCCCTGCGCGGCACCGGCGAGAACCCGGTCACGGCACACGAGGCCGCGGCCGCGCTCGACGTCCTGGAGGCGGCGAAGCGGTCCGCCCGCGAGGGAATCACGGTGGCGCTGTGAGCGCCCAGGAGGTGAGCGAGCTGGAGGCCCAGGAAGCCCGGCTGGTCCTCCCCCGGTTCACGTACGAGGACGCCTGGAGGCTCGGCACCCTGCTCGTCGGCATGGCGCGCGAGCGTGAGGCGCCGGTGGCGATCGACATCCGGCGCGGGCCGCAGCAGCTGTTCCACTGCGCGCTGCCCGGCTCCAGCGCGGACAACGACGCCTGGATCGACCGCAAGCGACGGGTCGTCGAGCGGTACGGCGTGAGCTCGTTCCTGGTCGGGGCCCGGTTCCGCGCCAAGGGGACGACGTTCGAGGAGTCCTCGCGCCTCGACCCCGGCCGGTACGCGGCGCACGGCGGCGCGTTCCCGGTCGCGGTCGAGGGGGTGGGCGTGATCGGCTCGGTCACGGTCTCGGGGCTGCCGCAGGCCGAGGACCACGCCATGGTCGTCGAGGCGCTGGAGCGCTTGATCGGCGGTTTGCCCGCCCCCGCCGCGGGCTGACGACGCCGCTCGGCCGCCCGCTGTCGGCCGATGACGCCGCCCGGCCGCCGGCCGATGACCGACGGCACCGCTCTGCTCGCCGGCCTCCACCGCCGGCCGATGACAGAAACGGCGGCGCCCCACGGGGGCGCCGCCGTTCTCCGAAGGAGGGAACTGCCGGAAGGGATCAGGCGCCCTTGAGCTCCTGCCGCTGCCGGCCCAGCCCGTCGACCTCCAGCTCGACGACGTCACCGGGACGCAGGTACGGCTTGGGCTCCGGCTGCCCCATGGCGACACCCGCGGGCGTACCCGTGTTGATGATGTCGCCGGGGTAGAGGGTCATGAACCGGCTGACGTAGCGCACGACCTCCGCGACCGGGAAGATCTGGTCCGAGGTGTGACCGTCCTGCTTGAGCTCGCCGTTGACCCAGAGCCGCAGGCCGAGGGCCTGCGGGTCGGGCACCTCGTCGGAGGTGACCAGCCAGGGGCCGAGCGGGTTGAAGGTCTCGCAGTTCTTGCCCTTGTCCCAGGTGCCGCCGCGCTCGATCTGGAACTCGCGCTCGGACACGTCGTGGGCGACGGCGTACCCGGCGACGTGCGCGAGGGCCTCCTCGTCGGTCTCCAGGTAGCGGGCGGTGCGGCCGATGACGATGGCGAGCTCCACCTCCCAGTCGGTTTTCACCGAGCCGCGGGGTACGAGCACCGTGTCGTCCGGGCCGACGACGGTGTCGGCGGCCTTCAGGAAGACGACGGGCTCGGCGGGGGTGGCCTGCCCGGTCTCGGCGGCGTGCCCGTGGTAGTTCAGCCCGATGCACACGACCTTGCCGATCCGCCCGACGGGCGGGCCGACGCGCAGGCCGGTGGCGTCGAGCGCGGGCAGCACACCCGCGCCGGCGGCGGCCCGTACCCGGTCCAGGGCGGAGGCGTCGGCGAGCAGACTGCCGTCGATGTCGTCGACCAGCGCGGACAGGTCGCGAAGCGTCCCCTCCTGGTCGAGCAGGGCGGGACGCTCGGCTCCGGGCGGGCCGACACGCAGCAGCTTCATGGACTTCTCCCTGTGGTCGAGGCGGGCCCGGGAAGGGCCCTGAGGTACCCCGGCCGATGGAGTGCGGCCATCGGAGGATTGGTCGATCCTCCAAGAGAACGGGTCACTCTGCAAGACCCCGTTCAGCCACTGGACCCTTACGCGCGAGTAGCAAGCGGTACGGGGGCCTCCTTCTCGCCCCGATCCCGGAAGAGAAGGGCCCGCTCGACGGCGGTCCACGTGGTGCTGGTCACGACATAGAGGGCGGCGGCGAGGGGGACGACGGCCACCGTGATCAGGGTGGCGAAGGAGAGCAGCGGCATCACCTTGGCGATGGCACCCGCACCCGGCGTGGGCTGCCCGAGGTCGAGCGGCTGGGCGGCGAGCTGCGCCTTGGTGCGCCGGTACGTGAACGTGGCCACGCCCGCGACGAGCGCGAAGAGGACGAGATAGACCCGCCCGGCCGGGCCGAGGACACCGCCGTGGGCGAGGGCATCGGCCCAGTGGTCGCCGAGCGGGGCGGCGAGGAGGGTGTGCCCGGCCATCCGGTCGCCGGAGAACAGGTGGTACATGAGCAGGAAGGCGGGCGCCTGGAGCAGGCTGGGCAGGATGCCGGCGAACGGCGACACCTTCTCCCGCGCGTGCAGCTCCATCGTCGCCTTCCGCAGCCGCTCGGGGTTCTTGGCGTGCTTCTTGCGGAGCGCGGCGAGCTCCGGCGCGATCCGGGTGCGCGCCTTCTGGCCGCGGGCCGAGGCCCGGGACAGCGGGTGGATCGCGAGCCGTACGAGCATCGTGAAGAGGACGATCGCGGCGGCCGTGGCGGTGGTCGCGAAGAGCGGCTGGAGCAGGTCGGCGAGCCGCTCGACCAAGGAAGCGAAGACGGACAAGGGGAGCCCTCCATGGGGTCTCGTCGTGCCGGGGAGATATCGGGTCTCGGCATGACGGATCCGCGTGGGGGATGCCCGGTGAGCGTGTCCGGGGTGATGTGGTGCGGGGGCTCCCTACGCGGCCGTCGGGAGGGGACGGCCGGGAGCGCGGGGTCTGCGGCGCCCTGCGGCGTCGGGATCGCGCTGGGGCAGGAAGGCGGTGCGCCGCTCGCGGTCGCGGATGGCCGTGCGGACGACGGTGGGCGGCACGGCCGGGGCCGTACGGGCTCCGAACAGGGAGCAGACGACGGTGGTCGCGGCGAGGGCCACGGCGGCGGAGACGCCACCGCCGTCGGAGAGGAGGAGGTCGGCGAGGGCGAGGAGGAAGAAGAGCGGCGCGACCACGCGCAGGACAAGGCTTCTGGTCGTCATGTCCGTCCCTCCTCTCGCCCGCCGGATGCTGTCTCACGGGGAGGACGTACGGAGCGGCTCAGGAGTTCCCGCTGTCGGCACTTCTCATTCCCCGCGTCCCGGCCGCAGGGGATCGAGCAGTCGGCGAGGGTCCAGGAGGGCACGGCTCACCGGATCGGCCGGGTCCCGGTCGAGCCCGGCGCCGGGCCGCATCTCGACGTCGGCGGGCGGTACGGGGACACGGCAGGCCGGGCATTCGCCGTACGGGCCGAGTTCGGTGCCGCAGTCGGCGTGGTGGAAGTGGCGCACCGGTACGGCTCCGGGGAGCTCGGCCCGACCCCAGGCGCCGAGCGAGCGCAGGACGGGCCAGAGGGCGAGGCCGCGCCCGGTCAGCACGTACTCGTCGCGCGAGGGCGACTCCCGGTAGCGCCGCCGGTCGAGGATCCCGGCCTCGACGAGGGCCTGGAGGCGGGCGGCGAGGACGGCGCGGGGGGCGCCGAGATGGACGAGGAAGTCGTTGTAGCGGCGGACGCCGTAGAAGGCGTCGCGGACGACGAGCAGGGTCCAGCGCTCGCCGACGACTTCGAGGGCGCGGGCGATGGAGCACTGCTGCTGCGCGTAGTCCTTGCCGAGAGCCATGGGATCCATCCTACCCATTCAAAGTTCATTGACTGAACCTTGCTGGTACCGTGGATCGAATCAGCGAGTTCATTGACCGAACCGACCAGTGGACCGCCCGACCGCCTCGCTTCGAACGACCGACCGGCTCACCTCGAAAGACCGACCCGACCGACAGGTGGAGGTCCCCGCCGTGCCCCAGCTCGCGTCCACCGCCCCCGCCGCCGCGCCGCCCCACGGCACCCGCCCCCGGGCCACCCTCGCCGTCACCGCCGCGGCCACCGCCGTCGCGCTGATGAACTACACGGCCCCGATGCTCACCCTCCCCGACATGGCCGCCGCCTTCGGGACCCCCGCCTCCGCCCAGGCCTGGCTGCTCAACGGCACCCCGCTCGGCCTCGCCGTCCTCCTCCTGGTGGCCGGCAGCCTCGCCGACGCGCACGGGCGCCGCCGGATCTTCCTCCTCGGCACCCTCGCCCTCGGCCTCACCACCGCCCTCGGCGGCTTCGCGGGCTCCACGCTCACCTTCACCGCGGCCCGGATCGCCCAGGGCGCCGCGAGCGCCGCCCTCCTCGCGGGCAGCCTGGGACTGCTCGCCCACGCGTACCCGGCGGGCCGGGACCGGATCAGGGCGACCGGGATCTGGGGGGCCTCGGTGAGCGGCGGCATCGCGCTCGGCCCGCTGCTCGCGGGCGCCCTGAGCCTGGTGGACTGGCGCCTCGCGTACGAGGCGCTGGGCGTGGCCGCGCTCGTGATCGCGGTGGTGGGCGCGCGCACGCTGACGGACGACCGGACGGCCGGTGGGGCGGGGTCCGACGAAGCGGCGGCGGGACCGGAGAAGCCGGGCACCCGCCTTGTCCTGGCGGGACCGCAGAAGCCGGGCACCCGCCAGGACATCGCCGGCGCGACCGCCCTCGGCCTGGCTCTCGCGGCCCTGCTCACCGCCCTCACCCTGGGCCGGGACGGCTGGCTGCGGCTCCCCGTGGCCCTGCTGCTCCTCGCGTCCGTCGTGCTGACGGCCCTGTTCGTGGCCGTCGAGCACCGGAGCCGTACGCCCATGGTGGATCTGGCGCTGCTGCGGCGGCCCGCGTTCCTCGCGTCGACGCTGGGGGCGCTGTTCACCGGCCTGGCGGTGATCGGCCTGTTCAGTGTGGTGCCCGCCCTGCTCCAGGGCGGGGCGGGGATGTCGCCGCTCGGGGCGGCGTGGCTGTTCGTGCTCTGGTCGGGCACGGCGTTCGTGGTGGCCCTTCAGTCGCGCCGTCTCGCGGGCCGGCTCTCGGCCCCGTACCAGCTGACCCTCGGGTTCGTCCTGTCGGCGGCGGGGGTCCTGGCCCTGCTCGGCGCCCTGGAAGGCCCGGCCGACGCGTGGCCGCGCCTGCTCCCGGGCCTGGTGGTCGCGGGCGCGGGCAGCGGCCTCCTCAACGCGGCGCTGCCCCGGCTCGCGGTCGACTCCGTACCGCCGGAGCGCGCGGCGATGGGCTCCGGGGCGAACAACACCGCGCGCTACATCGGCTCCTCGGCGGGTGTGGCCCTGATGCTGGCACTGGCGACGACGGGGACGGGCCCGGACACCGCGGTCCTGGTCGCGGCGGCGCTCGCCCTCACCGGCGCGGGGATCACCCTGACTCTCGGACGACGGCCGCGCCGGTGAACTCCTCAAGGGCGAGGATCGCGTACCCCTCACCGGACATCAGCACCCGAACGAAGACCGCCCCATCCACACGCGGCACGACACCCCTAGCCCGCGACCAGCTTCGCCCAGACGACGAGCCGGTAGGCGCTGCTGAACTCGGGGGTGCAGGTCGTGAGGGTGAGATAGGCACCGGGGGCCCCGTAGCCGTACGAAGGCTTGACGAGGGACCGGGGAACATCCCGGATCACCCCCACGTCGCGGGGAGCGGTCCGCGGCAGGATCTGATCGACGCGATAGGTGTACGTGGCGTCCCGGGTCCGCACCGAGATCACGTCCCCCTTCGCGAGCCGGTTGATGTACCGGAAGGGCTCGCCGTGGGTGTTGCGGTGCCCGGCGAGCGCGAAGTTCCCGGTACGGCCGGGGGCGGCGGTACCGGGATAGTGCCCGGCGTACCCCTTGTCGAGAACGGACCGCTTGGAGACGCCGTCGGCGACGGGAACGGTGAGACCGAGACGGGGGATGCGGAGGACGGCGAAGGCGGACGAGGCCGATGTGTCACGGCCGGAGGGATCGGCGGTGGGACGGGCCCGGACGACGCCGTCACCGTCCACGGAACCGCCGGCGGCGGGACCGGCGGAAGGCCCACCCGACGGCCCCGCCGAAGGACCGGCCGAGGGAGCGGCGGACAGCCCGGTGGAGGGACCGTCGACCGGGAGAGAGATGTCCCACTCCCGCTCAAGCACCCGCACCTGCCGCCCGGCCTCGGCACGGGCCTGCTGGTTGGTCCACCAGAGCTGATGCACCACGAGAAGCAGAACGACAACACCACAGGTGACGACGGTCTCGGCGCACACCCACAGCACGCGGGCACCCGTACGGCGCCGCCCCCGCGACTGGACGACGACCGGCACCCGCTGCCCCACCCTGGCCCGCACGCGGGGCACGATAAGCGCTGAGGCGCCAACTCTCCAGGCCCGTACAGCAGTACGGTGGAGAGCATGCGCCCCGACACGCCTGCCGCCCACACCACCGAAGCCGAGCGCCTGCTGCGCACGGCAGCGCAGTACCCGGGAGACCGGGAACCCCTCCACCTCCAGGCCGCGGCCCACCTGGAACTGGCGGGCGACCGCGAGGCGGCGACGGCCCTCTACGACGCCCTCCTGTCCTCCTCCCCCACGAACCCGCTCCTGATCAGGTCACTGAAGGCGGCGAACCTGTGGGAGTACGGCCACGAGGCCGAGGCCCGCGCGATCATCGAGGGCGTCCGACGGGCGAGGCCGCAGGACGCGGCGCCGTGGGAGATCGCGGCGGAGACGCTGGAGGCCCACGACGAACTGGAGGCGGCCGAGTCCACGCTCACGGAAGCGGCGGACCTCCTGGTCACCACCGAGGAACTCCCCCACGCGACCCAGTCGCTCCTCACCACGCGCCACCGGGTCCGCAGAATGCTGGCCCTGCCGCACGACGCCGGGGACGACCTGGCGGACCGCCTGCACACGGCGGCGGTCCCCCTGGACGAACTCCACGACCCGAAGCGCCTGTGGTCCCTCGGCTCGGAGGACCCGGCGGAACTCCAGGCCGAGATCGCCCGCCTCCGCTCGGAACTGGGCACGTACCGCACGGCGCTCTCCCGCCCGTTCCCGGTGGCGGTCCTCCACTGGCCGGAACCGGAACTGGACGAACTGCTGGCGGCGTACCCGGAACTGGAGGCGGAGTACCCCACGTACCGCGCCCACCTCACGGACATCGAGGCCTCCCTCAGAGAACTCGCCCAGGCGGGCACCCCGAACCTGGGCATCGTCCGCGCGACGGTCCCCTCCTACGAAGCCTTCGCAGCCTCGGAATCCACCCACCCGTCCAACGCGGACCTGCTCCCCCAGTACGCGACGACCCTGGCAGCCCGAGCCCGCGCAACGACCTGGCCCCCGGCCCGCACGGCGGCCTGCTGGTGCGGCCGGGCCGCCACGTACGGGGAGTGCCATGGGGGCGCTACGACCTGAGCCGGACCTACCCCGTCGTCATGCCCCAGCCTCGCGCCTTGGGAGAACCATCCCATCCGTCACCGGACCGCCAGACCGAAGCGATCCCGTGGCCTTCGAGGTACGGGGCATAGACGCCGATTTCTTCAGAAAAGAGCCCTATGAGGAAAAGCTCAGGCTGATCTCGGTAGAGGAAGTGTCGGTACTCGTAGAGCTGCCCGAGCGCCTCACGCACCGCCACCGTCGGGTTTCCACCTCGGACGACCTTCGCCTCTACGAGCCACTCCTCGCCCGCATCCCCGCCATGCCGGCGGAGTACAAGGTCCTTGGGATGCTGTAGATGCGTGATGGGGTCGAATCCACGCTTCACGACATGGCCGCCGAAGTCTTCGACGAGTTTCTCGTGGCTTCGTCGCTTGACCTGCTGCCGAGCCTTGATCTCCACCACGTAGTCACTGCTGTCCTTCGGATGGAAGCCAGCGAGCGGGTCGGCGATCGGGCCTACGTGGACATGCGGCTCGTACGACATCTCCAGAGCGTCCGCGTCGTCACCCATCCACCACACGCGGTCCGCTTCCTGCACTCGATGCAAGAACGCGATGCCGGTCAGCAGGTCTTCCACCAATGTGACATCACTGGGCAAGCCAGCCGTGTCATACGTCTTGGCGATAACGCTGGCCGCCTCGTAGGCCCTGGGGCGAGCCGCCTTGTCCCGAAGCTCGGGCTCGTCCACCCAGCCCTGCGCCTCCTGTCGCCGCACGGCTCGACGGAGCCTGGCCGCGTGATGACGAAGGTGCTCTTCGCGCGCACGCCCTCTCCCCAGCCGCTCCTCCAGCCACGTGATGCCCTGCTGCAAGGTCAGCGTCACATTCTTCAGATCGGCACTGAAGATGTAAGCGAGGTAGAGGCCCCTCTTGGGATCCTTGTCGCCTTCTTCTGCGAAGACACCGATCCAAGGCGTCGCCGCCGGAGTGGTCTGACCGCCATGCCCTTCCGCCTTGTATCCATGCGGAAGGGCGAGGTCGGTGCGGCTCGCCACGCCTCGCAGCACCTGCTGTCCAGCCACGTCTCGCCTCGAACCAGCGGTTCGGTCATATGTGCTCGCTACCTCGCTGAGCAGATCTCGCATCCCCATGCGGGAAATCTAGATCACGGCGTCTTCTCGGGGATATGGGCTCGTGCTAGCTCGTCACCTCGCTGAGGACCCGTCCTGAGAAGCCACACGGTCCTCACAGCCCGAAGTCAAAGCGCGCTTGGGCCGCGTCCAGGACATCGTCGGTGTCATAACCGTGAGCGTCCACCCAACGTAGGAGATCCGCGACCACCTCGATCACCGCGTCCTTGGCCGTAGCGGCGGTCACCTTGGTCGCGTTGACCGCCCGAGGAGAACTGATAGCGCCATACAGGGAGATCATGGCTTCCGCGCGCGTGACGCGCGCGCCACCACTGTGGCCATGGGGAGATGTGAGGTCGGTAGCGATCTCACACCAGGTGCCCTTGTGGTCCGGCCCCACCAGGACACCCCATCGATCCGCGATCCCATCCACCAGCGCCAGGCCCATGTCCGCCTCGTCGTCCGACGTGAGGACGGCGAGTGTCGGGTGCGTATGGACTCCCGAATCTCTCACCTCGATCCGTAGGAAGGTGCCACGCATCGACAAGCGCAGCGATGAGGAAGTGCCCGCTCCTCCCTGACGGAATACGAGCGAAGCCAACTCTCCCGCGCAGAGCTGAGCCGCTTCGCTCTGCCGCGACAACCCCCAGAGCTTCAAGTGAAGCCGCACCACACGCCGCAGCCCGGCGATCTCCCCTGGCTCCGCCAGGAACTGCAATTCCCACGGCTTGCGCACCATGCAGCCCTCCTCGGTCACTGCCCGCTCCCCTTTCGCAGCTCGGCCCAGACCTGTTTCCCCCATCGGTACAGCTCGGTACCCCACCGGTCCGTGAGGGCGTCGACAAGGAGCAGTCCTCGTCCCCGGGTCTGGTCGTCGGCGACGTCGCTTCTCAAAATCGGGATGGCCTTGGATCGGTCGACTACACCGAGGCGAACACCGTCCGTGGAGGGTCTGGCGACGATCACACGGATCAAAGGGAGTCGACTGTGACCGACCGCGTTGGAGACCAATTCGGTGATCACGAGGCGGGCATCAGAGATCAGGGCTTCCAGACTCCAGAGAGTCAGTGCCGTGCTGACCAGCCTGCGGGCGACCGCCGCGCTCTGCGGTTCGCGCGGGAGCGTCTGCGAGTACGCGGGGTGCCCTGTGGGATAGGAGTAAGCGGGCGCTGACCTCAAACCGCTAGCCGCAAGCACAGATTCCTCACCTGCGAACGGGTGCGCCCCCGCAGTACCCCTGGCGCCATTCGAGGGGGACACCAAAGAGGCGAAAGCTCGAAAGTCCGTTCGCGGATCAAGCGCGTCGGACGCCGTCGAAATCGGGGCTGGAGCCTCACGCCCTTCGCCGTCACTCACGTGGCTGAAAGCCACCATTCGTCCTCCCTCAATCACCATGTGGTGGTTTCGTGTTCCCCTAGCGAACCGTGATTCGCGGCGGGCGGATATCCCCGCCTAGGCCTCGACGCCGTCAAACCCGTCAAAGATTGTTCTCATGTGAACAGGGGCGCCGCATGACGCGCAGGAACGACGAACTGGCTGGAGTGATCGAGACAGGCTGGTCACAGCCCGTGGTGGCTGCCGCAGTGGTGCGCGTCGCGGCGGAAGCTGGGGCCGACGAACTTCTCAACGTCACACGCTCACACATCGCCATGTGGATCGCTGGAACCCGGCCCCGGGGCCGGGCAGCCGACGTCTTGCGAGAAACTCTGTCGCGACGGTTGGGACGTCCACTCACACTCACGGAGATCGGCCTCAGGGGGAACGCCTCGGATACGGCCACCGAGTCCGAGTGGGACACCGACACGCTGACGGCTCTGTTCGACCTATGGAGGAACAGCATGGACCGCGAACGCCGCCGCCTCCTCGCCGGCGCCGCCGTCTACTCGGTCGGCGGATTAGTCCTGCCCAGGGATCCGTGGTGGGACGACGCTCCGCAGCGGGCGCGCTTTCGCGTGGCCGACCCGAACCGGAAGGTCGGCGGGATCGAAGTGCGGGCCGTTCGCGAGATGACTGAGTTCTTCGCCCGACGCGATCAGCGCCACGGGGGTGTCGACGGTCGAACGGCCCTCTACCAGTACATCGTCGACGATGTCGCCCGGTACATCGGCGGAGTTTTCAGCAGCGAGAAATCCCGGCGGTCTCTGTACTCCGCAGCAGCCGAAGCAGTCTACGTGGCTGGCTGGATGAGCTTCGACGCCTCTGAACACGAGTACGCACGACGCTACTTCACCCTTGCCCTCCGGCTTGCCGCCGAAGCCGACAATGCTCCCCTCGCTGGGCACATCCTGCGGGCGATGGCCCATCAGGCCATAGATCTGGGGCACATCAGAGCGGCCTTGGACCTCGCCACCGCCTCTACCGAGCGCAAGAGATACGACCACGCCACCCCGCGCGAACGAGCCCTGATCGGCATCGTGCGTGCGCGGGCGCTGGCCGTGGACGGCCAGCATCGAAACGCCATCGCCGCGATTGGCCAAGCCGAATCCGACCTCGGGCGGGCTGCGGTAGGCGACGACGAACCGCAGCGAGTGTGGTTCTTCCAGGAGGCGTCCCTCGCCCATGAAACCGCCCGCACACTATGGGCTCTGAGAGACCTCGACGGCGCCCTGCGTCACTTCCGCGCCAGCGTTCGACACCGTAGGACTGACTCCTTCAGTCGAACCCACGCTGTCACGCTCGGCTACATGGGCACCGTTCAAGCCGGACAGGGCAATATCGATGCGGCGTGCCACACCTGGTCCCAAGCCCTGGACGCCATGGACGGCGTGCAGTCCGGTAGGGCACGGGAGGCGGCCGCCACCATGCGTACGGTCCTTTCACCCTTTCGCAATCGCGGAATCCCCTCCGTCACCGACGTGGACGAGCGAGCCCGGATCGCGCTCCGACGAGTAACCTGACGGCGTCGAAGTCGCCCTATCTCATAAGTGAGTTGACGGTAAGAGAGGCCAAACTGTGCCTGCACGGTTCATCGAGGTGCCCGTCATCGCCGACGTGGTCGGGGGCCACAGCGGGCGGCTCGACGACTTCAAGGGTGGTGTGGAATCAGTCATCCGCCTGCGGCCGGAGTTCCCCGTCGAGACCTTGCAGGGCATCGAGGAGTTCTCGCACCTCCAGGTCACATGGTTCTTCAATCTTGGTTCACCGGACGATGTCGCGCTCCATGCCCGCAGCCCTCGCGACAACCCCGCGTGGCCGGCGACCGGCACCTTCGTCCACCACAACCATCGCCGTCCTGCCCGGCTGGCTACTTCCTTTCCGAGGCTGCTCAAGGTCGACGGGCGCGACCTGCACGTCGTGGACCTCGACGCCGACGACGGCACTCAGATCGTCGATCTCGTCGCGGTGTTCCAGGAGATGCTCCCTCGCGAACCCGTGACTCAGCCGACGTGGCCGGGCGAGATGCTCACGGACTACTGGCGAGACGCCTCCGAGCGCTGAGGCAGTGGGGGTGGGTGGGATGTCCGGGGCTTCAGGCCCCGCTGGTCACTCCCGGTGGGTCGCGGCATGAGTAACTGCGCATAACTCGGAGTAACTCGCCCGAGAGAGACGGGCAATCACGGCGAATCGCCCTTATCGGGCGATGAAAGTGCAGGAAACTCTCGCCGCCCGCTCCCACCACCCACGGAGGGCGACCAGCGGGGCCTGAATCCCCACCCAACGACGGCGGGCAGACGCTGAGCGCCGCCGGGCCGCCCCAATCAACAACCGCGCACCCCGAAACAAGGCAAAGCGGCCCACCCCGCCCGGCCACGAACCAAGCCCCACCCCACCGACCGGCAGACGCACCCCGACGCCGCCCACTGCCCGAAGCCCCGCGTGGTCACGCCCTCGGCCGCCCTCCGAGTGTGAAAAGGCGGCCTGCACCGCCGGGTCAAGGGTGGGCGCAGCCCATCGCGCAGCGACGCGACGCAGGAGCGCCCTTGACGCGGTGGTGCAGGCCGCCACACTCGGAAAGAGGGCGGCCGCGCCCGCACTTCCGTTGCCGGTTCGCCCGTAGTGCCCGGCCGTTGCCGGGCTATTCGGCTGCCAGGGCCGCGTTCACGGCGGCCTCCGCGTGAAGTCGTGCCGTGGGGAAGACCGGGACGGGGCTGTCCTCGGGACCGATGAGAAGCTCGATCTCGGTGCAGCCCAGAATGATGCCTTCAGCGCCGTCGGCGACCAGTTCCGCCATGACCTTCTGGTACGCGGCGCGCGACTCCTCCCGCACGATGCCCAGGCAGAGTTCCTCGTAGATCACGCGGTGGACGATCTCGCGCCCAACAGCGTCCGGGGTGTGTACGTCCAGTCCGCCGACTTCCAGGCGACCTCGGTAGAAGTCCTGCTCCATCGTGAACGCCGTGCCCAGCAGGCCGACTCGGCGCAGGCCCGACGCCCGTACCGCCTCCGCCGTGGCGTCGGCCAGGTGCAGCAGAGGCACCGAAACCGCCGTCTCCACCTGGTCGGCGACCTTGTGCATGGTGTTGGTGCAGATCAGCACCATGTCCGCGCCCGCCGCCTCCAGAGCCCGTGCGGCCGCAGCCAGGATCTCGCCCGCCTCCGTCCACC
The DNA here is from genome assembly GCF_044331325.1 of Streptomyces sp. NPDC017246. Classification (NCBI taxonomy): domain Bacteria; kingdom Bacillati; phylum Actinomycetota; class Actinomycetes; order Kitasatosporales; family Streptomycetaceae; genus Streptomyces; species Streptomyces sp. NPDC017246. Next base: position 139,576 of record NZ_JBIRMW010000015.1, on the reverse strand, counting down.
GGTTCTGGACCTGCAACTGCTCGATCTCCGCGAAGTCCACCGAGTAGAGCACGCACCGCGCCGAGTGGAGCCCACCGAGGCGGTCACGCGTGAGCTCGTTCAACAGCCGGTAGTACTCCGCCGTCGACTCCCAGCTCATCCCACCGATCAGCCCGATCGTCCTCATCGCCCCGCCCTTCACCTGCACATGGAGTTCAGCCGCTCCTCTTCATGGTCACCCACACGAGCGCTCTTCACTCCGCGCATCCCTTCGCGCACTCTCCGTGCTGTACGTTCGCGCAAAACGGCCCTCGCTGATGGCGCCAACCATCTGCGAGGGCCTGAACCACTAGCGGAACTGGACTCCACCGTGATCTACCGGCACTTTAACGCGCCCTCCCATGCCTTCAGTCAGTTCTCGCACGAGATCATTCGGCATCCTCGGCTCACCTCCGACGCCGTTCGGCTCCTGACCTGGCAGCTCTCCCTCCCCACCGACGCGCGCGAGTCGTTCTCCGCGACCGCCCGACGTGCCCGGATCGGGGGATGCGCCTTCACCCGCGCCAAGCGTCAGCTGAAGGAGGAGGGGTTCGTGCATGAACGGCGTGTTCAGGGACCCGGCGGGCGATGGGTCACCCAACAGCTCGTCTCCAGCACCCCGTTGACCTCCGACGAGGCCGTCGGCCTCCTCACCTGCACGAACCGCGTATCCCCACAGGTCGCGCCGAGTCCCCGGAAACCGGCCGCCGGTCGGCCGACCACCCCGTCGACCGACGGTCATCCAGACAAACACCTGAGGGTAGACACCTCCAACCCTCCGGCCGAGTCGGTCGAGCCGGCCACATCGGCCGAACCGGCCGAGACCGTCGATGCGCCCGCATCTGCCCCCGTACCTGTCGGCGGCACGCCTGCCGACCCTCACTTCGAGGGCGCCCGCGCCCTCGTCGGAGCGCTGCCCCTCCTCTCCCCCGCCCTGCGGCACATCCCGCCCGGCATGCGCGACGAGCTCACCCGCCTCGCCGCCCGCTGGCTCGACGCCGGGCACTCGTCCGCCGACGTCCACGAGCACGTCCTACGCGGCCTGCCCGGCACCGGCACGCCCGTTCACCGACCCGGCGGACTCGTCCGCCATCTCCTCCGCGACGTCCCACCCCGCGCTCTGCCGACCCCGCCCACACCTGCCCCCACACGGATCCGGCTCTCCGTCCGCCTCGAAGGCACACGCGAGTGCGCCGGCCACCACACCCAGCCCATGCTGTTCCGGCCCCTCGCCGACGAGACCCTGTGCCCCGCATGCGCCACGCCCGCCCGTAACGAGCCCATGTCGGTGCCCGGCGGGGAACACACCCGCGCCCCCTCGTAGGCTCGAAGGGCAACCAAGCCGAGCGAAAGGCCCCCCCATGCCCCGCATCCCCTCCCCCGTCATCGCCGCCGCCGGACTCGTGGGGGGTTACGCCGTGGCGCGTTGGACCAAGAAGCGGCCCCTCGGTGGGGTCGTGCTGGCGGGGGCCGGGGCTGTCGCCGCCCGGGAGTGGCAGCAGGTCGGTGGGGCCAAGGTGGCTGCCGGGCTCGGGACCGCCTACGTCGCCGCCTTCGCCGGGTCCCATCCGCTGGCCAAGAAGATCGGGGCCTGGCCCGCGGTGTTCTCCGTCGCCGGAGGCATGGCCGCCGCCTCCTGGGCCGTCACCCGCGACCGGGGCTGACCCCGCCCGGGGGCGGAGTGTGCACAAGCCCCCTCAGCCCCCCACCCCATGGCTCACCGTATAGATCAGCAGCCCCGCCAGTGCTCCCACCACCGTGCCGTTGATGCGGATGAACTGGAGGTCGCGGCCGATGTTCGCCTCGATCTTCTTCGAGGTCTGGGTGGCGTCCCAGCCTGCGACCGTGTCCGTGATCAGGGACGTGATCTCGCCGCGGTACGTCGTCACCACGTACGCCGCCGCGTCCTCCGCCCAGCCCTCGACCTTCGACTGGAGGCGGGAGTCCGTCGACAGGCGCTTACCGAGGGAGATCAGGGAGGCGCGGGCGCGGAGGCGGAGCTGGCTGTGGTCGTCCTCGGCCGCCGCGATGATCAGGTTGCGGACCGACGACCAGGCCGAGGCGATGATGTCCTGGACCTCGGGGCGGGCCAGGAGGTCGGACTTGAGGCGTTCGACGCGGGCGCGGGTGTCGGTGTCGGCCTGGAGGTCGGCGGCGAAGTCGCCGAGGAAGCGGTCGATCGCGCCGCGCGCCGGGTGGCCCGGCATGTCCCGCATCTCCGTCACGAAGCGGAGGAGTTCCTTGTAGACCCGTTCGCCGATGCGGCGGTCCACGAAGCGCGGGGTCCAGCCGGGCGCGCCGCCCTGCACCGCGTCCATCACGGATTCCCCGTGGGTGACGAGCCAGTCGTGGGCGCGGGTGCAGACCAGGTCGACGGCCCGGTGGTGGGCCCCGTCGGCGACGATCCTCTCCAGGGTCTTGCCGAGGCCGGGCGCGATCTCGGCCGCCTCGGCCCGCCGGGTGATGGCCTCGCCGACGACCGCCTGGACGTCGGAGTCGCGGAGGACGGTGAGCGCGCCGCGGAGGGCCGTGGAGAGTTCCGCCGTCACACGGTCCGCGTGGGCCGGGTCCGACAGCCAGCCGCCCAGGCGGGCGCCGATGCCCAGGGCCGCCAGCCTGCCCCGTACGACATCGGCCGACAGGAAGTTCTCGCCCACGAACTGGCCCAGTGACGCGCCCAGCTGGTCCTTCTTCGTCGGGATGATCGCCGTGTGCGGGATCGGCAGGCCCAGCGGGTGCCGGAACAGGGCCGTCACCGCGAACCAGTCCGCGAGCGCGCCGACCATGCCCGCCTCCGCCGCCGCGGCGACATAGCCCGTCCAGGCCCCCCAGCCCGAGTTCTCGGCCCAGGTCGCCAGGGCGTAGATCACCGCCACGGCGAGCAGCAGCGCCGTCGCCAGCGTCTTCATGCGGCGGACGCCTCTGCTCTTTTCCTCGTCCGCCGCCGTGTACGAAAAACTCACCATCGACTGCCTCCCTACCTGAGGGACTCCCGGCGGTCCTCCCGAGTTCCCCCGTACATCTTCGCGATCACCGTCTCGATGTCGGGTTCCCGCACCGACAGGTCGATCAGGGGATACGCCCCGGCCACCGCCGCCACCAGCGGAGCCGCCGATGCGGTGGCCGGGAAGGCCAGCCACTGGCGGGGGCCCTCCGACCGTACGAAGCGGGCTCCCGGGACCTCGATCGGCCGCAGCTCCCGCTCCAGGTCCACCACCAGGAGCCGTTCGCTCTCGCCCACGGCGTGCAGGCCGGCGAGTCCCCCGTCGTACATCAGGCGTCCGTGGTCGATGACCATCACGCGCGAGCAGAGCTGTTCGATGTCGGTGAGGTCGTGGGTGGTCAGGAGGACCGTGGTGCCCCGTGTGGTGTTGAGGTCGCCGAGGAACTCCCGCACCCTCGCCTTGGACACGACGTCCAGGCCGATCGTCGGCTCGTCCAGGTACAGCACCTCCGGGTCGTGGAGGAGGGCGGCCGCGATGTCGCCGCGCATCCGCTGGCCGAGGGAGAGCTGCCGTACCGGTACGTCGAGGAGTTCCCCCAGCTCCAGGAGCTCCACGCAGCGGCCGAGGTTCTCCCGGTAGCGGGCGTCGGGGATGCGGTACATCCGGTGCATCAGCCGGTACGAGTCCCGCAGCGGCAGGTCCCACCAGAGCGTCGTCCGCTGCCCGAAGACCACCCCTATCCGCTGCGCCAGCCGGGTCCGCTCGCGCGAGGGGTCGATGCCGGCGACCCGCAGCCGGCCGCCGGTGGGGGTGAGGATGCCGGTCAGCATCTTGATCGTGGTCGACTTCCCGGCGCCGTTCGGGCCGATGTAGCCGACCATCTCGCCCCGCTCGACGCCGAAGCTGATGCCGTCGACCGCCCGGACCTCTCGCTTCTCCCGGCGGAACAGGCCCGCCTTCCGGCGGACCGTGAAGGTCTTCTCCAGTGCGTCCAGTTCGATGAACGGCACGCCCGCCTCAGCTTCCTGTCGATCGGTACGAATGGATTCCGGCCCGCCACGCCAGCGCCGCCACCCCGCAGCAGACCGCCGCCACCAGCGGCGAGGCGAACGCCGCCCACTCCGGCACCCCGGCCGGGGCCGGCCGGCCGAGGACGTACAGCACGGGCAGCCAGTTCACGAACGCCAGCGGTACGACGTACACGACGCCCCGCACCAGGTCCTGGGCGAAGATCGTCGGCGGGTATCCGAGGAGGGTGTTCCCGCCGTACGTGAACGCGTTCGTCACCTCCGTCGCGTCCTGCATCCAGAAGAGCGCCGACGCGCCCAGCACCATCAACGCGGCGAAGATCACCGCCCCGCAGACCACCGTCACCGGCAGCAGCAGCACCTTCGGCGGTGTCCACTCCACGTCCAGCAGGACCAGGGCCCAGACGAGGACGAAAAGGCCCTGGAGGATCCGGCCGAACCGCCGCAGCGCGAACTTGTCCGCCGCGACCTGCGCGAGCAGCGGCGCCGGGCGCATCAGGAACGTGTCGAGCGAGCCGTCCCTGACCCGCTTGCCCATCCGCTGCAGCGAGCCCATCGTCAGGTCCGCGATCCCGAACGCCGTGCCCGCCGTCCCGTACAGCAGCGCGACCTCCGCGAACGCGAAGCCGCCGAGGCCCTCCACCTGGCCGAACATCAGGATGATGACGACGAAGTCGAAGAAGGTCACGCAGAAGCCGGTGACGAGCGTGAGCACGAAGGACGAGCGGTACGTCATCGTGGAGCGGATCCACATGCCCGCGACCATGCCGTACGTACGCCAGGAGTCGGCGAGGAGCCCGTCCGGACGTTCCCAGGAGTCGCCGCCGACCCCTTCCGTACGCCCTCCGGAACCGCCGCCGAGCCCGTCCACGCACCCTTCGGAGTCGCCGCCGAGCCCGTCCGTGCCTCCTTCGGAGTCGCCGCCGAGCTCTTCCGTACGCCCTCCGGGACCCGCGTCCACCCCCTCCGCTCCCTCCACCCGCGAGGCCTCAGCCACCCTGCACCACCACCTTCCGTGTCGCCGCCGCCTGCGCCGCCCGCCCCGCGCCGAACAGGACCAGCGCCCAGCAGCCCTGGAAGGCGTACGCCCCCGCGAGCGCCCAGCCCTCGTACCTCCCCAGGTACACATCGGCCGGCACCTGGAGCAGCGACGCCCACGGCAGCACTCGCGCGACCTCGCCGAGCGCGCCCGGGAAGACGTTCAGCGGGAGCAGCATCCCCGAGAAGAACAGGCCGCCCAGCCAGGCGACCTGCACCGCACCCTGACCGTCCATCAGCCAGAACGCGCTCATCGCCACCAGGTACCAGATCGCGAAGCTGACCGTGGAGCCCAGCGCCACGGCCACCAGGAAGGCGAGCCAGGCTCCCGGCCCGGACGGCAGCGTGAAGCGGAAGGCGAGCCAGCCGATCGCCATCGGGACGACCCCGCGGCCGAGCAGCTGGAAGGCGGACCGGCCCAGATTGGCCGAGAACCACCAGATCTGGAGGTCGGCGGGCCGGTAGAGGTCGACCGCGATGTCACCGGTCCTGATCCGATCGATGAGCTCGTCCTCGAAGCCGCCGCCCATCATCCCGCAGACCGTGATCAGCGCCTGCCCGATCCAGACGTAGGCGAGGGCGTCGTCCGCGGAGTAGCCGCCGAGCTGCGGGCGTTCGTCCCAGAGGGCGATGTACGTGTACGACAGGATGAGGCCGAAGACGGTGTTGGTGAAGACACCCGCCGCCGTCGCCACCCGATAGGTGGCATGGCGCCGGAACCCGCCCGCGGCCACCGTCACGTACAGCCGCAGCATGCCGCTCCCCCTTCCGGTACGTAGGACACCAAGTCCGTCAAACACGGAAAAACGCCGAAGCGCACGACCCTAGCGGGATCCGCGCCGACACCGCGACCGGATTTCCCGTCAGCTTCGGGTCGTATTCAGGAGTTTCGTCACCTTGGGGGCAATATGGGATGCCATGTCCCCTTCCTCCGGCACGAGCGACTCCGACGCCCCCCGGCCAGCCCGCCCGACGAGCTGGGAGCCGAGGGACCCCACCCTCTCCTCACCGAAGCCATCCCCCGCGCCGAAGCGCCGGCCCCGCCGCCTCCTGCGCACCCTCTTCGGGCTGCTCCTCCTCGGGACCCTGCTGCTCGCCGGCGCCTTCGTCGCCGGCTACCTCCTCGTGGAGATCCCGCCCGCCAACTCCGCCGCCGTCGCCCAGTCCAACGTCTACCTCTACCGCGACGGCAGCCCCCTCGCCCGGGACGGCGAGGTCAACCGCGAAAACGTACGGCTCGACCGCGTCCCGCTCACCGTCCGGCAGGCCGTCCTCGCCGCCGAGGACCGCGACTTCCACACCTCGCGCGCCGTCGACCCCAAGGCGATGGTCCGCGCCGCCTGGAACACCGTCACCGGCAAGGGCCGCCAGTCCGGCTCCACCATCACCCAGCAGTACGTCAAGAACTACTACCTGGGCCAGGAGCAGACCCTCAGCCGCAAGGCGAAGGAGTTCTTCATCTCGATCAAGCTGGGCCGCGAGAAGAGCAAGGAGGAGATCCTCCAGGGCTATCTGAACACCAGCTACTTCGGACGGAACGCGTACGGCGTCCAGGCCGCCGCCCGCGCCTACTACGGCAAGGACGTCGAGCGCCTCGACACCGCCGAGGGCGCGTACCTCGCCTCCCTCCTCAAAGCCCCCAGCGCCTACGACGTCACCACCCACCCCGAGAACCGCGCCAAGGCCGTCGCCCGCTGGAACTACGTCCTCGACGGCATGGTCACCGAGGGCTGGCTCAGCCGCGCCGACCGCGCCGACGCCCGCTTCCCCGCCCCCCAGACCGCCCGCCCCGCCACCGGTCTCTCCGGACAGCGCGGCTATCTCGTCCAGGCCGTCGAGGAGTACCTCACCGACCACGGCATCGTCGACGAGAAGACCCTCGCCGGCGGTGGCTTCCGCATCACCACCACCCTCGAACCCGCCAAACAGGAGGCGCTCGTCCAGGCCGTCGAGGAACAGGTCATGACCCGCCTCGACCCCACGCGCGCCCCCGCCGACCGGTACGTACGGGTCGGGGCGGCGGCCGTCGACCCCGAGAACGGCAAGGTCCTCGCCATGTACGGCGGCGTCGACTACACCCAGCAGTACGTCAACAACGCCACCCGCCGCGACTACCAGGTCGGCTCCACCTTCAAACCCTTCGTCTTCACGGCCGCCGTCCAGAGCGGGGCCCAGACCCAGCACGGCGAACCGATCACCCCGCACACGATGTACGACGGAAGCAACCGGCGCCCGGTCGAGGGCTGGAACGGCGGCCCGTACGACCCCGCCAACGAGGACGACGAGAACTACGGGGAGATCCCCGTCGGCGCCGCCACCGATCTGTCGGTGAACGCCGTGTACGCCCAGATGGCCGTCGACGTCGGCCCCGGACACGTACGGCGGACCGCGATCGCCCTCGGACTCCCCGGCTCCACCCCCGACCTCACCGCCTCCCCCTCCATCGCGCTCGGCCCCGCCACGGCCAGCGTCCTCGACATGGCGACGGCGTACGCCACCCTCGCCGCGCACGGCCGGCACGGCACGTACACGCTGGTCGAACGCGTCACCAGGGACGACCGGGAACTGACGGCACCGGCCGCCGAGACCCGGCAGGCGGTGAGCCGGGAGGCCGCCGACACGACCACGTCGATCCTGCGGAGCGTCGTCGAGGTCGGCAGCGGAACGGCCGCGCAGGCCGCCGGCCGGCCCGCGGCGGGCAAGACGGGCACGGCGGAGGACGACAAGGCCGCCTGGTTCGCCGGCTACACCCCGGAACTCGCGACGGTCGTCGCCCTGATGGGCCAGGACCCGGAGTCGGGCCGACAGGAACCCCTGTACGGAGCCCTCGGAGAGTCCCGGGTCAACGGCGGCGGGGCACCCGCCGAGATCTGGGCCCATTTCACCCGGGAGGCACTGGCGGACGCGGCACCACGGGACTTCGACCTCAGGCTGATGCCGGGGGCGGAGGCGCTGCCCCCGGTCCCGCCGACGCCGGACGGCCCGGAGGGCGCCGACGGAACCGACCGCACGGACCGGAACGACGGCACCGACGGCACCGACGGCACGGGCAGGGTCGAGGAGGCCGTCACGGCGGAGCGGACCAAGCGGCCCGCCGGACCCGACACCACGGACAGGCCCGACAGGCCCGATGCGGCCGGAGAGACTTACGAGACGGGCGAGGCGGGCCCGGGAGCGGCCTCGCGCGGCCCGAGAGCGGACTCGCGCAACCCCGGACCGCCCCGCCCCGGTCCCCGGCCCCGGCCGACGACCGGAAGCCGCCCCGCTCCTCCGGGCCGATGACCCGAGGCCGCCTCGTTCTCCCAGGTCAGTGACCCGACGTCGCCTTGAGCCCCACCACGGCGACCAGGAGCAGACAGACGAAGAAGATCCGGGCGGCGGTCGCCGGCTCCCCCAGCACCACCATGCCGAGCACCGCCGCACCGGCCGCGCCGATCCCGACCCACACGCCGTACGCCGTACCGATCGGCAGCGTCTTGGCGGCATGCGACAGCAGCACCATGGAGGCGACGATCCCCGCCCCGGTGAACACACTGGGCCAGAGCCGCGTGAAGCCGTCGGTGTACTTCATCCCGATCGACCAGCCGACTTCCAGCAGACCCGCGACGACAAGAAGAACCCAGGCCATGACGACAACACCTCCGCGAGACGGAACAACAGGGGTGCGTCGTCTTGTCGGAATCCCGGTACGGCGCGTCTCGTCGGGTGTCCCCAGGCTAGCAAAAAACGACGGAAGGCCCTGGTGACCGTGGTCACCAGGGCCTTCCGGAGAAGCCACCGCTACAGATAGAGCCCGGTCGAGTCCGTCGTGCCCTGGAACCGGTCCGCGGCCACCGCGTGCAGGTCGCGCTCCCGCATCAGGACGTACGCGACGCCCCGCACCTCGACCTCGGCACGGTCCTCGGGGTCGTAGAGCACCCGGTCGCCGATCTCGACGGTACGGACGTTCTGACCGACCGCGACCACCTCGGCCCAGGCGAGCCGACGCCCCACGGCGGCGGTCGCCGGAATCAGAATGCCGCCGCCCGAACGCCGCTCCCCCTCAGGGGAGTCGGTGCGGACCAGGACCCGGTCGTGGAGCATCCGGATGGGCAGCTTGTCGTGCGTGTTCTCGCTCACGGAGTGAACCTACCTGCCCGGCGGTGACGCCCGTGGCGGGGAGGGGTCATCCCCTGCCCTTGCGGGAGGACACGGCGAGCAGCCCGATCACCGCCACGGCCACGAGGGCGGCCGGCACCACGCGCTCCAGGCGGGGCGCGCCCTCCTCATCGGTGAAACGTGCCTTCACATCCGAGACGACTCGGTTGACGGCGACGAAGGCGCGTCCGGCGGTCTGGTCGACCGTCGAGGCGACCTTGGCCTTCGCGTCCCCGATGATCGTCTTCGGGTGCACCCGAATGCCGATCTCGTCGAGAGTGACGGCGAGCTGCTCGCGCCGGCGGACGATGTCCGCCTCGATCTGCGCAGGGGTCCTGGCGTCCGACACCGCGCTGCCTCCGTAGTCGTGATCCGGTCGTTGATGGACAGTCTGTCAGTTCTGTCGCCTCCGGGTCGTCCCAGACCCCCATTAGGCTCTGAACGCGTACGCGAACCATCCCGAGGAGAGCCATGAGCGAGCGACTGCAGCCCGGCGACACCGCCCCCGCCTTCACCCTGCCCGACGCGGACGGCAACGACGTCTCCCTCGCGGACCACAAGGGCCGCAAGGTCATCGTCTACTTCTACCCGGCCGCCCTCACCCCCGGCTGCACCAAGCAGGCCTGCGACTTCACGGACAACCTGGACGTGCTCGCGGCCGCGGGCTACGACGTCATCGGCGTCTCCCCGGACAAGCCGGAGAAGCTGGCGAAGTTCCGCGAGAAGGAGAACCTGAAGGTCACGCTGGTCGGCGACCCGGAGAAGAAGACCCTGGAGGCGTACGGCGCCTTCGGCGAGAAGAAGCTGTACGGCAAGACGGTCACGGGCGTGATCCGCTCGACGGTCGTCGTGGACGAGGACGGCAAGGTGGAACACGCCTTCTACAACGTGAAGGCCACCGGACACGTCGCCAAGATCCTCAGGGACCTCTCGATCGAGGCCTGACACGGGGCCGGGCCCGGGACGGGGGCGCCGCGACACACGCCCCGTGCGACGTGACGCACGTCCCATGCGACGTGACGCACGTCCCATTCCCGGGCGGTTCCCGTTTGTGAACGGCATGACCGTGCAGAAGGTCCTCTGGAGTTTTCCCGGAGAGAGGACGTACGGCCATGCCGGCCACAGACCGCGACGACCCCGCCGCCGATCCCGAGGCCCAGAGGCGCCATCCGCACCTGTTCAGGGCCGTCACCCGGCGTCGGCAGCCCCGGCTGCGGCGGACCGACATCACGGTGACCGACGAGGCGGCGGTCAAGAGAGCCGTGAAGGCGGCCTCGCTCGGCAATGCCATGGAGTGGTTCGACTTCGGCATCTACGCCTACCTCGCCGTCACCCTCGGCCACGTCTTCTTCCCCTCCGGAAACGACACGGTCCAGCTGCTGTCGTCGTTCGCGACGTTCGCGGTCGCCTTCCTGGTCCGTCCGCTCGGCGGCATGGTGTTCGGCCCGATGGGTGACAGGCTGGGCCGAAAGAAGGTCCTCGCGCTGACCATGATCCTCATGGCGGTCGGCACCTTCGCGATCGGCCTGATCCCGTCGTACGCCTCGATCGGCTTCTGGGCACCCCTGCTCCTGATCCTCTTCCGGATGCTCCAGGGCTTCTCCACCGGTGGCGAGTACGGCGGCGCCTCGACCTTCATCGCCGAGTACGCGCCCGACCGCCGCCGGGGCTACTTCGGCAGCTTCCTGGAATTCGGCACCCTCGCGGGATACGTCGCCGCGGCGGGCCTCGTGACGGCACTCACCACCTGGCTCGGCTCCGACACGATGGAGGCGTGGGGCTGGCGCGTGCCGTTCCTCGTGGCCGGCCCGCTGGGCCTGGTCGGCCTCTACCTGCGGCTGCGGCTCGACGAGACGCCCGCCTTCCAGAAGCTGGAGAGCGAGTCGGCGCGGGCCTCGGAGGCGGCGGACGCGGTGGAGACCTCCGCCAAGGGCGACCTGGCGAAGATCTTCCGGCAGCAGTGGCCGACGCTGATCCTGTGCATCGCGCTGGTCGGCGCGTACAACATCACCGACTACATGCTGCTGTCGTACATGCCGACGTACCTCTCCGACGAGCTCGGCTACAGCGAGACCCACGGGCTGCTGATCCTGCTCGGCGTGATGGTCCTCCTCATGCTGATCATCACTCAGGTCGGCCGGCTGAACGACCACTTCGGGCGCAAGCCGGTACTGATGGCGGGCATGCTGGGCTTCCTCTTCCTGTCGCTGCCCGCGTTCCTGCTGATCGGGCAGGGCGGCGTGGCGGCGATCACGGCGGGCATGCTGATGCTCGGCCTGTCGCTGGTCTGCATGCTCGGCACGATGTCGGCGGCGCTCCCGGCGCTCTTCCCGACGGACGTCCGCTACGGCTCCCTCTCGGTCGGCTACAACCTGTCGGCGTCCCTGTTCGGCGGTACGACCCCGCTGGTGATCACGGCCCTGATCGGCGCGACCGGCAGCAACCTGATGCCGGCGTACTACGCGATGGGCGCGGCGCTCGTCGGAGTGATCGCGGTGGCCTGCATGAAGGAGACGGCCCAGCAGCCCCTGGAGGGCTCCCCGCCGTCGGTGGAGACCCCGGAGGAAGCGGCGGAACTGGTCATGTCCCAGACTCCGGACCCGAAGTTCTGACCCACACCCCCGAACGGCCCGCACCGGCCATCCCGGCGCGGGCCGTTCTCGTGCCCTTCGTACGCGATATGACGTGGCCGTCCGATATTCGGGTCGTTGGTCCGTACGAGATCCGCACAGGGGAAGGGACGCGATGGGGGGGGCACCGGACCGCCACCAACCTGAGGCTGCTGTGCCCCGACTGCCATGCGACCACCACGACGTGGTGCCGGGGTGGCGCCCGGTACGATGACACGCAGCGAGCGGCGGTGGCGCAATGGCGACGCAGCAGACTTAGGATCTGTGGCCCTTGATCGGGCTTGAGGGTTCGAATCCCTTCCGCCGCACAGAAACGGCCTGCGAATCGAAGGATCGATTCGCAGGCCGTTCGCATACGGGCCCTCAGCCCAGCAGCTCCCTCACCACCGGCACCAGCGCCCGGAACGCCTTGCCGCGGTGGCTGATCGCGTTCTTCTCCGCCGGGGTCAGTTCCGCGCAGGTGATCTCGTGGCCCTCCGGCTGGAGGATCGGGTCGTAGCCGAAGCCGTTCGTGCCCGTCGGGGTGTGGCGGAGCGTGCCCGGCATGTGGCCTTCGACGACTCGTTCCGTGCCGTCCGGGAGGGCCAGGGCCGCCGCGCAGGCGAAGTGGGCGCCCCGGTGTTCGTCGGCGATGTCGGAGAGTTGGGCCAGGAGGAGGTCCAGGTTCGCGCGGTCGTTGCCGTGGGTGCCGGACCAGCGGGCGGAGAAGATGCCGGGGGCGCCGTTCAGGACGTCGACGCAGAGGCCGGAGTCGTCGGCGACGGCGGGCAGGCCGGTGGCCTGCGCGAGGGCGTGGGCCTTGAGGAGGGCGTTCTCGGCGAAGGTGACGCCGGTTTCCTTGACGTCGGGGATCTCCGGGTACGCGTCCGCGCCGACGAGTTCCAGGTCGAGACCTGCGTCGGCGAGGATCGCGTGGAGTTCGGTGATCTTTCCCGAGTTGCGGGTGGCGAGGATCAGACGGGTCATGCCGTCGATTATCCCGGGGTGCAGACCTTGCCGATCTCGGTGGCCCCGTCGGTGATGGGGGTGATGTCCGGGGTGGTGTCGCCGTTCTTGACGGCGGTGCGGACGGTGTCGACCCCCTTGGTGAGGTCGTCGACGGCCTTGGCGAGGTCGGCGTTGTCGGTGGTGTCCTTGAGGTTGCCGAGCTCGGTGGAGATCGAGTTGAGGGACTCCTCGATCTGTGTGGCGTCGTTGGAGGCGTTGGAGACGGCGTCCTGGAGCTTGGTGACCGAGGTGGCTATCGCGTCGGCGGTCTTGACGCAGTCCATGGCCTTGTCGAGGGCTCCACAGCCGCTCAGGACGGTGGTGAGTGCGGCGGCCGTGGCCACGGCGAGTGCGAGACGGCGCTTCAAGGCGGGTCCTCCCCCTGTGCATGACATTGGTGCGGGCGCACGGATCGTATCCGTGCGCCCGTTGCCCGTCATGACGCGGTGAGGGGTCAGAGAGTTCCTTCGAGGGCCTTGCGCTGGATCTCGGCGAGTTCGGCGCAGCCGCCGGACGCGAGGTCGAGGAGGGCGTTGAGCTCCTTGCGGTCGAAGGGCTCGGCCTCGGCGGTGCCCTGGACCTCGACGAAGCGTCCGTCGCCGGTGCAGACGACGTTCATGTCGGTGTCGGCGCGGACGTCCTCCTCGTAGCAGAGGTCGAGGAGGGGGATGCCGTCGACGATGCCGACGGAGACGGCGGCGACGGTGCCGGTGAGGGGCTTGCGGCCGGCCTTGACGAGCTTCTTGCCCTGGGCCCAGGCGACGGCGTCGGCGAGGGCGACGTAGGCGCCGGTGATGGCGGCGGTGCGGGTGCCGCCGTCGGCCTGGAGGACGTCGCAGTCGAGGACGATGGTGTTCTCGCCGAGCGCCTTGTAGTCGATGACGGCGCGCAGGGAGCGGCCGATGAGGCGGGAGATCTCGTGGGTGCGGCCGCCGATCTTGCCGCGGACGGATTCGCGGTCGCCGCGGGTGTTGGTGGCGCGGGGAAGCATGGAGTACTCGCCGGTGACCCAGCCTTCGCCGCTGCCCTTGCGCCAGCGCGGGACGCCTTCGGTGACGGAGGCGGTGCAGAAGACCTTGGTGTCGCCGAAGGAGACGAGGACGGAGCCCTCGGCGTGCTTGCTCCATCCGCGGTCGATGGTGACGGGGCGGAGCTGTTCGGGGGTACGGCCGTCGATACGAGACATGGGACGAGCCTAGCGGGACACGGGGAGGGGGTTCCTCCGTTGTGTCCGTCCATGACGAAGGGCCCGTTCCCCTGCCGGAACGGGCCCTGCGCCGACGTGATTCGGCCGACGTGTGTCAGTCGCTCACATCATGTCTTCGATGTCGGCGGCGATCGGGTCGGCGTCGGTGCCGATGACGACCTGGATCGCGGTGCCCATCTTCACGACGCCGTGGGCGCCGGCGGCCTTGAGGGCGGCCTCGTCGACGAGGGCGGGGTCCACGACCTCGGTGCGCAGGCGGGTGATGCAGCCTTCGACCTCTTCGATGTTCCCGATGCCGCCGAGTCCGGCGACGATCTTCTCAGCCTTGGTGGCCATGTGTTTCTCCCTGTCCGTTCCGTTCGCGCGAACGCGAATCTCGGCGCACCTGTGGTCCGCTTTGTCACGGTAACCCACGGTTGGCCCAACTTCGCGAGCGAGTGCCGCCGTTCTGCCGAATGATGACGATCACCGGCGGCCTGTCCTCAGTGGGCTCCGGGGAGCCTATCGCAACTGGTCTACACCAGTGTGCAACGAGACGCGGACCCGGGTCGTTCCCGGGCAGGGAGGACGCCGATGAGTACCGAAAGCGCCGCGGCGCGGCCGAAGAAGTCCGTGTGGGGCGGACTCTTCCAGGGGCTGCAGAAGATGGGGCGCAGCCTCCAGCTCCCCATCGCCGTCCTGCCGGCCGCGGGCATCATCAACCGGCTCGGGCAGCCGGACGTCTTCGGCGCGGACGGTCTCGGCTGGGACAACGTCGCGAAGGTGATGGCGGGCGCGGGCGGCGCCCTCCTCGACGGAAGCCTCGGTCTGCCGCTGCTGTTCTGCATCGGTGTCGCGATCGGCATGGCGAAGAAGTCGGACGGCTCCACCGCGCTCGCGGCCGTCGTGGGCTTCCTCGTCTACTACACGGTGCTGCGTCAGTTCCCGAAGGACTGCCCGACGGGTACGACCGACATCGGTGGCGGCTGCCTCGGTACCGACGACTCCTTCGCCGGCTACACGTACCAGAACCCCGGTGTCTTCGGCGGCATCGTGATGGGTCTGCTCACCGCGTACCTGTGGCAGCGCTACCACCGGACGAAGCTGGTCGACTGGCTCGGCTTCTTCAACGGCCGCCGTCTCGTCCCGATCATCATGACGTTCGTGGCGATCGCCTTCGCCGCGGTCTGTCTGTGGATCTGGCCGCCGATCGGTGACGCCCTGGAGAGCTTCAGCGACTGGCTGGTCGGGCTCGACGAATGGGGTGCGGGCATCTTCGGCGTGGCGAACCGGGCGCTGCTCGTCATCGGCCTGCACCAGTTCCTGAACGTGCCCATCTGGTTCCAGTTCGGCACGTACACGAAGCCGGACGGCACGGTGGTCCACGGTGACATCCCCATGTTCCTGGCGGGCGACCCGAACGCCGGTCAGTTCCTGACGGGCTTCTTCCCGATCATGATGTTCGCGCTGCCCGCGGCGGCGCTGGCGATCACCCACTGCGCGAAGCCGCACCGCCGCAAGGAGATCGGCGGTCTGATGCTGTCGGTGGCGCTGACCTCGTTCGTCACCGGCATCACGGAGCCGCTGGAGTACTCGTTCCTCTTCATCGCGCCGCTGCTGTACGCGGTCCACGCGGTGCTGACGGGTGTCTCGATGGCGTTGACGTGGGCGCTCGGAGTGAAGGACGGCTTCAGCTTCTCGGCGGGGCTGATCGACTACGTGATCAACTGGAACCTGGCCACGAAGCCCTGGCTGATCATTCCGATCGGTCTCGGGTTCGCCGTCGTGTACTACGTGATCTTCCGGTTCGCGATCACCAAGTTCGACCTCCAGACCCCCGGCCGCGAGCCGGACGAGGTGGGGGACGAGATGGAGCGCGAGAACGTCAAGTGAGGCGGCTCGACAACGTCAGGTAGTGCCGCGCTCACTCGCCGGAGCCTGACCGTTTCAGGGCTTTTGCCCCTCCCGTAAGACCCGCGAAAGGCCCCTGGACCTGACGGTCCGGGGGCCTTATGTCGTGCATTTCCAGCTATGGCTGAGCACACAAAATTCGAAGGTTCCTTATCTAAGTCACACGTGCTACAACTGGTCTACACCACTCATTGGTGTAGACCACGCGGTCCAGACCACCGCGTTCCATGAGACGTCGCCTCCCCCCCGTGTTCACAGTCCCTGGCGGCGCCTTGCCTTTCTGGAGGAAGTTGATGAGTACGGCCACCGCCCAGGCCGCCGCTCCCGCGAAGAAGCGCGGATCCGGCCTGTTCCAGGGCCTGCAGAAGGTCGGTCGCAGCCTGCAGCTGCCGATCGCCGTTCTGCCGGCCGCGGGTATCTTGCTCCGTCTCGGCCAGCCCGACGTCTTCGGCGCCGACGGTCTCGGCTGGGACAAGGTCGCCTCTGTCTTCGCCACCGCCGGCGGCGCGGTCTTCGACAATCTGCCCCTGCTCTTCTGCATCGGTGTCGCCATCGGCTTCGCCAAGAAGGCGGACGGCTCCACCGCCCTGGCCGCGCTCGTCGGCTTCCTGGTCTACAGCAATGTGCTGAAGGCCTTCCCCGTCGCCGAGGCCGTCGTCAACACGACCGCCAACAAGGGCGTCGACGTCGCCGCGAAGTTCAACAACCCGGGTGTCCTCGGCGGCATCCTGATGGGTCTCATCGCGGCCGTCCTGTGGCAGAAGTTCCACCGGACCAAGCTCGTCGACTGGCTCGGCTTCTTCAACGGCCGCCGTCTCGTCCCGATCATCATGGCCTTCGTCGGCACCATCGTCGGTGTCGTGTTCGGTCTGGTCTGGGAGCCCATCGGTGAGGGCATCTCCAACTTCGGCGAGTGGATGACCGGCCTCGGTGCCGGTGGCGCCGGCCTCTTCGGTCTCATCAACCGCGCGCTGATCCCCGTCGGCATGCACCAGTTCGTGAACACCGTCTCCTGGTTCCAGATCGGTGACTTCACCAACGCCGCGGGCGAGGTCGTCCACGGTGACCTCAACCGCTTCTTCGCCGGTGACCCGAGCGCCGGAATCTTCATGTCGGGCTTCTTCCCCATCATGATGTTCGGCCTCCCGGCCGCCGCGATCGCCATCGCCCACGCCGCTCGCCCCGAGCGCCGCAAGGCCGTGATGGGCATGATGGTCTCGCTCGCGCTGACCTCCTTCGTCACCGGTATCACGGAGCCGATCGAGTTCACCTTCATGTTCATCGCGCCGGTCCTGTACGCGATCCACGCCGTCCTGACGGCCGTGTCCATGGCCGTCACCTGGGCCTTCGGTGTCCACGCGGGCTTCACCTTCTCGGCCGGCGGTATCGACTACCTGCTGAACTGGAACCTCGCGACCAAGCCGTGGCTGATCATCCCGATCGGTCTCGTCTTCGCGGCGATCTACTACGTGGTCTTCCGCTTCGCGATCACCAAGTTCAACCTCCCGACGCCGGGCCGCGAGTCCGACGAGGAGCTCGAGGACCTCACCAAGGCGTGAGTCCCCTCCCGTACGAAGGGAAGGCCCCGGAACCGTCCAGGTTCCGGGGCCTTCCCCGTACGTGCGAAAGAACGTCAGACCTCGTAGACCGCGCCCGGTCTCGCCAGCTCCGACGGGCCCGTGTACACCTGGCGCGCGTCCGCCAGGTTCTGCTCGCCGTCGGTCCACGGCGGGATGTGGGTGAGGACGAGCCGGCCCACCGAGGAGCGCGTCGCCTCCGCACCCGCCTCCCGGCCGTTGAGGTGGAGGGCCGGGATGTCCTCCTTGCCATGGGTGAAGGAGGCCTCGCAGAGGAAGAGGTCCGTGCCCTCGGCGAGCTTGTGCAGCGACTCGCAGACCCCGGTGTCCCCGGAGTAGGTGAGCGAGCGGCCGCCGTGCTCGACACGGATGCCGTACGCCTCGACCGGGTGGCAGACCTTCTCCGTACGGACGGAGAACGGTCCGATCTCGAAGGCCTCCGACTTCAGCGTGCGGAAGTCGAAGACCTCGCTCATCGAGGTGGGGGACGGGGTGTCCGCGTACGCCGTGGTCAGCCGCTGCTCGGCACCCTCCGGCGCGTAGACGGGGATCGCGTCGCAGCGCCCGCCCTCGTGCCGGTAGTAGCGGGCGACGAAGTACCCGCACATGTCGATGCAGTGGTCCGCGTGCAGATGGCTGAGGAAGATCGCGTCGAGGTCGTACAGACCGATGTGTCGCTGCAGCTCACCCAGGGCGCCGTTGCCCATGTCGAGGAGCAGCCGGAAGCCGTCGGCCTCGACGAGGTAGCTCGAACAGGCCGAATCCGCGGACGGGAACGACCCGGAGCAGCCGACGACGGTGAGCTTCATGGAGCGGGAACCTCCGTGGACGGATACGGAAAGCGCGCTGAGGAAGGGGGAGGCTGTGCGGTCTGTCGAGCGTAAGGCGCACGAGGGCCTGTCGCTCCTTCGCGGTGGCCCGTTGTGGGCGAACTCACGGGCTCTGTCACCGGTTCGGATGGATGGCGGGCCGTTGCGGCGGAGTGAGGCGCGCGCCGGTACCGTCTTGAGGTATGGACACGTCGTGGTGGCCCGCGCTGGTCGCGGTCCTGGTGATCGGACTGGTCGTGGCGCTCGCCGACGGACGGCGGCGCTCGTCGCGCCGGCCGACGGGCCGGCGGCCCTCGGGGCGGACCCGGGCGCCGGAGCGGACCCGGCCGCCGGGCCGGCCGGCCGGGCCCCGGAAGGCTCCGTCGCGACTGCCGAAGGCGACGGAGATCTGGTGGGCGGACGTGCCCTTCGAGGACGGGCCGGGTTCGAAGGACCGGCCGTGTCTGGTGCTCGCGCTGCACGGGGACACCGCGCTGGTCGCCAAGATCACCAGCAAGTACCACGACGAGCGGCCGGGCGTGATCGCGCTGCCGCCGGGTGCGGTGGGTGACGCGCAGGGCCGGCCGAGCTTCCTGGAGACGGACGAGCTGCGGGAGGTGCCGGTGTCGGATTTCCGGCGGAAAGTGGGGATGGCGGACCCGGTCCTCTGGGACCAGGTCCGCCATCTGGCGCGCTAGCCGGCCGCGGGGCCGGGTGGTGCGGGTTCAGTCACCGGGCCGGGTGGTGCGGGTTCAGTCACCGGGGGCGCGGCTCGGCTCGCCGTTCCGGTGTGCCCGCCCGTCCCGTCCTGCGGAAGGGTGGCCGGCACCCGGGCCCCCGCGCTCCTACGCCCAGAGCTGTCCCTGGACCGAGGCGATCGCCTCTTCCGTCGTCGCCGCCGTGTAGAGGCCGGTCGACAGGTACTTCCAGCCGCCGTCGGCGACGACGAAGGCGATGTCCGCGCTCTCGCCCGCCTTCACCGCCTTGTTGCCGACGCCGATGGCCGCGTGCAGTGCCGCGCCCGTGGAGACGCCCGCGAAGATGCCCTCCTGCTGGAGGAGTTCGCGGGTGCGGGTGACGGCGTCCGCGGAGCCGACGGAGAAGCGGGTGGTGAGGACGGAGGCGTCGTACAGCTCCGGTACGAAGCCCTCGTCGAGGTTCCGCAGGCCGTAGACGAGGTCGTCGTAGCGGGGCTCGGCGGCGACGATCTTGACGTCGGGCTTCTGCTCGCGCAGGTAGCGGCCGACGCCCATCAGGGTGCCCGTCGTGCCGAGGCCGGCGACGAAGTGGGTGATGGACGGCAGGTCGGCGAGGATCTCGGGGCCGGTGGTGGCGTAGTGCGCACCGGCGTTGTGGGGGTTGCCGTACTGGTACAGCATCACCCAGGACGGGTTCTCGGCGGCGAGCTCCTTGGCGACGCGTACCGCCGTGTTCGATCCGCCCGCCGCGGGGGACGAGATGATCTCCGCGCCCCACATGGCGAGCAGCTGGCGACGCTCCTCGCTGGTGTTCTCGGGCATGACGCAGACGATGCGGTAGCCCTTGAGCTTGGCGGCCATGGCGAGGGAGATGCCGGTGTTGCCGCTGGTCGGCTCCAGGATGGTGCAGCCGGGGGTGAGGCGGCCGTCCTTCTCCGCCTGCTCGACCATGTGGAGCGCGGGGCGGTCCTTGACCGAGCCGGTCGGGTTGCGGTCCTCCAGCTTCGCCCAGATGCGGACGTCGTCCGAGGGCGAGAGCCGGGGGAGGCGGACGAGCGGCGTGTTGCCGACCGCCGCCAGCGAGGAGTCGTAGCGCATGTGGATCAGACCATGCCACCGGCGACGGCCGGCAGGATCGTGACGCTGTCGCCGTCGGTGAGCTTGGTGTCGATGCCGTCGAGGAAGCGGACGTCCTCGTCGTTGAGGTAGACGTTGACGAAGCGGCGGAGCTTGCCGCCGTCGACGATGCGGGCCTCGATCCCGTTGTGGCGGGTCTCCAGGTCGGTGAAGAGCTCGGCGAGGGTGGCGCCGCTGCCCTCGACGGCCTTCTCGCCGTCGGTGTAGGTGCGGAGGATGGTCGGGATGCGGACCTCGATGGCCATGGCGTGGGCTCCTGTCGGAAGTGGCGTGGTGGGCGCGCTGCTGGGGCCCCCGCGCGGAGGGGGGTCGTACGAAAGTGCGCTCGGCCGGTCGCTCAGAGCGCAGCGCGGATCGGACAGATCGCGCTGGCGAGGCGGCACAGGTCGACGTGCAGGCGCGCAACGAGCAGGGGCGTGCCCGGAGTCTCTTCGCTCACGTCGTGGGAAACCATGGGCTCATCGTATCGATTCCCGGTCCGGGTTCCGGAATGTGATCTCACATGGTGGATACTTCCTGCCCGACTGCCGGACGGTGCTGGTAGAGGACGGTCGGGCTGCCCGTCCTCGGATGCGGGATGACCTCGGCATCCACACCGTAGACGGCTTCCAGGAGGGCCGGGGTGAGGACCTCGGTGGGGGTGCCGCCGGTGACGACCCGGCCGCGCTCCAGGACGTAGATCCGGTCGCAGTACGCCCCCGCCAGGTTGAGGTCGTGGAGGGCGAGCAGGTTGGTGGTGCCCAGTGTGCGGACGAGGGCGAGGACGTCCAGCTGGTGGCGGATGTCCAGGTGGTTGGTGGGCTCGTCGAGGACGAGGAGGGCCGGGTCCTGGACGAGGGCTCGGGCGACGAGGGCGCGCTGGCGTTCGCCGCCGGAGAGGGTGGGGTACGGGCGGTCGGCGAGGTCCCCGAGGCCGACGCGGGCGAGGGCGGCATCGGCGCGCTCCCGGTCGGCGCCGGTGTCCCCCTCCCAGAACCGTTTGTGCGGGGAGCGGCCGAGGGCGACGAGTTCGCGGACGGTGAGCTCGAACTCGGTGGCGCTGTCCTGGGGGACAGTGGCGACGCGGCGGGCGCGGGCCTTGGGTCCGAGGGCGTGGAGGTCGTCGCCGTCGAGGAGGGCCTGGCCGGCGGTGGGGACGAGGGTGCCGTAGACACAGCGCAGGAGGGTGGTCTTGCCGCTGCCGTTGGGGCCGATGAGGCCGACGGTCTCGCCGGGGCGGACGGTGAGGTCGACGGCGCGGAGCCGTTCCTCGTACGAGAGGCCGTGCAGGCGCAGTTCGGTCACAGGGCCGCTCCTTCCGGGCCCGGGCGGCGGCGCATCAGCCAGAGGAAGAACGGGCCGCCGGTGAGCGCGGTGAGGACGCCGACGGGGATGTCCTGGGGCGCGGCGACGGTCCGGGCGGCGAGGTCGGCGAGGACCAGGGCGAGTGCTCCGCCGAGGGCGGCGACCGGGAGGAGCCGGCGGTGCGGGGCGCCGACGGCGAGCCGGGCGGCGTGCGGGGCCATCAGTCCGACGAAGCCGACGGCTCCGCTCGCGGAGACCATGACGGCGGTGACGAGGGAGGCGAGGACGAAGACGGCGGCGCGGAAGCGGGCGGTGTCGAGGCCGAGGACGGTGGCCTCCTCCTCGCCGACGAGGAGCAGGTCGAGCGGGCGGGCGAGGGTGAGGAGGACGCCGACGCCGAGGGCGAGGACGGCGGCGGGCAGGGCGAGGGTGTCCCAGCGGGCGCTGCCGAGGCCGCCGAGGGACCAGTACATGGCCTCCTGGAACTGCTCGGGGCGTCCGGCGACGACCAGGATCAGGGTGGCGAGGGCGGACAGGATGTAGGAGACGGCGACTCCGGCGAGGACGAGCCGGGTGCCGGTCATGGTGCCGCCGCGGCGGGCGAGCCCGTAGACGAGGACGAGGGCGAGCAGGGCGCCCGCGAAGGCGCCGGCGGGCAGGGCGACGGTGGTGGTCACGCCTCCCACGAGGCCCGCTCCGCCGCCCACGACCAGGACGAGGACGGCTCCGGCGGAGGCGCCGGAGGAGATCCCGAGGAGGAAGGGGTCGGCGAGCCGGTTGCGGACGAGGGCCTGGAGGACGGCGCCGACGACGGCGAGTCCGGCGCCGACGACCGCGCCGAGCAGGACCCTGGGCAGCCGTACGTCGAGGACGATCGTGCGGTACGGGGAGGGCCCGGACCGCCCGGTGAGGGCGTCGAGCACCTGGCCGGGCGGGATGCGGACGGAGCCGAGGGCGAGCGAGGCGGTCGCGGCGGCGGCGAGGGCGACGAGGAGTCCGGCGACGACGAGGGCGTACCGGACGGGGCGCGCGGGGGCCGGGGCCCGGACGGGTGTCCGGGCCGGGCGGAGTGCGGTTGTCATCGCGCCGGGGCTATCGGGCGGGGTGGAGCTGGGCGGCCAGCTTGTCGACGGCGGCGGGGACGCGGACGCCGAGGACGGTGTCGGAGAGCGGCATGACGGCGAACCGGCGGTTCTTGATCGCGGGGACGTCCTTCAGCGCCGGGTCGTCGAGGAGCCGCTTCTTCTTCTGTTCGACGGTGGTGGAGCCGTAGTCGTAGATGACGACGACCTCGGGCCTGCGGGCGACGACCTGTTCCCAGGTGGCGTCGCCGAAGGCCTTGTCGAGGTCGGCGAAGACGTTCCGGCCGCCGGCGCGGGTGATGAGCTCGTTGCCGATGCCCTTCCCGCCGGCGGTGAAGGCGGTCTTGTCGCCGCTGTCGTAGACGAGGACGGAGACCGGCTCGACTCCCTTGAGGCGCTTCTCGGTGGCGGCGACGGTGGTCTTCGCCTCCTTGATCCAGGTCTCGGCCCGGTCGGGGACGCCGAAGGTCCGGCCGGTCTCGCGGACTTCGCGGTAGAGGTCGTCGACGGAGGGCGCGCCGGAGGGGCAGTACTCGGTGTTGAGGCGGGTGTCGATGCCCGCGCGCTTCAGGTCGTCGCGGCTCCGGCCGTCCTTGGCGGTGAAGGCGGAGGAGTAACCGCCGTACACGAAGTCGGGGTTCGCGGCGAGCAGGGCCTCCTTGGAGGGGTACTCCTTCGCGAGCACGGGGACGCTGTCGTACGCCTTCTTGTACGCGGGGAGGATCGCGTCGTCGAGGTAGGCGGTGCCGACGAGCGACTTCTCCAGGCCGAGGGCGAGCATGACCTCGGTGACGTGCTGGTTCATGGTGACCGCGCGCTGCGGCGGGGCCTGGTACGTCGTCTTCACACCGCAGTTGGTGACGGTGTACGGGAATCCCGGTGCGGTTTTCGCGGCGGGGGTCCCGGGGGCGGCCGAGCAGGCGGCGAGCAGCGGGAGCAGGACGGCGGCGGGCAGCAGGGCGCGGCGGGGCCGGGTCATGGCGGAGTGCCTCCTCCGGGGATTTCCACGTCCCCGATCGGTGGTGAGAGGCGGCAGGTCAGTTCCTGGCTCCCAGCCCCCGGGGGGGGGCTGGTCACAGTGGCGGGACCGTGCCGGATTCACACCGGCTTCCTGGCTCCTGCCGCCCGTTGGTCCCGGTCAGTCTCTCAGGCGTCGTACGCCTCGACGACCTTGACGTCCTCTTCGGTGACGACGCCGTCGACGATGCCGAAGGAGCGGAACTGGAAGGGGCCGGCGCCGTCGCTGTCGGCGGTGGAGACGAGGACGTAGTGGGCCTGGGGCTCGTTCGCGTACGAGATGTCCGTGCGGGACGGGTAGGCCTCGGTCGCGGTGTGCGAGTGGTAGACGATGACGGGCTCCTCGTCCCGGTCGTCCATCTCGCGGTAGAGCTTGAGCAGGTCCGCGGAGTCGAACTCGTAGAAGGTGGGCGAGCGGGCGGCGTTGAGCATCGGGATGAACCGCTCGGGGCGCCCGGTGCCGACCGGGCCCGCGACCACGCCGCAGGCCTCGTCGGGGTGGTCCGCGCGGGAGTGTTCCACGATCTGGTCGTACAGGGCCCGGGTGATGGTCAGCATGCCGACAGGATAAGCGGACGGGCCGTCCCGTACCGAGGAGTGGTACGGGACGGCCCGAATGCCGAGACGATCGGTCAGGGCCGCTTGGGGACGACCTGCGGCGACCGCTCGCGGGGACCTGTCAGGACCGCTTGGCGAAGGCGGCGCCCTCGGGGTTGCGGGCCTTGAGGACCAGGTAGGAGACGCCGAGGATCAGACCCCACACCGGGGCGGCGTACAGCGAGACCCGCGCACCCTCGTCGATGCCCATCATCACGATGACCATGATGATGAAGGCGAGTGCGAACCAGCTGGTGTACGGGGCTCCCGGGGCCTTGAAGGCGGACTCGGGGAGCTCGCCGCGGTTCGCCTTGGCCCGGTAGCGGATCTGGCAGACCAGGATCATGATCCAGGCCCACATGCCGGAGATGGTGGCGAAGGAGACGACGTACTCGAAGGCCTTGCCGGGGGCGACGTAGTTGATCCAGACGCCGACGAGCATCAGCGAGGCGGAGAAGGTCAGGCCGAGCAGCGGGGTGCCGCTCTTGGTGAGCTTGGTGAAGACCTTCGGGCCCTGGCCGTTGAGCGCGAGGTCGCGCAGCATGCGGCCGGTGGAGTACATGCCCGAGTTGCAGGAGGAAAGGGCCGCGGTCAGCACCACGAAGTTGACGATGGCGGCGCCGACGCCGAGGCCCATCTTCTCGAAGGCCGCGACGAACGGGGAGACGCCCGGCTGGAACTCGGTCCACGGGACGACCGACAGGATCATGATCAGCGCGCCGACGTAGAAGACGGCGATGCGCCACGGCACGGTGTTGATGGCCTTGGGCAGGACCGTCTTGGGGTCCTTGGACTCGCCGGCGGTGACGCCGACCAGCTCGACGGCGAGGAAGGCGAACATGACGATCTGCAGGGTCATCAGCGTGTTGCCGATGCCGGTGGGGAAGAAGCCGCCCTGGTCCCACAGGTGGGTCACGGAGGCGGTGTCGCCGGCGTCGGAGAAGCCCATGGTGAGGATTCCGGCGCAGATCAGGATCATGCCGATGATGGCGGTGACCTTGACCATGGAGAACCAGAACTCCAGCTCACCGAAGAGCTTCACGGAGATCAGGTTGGCGCCGTAGAGGACGAACGTGAAGACCAGTGCGGAGATCCACTGCGGGATGTCCCACCAGTACGTCATGTAGGTGGCCGCCGCGGTGACCTCGGTGATGCCGGTGACGACCCAGAAGAGCCAGTACGTCCATCCGGTCACGAAGCCCCAGAACGGGCCGACGAACTCCCGTGCGTACTCCGCGAAGGAGCCGGACACGGGGCGGTACATGAGGAGCTCGCCCAGGGCGCGCATGATGAAGAAGATGACCAGGCCCGCGATGGCGTACGCGAGGATCAGGCTGGGTCCCGCCTTGGCGATGGCCTTGCCGGCGCCGAGGAAGAGGCCGGTGCCGATGGCACCGCCGATCGCGATCATCTGGATCTGCCGGGCGCCGAGGCCACGCTGGTAGCCCTCGCCGCCGTCCACGGCCCCGTCGGTGCCGTCGTGCTGCTTGTCGACCTGCACAGAGGTCATGGTGATGCGCCTTTCTCCATGCTGATCCGCGCGACTGCGAGTGCGTCTGCCGCGGATCAGATCCTGATCCCCCCGGATGTGGATGGAGTGCTACCGGCGGTCAGCCGGCCAAAGCGCCCTCGGGAACAGGGGTGGCGTCCCCGAGCGGTCGTGAAGATTTATCACGGGGCGGGGCGCGATCGAGGGAGTTCCATGTGGCGCAGGCCACAGAAATCGCCGGGAAAAAGGGATGCAAGACGGCAAAGCGGACGCTCTGATAACGCATTCGTTATCCGGATTTGAGCGTCCGCTGAGCGAACACCCCATGACGGAGGGGTGCCCCTGGGAGGGTCCTACGACATCAGGGTCTCGACGAGGGACTCCTGGAGCGCCCCGAGCCAGAGGTACGCCATCACCATCGGCTTGCGGGGGTCGGAGTCCGGCAGCCGGTACAGCTGCTCGCCCTCCTCGTCCGTGACCTCCAGACGGGTCCCGATGGTCAGCCGCAGGTCGTTGAGGGCGCCGAGCCAGGCCCGGGACTCGTCCGCGGTCAGCTTCAGGACCGCGCCGCCCTCGCCCGCCGCGTCGACGGAGAGCCCGTCCAGGGCGCGCACCACGACGAGGGCGTCCTCGCGCTTGCGGGCCCGCAGGTCGTTCTCGGTGTAGCGGCGGAAGTCGGAGGCGGCCGCGCGCAGCTCCTCGCTGTCGTCCCCGTACGCGTCGGGGAAGAGACGCTTGAGCGCGGGGTCGGACGGCGGCTTGCTCGGGCCCTCGTCGAAGAGCGCGGCCAGCGGGTCCGCGTCCGCGGCGGGCTCTTCGCCCGGCCCGATCAGCTCCAGGAGCTGGACGGCGAGGGAGCGGAGGATGGAGATCTCGACGTCGTCGAGGGCGACGGCGGCACCGCCGCCGGGCAGGGTCTCGAAGCGGCCGGCCATCAGCCGCGGTCCTGCGTGAGGGTCGCCCAGAGGCCGTAGCCGTGCATGGCCTGCACGTCGCGTTCCATCTCCTCGCGGGTGCCGCTGGAGACCACCGCGCGGCCCTTGTGGTGCACGTCGAGCATCAGCTTGTGCGCCTTGTCCTTGGAGTAGCCGAAGTACGCCTGGAAGACGTAGGTCACGTAGCTCATCAGGTTGACCGGATCGTTGTGCACGAGGGTCACCCAGGGCACGTCCGGTTCGACGACCGCGGAGACCTCCTCGGCCGATTCCGTACGTTCGATCTCAATAGGCGCGACGCTCACTCACCCCATGCTGCCACCCCGGGGGGCCCGTCGCACAAACGGGTAGGGCCTCCCGCACACGTACGGCCTAGAAATCGTCAGAGTGACGATTTCTGCGCTAGCATCGCTGACATGAACGCTGCGGACCTTGGGCTGCCGGTGGACGTGCCGTCGACCGCGCTCTTCACCGATCAGTACGAGCTGACCATGCTCCAGGCCGCCCTCCGGGCCGGCACCGCCGACCGGCGCTCCGTCTTCGAGGTCTTCACCCGAAGGCTGCCCGAGGGCCGGCGCTACGGCGTCCTCGCGGGCGTCGGACGGGTCCTGGACGCCGTCGAGAACTTCCGCTTCGACCCCGCCGTCCTCGGCTTCCTCCGCGAGCACGGCATCGTCGACGAGCCGACCCTCGCATGGCTGGGGCGCTACCGCTTCTCCGGCGACATCTGGGGCTACCCCGAGGGCGAGGTGTACTTCCCCGGCTCCCCCGTGCTGCGCGTCGAGGGCTCCTTCGCCGAGTGCGTGCTCCTGGAGACGGTGATCCTCTCGATCCTCAACCACGACTCGGCCATCGCCGCCGCCGCCTCCCGCATGTCGGCCGCGGCCTCCGGCCGCCGCCTGATCGAGATGGGCGCCCGGCGCACCCACGAACTGGCGGCCGTCGCCGCCTCCCGCGCCGCCTACGTCGGCGGCTTCGACTCCACGTCGGACCTCGCGGCCGGCTTCCGCTACGGCATCCCGACCGTCGGCACCTCCGCCCACGCCTTCACCCTCCTCCACGACAACGAGCGGGACGCCTTCCGGGCGCAGGTCGAGAGCCTCGGGCGCGGTACGACCCTGCTCGTCGACACCTACGACGTGACCGAGGCCGTCCGTACCGCCGTCGAGGTGGCGGGGCCCGAGCTCGGCGCCGTCCGCATCGACTCGGGCGATCTGCTGCTCGTCGCCCACCGGGTGCGGGCCCAGCTCGACGAGCTGGGCGCGCGGGACACGAAGATCGTCGTCACCTCGGACCTCGACGAGTACGCCATCGCCTCGCTGGCGGCGGCGCCGGTCGACGCGTACGGGGTGGGCACCCAGCTGGTCACCGGCAGCGGCCACCCCACCTGCTCCATGGTCTACAAGCTGGTCGCGCGGGCCACCTCGGCCGACCCCAAGGCGCCCCTCGCCCCGGTCGCGAAGAAGTCCCTGGGCGGCAAGGCCTCGGTCGGCGGCCGCAAGTGGGCGGCGCGCCGGCCCGACGCGTCCGGAATCGCCGAGGCGGAGGTCCTGGGCACCGGACCGGTCCCGCCGGAGCTCGCCGACCACCAGCTCCTGGTCGAGCTGGTCAAGGGAGGTGACGTGGTGGCCCGGGAGCCCCTGGAGGCCGCCCGGTCCCGGCACATCGCGGCCCGCGCCGGGCTGCCGATGTCGGCGATCCAGCTCTCCCGCGGTGAGCCGGTGCTGCCGACGGAGTACATGTAGGGGTCTCCGGGCCGGTCGCCTGACCGGCCCCGGCCGGTCCCGGCCGGTCCGGAACCGGCCCCGGACCGGTCTCCGGACCCACGGAGACGTCGTGGGGGTCCTCCCGGAGGGTTCCTCCGGGAGGACCGGACCCGCCCCCTCCCGGTGGGAGGGTGAAGTCTCTAGGCTCGAACCCACCCCTCCCCCGACGCGCTAAGGACACCCGCCATGCACCGCGCATTGATCGTTGTGGACGTTCAGAACGACTTCTGCGAGGGCGGCAGCCTCGCGGTGACCGGCGGCGCGGACGTCGCCGCCGCCATCACCGACCTGGTCGGCCAGACGGCGGGCACCTCCTACCGGCATGTGGTCGCCACCCGTGACCACCATGTCGACCCGGGCGGGCACTTCGCCCCGGCCGGCGAGGAGCCGGACTTCGTCACCTCCTGGCCGGTGCACTGCGTGGCCGGTACGGAGGGGGTCGGCTTCCACCCGAACTTCGCGCCCGCCGTCGCCAGCGGGGCGATCGACGCCGTCTTCGACAAGGGCGCGTACGACGCGGCGTACAGCGGTTTCGAGGGGCACGACGAGAACGGGCGGACGCTCGCGGAGTGGCTGCGCGAGCGGGAGGTCACCGAGGTCGACGTGGTGGGCATCGCCACCGACCACTGCGTCCGGGCGACCGCCCTGGACGCGGCCCGCGAGGGATTCCGGACCCATGTGCTGCTCGATCTGACGGCGGGCGTCTCGAAGCCGACGACGGACCGGGCCCTGGAGGAGCTGCGGACGGCGGGCGTGGAGCTGACCGGCAAGCCCGTGGTGGCCTGAGCACACCGGGTCCCGGGCTCCGTCAGGGACCCGCGAGGTCCGGGTCCGCGTCCGGGTCCCGGTCCCGGTCCTGCCCGGGCCGGGGCCCCCTCCGGGACCCCTCGGGGTCAGGCCGCCGGTTCCCTGGGGAGGGACCGTACGGGGTGCCAGAGCTCCTGGGCGGCGCCCGGGGTCGATCTCCACAGCAGCCCGTCCGGGTGGTGCAGGACGGCCGTGATCTCGTCCGGGGTGGGCGGCTCGCTGTTGCCCCGGAGGTAGACCGCTCGCAGCCCCAGGTTCCGCAGCCGGGTCAGGGCGCGGGCACGGTTGGCGGCGTGGACGAGGAAGCGGACGCTGGCCCCGTCGCGGGCCGGGCTGGGCAGCCCTATCGCGACGACCACACTGCCTCCCGGCAACTTGCAGAACCCTCCGTTGGGCATGCGGAACCACTCCCCCGTGGATCGACTGTCAATAAGAACATCGGTCTGTACTGCCAGACGCACCTAAACACGATCGGCCGCCGCCCGCTAGAGGGCGACGGCCGATCATGCTTTGACCTGCAGTTTTACCTGTTACTTCGTGGACGGACCCACGCGAACCGTGATCGTCTCGCCGCTCTTCGGCTCCTGGACGACCTGGATCTTGGTGTTGGTGTCAGTTACCTGGACACCCGCACGCGCGGTCTCCTGCAGCCAGTACGTGCCCTTGCGGTCGTCGAAGACCGGGTTGCCCGGCAGCGACGGGACGAACGCCGCGACGTCGGCCTTGTGAAGCAGAAGGCTGTCGGTCCGGTAGGTGCCGAAGGTGGAGTCGTAGGCCTGGACGCGGTTGCGCATCAGGCTGCCGTCCTTGAACTTCAGCGGGGTCGGGTGGGAGTCGATCGGAAGGATCAGACCGGCGCCCGGGTGGACGGCGGTGTTGTTGTCCTTCTG
The DNA here is from genome assembly GCF_044331325.1 of Streptomyces sp. NPDC017246. Taxonomy (NCBI): domain Bacteria; kingdom Bacillati; phylum Actinomycetota; class Actinomycetes; order Kitasatosporales; family Streptomycetaceae; genus Streptomyces; species Streptomyces sp. NPDC017246. Next base: position 109,608 of record NZ_JBIRMW010000015.1, on the reverse strand, counting down.
GGAGAGGTCCCACTTCCAGATGAGCAGGCCGTTCTGGTACGGGTAGTGCTCGACCCAGCTCGACTTGTCACCGGTGAACCCGAAGTTGTACGGGCCGACCTTGAGGGTGGCGTCGTACGAGACGTACTGGCGGTTCTCCGCGATGTAGTACTGGTCGTACGACTTCGTGAAGCCCTTGCCGACGCGCGAGAAGCCCTTGGCCGTCCAGCCGTTGTCACCGTTCTCGGCGTTGTCCGAGAAGACGGTGGCACCGTCGGCGGTCAGCGTGATGGCGTCGGCCGTGAAGCCCTTGCCGCCCGCGCCGCCGTCCGTCTGGTAGCGGAAGCGGAGGTCGAACTTCTTGCCCGCGTAGGCGTCGAGGCCGTAGACGAGCTCCTTGTGGGCGCCCGAGACGTCGGTCAGCGCCGGGGCGCCACTCGCGTCGCGCGGGAGCGGCTTGCCGTCGGCGGTGCCGTCCAGGGCCGTCCAGTTGGCGCCACCGTCGGTCGACACCTCGGTGTAGAGGTAGTCGTAGTCGAGCTCGATGTCGTACCAGCCCTTGAGGTTCAGGGAGGCGGACGTCTTGCCCGTCAGGTCGACGGAGCGGGTCAGGGTGTTCTTGAGGTCGTCACCCATGTTGCTCCACCACTGCGTGGCACCCTCGGCGGGCGCGACGACATCGGTGGTGACGGCCTTCTTCGGCAGCTCGACGAGGAGCGCCTGGGGGTTCTTCGTGTTGTACGCGGCCACACCGAGCTTGTGCGTGGAGTTCCAGGCGCGAGCCTCGTTCGCCACCTTGGTGTAGTTCAGCCAGCCGAGCTGGAGCTTGTCCCAGGCGTTCATGTCGCCGGGCAGGTCGCCGATGGCGTCCTTGCCGCGGCCGAGCCAGGAACCCGAGGACATGAGCGACCAGAAGCCGGTCGAGTTCTCGGCACCCTTGGCACCGGAGGTGTCGTACAGGTCCGGCAGACCGAGGTCGTGGCCGTACTCGTGCGCGAAGACGCCGAGGCCGCCGTTCTCCGGCTGCATCGTGTAGTCGCCGACCCAGATGCCGGAGTCACCGATCTGCGTGCCGCCGGCCTTGTTGTTCGCCGGACCGGTCTTGCCCGCGTTGGTGCCGTAGGCGTACCAGCGGTGGGCCCACAGGGCGTCGGTCGCCTGGGCGCCGCCGCCCGCCGACTCGTCCTCGCCCGCGTGGACGATCTGGAAGTGGTCGATGTACCCGTCGGGCTCGTTGAAGTTGCCGTCGCCGTCGAAGTCGTACCGGTCCCAGAGGTCGTACTGGGCCATGTCGGCCTTGATCTGGGCGTCGGTGCGACCCTTGGCCTTCTGGTCGGCGACGAAGGCGGTGACGCCGTCGCGTACCGCGTCCCAGACGTTGGCGCAGTTGGTGTTGCCGCAGTAGTTCGAGCCGTAACGGGCCTCGTTGTACTCGACCTTGACCCAGTCGGAGACGCCGCCGTCGACCGAGTAACGGCCGGACGAGGTCTTCTCGTAGTAGGTCTTCAGCGACTGCTTGGGCTGTCCCTTGGCGTCCTTGCCGGTGCCGAAGTACAGGTCCTGGAAGTGCTTCTGGTCGTAGTCCGCCTGCCACGCCGTGGAGTTGTCGTTCACACGGTCGGGCTCGGCTATCTGGTTGTGCAGGGGACCGGGCGTGCCGCCGAACTTCGGCTTCGGCTCGGTCGTGTCGTCGTCGGCACGGTCGACGAGGGTGGTGGTGTCCACCTTGTCGCCGAACTCGACGAGGATCGTGAAGATCTTGTCGGTCTTCTCGCGGCCGAGCTCGACGTACTTCTTGCTGTCGAGCTTGACCACCTGGGAGCCACCGCGGCGCTCCACCTTCGACTCGCCGCTCAGCACCTGCTCCAGGGCAGCCTTGCGCTGCTGCTCCTGCTGCTTGCTGAACGGGCCGTCGAGGTCGTGGTCGACCGCCGTCTTGTCGATGCCGGCGCCGAGCGCCGGGTCGTGACGGACATCGGCCGGCGTCACGCTGCCGTGATTGTCGGCCCATGCGGTGGTGAAGGTCGAGGCGGTGGCGGCGGTGGCCGCGAGCGCCACGACGACTGCGGACGTTCTGATCGCCCGTCGTCTGTTGGTCACTTGATATGTCCTCCCCGGCGCCCGCGTTCTCGGACCGAAGGTGGGGTGTCCGTCCGGCGGGTCGCGCGTCACAAGTGACGACATTCGACCGGAGGGAGACGAGAAAAGACAGATCTTGACTTGCACAGACCAAGTGCACTATGTGGGAGTCTGATTCCGATATTCGGACACTCCGCCTTCGCCGCCCGGCCGGCCCGCGAACCTCAACGAGCGCATTGACGGCGGCACTTGCCCGCCCGGATGACTCCGTGCGCCCCCCGTGCACCCGGCACCGTGGGTTAGGTCACGCTTACGTTTGGTCCGCCCGGGCATCCACTGTCATAGAGCCGGGCCCAGAGCCGACCGTTGTCCTGAGAGGGCGGTATTTGTCATGCAGCGTCCGAACGCCGCGCAACTCGCCTACGGCTCGGCCACCGTCGTCCTCGCGACCGTCGCCCTGCTGCTGCTCTCGGGCACGACCACGACCTCGGGCATCGCGGTGATCAGCCTCGCCGGCCTGCTGCTCGGACTGCTCGTTGCGGTGACGATGCCGGTGCGGGCGCCCGCCGTCAAGGGCCCGGAGACCGTTCAGGCTCCCCCGGAGAACGAGAAGATCCGGGTATCGACCGTGCGCGTGGGCGCGGGGGCCGATACCCGGACCGGGTCGTGACGAGCCCCTCCCCCTACGGGGCGGAGACCACCACCGTCTTCGCCGCCTTGTCGTGCAGACCCTGCTTGTAGGGCTTGTCGACCAGGATCAGGATCAGCAGGAGCAGCGGCCACAGGCAGGCGCAGCAGATCAGCGCGGGCAGCCACAGCACGACGGCGCGCAGCAGCGACTGGCTCATCGGGGGCGTCGAGCCGTCGTTGAGCATCGCGACCCGCAGCTTCATCCACTTCTTGCCGAGGGTCTGGCCGTTCTTGGCCACCATCACGGTGTCGTAGGCGACATACGCGACAATGGTGATCAGCTGGAAGACCAACTGGCTGCCGCCGTTGAGGCTGTTGACCGTGTCGCCGAAGTCGTTGCCGTCGGAGGTCGCCCGCGAGTAGATGTCGAACGGGATGCCGATGATCGCCAGCGGGATCGCGATGATCAGCCAGTCGATGATCCGGGCGATGATGCGCTTGCCGGACTCGGCGAGCGGCGGCATCCCGGAGAGCGGGTCGGTCCCGCCGTAGCCGGCGCCGTAGCCACCGTACGGGGGCGGGGGCGGCGGCATGTCGTTGCCGTACGGGGAGCCGCCCGTGGGGCCGTACGGGGAGCCGCCGGTGGGGCCGTACGGATTACCCGGCGGCGGGCCTCCCGGCGGGGGACCTCCCGGCGGCGGGCCTCCAGGGGGCGGGCCTCCCGGCGGCGGATCGGACGGCGGCCCCGGCGGGGGCGGCTGGCCCGCGGAGGGCGGCGGAGGCTCCTGCGGCCTCTTGAGGAAGGGGTCCTCCTCGGGCGGCTGGCCGGACGGCGGCTGATCGGTGCTCATGGGGGCAGTGCATCCCGGGCGCGGCACCCCCGCAAGGAATCACCGCCCGTTCGGGGGACCCCCGGCCATCGGGGGATCCCCGTCCGCCGGGGAGCTCCGGGCCGCCGGGGGCCGGGCGGCCCGCCGCGGGCTCAGCGGGCCACGAAGGTACGGGCGGCCTTGTCGTGCCAGCACTGGCGCCAGGGCCGGTCGAAGAGGCACCACAGGACGTTGAGGACGCCGACGACCAGTAGCCCCAGGACGCTGTAGACGAGCCAGCGGCGCAGGGAGGCACCGAACCTCGGCGGCTGGTGCGCCTCGATGTCCCGCACCTCGATCCCGCACAGCTTCTTGCCGAGCGTCCGGCCCCACTTGGCGGTGGGCAGGGCCTCGTACAGCACGCCGATGACGAACAGCGAGGCCAGCGCGATACCGAACTGGACCGAGGTCGTGGCGTCCAGCAGCCAGACCTGGACCGTGGCGCCGGACTGCTTGGCCGCCTCGATCTTGCCGTCGATGTGGTCGAGGGCGGCGGTCACGAACGGGAACGAGGCGGCGCCGACGAGCGCCCCCAGGACGACGGTGTCGATGATCCGGGCGAACAGGCGCCTGCCGAGCCCGGCGGGGCGCGCCGAGGCCTGCGCGCGGGCCGCCTGGACGAAGAGGTCGTCGACGGGCGGCTTCCAGGGGACGACGGGCGGCTGCTGCTCCTGGGGCTGCGGAGCCTGCGGCTGTTGTGCCTGAGGCTGCTGGGCCCAGGAGGGGGCGGCGGGCGACGGGGCGGGCGTCCGGTGCGCGGGGGCGGGCGCGGGTGCCGGGGCAGCCGCTACGGCCTCGGGGGCCGGCTGCGGAGTCGGCCGAGGAGCCTGCTGGGGAGTCGGCTGGGGCCGGGGGTCCGGCTGGGGCTGCTGCGGCGTCTGGGCGGGCGTGGGGATCCGTGTGACGGGCATTCCGCCGAGCCGCCCGGCCGTCCCTGACGCCCGGGGGTCCACCGCACGCGCCGGAGCCGCGGTCCCCGCCTCGGCGGGCTCGCTCGCACCGGCGACCGGCCACTCGGCCGGGGTGCGCGGGTCGGGGCTCCGGGGCGCGCCCCAGGAGACCTTCTGGTCGCGGTCGCCGCCGAAGCCGGTCTGGCGGGAGGTGTCCGCCTGCCAGGCGGAGGCGGGTTCCGCGGCGACCGGCTCCTCGTCGAAGAAGACGGGTCCGGTCTCCTCCACCGCGGGTACGGGGAGGGAGGCGGGAGCCTGGGCCTGGGCGGGGACGTGAGCGGGCGCCTGGACCTGAGGGGGCGCGGAGACGGCGGGCCGCCCGGGGCCGGGCTCGGGAGCGGGCTGCGGACGCTGCTGCTGCCGGTGCTCGGGCTGTACGGGCTCGGGCTGTACGGGCTCGGGCCGGTGGCCCTGCTGGTCCTGGCCCTGGTCCTGGTGCTGGTGCTGCTGCTCCTGGTGCTGCCGCGCCGGCTGTACGGGCTCGGGCCGGTCCGCGTGGACGGAGACAGGGGTGGGCGTCGGGCCGGAGGCCAGGATCGGTCCGGCCGGGATCGCCGAGGCGGGCGGAAGCGGCGGGACCTCGCCGTCCCGAGGGGCGGGCCGGCTCGTACCGGGAACCCAGGCTCCCCCGTTCCAGAACCGGATGTACCCGGGAATGGACGGGTCCGGGTAGTACCCCGCCTGCGGTACCTCTTCGCCGCCTCCAGGAGGAGTAGCCACTGCCCCGACTCCGTTCAGTCACAACGCCTTTGATCCGCACGGCCGCGTGCCGGGCGTGCCGCGCCCAAGGAGGACAGTAACGAAGAACGTCCCCGAGGGAACAAAGAGCCCGCGAGAAAGCAGGCCTTCGGGGGGACAGGTACCGGAATCGATCACTCCCGGTGATGTTCGGGGCGGCGCCTCCGTCCGACGTCCGGCGTGGAACCGGCCCGGAGAAAACTTCCCGGGAAAACTTCCCGAAGTCGCGTAATGAGACGTGGGCACCTCGCTCTCTCCCTGTGAAGGCCCGCCCGGGGCCGGTCCGCGAGAGGGAGAACGACCATGCAGAACACCGACAACACCACCGTCGAGCGCGAGCTGGAGCTGAAGCTGGTGCTCTCGCCCGAGCGGTCCGTCCCCGTCCCCGCCCGGCTCGCCTACCGCACCGACGACCCGTACGCCGTCCACGTCACCTTCCACATCGGCACGGACCACCCGGTCAACTGGACGTTCGCACGCGAACTCCTGGTCGAGGGCGTGTTCCGGGCGTGCGGGCACGGTGACGTGCGGATCTGGCCCACCAAGGTCGACGGCCGCGGGGTCGTCCTGATGGCGCTCTCCTCCCCCGACGGCGACGCCCTCCTCGAAGCCCCGTCCGCGCAGGTGTCCGCCTGGCTGGAGCGGACCCTGCGCGCGGTGCCGCCGGGCACCGAGTCCGAGCGGCTCGGCATCGACGACGGACTCGCCGAGCTCCTGGCGACCACCGCGATCTCCGACGAGCTGTGGCTGCGCGACCCGTGGCCGTCGGACGAGTCGCAGGACGGCGAGCTGTGATCCCCGTACCCCCGGGGCCCGTCGTCGGCGTGCCCCTGTCGTCAGAACAGCTTTCCGGGGTTGAGGAGGCCCAACGGGTCGAAGGTGGCCTTGATCCCGCGCTGGAGTTCCAGACCGACCGGCCCCAGCTCCCGTGCCAGCCACTCCTTCTTGAGGACGCCCACGCCGTGCTCGCCGGTGATCGTGCCGCCGAGCGCGAGCCCGAGCGCCATGATCTCGTCGAAGGACTCCCGCGCCCGCCGCGACTCGTCCTCGTCGGTGTGGTCGAAGCAGACGACGGGGTGGGTGTTGCCGTCGCCGGCGTGCGCGCAGACCCCGATGGTCAGGCCGTACTTCTCCGCGACGGCCGCCGTGCCGTCGAGCATCTCGGCGAGCCGTGTCCGCGGCACGCACACGTCGTCGATCATCGTCGCGGACTTGATGGTCTCCAGGGCCGTGAGGGAGAGCCGGCGCGCCTGGAGGAGGAGTGCGGACTCGGCGGTGTCCGCGGCCGGGACGACCTCGGTGGCGCCCGCCGCCACGCACAGCTCCCCGACGGCGGCCAGATCGGCGGCCGGGTCCGGGGTGTCGAAGGCACACAGGAGCAGCGCCTCGGTGGTGTCGGGCAGTCCCATGCGCGCCAGCTTGTTGACGGCCTGGACGGTGGTGCGGTCCATGAGTTCGAGCAGCGACGGGGTGTGGCCGCGCTCCATGATCGCGCAGACGGCCGCGCAGGCGGCGGCCGCGGAGGGGAACTCGGCGGCGAGCGCGAGCTGCGCCGGAGGCTGCGGCCTGAGGGCGAGCACGGCCTTGACGACGATGCCGAGGCTGCCCTCCGAGCCGACGAAGAGCCTGGTCAGGTCATACCCGGCGACGCCCTTGGCGGTGCGGCGGCCGGTGGTCAGGAGGCGGCCGTCGGCGAGGACGACGTCGAGGCCGAGGACGTACTCGGCCGTCACCCCGTACTTCACACAGCACAGTCCGCCGGAGGCCGTGCCGATGTTCCCGCCGATGGTGCACATCTCCCAGCTGGACGGGTCCGGCGGGTAGTACAGGCCGTGTTCGGCGACGGCCCGTGACAGCACGGCGTTGATCACGCCCGGTTCGACGACGGCGATCCGGTCGACCGGGCTGATCTCCAGGACGCGGTCCATCTTGACCAGGGAGAGCACGATGCAGCCCTCGGAGGCGTTGGCCCCGCCGGAGAGGCCGGTGCGGGCGCCCTGCGGGACGACGGGGACGCGGAGCTCGGTCGCGGTGCGCATGACGTGCTGCACCTGTTCGACGGTGCGCGGGAGCACGACGACCGCGGGGGCGCCGGCCTCGCAGAAGCTCGCCATGTCGCGCGCGTAGGAGGCGGTCACGTCCGGGTCGGTGAGCAGCGCCTCGGCGGGGAGCCCGGCGCGCAGCCGCGTCAGAAGATCGTCCATGCCTCCAGCCTGGCACCCGGGGCCATCGGTGTGAACCCGCCGGGGCGGGCGCTTCGTGTGCTCTTCGTACAGGTGCGGGCGGGCGCACAGTGAGCGCCATGAAGACGCAGAACGTGTCGAGGACGGTCCTGGCGGCCGGAGTGGGCGCGGTGCTCGCGGCGACGGCGCTGCTGTACGTCCCCGAGCTCGTCGGCCAGGGGCCGCCGCCCCCGCCCGGACCGGCGGAACGGGCGACGATCGCGGCGCACGCGGGCGCGCAGGCCGCGCTGCCCGACCTGGTCGCGCTGATCACCGACCGGGAGAAGTGGCTGCGGTCCCATCCGGACGACGAGGCGTCGTGGGCGGAGCTCGGCGCGGCGTACACGGAGCGCGGGACGCGCCTCGGTGACGTACGGGACTATCCGCGGGCCGAGAAGGCGCTGCGGCGCTCCCTCGCCGAGAAGCCCGCAGCCGGGGGCAATCTCGCCGCGCAGCTGGGGCTGGGGGCGCTCGCGGGGGCGCGCGGCGACTGGAGGTCCGCGAAGGAGTGGGGCGAGAAGGTCCGGAAGGCCGATCCGCGCCGCTGGCCCGTGTATCCGGTCCTGATGGACGCGTACAACGGTCTCGGGGAGTACAGGGCGGCCCAGAAGGCGATGGAGAGCCTGGAGGGGCTCCGCGGGGGCGCGGTGGTACGGAGCAGGGCGTCGCAGACCTACCGGGACCGCGGCTGGCGCGAGGACGCCGACCTCGCGGCCCTGGACGCGGTGGCGCTCGCGGAGACGGGCGCGGAGAAGGCGGCCTCGCTCGCGCGGCTCGGGGACCTGGCGTGGGACCGGGGCGAACCGGACGAGGCACTGGTGCGGTACGGGGCGGCGCTGGGGCTCGTACGGGACCACGGGCCCTCGCTCGCGGGCCGTGCGCGGGCGCTCGCGGCGCTGGGCCGCACCGACGAGGCGGTGCGCGACTGGCGGGCGGCGCTGGCCCGGCTGCCGCTGCCCGAGTACCTCCTGGAGGCCGGCGAGCTGTACGAGTCGCTGGGCAGGGACGCGGACGCGCGGGCCCTGTACGAGCGGCTGCGGACGGGCACCTGGGCGCAGGGCGGGGTGACCCTCGCGCTGCTCGACGCGGACCACGGCAACCCGGCGGCGGCGGTCGCCCGGATGCGGGCGGAGTGGGCGCGCGGGCACCGTTCGGTGCGGGTGGCGGACGCGCTGGGATGGGCGCTGCACCGGTCGGGCGCGACCGGGGAGGCGCTGGAGTACGCGAAGCGGGCCACGGACGAGGGGCTGCGGAGCGCGCTGTTCACGTACCACCGGGGCGAGATCGAACGGGCTCTTGAGCGGTCCGGCCCGGCCCGGCGTCATCTGGCGGAGGCGCTGCGGATCAACCCGCACTTCTCGCCGCTGCTCGCGCCGAAGGCGACGCAGGCGATGGCGGCGCTGGGCGAGCCCTCGGACGAACCCCCGAAGGAGCTCCGCCCGGAGCCCGAGACACCGCGGAAGGCGGCGGCGCCGGCGGAGGCCGCGGAACCGGCGAAGGCGGACCCGGCCGGGGCGGAACCGGCGGACTCGTCGGCGAAGCCCGCCGAGCCCGCGACGCCCGCGACGCAGTAGGACGGGCGGGGCGCGCGGGCATCGGCGGAGAGGTGGGGCGTCCCGGACGAGCCCCGTGTCCCGCCGGGACGCCCAGGGCCGTCCCGGCCACCCTGCGTCGGCCGCGGGCGCCCGGGTCGGCCCGGTCTGTGGCGCACGGTGAGGGGCCCGGGGTGTGGCCCCGGGCCCCTCACCGTGCGAACGGGTGTCTAGAGGTTGCCGCGCTTCTCCTGCTCGCGCTCGATGGCCTCGAACAGCGCCTTGAAGTTGCCCTTGCCGAAGCCCATGGAGCCGTGGCGCTCGATCATCTCGAAGAAGACGGTCGGGCGGTCCTGGACCGGCTTGGTGAAGATCTGCAGCAGGTAGCCGTCCTCGTCGCGGTCGACGAGGATCTTCAGCTCGCGCAGGGTCTCGACGGGCACGCGGGTCTCGCCGGCCCACTCGCCGAGGGTGTCGTAGTACGAGTCGGGGGTGTCGAGGAAGGAGACACCCGCGGCCCGCATCGCGCGCACGGTGGCGACGATGTCGTTGGTGGCGAGGGCGATGTGCTGGACGCCGGCGCCGCCGTAGAACTCCAGGTACTCGTCGATCTGCGACTTCTTCTTCGCGATCGCGGGCTCGTTGATCGGGAACTTCACCTTGAGGGTGCCGTCCGCGACGACCTTCGACATCAGCGCCGAGTACTCGGTCGCGATGTCGTCGCCCACGAACTCCTTCATGTTCGTGAAGCCCATGACCTTGTTGTAGAAGCCGACCCAGTCGTTCATCCGGCCGAGCTCGACGTTGCCGACGCAGTGGTCGATGGCCTGGAAGGTGCGCTTGGCCGGCGGCTCGACGATCGGCTTGGCGGCGACGAAGCCCGGCAGGTAGGGGCCGTCGTAGCCGGAGCGCTCGACGAGGGTGTGGCGGGTCTTGCCGTACGTCGCGATGGCGGCGAGGACGACGGTGCCGTTCTCGTCCTTCACCTCGTGCGGCTCGGTGAGGCCGGTGGCACCGTGCTCGACGGCGTACGCGTACGCCGCACGCGCGTCCGGCACCTCGATCGCCAGGTCGACGACGCCGTCACCGTGCTCGGCGACGTGGTCGGCGAGGAAGCGGCCCCGGTCGGTGGAGACCTTGATGACGGAGGTGAACACGAAACGGGCGGCGCCGTTGGTGAGCACGTAGCTGGCGGTCTCGCGGCTGCCGTTCTCCGGTCCGGAGTAGGCGACGAGCTTCATGCCGAAGGCCGTGGAGTAGTAGTGCGCGGCCTGCTTGGCGTTGCCGACGGCGAAGACGACCGCGTCCATTCCCTTGACCGGGAAGGGATCGGCCTTACGCGCGGTGGAGGGGGTGTGATCGATGGTCTCAGTCATGGCAGCAATGTCCCGCCGTTCTGCAAGGTGCGCAAGAGTTCGTTGATCTGCTGGTCATGTTGCACAGTGACGGGCGAGTATGGCCGTGCGACTTGTACATCCTGACCATGGGGAGACCGCTGTGGCGATCGATCATTTGGACGGCCGGCTGATCGGGCTCCTCGCGCGCGAGCCGCGCATCGGGGTCCTGGAGGCCTCCCGGCGGCTGGGGGTGGCGCGCGGCACGGTGCAGGCGCGGCTCGACCGGCTCCAGGCGAGCGGGGTGATCAGGGGCTTCGGACCCCAGGTGGACCCGGCGGCCCTGGGCTACCCGGTGACGGCCTTCGCGACCCTGGAGATCAAGCAGGGGCAGGGAGCGGACGTGCGGGAGCACCTGGCGACGGTGCCGGAGGTGCTGGAACTGCACACGACGACGGGCCACGGCGACATGCTCTGCCGTCTCGTCGCCCGCTCGAACGCGGACCTCCAGCGGGTGATCGACAAGGTGGTCGCCTTCGAGGGGATCGTGCGGGCGTCGACGGCGATCGTGATGGAGAACCCGGTGCCGCTGCGGATCATCCCGCTGGTGGAGCAGGCGGCACAGGAGTAGCGGCAGGAGTGCCGGCGTACGCGTGGCGGCACAGGAGCAGGCGCCGCACGAGGAGCCGGGCCGGCCCGCGCAGTAGTTACAAAGGACCAGTTGCAAAGAATCCCTTGCAACTGGTCCTTTGCAACTCTACGCTCGGACCATGCCCGAGCCCGAAGGATTCTCGACCCGCCCCCTGGACCCGCGCACCCTGCGCGGACTCGCCCACCCCCTCCGCATCCAGCTGCTGCGCGCCCTTCGCGCCCACGGCCCCGCCACCGCCTCCCAACTGGCGGAACGACTGGGCGAGTCCAGCGGCGCGACCAGCTACCACCTGCGCCAGCTCGCCGCCCACGGCTTCGTCGAGGACGACCCGACGCGGGGCAAGGGCCGCGAGCGGTGGTGGAAGGCCGGCCAGCAGGGCGTGACCGTCGACGAGACGCTCTCCCGCAACCCGGACCCCGAGGTCCGCGGCGCCCTCGACCTCTACGTCCACGAGATCGCCACCATCCACACCCAGGAGCTGAGCACCTACCTCGGCACCCGGCACGACTGGGGCGACGCCTGGGTCGGCGTCTCCGACATGAGCGACTTCACGCTGCGCCTGACCCCCGAGAGACTCCGCGAGCTCGACACGAGGATGCACGCCCTCATCGCGAGCTACCGGGACGTCGAGGAGTCGGACGCCCCGGACGCCGAGCGCGTACGGATCCATCTGCACGCGTTCCCGCAGCACGAGAACTGACGGAAGGAACCACGGAGTCATGCACGCCGATATCCACCTCCAGCTCCACCAGCTGCACGCCGCCGAACTCCACCGCGAGGCCGCGGCCACCGCCCGGCCGGACACCGGCCCTCGCCTCCCCGGCCCCACCCTCCGTGTCCAGCTCGGCTGGCGGCTCGTGGAGCTGGGCCTGCGCCTGGCCACGCCCGCGCACCGCCGCCCGGTCACCCTGGCCGCATGACCGCTCCGGGGGGAAGCGACACGGGTACCGCGAAGGCGGGCGCGGCGAAGGCGGACCGGATCCCGCTCGCGACCGTCCTCACCGCCAACGCCGTATCCATCACAGGCAATTCGCTCACACTCATCGGCGTCCCGTGGTTCGCGCTCGACACCACGGGAAGCCCCGGCAAGGCCGGGATCGTCGCCTTCTGCGCCGCCCTGCCCGTCCTGGTCTCCGCGATCGCCGGCGGCCCCGTCATCGACCGGATCGGGCGGCGCCGGGTCTCCATCGCCTCGGACCTCGTCTGCGCCGTCGCGCTCGCCGCGATCCCGCTGCTCAACCGGGCCGGACTCCTGCAGTTCTGGATGCTGTGCGCGCTGATGGCCGTCACCGGCCTCTTCCACGCACCCGGCGAGACGGCCCGCCATGTCCTCGTCCCCGACCTGGCGCGGCACGCCGGCACCCCCCTCACCCGCGCCGCCAGCCTCTACGACGCCGTGTCGCGCGGCGCCCGGATGACCGGCGCCGCCCTGGCCGGCCTCCTCGTGGCGTTCATGGGCGCCGACACCGTCCTGTACGTCGACGCCGCCACGTTCGCCGTCTCCGCGCTGCTCGTCCTCGCCGGCCTGCGCGGCATCCCCTCCGCCGAACCCCTGCGCGGAGCCCCGCCGCTCTCGCCGGCCGCCTACCGGGCCGATCTGCGCGAGGGCTACGCCTTCCTGCTGCGCACCCGGCTGCTCCTCGGCATCAACTTCGCGGTGATGATGACCAACGGTCTGGCGCAGAGCTGGAGTTCGGTCCTCCTCCCGCTCCACGCCCGCGAGGACCTCGGCGGTTCGGCCTCGCTCGGCCTGCTCGTCGCCGTCTCGGGCGGCTGCGCCCTCGTCGGGGCGCTGGTCTACGGGGCCGTCGGCCACCACCTCCCGCGCCGTCCGGTCTTCGCGGCCGGGTTCCTGCTCACCGGCGCACCCGCGTACGTGACCGCGGCCCTCACCGACACCACCGCGCCGCTGCTCGTGGCGATGGCCCTCGGCGGGCTCGGGGCGGGCGTGCTCAACCCGATTCTCACCACGGTCTTCTACGAGACCGTCCCGGAGGCACTGCGCAGCCGTGTCGGCGGCGCCAGCACGGCCTCCGTGCTGCTCACCGCCCCGCTCGGCGGGCTCGCCGCCGGATTCCTGGTGGAGCGTGCGGGGCTCACCTCGGCGCTGCTCACGATCGGCGGGGTGTACTTCCTGGCCAGCCTGTCACCGCTGGTGTTCCCCTCCTGGCGGGGCATGGACGCGCCGGGAACGGCCGCGGCCGGTGCGGCGGGGATCAGCAGGCCGGAACCTTCGACTCCTGACCCTGCTCCAACGCCCGGAGGGACGCCACCGCGTCGCTGAGCGCGGTGACGGGGATGAGCCGCATCCCCGCCGGCAGCTCGGCCCGGGCGTCCGAGCACTCGTCCTTCGGTACGAGGAAGACGGTGGCCCCGTCGCGGGAGGCGGCCTGGGTCTTCAGGGAGACCCCGCCGACGGCGCCGACCGTGCCGTTCGCCTCGATGGTGCCCGTACCGGCGACGATACGGCCGCCGGTGAGGTCACCGCCGTCACCGTCGCCGTCGAGCTTCTCGACGATGCCGAGGGAGAAGAGCAGCCCGGCACTGGGCCCGCCGATGTCGGCGAGGTGCAGGGTCACCTTCACCTTCTCGGGGTCCATCTCGAGGTAGTCGAGCGCGGCGAGGGTGGCCGCGTCCTGCGACTCCTTCATCTGGCCGAGGTTGTGCTTCTCGATCTCGGCGTCGGACTTCCCCGAGGGGTAGACGGAGTCGTGCGGAAGGACGGCCCGGTCGGTACGGAACCAGGCGTCGGCCACGTCCGCGAGGTCCACGTCCGTGGACGGCCCGGTCGCGACGATCGTCGTCATCCGCAGCTGGCCCTCGGTGTCCCGGACGGGGGCACCGGTGATGGTGATGACCTCCTGCCCCTTGTCCTTGCCGAGCACGTCGGCGGTGGTGCCGGGCTGCGCGATCGCGTACGGCAGCGGCGCGAGCCCGACGACGGCGAAGAGCGCGGCGACGGGCAGGGCGCAGAGTGCGAGCGCGCGGGGACGGGAGAGACTGGAGAGCACGCGTCCAATCTACTGGGGCGCGCGGGCTACCGGGGCACGGGCAGCCGACGGGCGGGTGCCCGGCCCTCGCCCGGAGCCGTACCCCCGGGCAGCCGCGCGTTCGAGCGCCCCGCGCCCCGCGTCCCACGCCCTAGCGCAGGGCGTCGGCGACCTCTCGCGCCGCGTCCACCACTCGCGGCCCCACACGCTCCGGCACCGCGTCCGCGAGCATCACGACGCCGACGCTGCCCTCGACCCCGGTCACGCCGACCAGCGGTGCGGCCGCACCGCTCGCCCCGGCCTCCAGCTCGCCGTGGGTGAGGGTGAAGCCCGGTTCGATCAGTCCGCCCTGGCGGGCGGCGAGAATGGCGCGGCCGGCCGCGCCCCGGTCCAGCGGGTGACGGAAGCCGGCCCGGTAGGCGACGTGGTAGTCGGTCCAGGTCGGTTCGACGACCGCGACGGCGAGCGCCTCCGCCCCGTCGACCAGGGTCAGATGGGCCGTCGCGCCGATGTCCTCGGCGAGCGAGCGCAGCGCGGGCAGCGCGGCCTCTCGGACCAGGGGGTGGACCTGGCGGCCGAGCCGGAGCACGCCGAGGCCGACGCGGGCACGTCCGCCGAGGTCGCGGCGGACGAGGGCGTGCTGCTCGAGGGTGGCGAGCAGACGGTAGACCACTGTCCGGTTGACACCGAGTTTGTTGGACAACTCGGTGACGGTCAGGCCGTGGTCGGTGTCGGCGAGCAGTTTGAGGACTCTGAGTCCCCGGTCGAGCGTCTGGGAGGTCTCCGCGGTCACGACGCCCTCTCCTTCGGAGTGAGTGGCGGCGGTGCTCTCACGGGGTCGCGTCGCCGGTCCCGTCGGCGACGCACGTCAGAGGCCGCCGGCAGGAAGGGGTACACCGGCTGCGCTCCGCGGCGGCGCTGCCACGGGGCGATTGCTATTGAGCCGGGACAGTAGCGACCCGCTCCGCTCAGCGGAAGACCTCGTCCAGAATCCGGGCGTCGGCGACCGTATAGAGACGGTTCGGGACCTTCGTCGGTCGCACGCGGGACTTTGGCGGACAAGATCGGCTTTGTCGTGCCCTTAGCGTGGAGGGCCGGGAGGCCGACCGTGGGGGCCGGTCTCCGAGGTGGTCCCGCCGTCGGTCTTCCCCGCCGGATCCACCGCCGCGTGGGACGAATGAGGCCCGTACGACCGCCGTCGTACGGGCCTCAGCCACATCTGCCGCGCCTTCGCGGGCGAAGGCGTCACCGCTCGCGCCCGCCGCGGGCGGAAGGGATCACCGCTCGCGCCGGCCGGCGGAAGGGGTCACCGCATCCGGGTGGCCCACTCCTGCACCTTCTTGATCCGTTCCCGGATCTGGCCGGCGGTGGCCTCCGCGCTCGGCGGACCGCCGCACACCCGGCGCAGCTCCGTGTGGATCACGCCGTGGGGCTTGCCGGTCTGGTGGACGTACGCGCCCACCATCGTGTTGAGCTGCTTGCGCAGTTCCAGGAGCTCCTTGTGCGAAACGACAGGGCGCCGCTCGGCCGGAAGCTCCAGGAGGTCCGCCTCGTCGTCCGGCTTCTTGCGGCTGTGCGCGATCTGCCGGGCCTGGCGCTTCTGCAGCAGCAGCTGGACCTGGTCGGGTTCGAGAAGCCCGGGGATGCCGAGGTAGTCCTGCTCCTCGGCGCTGCCGGGGTGGGCCTGCATGCCGAACTCGGCGCTGTTGTAGAGGACCCGGTCGAAGACCGCGTCGGACTCCAGCGCCTCGAAGGGCAGCATGTCCTGCTCACCGGTGTCCTCGTCCTGCTCGCGCTCGGCCTCCGCCATCTCCTTCTCGGACTCGGCGTACGGGTCCTCGTCCTCGCCCGCCTTCTTCGGCTTGTCAAGGACGTGGTCCCGCTCGACCTCCATCTCGTTGGCGAAGCCGAGGAGACTGGGAATCGTCGGAAGGAACACGGAGGCGGTCTCGCCGCGCCTGCGGGAACGCACGAAGCGGCCGACGGCCTGCGCGAAGAAGAGCGGGGTCGAGATCGTCGTCGCGTACACGCCGACGGAGAGGCGTGGCACGTCGACGCCCTCGGACACCATGCGGACGGCGACCATCCAGCGATCGTTGTTCTCGCTGAACTCGTCGATGCGGTTCGAGGCGCCGGTGTCGTCGGAGAGGACGACGGTGGCCTTGGTGCCGGTGATCTCGCGGATCAGCTTGGCGTACGAACGGGCCGATTCCTGGTCGGAGGCGATGACGAGGCCACCGGCGTCCGGGATGGACTTGCGGACCTCGGTGAGCCGCTGGTCGGCCGCGCGCAGCACGTTGGGCATCCAGTCGCCCTTCGCGTCCAGCGCGGTGCGCCAGGCCTGCGAGACGGCGTCCTTGGTCATCGGCTCGCCGAGGCGGGCGGCGATCTCGTCGCCCGCCTTGGTGCGCCAGCGCATGTTGCCGCTGTAGGAGAGGAAGATGACCGGCCGGACGACGCCGTCGCCGAGGGCGTTGCCGTAGCCGTACGTGTAGTCCGCCGAGGACCTGCGGATGCCGTCGTTCCCCTCCTCGTACGTGACGAAGGGGATGGGGTTGGTGTCGGACCGGAAGGGCGTACCGGTCAGCGCGAGGCGCCGCGTCGCGGGCTCGAACGCCTCCAGGCAGGCCTCGCCCCAGGACTTGGAGTCTCCGGCGTGGTGGATCTCGTCGAGGATGACGAGGGTCTTGCGCTGCTCGCAGCGGTTGCGGTGGAGCATGGGGCGGACGCCGACACCCGCGTAGGTGATCGCGACGCCGTCGTACTCCTTGCTGAGCGGCCCGGCGCTGTAGTCCGGGTCCAGCTTGATCCCTATCCTCGCGGCGGCCGCGGCCCACTGCTTCTTGAGGTGCTCGGTGGGCGCGACCACGGTGATCTGCTGCACGACATGGTGGTGCAGCAGCCAGGACGCGAGGGTCAGGGCGAAGGTCGTCTTGCCGGCGCCGGGGGTGGCGACGGCGAGGAAGTCACGGGGCTGCTCCTGGAGGTACCGGTCCATGGCGCCCTGCTGCCAGGCTCGCAGCTTGCCGGCGGTACCCCACGGGGCCCGGCCGGGGAAGGCGGGAGAGAGGTGGTGTGAGGAGGTGGTGGTAGTAGTCACGATCTCCGGGTTCGACGCTCGTCCAGATATGACAACCGGGCCACCTTACCGGTGCGGGTGCCTCGCCCGACCCCCGGCGAGGGTGTGGCGAGGCCGCTTGAGAGAGTCCTCACAGCTCCCGCAGCCGCCGCGCAATGCCCGGAATGTCCCCCTCGGTACCGGCCGCGACATCGATGACCAGCGCGTATGCGCGGTCCTTGTCGGCCTCGGCGAGATCGACTCCGTTCACGGCGAGGAAGGTGGCCGCGGAGAGCCAGGCGGCGCGCTTGTTCCCGTCGACGAAGGGGTGGTTGGCGGCGAGCGCGTGGAGCAGGACGGCGGCCTGCTCCCACAGGTCGGTGTAGGCGCTCTCGCCGAACATCCGCGCCCTCGGCCGGTGCACGGCGGACTCCAGGAGCCCCGGGGCCCGCAGCTCGGGCACGCCCTCGCCGGTGAAGGCGGTCCGGGCGATCCCCTCGACCTCGGCGACGGTCAGGAAGCGAGTGGTGGCACGCGTGGTCATTCGCCGAGCCTCCTCAGGAGGGAGTCGTGCCGCAGGGCGAGACGCACGGCGTGATGCTGTACGAGGGTGGCCTCGACGGTCAGGAACCGGGCGAGGGCCTGCTCGGCCAGCTCCTCCGGGGTGACGCCCCGGGCGTCGGCGAGATCGGCGAACCCGTCACCGACCGAAACGGTCATGTCACGCATGGCGCGAGCGTACGGGGCCGCCGTCCCGCCCGGCGACGGCTTTACGCCCCGCCGCATACCCCCGCGGCCCAGTCCGTACCTCCGAGCCCGCCCCACGGCCCGCGTCGGTGTCCGCCCCCGCGCCCCGCCCCACGGCCCGCGTCGGTGTCCGCCCCCGCGCCCCGCCCCACGGCCCGCGTCGGTGTCCGCCCCCGCACCCTTCTCCGTAGGCGCGGGCTCGCCCCCCTACCCCCGCCCCGCGCCCTGCTCGCCGTGCAGCCGGGTCGCCACCCACGCGCCCACCGCCGCCACCGCCGCCATCGGCAGGAAGACCGCCGCGAAGGCCGCCGGGTGGGAGCCCGTGGCCGCGGAGGACGTGACCGTGTGGCCGACCGCGCCGCCGCCCAGCGCCGCGAAGGCCGCGCCGCCCGCCGCGAGCAGGAGGACGTTGGAGAGGCCGTCCGAGATCTGCAGGGCGGCCGAGTTCGCGCCGACCTCCTCGGGCGCGGAGAGCTTCATGAGCAGCACGCTCGTCGAGGCGATCACGGCGCCCATGCCGAGGCAGCCGAGGCCCCAGACCGCCGCGAGCACCCACACGGGCACGGCCGTGATCAGCACGCTCGGTGCCGCCGCGATGGAGAGCGCGACCAGGACCATGCCGAGGACGACCAGCCGTTCCCGGTACGGCTCCGTCCAGGGCCGGGCCTGGATCCAGGAGCCGAGGGCCCAGGTGAGGCCGCCCGCGGCGAGCGAGAAGCCGGCGAGGGTGGGGCTCAGGCCCCGCTGGGTGACCAGCATCAGCGGCACGAAGGACTCGGCCGCGATGAAGGCGCCCGCGGCGATCCCCCGCAGCAGGACGACGGACGGCAGCCCGCGGGCCGCCCGCCAGGTGCCGTGCGGCAGCAGACCGCGGACGGCGGGGACGAGCAGCGCGACGCCCGCCGCGGCCGGCAGCAGGGAGAGCCAGCGCAGCTCCTGTCCGGCGTACTGAAGGAGCGCCGCGCCCGCCGAGATGCCGAGCGCGAGCCGGATCCGGCGCCGGTCCCAGGGGGCGACCGGTGCGGTCGGGTCGGCGGGGCCGGAGGCGGTGCGGCGTATCGCGGGGAGGGCGAGGGCCAGCGGGAAGACGACGAGGACGGGGATGCCGACGAAGACCCAGCGCCAGCCGAGGTGCTCGGTGACCGTTCCGGCGGCGAGCGGTCCGACGACGGAGGGGACGACCCAGCAGGCGGCGAACGCGGCCATGATCGCGGGCCTGAGGTGCTCCGCGTAGGCCCGGCCGACGATCACGTACAGCGCGACGATCACGAGCCCGCCGCCCAGGCCCTGGACGGCCCGGCCGAGGATGAACATCCACATGGCGCCGGCGGTCCCGGAGAGCAGCAGTCCGACGGCGAAGGCGCTGATGCCCGCGGTGAGGGGCGCGAGCGGCCCGCTCCGGTCGGACCACTGTCCGGCCAGGACCATGGCGAAGAGGCTGGTGGTGAAGTACGCGGAGAAGGCGAAGGCGTAGACGGACACGCCGTTCAGCTCGCGGGCCGCGACGGGCATCGCCGTGCCGACGGCGGTCGCCTCGAAGGCGATGAGCAGGACGACGGAGACGATGCCGATGCTGAGCGCCCGGTGGGCCGGGTCGAGGACGGATCCCCTGGTGTCGTCGTGCGCGACGGCACCGGGTCCGGGGCGTGGGGCGACGTCGGCGTCGCGGGGTTCGAGGGCGCTCATTCCCCCAGGGTAAGAGGTGAAGCGCTGGATGACCCCTGTCAGGAGTCCCGATGCCGCTCAGCCCTTGGACGTACGACCGTGAACGGAGTGTGGCAGCGGTATGGCAGTCGCGTTGCACCGCACCCGAACCCCTTGAGCCCCTTCCCGCCCCGCCGTACGGTCGTACTCGTGCACAACACGACCGTGTGCCCGAGTGGTTGAGGGGCTCGCCTGCAAAGCGAGTTACGTGGGTTCAATTCCCGCCACGGTCTCTATCGGATCTACACGGCCCTCATGGGGCCGTGCCGCGGTCCGCCCTTGAGTGATCAGGGCGGACGCAAGCCGGGCGTCCTCGTGGGCCCGGCCCTCGTCGGCGGCCTGCTGCCGGGCGTGACGCCGGGCGCGGAGCGCCCGACGCCGTCCTCTCCGTCCTCTCCGTCCTCTCCGTCTCCGCGGCGGCCCTGGTGACGGTGGTCCCGCGGCCTCTACCGCTCCCCCCGCCACTGCTTCGTCTCGAAGACGGGCTTCTCGGCGAGCCCGGCGTCCTTCTCGCAGCCCAGCTTCTTCACGACCGCCAGGGTGACGGAGTGGAGGACGGTGAGGTACGCCTCCCGGGTGGCGGCGGTGTTCTCGGGGAAGGCGCCCTTCGCCGACTTGGCGAACCTGAGCTCGCCCTCGATGGGGGCAGGCTCCCGGTCCGAACCCTTCAGCCGCGGACTGGTGCACCCGACGAAGAGATGGGCCGCCTTGTTGTCGGTGCTCGCCTCCCGGCCCATCCCGTAGAGGTACCGGCCCTGGGCCGTCCACCGGGCACCGTCGTCGTACAGGTCGTCGCGCTCGTACAGCCTGAAGCCGATCGTGACCCCGGCACTCGGGGCGGCGGCGTCGGCTTCGGCCTCGCACATCGCACGGTGGCCGGGGGGCCGCCCCGTCGCCGCCCGGTCCTCGATCAGCTCGTTCACGGCCCGCTCCAGCCCCCCGCTCCCGGCCGCCGAGAACTTCTGCGTACCCAGCACCGACTCCAGCGCGCCCGCCGCCACGGGCGAGAGCGCCCCGTCGCACTGCTGCGCGGCGGTGACCCGCGGCGGCTCCTTCTCGTCGCTGCCGCAGGCGGTGAGGAGCAGACCGAGCGCCAGCACGGTCGATACGGTCGCGGACGCTCTTCTCATCGGGATTCCTCGGGGTTCCTCATGGAGTCGGAGTCGGAGTCGGTGAGCTTGACGGTGACGGCGACGGAAGCGGCTCAGCCGGTCTCGGGGGCGTTGCCGGTCTGCCGCGCGTGGGCGTTGCCGTTCAGGTAGCCGCTGCCCACGGACTCGATCATGTCCTGACGGAATTCGCTGCTCACCTGGCCGCGGTGCTCGAACAGGAATCGTTCCATCGGCGACTCGGCGCTGTAGCGGCCGGCCGTGTACATGGCCTTGTTGTCCTTGTGGATGTCGTCCTCGGTCTTGTCCTTGTGGTCGTCGACCGACTTGTCCGACCAGTCGCCGATGACCTGACCGGCGAGCTGCTCCATGACCCCCGAACCGGTGTCGACGGCGAGCGGGACGAGGACGGCGGCCGCGCCGACCGCAGCGGTGGCGGGCAGGAAGGCGACGCCTGCCGCGATGCCCACCGTGGCGCCGAGCTCCACCCAGCCGGCCTTGGCCGCCGCCGCCTTCTCGTACTCCTCGTGCTTCTTCATGCCCTCGGCCTCGACCTGGGCTCCGCGCGACTCGTCGAGCAGTCCCTGAAGGGTGGCGCCCGTGTAGGCGACGCCCCGTGCGTGACCCTCGTCGATCTTGCCGTCCGGGCCGACCTGCGCCTCGAGCACGCTCGTGGCGTAGAGGCGCTCGGCGGTGGAGACGGTGGCGTAGGCGTCGGGGTGCTGGCCGAGGGTGCTGAGGAAGTCGACCGCGGCCCCCCGCCCGAACTCGGGGTGGGCTCCCCTGTCCTTCGTCGGCAGGAAGGCGCTGTCCGGGGTGTTCTTGTCCAGCGCCCAGTTGAGGTCGTCGATGTAACCGGCGCCCATGTTGCCGAGGCTGTCCGCGAGCGGGGACTGCCACTTCTTGACCAGCTCGGCGTCGCCGCCGTACTTCGTGACGACGTCCTGCATGATCTGGGCCGTGGTCTCGTCGCGGTTCAGCGTCGGCGTCGTGTCGTCCCAGGCGTGGCCGAGCGTCGCGGACTCCAGGGCGTGGCCGAGGGCGTCGGGCATGTAGTCGGCGGACTTCTTGGCGGCGTCGGGGTCGTGCCCGTCGATGTCGGGGAAGAAGTCGTACTTCTCGTTGCCGAAGAAGTCGAGGTAGTTCTCGATCTTGTTGCCGTCCTTGTCCTTCCCCAGGTTCAGCTCGCCGCCGAGGCTGCCGTCCTTGTTGTACGACGTGAGCGGGTCCTTCGAGAAGAACTCCTTCGCCGCCTCCGGGCTGTGCCCCAGCGACTCCAGCATCGAGACCATCGGGTCGAAGCCGGCGCCGTTGACGCCCGAGGGGTTGTACTGGTTCTGCAGCCCGCCGCTGATCATCGGCTTGCTGTTGGCGAAGAGGTACGGGTCCTTCGCGTGGAGCTGGGTGACGTGCTCGGCGATCGGGACGAGGAACTTGGGGTCGTAGTTGCCGTAGCGCATGATGCCGCCGAGCAACTGGTAGCCGAAGGCCGGGTTGTTGTCGTACTTGATCAGCGGGATGCGCTCGGTGCCGAGCTTGCGCATGTCCGTGGACCACTTGTCGGTCCACGCGTCGCCGCCCTGCGTCGCCGTCGCCAGGTTCATGCCCAGGTTCTTCTGGAGTTCCTGGACGTCGGCGAGGCGCTCCTTGTCGACCTTCGAGTAGTCGTACGTGTCCGTGGAGAGCTGGCCGAAGAACTCCAGCGCGCCCTTCGGGCCCATGCCGTCGTAGAAGTTCCGTGAGAACTCCTTCGAGCCGCTGTTGTCCTTGAGCAGCTCGTTGAGGCGCATCAGCTCCTCGTGGGAGATGTCCCGGCCCTTCTTGGCCAGGTCGACGGCGCGCTGCGCCTCCTCGGCGTCGAGGCTGCCGTACTTCGGGGCGCTGAAGTTGTGCTTCTCGCCGGTGATGTTGGCCTTGAGCGCGTTGGAGCAGGAGACGTCGGCGTCGTCGCAGGTCTCGACGATCGCGTCGATCCGCTGCTGCATCGCCCGGATGTCGGCGTTCTCCTTGCGGACCAGCTCCTGGAAGTCGGGGTCGTGCCGCATCCCCTGGTCCTTGGTCTGGGACAGCGGCTCGACGGCCTCGACCTTGCCGCTGGAGTTGACCCGGAAGCCCTGGGCGGGGGCCTCGGTCTCCACGATCTTCTTGAGGTCGTCCTTCGCCTTCTTGAAGGCGTTGTAGCCGTCCTCAAGGACCTTGTGGATGCCGTCGGCGGCCTTGGCCGCGTCGTCGAACTCCTTCGCGGTCTTGTCCACGAACGGCTTCGTGACCTCGGCGTTCACGCCGCGCCAGTAGTCGTCCTTGGCCTTCGCGGCCATCGTCGTCCGGGCGTCGTCGGCGAGCTTGTCCAGCTTGCCCTTCATCGCGGACCAGTCGTCGGCCGCGGACTTCATCTTGTCGAGCGGCGCCTGGTACACGTTGTCAAAGGTCAGCACAGCAGGTCCCCCGCCTACTTGAAGTACTCGTTGATCTTGGAGGCCGCGAGGGCCGCCTGGATGTCCGCCTCTTCCTTGGCGTGCGAGGCCGCGCTGTAGTCGAGGTGGTTGGAGATGTTGGCGCAGGCGTCGAGCAGCGTGTTCAGCTGCGAGCTCCACGTCTCCTGCACGGTCGACATCGCGGACCCGGTGGCGAAGCCGTGGCTGGACATGCCCGTCGCCGCGTCCGTGGTGTTCGTCCGCGCGTGGTTGCCGTCCTTGGCCAGCCGGCCGTGCAGCGCGTAGGCGGCGCTGCCGATGGCTCCGAGCTTGTCCTGGTCGACGCTGAGGTCGGCGTTCCCGCCGCCGCCACCGCCGGGTTCGGGGGCAAGCTGGTTGAGTCTCATGCTCACGTTGGCCGTGGACGCGGACCGTACCGACGCCCACTCCTGTTCGAACGACATGCTCTCCCCCGTGACGGTGATCGTTCCGGCTTCGCCTCAGCAAGTTCCGTGCCCACGGAAACGTGGTGATCGTAGTCCCTCGGGTGCCTCTTCGAGCATTGCCCACCGGGAATCGTCGGCGGCCGCGAGGTCTTTACGGTGTCCGCAGGCCCACTTCACCTTCGCAACCGGGACACCCCGGACTTCCCGGACCACACCGCGCCCCGTACGCGCCTGCGTTCGCATTCCCGCACACCTCCCGCGCACGGCCCGCCGCCCCCGTCTCGGTAGGCTCGACCCGCCCCCGTCACCACGGGGTGCACGGACGACGGGGGGCACGAGCGGTGGAACAGTCGCGCACACAGCAGGAATCCGCGCGGCGGATCGGCCCGTTCCGGCTGATCACCCGTCTCGATCCGCCCCGTTCCGCGCTGCCCTGCCGCCGGTTCGTGGCCCGCTCCGAGAACGGGGAGGACACCGTGCTGCTCAGCGCCCCGCTGCCCGGCACCGATCCCGCCCGGTTCGCCGCGGAGGCCGAGGCCGCCCGCTTCCTCCTCGGCCCCTGGATCGCCCCGGTGACCGGTGTGGCGGGCCCCGGCGAGGCCCCCTGGTCCGCGAGCCCGTACGTTCCGGCGCTCCCGCTCCCCGTGGCCCTCGCCGTCCACGGCGGCCCGCTGCCCGAGCCCACCGTGCGGGCCGTCGGGGCCGCGCTCGCCGAGGCGCTCGCCGTCGCGCACGGCCAGGGCCTCACGCACGCCGGGGTCTCCCCCGCCGCCGTCCTGCTCACCGCCGACGGACCCCGGCTGACCTGCTTCGGCGCGGTACGGGCCGCCTCGGCCGACGGTGAGCCGCGCACCGGCCTGCCGGGGCTCGACCCGGGGGCGCTGGCCCCGGAGCAGGCCTCGGGAGGCCGCCCGCGTCCGCCGGGTGACGTCTTCGCGCTCGGCGCCGTCCTCGCGTACGCCGCCACCGGGCACACCGTGCCCGAGCGGGACGAACTCCCGTCCGCCCTGCGCCCGGTGATCGCCTCCTGTCTGTCCCGCGATCCGGCCGACCGGCCCACGGCCGCCGCCCTCGTGGCGGCGCTCGCCCCGACGACCGCCCACGAGACGGTGCTGAACTCGGCCGGCTCCCTGCTCGCCCCGGGCTGGCTGCCGGGCCGGGTGGTCGCCGCGCTGGCCCGCCAGTCCTCCGAGCTCCTCGCCGCCGAACTCCCCGAGCCGGCCCGGGCCTGAGGGCCCCCGGCCCGGCGGCCCGCCGCACACCCGACCACCTTCCTTCCCCCACCCTCTCCCTCCCGGATCTGACGGACCACATCCATGCTGTCGCCCCTGACCCACGACGACCCGGCCGCCGTCGCCACGTACCGACTCCTCGCCCGCCTCGGCTCCGGCGGCATGGGCACGGTCTATCTGGCACGCACCCCCGGCGGCCGTACCGTCGCGCTCAAGACCGTGCACGCGCGGCTCGCCACCGACCCCGCCTTCCGGGCCCGTTTCCGGCTGGAGACGGACGCGGCGCGGATCATCGGCGCCCGCCACGGCGCGGCCGTCGTCGACGCCGACCCGCTGGCCGAGACGCCGTGGCTGGCCACCGAGTACGTCCTCGGGCCGCCGCTCGACGACGCCGTCGCGCTCGGCGGCCCGCTCCCCGAGCCGACCGTCCGCGCCCTGGGCGCGGCGCTCGCCGGGGCCCTCGCCCAGCTGCACTCCTCGGACGTGGTCCACCGCGACCTGAAGCCCTCGAACGTCCTCGTCACCGCGTACGGCCCGAAGATCATCGACTTCGGCATCGCCCGCGCGGCCGGCGACGAGCACCTCACGCGGACGGGAGCGGCGGCCGGCACACCCGCGTTCATGTCTCCGGAGCAGGCCAGCGGCCAGGAACACCCGCCCGCGGGCGATGTGTTCGCGCTCGCCGGTGTCCTCGTCTTCGCCGCCACCGGCCACGGCCCCTTCGGTACGGGCTCCGCAGCCGACCTCCTCTACCGCGTCCGCTACGCCGACCCCGACCTCACCGGCGTACCGGAGGCGCTGCTGCCGCTCCTGACGGCCTGCCTCTCCAAGGACCCGGCGGCCCGCCCCACGACCGGCGTCCTGATCGACCGGCTCCACGACGGCCACGGCGAGTTCGCCGACCACCTCCCCCCGCTCCTCCTCACCGACATCGCCCGCCGCGCGACCGACGTCTGGCTGCACGCCCCCCACCGCCTGCCGCCCCCGGCGGACTCCGCACGGGCGGAGACCACCCCCGACGCCCCGCTCTCCCGCCGCCGCCTCCTCTCCACGGGCGGCGCGGCCCTGCTGGGGGTGGCGGGGGCGGGGGGCGGACTGTGGGCGTGGCTGGGTTCCCGGGACGACGAGGGCGGTACGGGGATCACGACGGGCGCCGCGACCCCGACGGGCCCCACGGCCATCCCCGCGACGACGGCCTCCGACGGCGCACCCGCGGCTCTGTGGCGGGGCAATGTGCTCGACCGCGAGGAGAAGGCCACCCCGCTGCTCGCCGGTGGCGTCGTCGGGTTCGCCGAGACGGTCTCCTTCCGGGCCGTGGACCCGAAGGACAACACCGAACTCTGGACGGACAACCGGGTCTCGGAGGCGCTGCACGTCACCACCGACGGCACGTCCTTCTACGCCGCGGACGGCCCCGTGGACGGTCCGGGCGAGCTCCACATCCGTACGCTCGCCCCCCTCACCGGCAAGGAGACGGCCCGGAAGATCGTCCTCAAGGGCTTCGACGGCGCCGGCCGGAACATGGAACTGTTCACCGCCGCCGACGGCGTCCTCTACGCGACGGCCCGCCGCGGCTCCTTCGACGACTCGGTGGACAAGAACGACGTCGACTGGCACATGTTCGCCGTCGACCTGCGCACGGGCAAGCTGGTGTGGCGCTTCGCGTACGACTGGGACGGCGTGCGCCCCTGGCTCTCCAGGATCGTGGGCGACCGGCTGATCCTCGGCAAGAACAGCGGCGACCTGAAGTCCTTCCTCGTCCAGGCGAGGAGCCTGCGCACCGGCCGGCAGCTGTGGCAGCGACGGCTGCCCCTGGAGGACTCGTCGTGGTACATCCCCGGCCACCTCACCACCGACGACCGGCACGTCTACCTGGGCGGTGACCGGCTGCGGGCCCTGCGCCTGAGCGACGGCAGGATCGCGTGGGAGTTCGGCTCGGGCACCCGGAGCACCGAGTACGGCGTGCCGGTGCTCGCCGACGGCCTCGTCCACGCGAACAAGAACGGCGTGGGGATCGTGGCCGTCAGCGCGGACAAGGGCCTCAAGCGCTGGGAGGAGATCTACTCGGGCCGCAGCGTGACGCCGGCCCTTTTCGAGAAGCCCGTGGTCGGCGAGAAGTACGTGTACGCACCGGTCAGGGGCGGCCTGAGCGCGGTCGACCGCACGACCCACGTCTCGGACTGGGTGTTCCCGACGGATGCCACACGGTTCGTCGTCGACAGGGAACGGACCCGTGTGATCGGGGCCGGGGAAACGTCCGTCATGGCCATCCCCTACGTCTGACGGCCCTCTCGTCTCTCCTCTCCTCCTCATCCGACTCCACCAGAAGGCATTTCCGTGACCACGCAGCCCCTCGCCACCGGCGACCCGCTCCGGCTCGGCCCGTACCGCCTGCTCGGCGTCCTCGGTGAGGGCGGCATGGGCAAGGTGTACGTCGGCAGGGACGCCGCCGGAATCCCGGCCGCCGTCAAGGTCCTCCGCCCCGAGCTCGCCCACGACCAGCACCTCGCCCAGCGCTTCGTCCGCGAGGCCGACATGGCGCGGGCCGTCACCAGCGGCGGCGTCGCCCGGGTCCTCGCGGCGCAGACCGAGGGCGGGCGGCCGTGGATCGCCGCCGAGTTCCTCGCGGGACCGACGCTCGACGAGGCCGTCCGCGCGTACGGGCCGATGGACGTGCCGACGGTCCGCGCCGTCGCCGCCCAGCTCGCCCGCACCCTGCACGACATCCACGCGGCCGGCCTGGTCCACCGCGACCTCAAGCCCGCGAACATCGTCCTCACCTCCACCGGTCCCCGGATCATCGACTTCGGCATCGCGCGCCCCGAACACGGCCTCACCCTCACGACGACGGGCCAGATCCCGGTCACTCCGGGGTACGGAGCTCCCGAGCAGGTCCTCGGACAGCGGGTCGGACCGGCCTCGGACGTCTTCTCGCTCGGCGCGGTGCTGGCGTACGCGGCGAGCGGCCGGCGGACCTTCGACGGCGCGCACGTGCCGGCCGTCCAGTACGAGGTCGTGCACGGCACCCCGGACCTGAGCCTGGTCCCGCCGGAGCTCCAGGAGCTGATCGGGCCGTGCCTGGCGAAGGACCCGGCGTACCGCCCGCTGCCCCCGCAGGTCGCGGAGGCCTTCGCCCCGCCGAAGGGCGCCGACCGTGCCTGGCGCAAGGGTCCGCTCGCCGATGACATCAAGCGACGTGAGACCGCGACCAAGCGCCTGACCGCGCCCGCGGACACCGCCGTACCCTCCTCCTCGCCGTCCCGGCGGCGTTTCCTCACCGGCGCGGCCGTGGGCGTGGCGGTCCTGGGCGCCGGTGGCGGAGCGGGTGCGTGGTGGCTGAACCGGGGCGAGAAGACCCCGTCGTTCGACGTGCCGCCCGCCGCGGCGACCCCGGAGGCGGCGTTCGTCTCGACCATCGACGTCCAGGAGGAGCAGGCCCCCGGTCCCCTGTGGGGGCCGCTCGACGTGACGGCGGCGGAGGGCGAACTCCCCTTGCCCGTACGGGATGTGGTGATCGTGCAGGCGAAGACGGGCGGGCTGCTCGCGCTCGCCGTCAAGGACGGGAAGGAGCGGTGGAGGGCCAAGGACATCGACGCCGACGCCGGCTTCGTCTCCGTCGCCGACCGGCTCGTCGTCGGCGTGGACAAGCAGGGCGGCCTGCGCTCGTTCGTCGCCTCCACCGGCGCGCCCGTCTGGCAGACGGGCAGCGACGTCGACGACGTCCTCGCCGCTGACGACACCCATGTCTACCTCGTGACCAAGGACAACGAACTCCGCGCCGTCAACGCCTGGACCCTCGCGACCACCTGGGCCCGCCCGATGACGTCACCCCGCTCGCCCAACGGCCCCGCGAAGGCCGCCGTGGGCAGGAAGCGGCTCGTGATCCACGGCCGGGACGGCCATTGCGCCGCGCTCTACACCGAGACGGGCAAGACCGACTGGGAGATCAAAGACCAGGGCACCGCCGGTCAGGCCCCGGCGCTCGGCGACAACAACATCGCCTACTTCGGCGGCTCCGCGCTGACGGCCCGCCGGCTCGACCGCGGCGACTTCATGTGGACGGAAGCGGCGAAGAGCGACGCCTCCCCGCACGGCTGGGGCACCCCCACGGCGAGCGGCGACCTCGTCTTCGCGTCCAACGCCTACAACGCCTACCGCTACAGCACGATGGCGGACGTCCACTTCCCGGTCTCGGACTGGTACGAGGTCCTGGACGACACGGGCCCCGGCACCGTCAACCCCCCTGCGGTGGAAGGCGCGACGGTCTGGGTCCACGCCCCCGACAACAGCTACGTCCAGGTCCTCCACAAGACCACGCACAAGCGCCTCTTCCAGGCCAGGTTGCAGCGCACGGGCACCTACCAGCTGGCGAGCGGCGGCAATCGCGTCTTCATCGCCCGGGGCGGCCGCATCGCGGCGATGCCGGTGTTCGAGATGTAGCCCGACCCCGCACCGGCATCGCCACGCTCAGGACGGCGTCTCGGCGGGCACGCCGTCGACGAGCCCCGTATCGGCACAGCCCAGCTTGTCGGCGACGTGCCGGGCGGCGGCGTTGGCGAGGGTGATCTGCTCCGCCCGGATCCCCGGGTGATCGGCCTCGTTCTCGTCGGCCCGCTCCAACTCGGCATCGATGACGATGTCATGGGCAGGCGCCTTCATCCGGCAGGTGAAGTAGATCGAGGCGTGGAGATCGGAGGACGTGGCCCTTCGGCCGGTCGAGTAGGCCGTCACCCTTCCCTCGGCCCCGTCGTTCCCGGGAACGGCGAGGGCCTCGCGGAAGAAGAGGGTCAGAACGTTCTTCTCGTCCGCGGCCACTTCCAGCTCGCAGAAGGGGACGCGCTCCATCCGCGGCTTGCCGGCCTGCGGCGTCCGCGCGGCCTTCCGCAGCTCGTCGAGAACCCTGTCCGGCTCGGACTGCTCACTGGTCAGCGGTACGCCCTTGCCCGCGACGGCCTCGAGCGCCGCGGCGACCGCGGGCTCCCCGGCGAAGCCACCGCAGACCTCCGAGGCCTGCCGGCCCGTGGCCACCGCGCCGTCGCCGCCGGCGGAACAGCCCGTCGCCACGACGGAGAGCAGCGCCACCGCAGCCCAGACACCCCGTGCGCTCTTCGCCGTCATGTGACCTTGCCGTCCTTCTTCTCGTTGTACGGGTCGGGCAGGGAGTCGTCCCTGACGTGCCCCCTGCTGTCCTTCACATACTTGGTCAGCTCTTCCTCAAGGTAGTTGGAATCGCTGTGGCTCCAGCCGGGATCCCGCGCGTAGGCCTGGCCGGGCATCAGCGCGTTGCCCTTGCCCGCGGCCAGAGCCTCGTCCTTGAGGTCGTCCGACTTCTGCTTGAGGAGCTTGTCCTCCGAGTACTTCTCTCCGATGTCATCCGCTTCCATACCGATGAAGGTCGTCACGGCGCCTCCGACGGTCTCCGCGGCCAGCGGGACCAGGACTCCCCCGGCACCACCGGTCAGGGCCACGACACCGCCCGCCGCTGCCGCGCCGACTCCGAACTTGACCCATTCCGTCGTCCTCCCGACGGCCTTCTTGTGCTCGTCGGAATCGATCTCGTACTGCTGGTCGATCTGCCCCATGCGCGCCTGGTCGAAGATCGAGTGGGTCTCCGCGCCGATCCGCAGCGTGGTCTTGGCATCGGTGAGGTCCAGTTCGCGCGCGGGTCCCGATCCCGGCTTGGGGCCCACCTCGTCCATGACGCTCGTCGTGTAGATCGACTGCGCGGCCGACAGCTGTGCGTGACCGACTTCGCTCTGCGCCACCGTGCCCAGGAAGTTGACCGCGTCACCCCTGTTGAACAGCAGGCTGTCCTCGAACTCCTTGCCGAACCGCGGCTCGCCGTTCGCGTGGGGCCTGGCACCGAACGGCGAGTCCGGCATCTCCTCCATCGACGTCTCGTTCTCCTGCTCCAAGGAGCGGTTGAACTCGTCGATGTAGGCGGCCCCCATCTTGCTCAGGCTGTCGTCGATGCCCGGCTGCTGGTGCATGAACTTGGGGTCGCTGCCGTACCGCTCCACGACCTTCTGCATGACCTCCGCGTTCTCCTTGGTCCGCACGTCCTTGAGGCCCTCGGCCTCGGCGTCGTACGGATGGCCGGTGGTCGCGGACTCCAGGGCGTGGCCGAGTGCGTTGTACCCGGGTTCCTTCGACAGGTCGCCCTTGTCGTTCAGCTCGTCGGGCCACTTGCGGTCCTTCGAGAAGTAGTCGAAGGGGTCGAGCTTCTTGTCGTCCTTGCCGTTCTCCGGCGTGAGGTCGATGTCGCCGTTGAAGAAGTCCGTCGACGCCTTCGGGTTGTGCCCGAGCGCCTCCATGAAGCCGATCATCGGGTCCTTGCCGATTCCGCCGCCCTGCCAGTTCAGGTGACTCGGCATGCCGCCCATCTGCTGCCAGGCCCGGTCGGCGGGCAGACGGCCGTCGTGTGTCATCTTCCGCTCGGTGACGACGAGGCCGTTGCCGTAATCCTTCAGGAACTTGTCGTCGTAGTCGCCGACCCGCATCAGGTTGCTCATGACCTGGAAGCCGTACGGGCTGGTGCCGCGCGTCTGGATGGGCTCGCTGCCGGCCTTGATGACGTCGGCCTTCCACTGCTCCATCTCGGGGCTCGTGGAATGGGTCGCGGTGGCAAGCGTCAGACTCCAGTTCGTCTGGAGCTCCTTGAGCTTGTCCCGGTGGTCCACGCCCAGGCGGGAGCCGTCGCTCGGGTCGCCCATGTCCGCCCAGTACTCCATGCTGCCCTTCGGCCCGACCTCCAGAGCGAACTTCTCGGCGAAGTAGGGGTCCTTCTGGTTGGCCTTGAAAAGGGCGTTGAGCCTGTCGATCTCCTCCGGAGTGGCCTCGTCGCCCTTCTTGTACAGCTCGTAGGCGGCGTGCGCGTCCTCGGCGTCCTGCGCCTTGGAGGCGGCCTTGAGGGAGTCGTACTTCGTGCCGGAGAAGTTGTTCTGGTCATTGCCGACGAGCCCGCGCAGAGCGCGGGAAGCGACGTCATCAGCGTCGTCGGCGCGGGCGATCGCAGCCTTGATCGCCGCGTTCATCGCATCGAAGTCGGCCGGCTGCGGCTTGGGACCGTCGTAGTCCTTGGACCGGCTGTCCGGACGGATCAGATGGCTGACGACACCCGCCTGATCGATGCGCATGCCCTTGCCGGGCGCCTCCGCGACCAGCTTCTCCAGCTCGCTCTTCGCGGCCTGGAACTCGGCCTCCGTGTCCCGCAGGATGTTGCGGATGCTGGTCGCCTCGGTCAGGGCGTCGCCGAACTCCTTGGCCGTCTTCCGGACGAACGCCTGCGTCACGCCGGCGTTCTCACCCTTCCAGTCGGCCTTCTCCGCCTTGCCCCGAAGGCCGGTCTCGGCCTTCTCCTTGGCCTTCTCCAGCTTGGTGACCGTCTCGGACCACCCCGTTATCGCCTCCTTGAGGCTCCCGAGGTGGGCATGGAGGACCTGGTCGAACTTCAGCATCTGTTTCCCTCGTCAGCCGCTGGCAGGCTCGTCGGCTCAGTTGAAGTGCTTGTCGATCGTGGACATGGAGAAGTTCGTGACCAGTACTTCTTCATGGTTGGCATGGCTGATGACGGTGTCCTCAAGGTGGTTGTGGATGTGCGCGCAGGCACTGAGGAGCGTCTCGGCCTGGCCGCGCCAGGTGTCCCACATGGTCCACATCGCCGACCCCGTACGGAACCCGTCACCGTCCAGGCTCTTGGCGGCCGTGTCGGTCTGGGCGCCCGCGTGGAAGGCGTCCCGCTCGAACCAGTGGAAGAGCTCCTGGGCCTCGTTGCCGATGGCCTTGAGGTCGGCGGACGTCACCTTGTAGTCGCTGGGGCCGCCGCCACCGCCACCCGGCTCGGCGGGCACACCATTGAGCCTCATCGCCGCGGTCTGGCTGCGGACTTGGCTCCACTCGTCGTCGAACGACATCTGCTTCCCTCTGAGTGAGTTGTGGACATCCAGCGGCAGGGGCGGCACTCGGCCCCGCCGCGAACGCGGTAGGGGCACGGCGACAGCGGCACCGAGCAGCACGGCCGCGCCGATGCCGAGCCCGACCCGGAGACCGGTGCTGCTTTCCTCTTCGGCCGCTCGGAGGCCGACGCGGGCATGGCGGGCCCGCCCGATGGAGCCGGACGGGCCGGATTCGCCGGGGATCGGGCGACGACGGGCCGGAGTCAGCTCCGCCGCGAACGCAGTACGAGCACGGCGACAGCGGCACCGAGCAGCACGGCCGCGCCGATGCCGAGCCCGATCCAGAGACCGGCGCTGCCGCCGTCCTCGTCCGCGGCCAGGGCGGCCGGCGCGGAAGCCGAAGGGGACCCCACGGGCTCGGGGTCGGCGGTCGCGCTGCCGGTGGCCCCGGCCTCGGGAGCCTTGGTCTCCGGCGCCTTCAGGTCGTCGATGGGCCGGACGTCGGCCGGACCCGGGTCACCGGGCGTCTTCAGCGTACGGAGCGGCCGGATGGCACCGTAACCGACGAAGTCACTGCGCTTCTCGCCGCCGGTCGGTGCGGCGACGGTGTTGAGCATGACCTTCAGGACCTGGTTGTTGGTCCACTCGGGGTGCTTCGACCAGAGGAGCGCGGCGGCGGCGGAGGCGAGGGCGGTGGCGTCACTGGTGCCGGTGGACTTGCACATACCGGTGGTGCCGCCGCAGGCATGCACGGTGTCCAGACCGGGGGCGACGATGTCGACCTGATCGCCGTGCTGGGACATGGGGATGCGCTTCATGTCCTTGCCTACGGCACCGACACCGACGACGCCGGGGGTCGCGCCCGGGTACTCCACGTCGTTGCCCTTGTCTGCGGTGTTTCCGACGGCGGCAAAGACCAGGGCTCCCTTGCCGAGGGCGTACTTCACCGCGTCCGTGAGCTGCTGCGAGCCCTCCGTAGCGCCCTGCGAGATGTTGATGACCTTCGCCCCGGAGTCGGCGGCGTAGCGGATCGCTTGCGGCATGACCCTGTTGAACTCTTCGTTGGCCGCTGCCTGACTGGACGTTCCCATGTCCGCCCCGGGTACGCGGACCGGCAGGATCTTTGCACCGGGGGCCAGCCCGAACGCGCCGTTCCCGCCGTCCCTTGCTCCGGTGCCTGCGATAAGGCCGGCCATGCCGGTGCCGTGCCCGGTGTAGTCGGTGTACTCGTCACCGGGCTTGTCCGGAGCGAAGTTCTTACCCTTGAGAACCTGCCCCCGCAGGTCGGGGTTGCCCTTCTCCACGCCACTGTCGAGGACCGCGACGGTCACCCCCTTGCCCGTGCTGAGATCCCAGATCTCCTCGGCGCCCATGGCATCCAAGTGCCACTGCTGGGCCCGGAAGTTCTCCGCGTGGGCGGGGACGGAAGCGATGCCCACCAGCAGCAACCCCAAGGCGGCCGAGGCGGTGACTCGGGCACGGCTCCGACGAATACTGCTGGTACGCATCTGCTTCCTCGCGCTGATCAGTCGATGACGGGCGGCGCCACGCGGCGCCCCTGCTGCCAGGTCTCCTCGTCCTCGACAAGGTAGTCGGGACGCTCTCCGTTCTGCTCCTCGCGTTCGCCGGGCTTCGTGGCGCCTCCGCGCACGAGGCCGGAGCCACCGGGCGTGAAGGGGCGCCCGGCACCACCGGCGGCGCCGGCGCGCTGCGCCTTGCCGCCGACGACCCCGCCGGACTCACCGGCGAGACGGCGTCCGCCGCTGATGCCGTTCTGGCCGCCCGTGCCGCCGCCCATCGGGCCGCCCATGCCGCCACCCATGCCGCGGCCCATGCCTGTGCCGTTGCGTCCGCCCTGCTCGGCGCCGATGACCGTGCTGCGCGGGAGGCCGGTCTGGGAGCGCCCCGCGTTGGGCACCGCCTTGCCGCCGCTGATGCCCTCGCGGGTGCCGCCCAGCGGGCCGGGGCCCGTCGGTAGGCCGCGCGGCCCGGTGTTCATCGGGTTGCGCGTGCCGCCGGTGACGGGGCCGGTGGGAGGCGGCGCCCCCGGGCCGGCCTTGCCGGGGAGCGGGGGCATGCCGGTGGTGGTCACGAACGGGGGCGAGGAGCCGTCCGGCTTGGTGATCGGCGGCGGACCGCCCGGGGTCTGCGTCGTCGGTCCGGTCGTGGTCGGCGGCGTCTTGGTGTCCACGCTGTCGATGCCGAGGTCCACGGGGACCTCGGGACGGACCTCGGGACGGACGACGTGCGTCGGCCCGGTCGGGTCTCCCGGGGGCTGGACGATGTTCGTGTCCGGCGTGGTTCGGGTGTCCTGCTGCGGACGCGTGGTGTTCGTGTTCGTCGTGGTGCCCGTGTCGCTTCCGACGGTGCGGCGGTCGCTCTGCTGGGTGGATCCGATGTTGTTGGACGTACCCCGGTCACCGACGTTCTCGGGAACGAACGCCCCCGGCGGCGGCGGAAACGTAGGCGGCACCTCGTTGTTCATCCGGAGGCTCGACCACTGGTACGTCGACGAGAGGCGGCGCATCTCCGCGGCGGCCGCCTGGCGGTTCGCCTCTTCCTTGGCCGCGATGGCCGCGGCGTCCTCGGAGTCGGCCATGGAGCTCTTGGCCTTGCCCGCGATGGTCTGCGAGTCCGGGTCGTTGTGGTACTTCCGCGCGGCGGCCAGGTTCTCCTTGGCCTGCTCGTGCGAGGTGTACCGGGGCATGGCGCTCTGCGCCGAGGCGATGGCGCTGGAGTTGTCCTCCATCGGCACCGCGCCCTTCTTGCTGTAAGAGGCGAGCGCAGAGGTCGAGTTCGCCACATTGGTGGCCCACTCGACGAAGGCCTTCTCGGCCTCGCCCTCCCAGTCCATGCCCTTCATGCGGACGCGCAGGTCCTCGGCGATCTTCTCCATCTGCGCACCGATGGTCTTCAACCGCTGTGCGGCGTCCCCGACGTAGAAGCTGCTCGCCTCGTCCAGCCACGCCAGCATCTGCTGGTGGGACATGCCGCTGAAGTCGGTGCCTCCGCCGCCTCCGCCGCCCTCTGCAGGCCTCATCTGTCGCCTCTTCCCCGTGTCCCTGAAATTCCGTCAGCGGCTGCCTACTTGAAGGAGCCGCCGCCTTCGGTGCCCTCGCTGCCCTCGCTGGCAGGTGCGCCCTTGCCGGCCTCGATCTCCGCCTGGCGCTTCGCGTCCTTCGTCCGCTGGTGGATCTCGATCATCCGGCGCTTGACGTCGTCGTCCATCTCCTCGATGCCGTTCTTGGAGGCGACGATCGCGATGCCGAGGCCCTCCAGGCAGTCGCTGAGGAGGGTGGAGAGATCCACGAGGCGGCCGAGCACCGCGTCGTACGCCGTGTACACGCCCTGGGCCTCGGCCCAGGCCGCGCCGCCGCCGCCGAACTTGTCCCGCGTCACCGTTTCCGACTTGATCTTGTCGGCGCTCGCCTCGGAGCCGCCGAGCTGTTCGATCAGGCCCTGGACGTCCTTTCGGAACGTCTCCATGGAATCAGCGCTGTACCGCAGGGCCTGCGCCGACATGCCCATGCCCACGATCGCCATACCCGTTCCCCTCCCCCGTGAACCACCTGCTGCGACGTCCGCGTCCACGACGTCTACTACCGAGTCTAGAAGTTCACTGTAGCCAGGAACGACGACAGTGCGCACCTCCGGGTTGCACAAGCAACGGACATCACATGGTTACGAATTGGGCACGGCGACGGCCGCCTGGGGGCGGATCGGGAGGCGGTTGACCGGGCGTCCGGTCGCCGCGCGCACCGCTGAGGCCACTGCGGCGGGTGAGGTGACGACCGGGATCGCGCTCGCGGCCTTGGCGCCGAAGGGGGCGACGACATCGCGTTCCTCGACCAGTTTCACGATGCGAATGTCCGGGGCATCCAGGGATGTCGGGAGTGCGTAGCCCGTGAAGTCGGGGTGCCGGACCAGGCCGCGGGCGGTGCGGAGGTTCTCCGTGAGGGCCGCGCCGACGCCCTGGGTGACGCCCGCCTCGATGCGGGTGGCGAGCTGGGCGGGGTTGAGGACGCGGCCGACGTCCTGGGCGACGGCCATCTCCACGACGCGTACGGCGCCGAGTTCGATGTCCACGTCGACGACCGCGCGGATCGCGCAGAACGCGAGGCCGACGAACGCGTCGCCCTGGCCGGCCTCGTCGAGCGGCTCGGTGGGGTGGGGGCGGCACTGGGCGGTGGCCCAGAGTTCCTTGCCGTCCATCGCCTCGGTGACCGTCGTCGAGAGGACGCCGTCGTACGAGGTGATCTTGCCGTCGGTGATCTGGAGGAGCTCCGTCGACATGCCGAACTGGTGGGCCAGCGGCTGGAGAAGCTGTGTACGGACCATCTTCGCGGCCCGTTCCACCGCCCCGCCCGAGACCCAGGTGTGGCGGCCGTGGGCGGCCGGGCCGGCCGGCGGCTGGTCGGTGTCGACGGGGGCGACGTGGACCTCGTCGATGCCGAGGGTGTCCTGGACGATCTGGCGGGCGAGGGTCGAGAAGCCGGAACCGGTGTCCACGGCGGAGCAGATGACCGTGGCGGTGCCGTCCTGGACGCGGACGGTGGCCGTGGAGACCTCGTCGGTGCCCTCGGCGCCCAGCATGTGCACCATGCCGAGCGCGTAGCCCACGCCCCGCCGGACCGCGCCGGGTTCGCCGGCGCCCTCGGGGCCGCCGGGCAGCAGCCACTCGCCCTCGGGGGTGTCCTTGGGCAGCGGGGGCAGCGGGAAGTCCCGTACGGCGGCGAGGAGTTCGGCCACTGGGGCCGGGCAGGTCACCGTCTGCCCGGTGGGCAGGATGTCGCCGGTCGCCATGACGTTCCGCATGCGCAGCTCGGCCGGGTCGACACCCAGCTTCGCCGCCAGTTTGTCCATCTGCGCCTCGTAGGCGGCACAGACCTGCATCGCGCCCTCGCCCCGCACATGGCCGGACGGCGGGTTGTTCGTACGGACCGCCCAGCCTTCGACGAAGGCGTGCGGGACGACGTACGGGCCGCAGGCGAAGGCCACGGCGGCCGCGAGGGACTCGGACGAGGAGTCGGCGTAGGCGCCCGCGTCGAGCAGGATCTGCGCCTCCACCTTCACCAGGTGTCCTTCCGCGTCCGCGTGGTGGCGGTAGCGCAGCAGGGTGGGGTGGCGGTGGGCGTGGCCGAGGAAGGATTCCTCGCGCGTGGCGGTGAGCTTGACCGGGCAGCCGGTACGCAGTGCGAGGAGGCCCAGCGGGATCTGGAAGCCCGGGTCCTCGCGGTCGCCGGTGGCGCCGGGGACTCCGGTGACGACCAGCTTGACCTGCTCGGGCGGCAGCCCGAAGCAGGCGGCGGCCAGGTCGCGGTCGGTGTGCGGGTCGGTGGAGGCGGTGTAGAGCTCGACGCCGCCGTCGGGCCGGGGTACGGCGAGGCCGGCCTCGGCGCCGATCGGTGCCGGGTCCTGGCGTCCGATCCGGTACAGCCCCTCGACGACGATCTCGCCGGTGGCGTCCGGGTCGCCGAAGCGGAGCGGAATGTGCCGGATCAGGTTCCCGTCGGGGTGCAGCGCCTCGGCCTCGAACGCCTTCTCGGGGTCGGTGACCGGGTCGAGGAGCTCGTACTCGACGCTGATCGCGGCGGCGGCGAGCCGGGCCGTGTCGGGGTGGTCGGCGGCGATGGCGGCGATGGCCTCGCCGTGGTGCCGGACCAGGTCGGCGGCGAAGACCGGCCGGTCGGCGACCCGTCGGCCGTAGGTCGCGGCGCCGGGGACGTCGGCGGCCGTCACCACGGCGCGGACGCCCGGCATGGCGGTCGCGGCGCTGGTGTCGACGGAGACGATGCGGGCGTGCGGGTGCGGGGAGCGCAGGATCGCGGCCCAGAGCAGTCCCTCGGCCCACAGGTCGGAGGCGTAGGGGAAGGTGCCCTCGGTCTTCGCCCTGGACTCGGCCTGCGGGAGCGAGGCGCCGAGGCCGTGCGCGGGCGGCTCCTGGCCCGGGGTCCCGGGGGTGTCCAGGACCGGGGCCGTGGGAACGGCGGTGGTCGCGTCGCTGCTCACGCCATGCCTCCGTCGTGCGGGTGGGGAATCTGGTGCGGGACACGGGGCTCGTCGGCGGCCGCGGACGCGGTGGCCGCGGCGCTCGCCTCGCGCTCGGCGACGACGTCCCGTACGGCGTCGAGCACGCCCCGGTAGCCCGAGCAGCGGCACAGGTTGCCGGCGAGCGCCTGGCGGGCCTCCAGCTCGGTGGGGGCGTGGTTGCCCTCCAGGAGGTCGTGCACGGTCATGCACATGCCGGGGATGCAGAAGCCGCACTGGACGGTGCCGCACTTGGCCATGGCCCGCTGCACGTCGGAGGGCTCCCCGTCGGCCGCGAGGCCCTCGACCGTCCGCACCTCGCTCCCGGCGGCGGTGGCCGCGGGAACCAGGCAGGAGGCGACGAGCCGGCCGTCGACCTGCACGTTGCACGCGCCGCACTCGCCCTGCGAGCAGCCGTCCTTGGCCCCGGCGAGGCCGAGGCGCTCCCGCAGGACGTAGAGCAGCGACTCGCCGATCCAGGACCCGGTGACGGGCCGGTCGGCGCCGTTGACGCGGAGGGTGTACGAGGTGTGGGGGTGCTCGTCGCTGTCGGTGGAGGCGGCGACGCTCGCGCCGAGGGCCGGGTCGAGGCCGGCGTCGGTGGGCTCCTCGGGCGCGAGCGGCTCGCCGTCCGTGCCCGGCTCGCCGGGCGTGCCCCGGTCCGCCTCGTCGGCGGCGGCCTCCGGCTCCTCCTCCGGGCCGGCCGCGGCCGCGTCGGCGGTGTCTGCGGTCTCGTCGGCGGCGACGGCCTCCGTCGCGGCCTCCGGCTCCTCGGCGAGCGCCCACGGCGCCGGGGCGCCGCCGGGCAGGGTCGCCGGGGCCTCGGCGTACGGGGTGACGGGTGCGCCCGTGTACTCCCCCGCGTCGGCCGCCTCAGCCGTGTCCGGTACGGCCGGAATCTCCCACTGTCCTGTGGCGCCGGGGCCGGCGGCGGGCGCCGTCACCTCCGTGAAGCGCCACTCCGCGGTCGCCTGCGGGTCCTGGTCGAAGTGCTCGGCGTGCCCGGGGTGCCCGGGGTGCTCGGCGTGACCGGGCCGCTCGAAGTGCCCGGCCCGGTCGAAGTGCCCGGGCTGCTCGACGTACTCGCCCTGCTCGACGTACTCGTTCTGGTCCGCGTACTCGCTCTGCTGCCGGAACTGCTCGGCCGGCTGGAAGGACCCGCCCCGCTCCGCGTACTCCGCCCCGTCGAAGTACTGCGTCTGCTCCGCCTGCGTCGGCAGGTGGACGTTCCACGAGCCCGTCGCCGCCGGGTCGGTCGCCGCCGTCGGGGTGAGCGGCTGGAGCGGCGTGATCATCGGCGGTACGTAGCCGTGGCCGGGCGCCTCGAGGGGCACTCCGTCCAGCATGAAGTCGGGCGGCAGCTGGACGAACGCGGTCGCGTCCCCGTCGTAGCCCTCGCTCTGCGGGATCGGCTCCCAGCCGCCGGGGCTCCCGCCCTGGTTCCCGTGCTGTTCGTTGCTGCTCACGACAGTGCCCTCCCCAGTGCCCGTCGGGCGAGTGCGGCGACCGTGCGCCGCAGGTGCAGTACAGCCGGGGGCAACACCTCGTCGCCCGCCGGGTCCGGGATGCAGGCGGCGGCGACGTACTCGCCGAACGCCGCGAGCGCCTCCGGGGCGAGCCCCCGGTCGTTGTCCCAGTCCACCAGCGAGGCGATCCAGCGCTCCGCCTCCAGCGGCCGCAGCGGCATGGGCGCGACGGCGCCGACCGCGCAGCGGACACCGCGCCGGGCCGGGTCGAGGACCACGGCGACGGAGGCGGTGGCGCGGGCCGGGCCGGTGCGGCCGGTGGCCTTGAGGAAGACCTGGGGGGCGTGGAGCAGCGGGACGCGGACGAAGGCGACGAGCTCGCCGGGGGCCAGCAGGTCCCGTCCCGCCAGCAGGTGGGAGACGGGGATCTCGCGGCTGCCGAGCGGCCCGAGGACGACCAGGTCGGCCTCGAGGGCGGCGAGGACGGGCAGCGAGTCGCCGGTGGGCGCGGCGGTGACGACGTTGCCGCCGAGGGTGCCCGCGTTGCGGATCTGGGGCGGTCCCGCGGCGCGGGAGGCGGCGGCGAGGGCCGGGATGAGGGCGGCGAAGTCGGGGCGGCCCATCCGGGCGTGGGTGAGGCCGGCGCCGAGGAGGGCGTGGCCGTCCTGGTACTGCCAGCCGCGGATCTCGTTGATGCGGCTCAGGCCGACGAGTCCGGCGGGGCGGAGCTGACCTTTGTTGACGGCGGCCATCAGGTCCGTGCCGCCGGCGACGGGCACGGCGGCCGGCATGGCCGTGAGCGCCGCCACGGCCTCGTCGAGCGAGGCGGGCAGCGTCACGGACTGCGCCGTCTGTGGTGCGTGCGTGGTCAACCCGCTGCCCCTTCCCGGTGTCCCGGTGGTCCCCGACTGTGCCCGGCGGTCGCGCCTGCGTGTGGGCGTACCGTACGTGCTCACAGGCCGGACGTGGCAACTCTGGCACATCTTCCGAGCGGTCCGGCGCGAGGGTCCGCGAAGGACTGTTCCGTCCGGGACGCCCCGACGAGCGACGGTAACTTCCGTTTCGCCGCTCTTGGGTGAAGGGGGACGTCGGGTCTCTCACACGATCGGGGGCTTGCCGTCCAGGGGGCGGCCGAGGATGCCGGGGCGGCGCTGCCGGGGGTGGGGTCCGGCGGGCGGCCGGTAGTCGACGCCGAGGGCGTCGAGGCGCCGGTAGTGGGTGTGCATCCGGCGTTCGAAGGCCGGGTAGTCGCGCGCCTCGGGCGCGGGCAGCGCGGACCAGGCGACCTCGGCGAAGGCGGCGAGGCGGGGGAAGACCTGGTAGTCGACGCGGGACCGGTTCTGCATGACCTCGGTCCAGACGTTGGCCTGGGTTCCCAGGATGTGGGCGGCGGCCTCCGGCGCGAGGCCCGGCGGCACGGGCTCGAAGCGGTAGACGTCCTCCAGGGTGCGGACGTATCCGATGGGCATCGGCTCGTCCTCGCCCGGCGCCTGACGGTGGTCCAGGTACACCTGCTGTTCGGGGCACATGACGACGTCGTGGCCGGCCTCGGCGGCCGCGATCCCGCCTCCGTACCCCCGCCAGGACGACACGGCCGCCCCGTCGGCGAGGCCGCCCTCCAGGATCTCGTCCCAGCCGATGAGCCGCCGTCCGCGGGCGGCGAGCCAGCGGTCGAAGTGGCGGATGAACCAGGACTGGAGCTCGTCCTCGTCGGCGAGCCCGAGCTCCTCGATCCGGGCCTGGGCGGCCGGGGAGGCCTTCCACTGGTCCTTGGGGCACTCGTCGCCGCCGACGTGGACGAAGGTGGACGGGAAGAGGTCGAGGACCTCCTCGAAGACGCCCTCGTAGAAGCGCAGGACCGCTTCGGTGGGGGCGAGGACGTTCGGGTTGACGCCCCAGGTGTCCCAGACGGTGAGGGCTGCGGTGTCGACGACGTCGGTGTTGCCGAGTTCGGGGTACGCGGAGATGGCGGCCTGCGAGTGGCCGGGGAGGTCGATCTCGGGGACGACGGTGATGTGCCGGTCGGCGGCGTAGGCGACGATCTCGCGGATGTCGTCCTGGGTGTAGAACCCGCCGTGCGGGGTGTCGTCCCAGAGGGGCGAGGCCCGGTGGCCCCACTTGCTGCGGGCCCGCCAGGATCCGGTCTCGGTGAGCTTGGGGTGGCGCTTGATCTCGATGCGCCAGCCCTGGTCGTCGGTGAGGTGGAAGTGGAAGACGTTGAGCTTGTGGGCGGCGAGCAGGTCGAGGTAGCGCAGGACGTCCTCCTTGGGCATGAAGTGCCGCGAGACGTCGAGCATGAGACCGCGCCAGCCGAAGCGGGGGGCGTCCTCGATCCTCTGCGCCGGCAGGCCCGCGACCGCCCCCTCGCTCACGGGCGCCGCGCGGAAGGCCTCGGGGCCGAGGAGCTGGCGGAGGGTCTGGGCTCCCCAGAAGACGCCGGCCGGTCCGCCGCCGGTGATCTCGACGACCTCGTCGATCAGGACGTCGAGCCGGTACGCCTCGGGGGCGAAGCCGTCGTCGAGGCGCAGCCTGACGGTGTTGGTGGCCTTCTCGTCGGTCGTCTCGCGCAGGGGCAGCCCGAAGGCGGCGCCGAGCGTGTCCCGCAGCCAGCGTGCGGTGGTCCCGGTGCCGGTGGCGGCGCTGAGCGTCGTCCGCCGGTCCAGGGTGAAGCCGCTGCGGTGCGGCCCCTCCACGCGCGCGGGGGCCGGGATCAGGTCCATGGGGTGGGTCATCGCGTCAGTCCTTCACCGCCCCGCCCAGTCCGGAGACCAGGCGGCGCTGTACGAGTACGAAGAAGACGAGCACCGGGACGGTCATCACCGTCGAGCCGGCCATGATGCCTCCCCAGTCGTTCTCGTCCGGCTTGAAGAAGACGAGCAGGGCCATGGGGAGGGTGGACTGCGAGGTGTCGCTGATGATGAACGACTTCGCGAAGAGGAAGTCGTTCCAGGTGGAGATGAACGAGAAGACGCTGGTCGCGACGAGTCCGGGGAAGACCAGCGGGAAGAGGATCTGCCACAGGAAGCGGGTCCGGCTCGCTCCGTCGACCTGGGCCTGTTCCTCCAGGGCCTCGGGGACCGCCTTGACGAAGCCGCGCAGCATCCAGATCGCGAAGGGCAGCGAGAAGGCGATGTGCGGCAGGATCAGCGAGCCGAGGGTGTTGAGCTGTCCGGCGTCCCGCATGAGGAAGAACAGCGGGATGGTCAGGGCCTCCACCGGCACCATCTGGGCGACCAGGAACATGATGAGGAGCGTCGTCCGGAACTTGAAGCGGAACCGGGTGACGGCCGTCGCCGCCAGGAAGGCGATGAGCGCGGAGGCGAGGACGACCGTGCCCGCCACGATCAGCGAGTTCAGGAAGTAGCGGCCGAACTCCTGCTGCTCGAAGACGCGCCGGAAGGAGTCGAGGGACGGGGAGAGGGTCCACGGCCGGGGGTCGGTGGACTGGATCTCGCCCGCC
Organism: Streptomyces sp. NPDC017246; assembly: GCF_044331325.1. NCBI lineage: Bacteria > Bacillati > Actinomycetota > Actinomycetes > Kitasatosporales > Streptomycetaceae > Streptomyces > Streptomyces sp. NPDC017246. The sequence goes on along the minus strand of NZ_JBIRMW010000015.1, from coordinate 66,075 downwards.
GGCTTGAAGGCGGAGAGGACCATCCAGTACAGCGGGAAGGCGACGGCGGCCGCGACGAGCAGGGTGACGGCCTCGGCGGCGAGGCGCCCGGGCCGGCGGACACGGAATGCGGTCACAGTTCTTCTCCCTGGCGTCGCAGGAGGCGCAGGTAGACGAGCGTCACGGCCAGCAGGATGAGCAGCATGACGACGCCGATGGCCGAGCCCAGGCTGTACTGGGACGAGGCGAAGGCCTTCTGGTAGGCGTACACGTTGAGGACGAGGTTCTGGCCGGCGATGCCGCCGCCGTTCGTCATCACGTAGATCTGGGTGAAGAGCTTGAAGTCCCAGATGATCGACTGGATGGTGACGACGACCAGGATCGGCCGGAGCATCGGCGCCATGACCGAGCGCCAGATCCGCCACTGCGAGGCACCGTCGAGGGCGGCGGCCTCCAGGACCTCGGACGGGATGGCCTTGATACCGGCGTAGACGGTGACCATCACGAACGGGAAGGAACACCAGACGACTTCGAGGAGGACCAGGGCGAAGGCGCTGTACCTGCCGTAGGTCCAGGAGAAGTCGCCGAGTCCGAGCAGCTTGTTGACGGGGCCGAAGTCGGCGTCGAAGAGGAAGACCCACACCGTGGAGCCGGTGATCGCGGGGGTGGCCCAGGCGCCGAGCGCGGCCACCATCAGGACGAACCGGGGCAGCGCCCGGACCCGGGTGAGGAGTACGGCGAGGGCGCAGCCGACGGCGAGCGTGGTGACGACGCAGGCGGCGGCGAAGAGGACGGTGGCGAGGAGGACCTGCCAGAACTGGGGGTCGGCGAAGAGGGTCGTGTAGTTGCCGAAGCCCTTGAAGGAGGTCGGTTCGCCGCCGCTGACCTGGGCCTGGGTGTACTCCAGGAAGGAGATCAGGCCCAGCTGGTAGACGGGGTAGACGAGGAGTCCGCCGAGGACGACGAGGGCGGGCAGGAGGTAGAGCCAGGGGGTCCAGGGGCGGTGGCCTCTGGGGCCGCCGCGCCGGGCCGGCCGGGGGGCCGGGGGCGCGGTCGTGTCCGGCCGCTTCTCGGTGAGCTGGGTCGTCATGCGTCTCAGCCCGCCGGCGCGAAGGCCGCGTCCATCTTCTTCGCGGCGTCGTCGGCCGCCGCCTTGACGTCCTTACGGCCGCTGACGACCTCCTGGAACATCGTCGGCAGGACGAGGGAGGCGTCGATCTGGCCCCAGCCGGGGGACGCGGGGACGAACTTGGTGCCCGCGCCGAGGGTGTCGATGAAGGGCTTCACGAAGGGCTGCCGCTGTGCCGCCGCGGCCCGGACGTCGGTGTACGTGGGCAGGAAGCCCAGTGCGTCGAAGAGCCGGCCCTGGGTCTCCTTGCCGGTCAGGGACTTGAGGAGGTCGACGGCGAGGGTGCGGTGCGAGGTGCTCTTGAGGACGCCGATGTTGTTGCCGCCGGCGAAGGCCGGGGCGATGGAGCCGGGCGTGAGGCCGGGCAGCGGGACGACGGCGTACTTGCCCTTCACGGTGCCGGCCTCGACGGCGGCGTGGCTGAAGTCGCCGCCGATGGCCATGGCGGCCTTGCCGGAGGCGAAGGCGGTGACGGTCGCGTTGCCGCCCATCTGGGCGCACTTGGCGGCGGGGCAGTTGTCGTCGCCGAAGAGCGAGGTGTAGGTGGTGATGCCCTTGAGGGCGGCCTCGCTGTTGATGGCCGACGTGTACGAGTCGCCGTTCACGGTGGCGAGTTCGCCGCCCGCCGCCCATACGAAGGGCATGGCGCCGTAGGTGTAGGCGCCGCCGACGGCGAGGCCGTAGAGCTCGGGCTTCGCCTTGCGGATCTTCTTCGCGGTGGAGACGAGTTCGGCCTGGCTCTTGGGGGCGGTGAGGCCGAGTTCCTTGAACACGTCGGTGCGGTAGTAGAGGGCGCGGAGGCCGACGAAGAGCGGGGCGCCGTAGATCTTGCCGCCGACGGTGACGGACTGCTTCGCGGTGGGGTCGGTGTCCTTGGCCTCGTCCCAGGCGCCGAACTCGGCGCTGATGTCGGCGAGTCCGCCGTCCTTCACGTATCCGGCGGTGTCGGTGTTGCCGTACTCGATGAGGTCGGGCGCCGACCTGGGGTCGTTGAAGGCGGCCTTGACGCGCTGGGCGCGGGTCTCGACGGGGATGTACTCGACCTCGACCTTCGCGCCCTGGTGCTTCTTCTCGAAGGCGGCGACGGCCTGCTCGACGACCTGTTCCTTGGGCTTGTTGCTCACCTCCTGGAAGAGCCAGACACGAAGGGTGCCGGTCTTCTCGTCCGTCGTGGCCTTGCCGTCGGAGGTCTGGGGCGCGCAGGCCGTGGCGGTCAGGCCGGCCAGCAGGAGTGCGGCGGCCGGGGCGGTGACGCGGGCCGAGACACGGGCAGGAAGCTTCATGACGGATCCCCTCCAGGTGCATGCGTTGCAACATGTGCAATGAACGTTTCGTTCTGCACAACACGCGAGAGGTTAGGCGCGCCTCAGGCGGCCCGACAAGAGGTCTCGACCACCTCAACCACTCCGTGACCGGCGAAAGCACCCTGCGCAACGCCCGCCGGAAGACCCCCACCACGCGAAACGGCCCCCGTCGCGCATGCCGAAGCACACGCGACGGGGGCCGTCGCCGTCATTCCCCCGCGCCAGGACGTTCCCCGGCGTCAGGACACCGCTACTTGTCCTTGCCGCCCTTGTCCTTGTCGCCACCGCCGGCGCCCATGGATTCGTAGATCTCCTTGCACATCGGACAGACGGGGTACTTCTTCGGGTCGCGCCCCGGTACCCAGACCTTGCCGCACAGCGCCACGACGGGAGTGCCGTCGAGAGCGCTCGCCATGATCTTGTCCTTCTGGACGTAATGGGCGTAGCGCTCGTGGTCGCCGTCACCGTGGGACACCTGCGGCGTCGGCTCGACGAGGGTTCCCGTACCTGCCCCGCGCTCGGGCTCGAGAGTGCTCATAACCGCCAAGGGTACTGAAAGCCGGGGCCCTCAGTTGAGGGACGGGTCGTCGGGGTAGGTCGCGATCATCGCGAGGTCGCCGCGCTGCCGTCGGAGCACCTGCCGCCAGAGCGTCTCGGGCTGCGGCGAGGAGACGTCGCCGGGCTCCGACTCGACCACGTACCAGGCACCGTCGCCGAGCTCGGTCTCCAGCTGGCCGGGGCCCCAGCCCGCGTATCCGGCGAAGATCCGCAGCGAGCCGAGGGCGGGTCCGAGCAGCTCGGGCGGGGTCTCCAGATCGACGAGGCCGATCGCCCCGTACACCCGCCGCCAGCCGAGGGGGCCCTCGTCGCCGGGGATCACGGCGACGCCGAGGGCCGCGTCGAGCGAGACGGGGCCGCCCTGGAAGACGACTCCGGGTTCGCCGGCGAGTCCGGCCCAGGGGGCGAGGATGTCGCCGACGGTCACGGGGGTCGGCCGGTTGAGGACCACGCCGAGGGAGCCCTCGTCGTCGTGGTCGAGCAGGAGCACCACCGCGCGGTCGAAATTCGGGTCCGCCAGCGCGGGGGTGGCGACGAGCAGCCGTCCTGTGAGCGAGGACACCTCGGTCATGCGACACATGATCCCGCATCTTCGGCGTTCGCGGGGGGCGTCGGACGGGACGGACGGGCCGATGGCGGGAAGTCGCCGACCACCGCAGATCAGATCGGTGACCGCCGCGACGGAGAGGGGGCCAAGGGCCGTCTCGGCGAGGGAAGTGGACGGTGACACTCCGCAAGATCACGGGAACAGAGGGTGTTGTGCCGAATTCATTACATCTGCCAGGCCCCCCGAGGCACCCAAGAGAGGTCTCATGGCCCCTTACCCTTTTCACTGGCCACCCGACCGACCCCACTCCGGAACGCGAGATTCATGACCGGCACAGACGATGTCCTGCTTGTCCACGGCGGAACCCCGCTGGAGGGCGAGATCCGCGTCCGCGGCGCGAAGAACCTCGTGCCCAAGGCGATGGTCGCCGCACTGCTCGGCAGCGGCCCGAGCCGCCTGCGCAATGTGCCCGACATCCGTGACGTCCGCGTCGTCCGCGGACTGCTCCAGCTGCACGGGGTGACGGTCCGTCCGGGCGAGGAGCCCGGCGAGCTCGTCCTCGACCCGACGCACGTCGAGTCGGCGAACGTCGCCGACATCGATGCCCACGCCGGTTCGTCCCGCATCCCGATCCTCTTCTGCGGCCCGCTGCTGCACCGCCTCGGCCACGCCTTCATCCCGGGCCTGGGCGGCTGCGACATCGGCGGCCGGCCCATCGACTTCCACTTCGACGTGCTGCGCCAGTTCGGCGCCACCATCGAGAAGCGGGAGGGCGGCCAGTACCTGGAGGCCCCGCAGCGCCTTCGCGGGTGCAGGATCCGCCTGCCGTACCCCTCGGTCGGCTCGACCGAGCAGGTGCTGCTCACGGCGGTGCTCGCCGAGGGCGTCACCGAGCTGTCGAACGCCGCGGTGGAGCCCGAGATCGAGGACCTGATCTGCGTCCTGCAGAAAATGGGCGCGATCATCTCCATGGACACCGACCGGACCATCCGGATCACCGGTGTCGACCGTCTCGACGGCTACACCCACCGCGCCCTCCCGGACCGCCTCGAGGCGGCCTCCTGGGCGTCCGCGGCGCTCGCCACCGAGGGCAACATCTACGTGCGCGGCGCCCAGCAGCGCTCGATGATGACCTTCCTCAACACCTACCGGAAGGTGGGTGGCGCCTTCGAGATCGACGACGAGGGCATCCGCTTCTGGCACCCGGGCGGCTCGCTCAACGCGATCCACCTGGAGACGGACGTGCACCCGGGCTTCCAGACGGACTGGCAGCAGCCGCTGGTCGTCGCCCTGACGCAGGCCTCCGGCCTCTCCATCGTCCACGAGACGGTGTACGAGTCGCGGCTCGGCTTCACCTCCGCGCTCAACCAGATGGGCGCTCACATCCAGCTGTACCGCGAGTGCCTCGGCGGCTCCGACTGCCGCTTCGGCCAGCGCAACTTCCTGCACTCGGCGGTCGTGTCCGGCCCGACGAAGCTCCAGGGCGCCGACCTGGTCATCCCCGACCTGCGCGGCGGCTTCTCGTACCTGATCGCGGCGCTCGCGGCCCAGGGCACCTCCCGGGTGCACGGCATCGAGCTGATCAACCGCGGTTACGAGAACTTCATGGAGAAGCTCGTCGAGCTCGGCGCCAAGGTCGAGCTCCCGGGCAGCGCACTGGTCTGAGCGGGCGGTACGCGCGCGTGGAGCGACTCCACGCGCGCGTACACCTCCTCCCCAGGCGGGTACGCCCCCGCCGAGGGCGCCGGAGGCCCCTCAGGGCCCGACGGGCCCTGAGGGGCTTCTGACGGGCATACGAAAGGGCGGCCACCCCCTGACAGGGTGGCCGCCCTTTCTGCGCCTCTAGGCTGCCTTACTTGCCCTTGGCGGCTTCCTTGAGCTTCGAGCCCGCGGAGACCTTCACGCTGTAGCCGGCCGGGATGTCGATCGGGTCGCCGGTCTGCGGGTTGCGAGCGGTGCGAGCGGCACGGTGGGTGCGCTCGAAGGTCAGGAAGCCGGGGATGGTGACCTTCTCGTCGCCCTTGGCGACGACCTCACCGACGGTCTCGGCGAGAGCGGCCAGCACGGCGTCGGCGTCCTTGCGGGTCACCTCGGCGCGGTCGGCCAGGGCGGCCACCAGCTCACTGCGGTTCATGTTGTTACTCCCGTGTTCTTCTTGCCTGTGAGGCGTGCCACGCGGCGGAAGCCGCGTGATTGGGTACAGCGAAGCCGATGCTGCCAGGGCCTTCGGACAGTCCCCGGACCCGGGTCTAATGACAGACCCTCGCGCCCAAACACGCATCCTGCCCCCACCAGCGGCGGGAACGCCAATCCGGCACCCCCTGGGGTCACACGAAAAGCGCCAGAGCCCCGTGGTGGTGACGTTCTGTCGACTCCGCGAAAACCAAGCGGAGCCGAAAAGCCACCCTAAAGGCGGGTTTACGGCTCCGCGAATCGCGACGCGCCGTCAGCGCCCGGTCGACGCCGGGCCGGAGCCCGCGGCCTTCGCCGCGGTGCGGACCGCTCCCGCGACCGCGCCCGCGACCTTGTCGTTGAAGACCGACGGAATGATGTAGTTCGGGTTCAGCTCGTCCTCGGTGACGACGTCGGCGAGGGCCGTGGCGGCCGCCAGCATCATCTCCGTGTTGACCGTACGGGACTGGGCGTCGAGGAGACCGCGGAAGACACCCGGGAAGACCAGCACGTTGTTGATCTGGTTCGGGAAGTCGGAGCGGCCGGTGGCGACGACGGCGGCCGTCTGACGGGCGGCGGCCGGGTCGACCTCCGGGTCGGGGTTCGCGAGCGCGAACACGATCGAACCCTCCGCCATGGCGGCGACGTCCTCCGCGCCGAGCAGGTTGGGGGCGGAGACGCCGATGAAGACGTCCGCGCCGGCCACGGCCTGCTTGAGGGTGCCGGTGACGCCCTCGGGGTTGGTGTTGTCGGCGATCCAGCGCAGCGGCGAGTCGGCCGGGGCGTCCACGAGGTCCTCGCGGCCCGCGTGCACGACACCGTGGATGTCGGCGACCACGGCGTGCTTCACGCCCGCCGCGATCAGCAGCTTCAGGATGGCCGTACCGGCGGCGCCGGCACCGGACATGACGACCCGTACGTCGCCGATGCCCTTGTTGACCACGCGCAGCGCGTTGGTGAGGGCGGCGAGGACGACGATGGCGGTGCCGTGCTGGTCGTCGTGGAAGACGGGGATGTCCAGGGCCTCGCGCAGCCGGGCCTCGATCTCGAAGCAGCGCGGCGCCGAGATGTCCTCCAGGTTGATGCCCGCGAAGCCGGGGGCGATGGCCTTGACGATCGCGACGATCTCGTCGGTGTCCTGCGTGTCGAGGCAGATCGGCCAGGCGTCGATGCCGGCGAAGCGCTTGAAGAGGGCGGCCTTGCCCTCCATGACGGGCAGGGAGGCCATCGGGCCGATGTTGCCGAGGCCGAGGACGGCGGAGCCGTCGGTGACGACCGCGACGGAGTTGCGCTTGATGGTGAGGCGGCGGGCGTCCTCGGGGTTCTCGGCGATCGCCATGCACACGCGGGCGACACCCGGGGTGTAGATCATGGAGAGGTCGTCACGGTTGCGGATGGGGTGCTTGGACGCCATCTCGATCTTGCCGCCGAGGTGCATCAGGAACGTACGGTCGGAGACCTTGCCGAGGACGACGCCCTCGATGGTGCGCAGCTGCTCGACGATCTCGTCGGCGTGCGCGGTGGAGGTCGCGGCGATGGTGACGTCGATGCGGAGCTTCTCGTGGCCGGAAGCGGTGACGTCGAGGCCGGTGACGGATCCGCCGTGGGACTCCACCGCCGTGGTGAGCTGGGAGACCGCGGTTCCGCTCGCGGGAACCTCCAGCCGGACCGTCATCGAGTACGAGACGCTGGGCGCCGTTGCCATGGCCGGGTTCCTCTGCTTTCCCTGAGCTTCATTGCTACGCCGCCCCGGCTGGTTGCCTGGCGGCGCCCTCCGATGGTCGCACCTACCTGCCGGTAGCAGGTAATGCGGTCATTTTGTTTTCGGAAAGTAGTTTCCACCATACGAGAAGTGGCGGGGAAACAGAAGAGGTCCCCGTCACCAGGGGTGACGGGGACCTCAACTTCGTAGCTATGCACTAGGTGGCACCGACCCGCCATGCTCGCCTCGCGGCAAGTGGTCCCTCAAAGGGACGAAGGTTGGGCCCGGGGGCTTGGATCGAGCCGGTGCCACGACAAGGCTAACAAACGACCCCGTGCGGCGATTCCAGCGCCACAGGTTGACCTGAAATCAGCCCCCGGCCCCCTCCGCGCCACCCCCGGATCAGTCCCTCAGCAGGTCCGGAACCCCCGCCTCGTCCGGCATGTCCGCCGCCGCCGCGACCACCGTGAGCTGCTGCGTCGCCCGCGTCAGGGCCACGTAGAGCACCCGCAGACCGGCCGGGGACTCGTCCGCGATCTCCGCGGGCGAGACGACCACCGTGGCGTCGTACTCCAGGCCCTTCGCCTCCAGGGAACCCAGCGCCACCACCCGGTCGCCCAGCTCGGCGAGCCAGCGGGCCGCCTCCGCACGCCGGTTCATGGCGACGACGACACCGACCGTGCCCTCGACCCGCTCCAGGAGCAGTCGCGCCTCGGACCGTACGGTTTCGGCCAGATCCGGCTTCCCCGCCGTCTCCCGCACCGGGACGAAACGGGGCTCGACTCCCGTCGATCGGACGGCCCGCGGCGACTCCTTGCCCGGCATGGCGAGGGCGAGCACCTTGGCCGCGAGCTCCGCGATCTCCGCCGGGTTCCGGTAGTTGACGGTCAGCTCGAAGCGGCGCCGCGGCCGGGAGCCGAGCGCCTCGTCACGGGCCTCGGCGGCCTCGTCCGGATCCGACCAGGAGGACTGCGCCGGGTCGCCGACGACCGTCCAGGTGGCGTGCCGGCCGCGGCGCCCGACCATCCGCCACTGCATGGGCGTGAGGTCCTGCGCCTCGTCGACGATCACATGCGCGTACTCGGTGCGCTCGGCGGCGAGCCGCTCGGCCCGCTCGCGCTGCGTCTCCTCCCGCGTGGGCATGAGCTCCTCCAGACCCGTGAGCTGGTCCAGCGGGTCGTACTCCCGGCGCTTCCTCGGCCGGGCCGGGGCGCCGAGCAGGGTCCCCAGCTCGTCGAGGAGGGCCACGTCGTGGACGGAGAGGTCCCCGCGGCGCAGCGAGCGGGCGAGCCGCCGCACCTCGCCCGGATTCAGGATGCGGCGGGCCCAGCGGCCGAGCCGCCGCTCGTCGGCCATCGCGCCCAGGACCCCGCGCGGGGTGAGCTCGGGCCACCAGGCGTCGAGGAAGGTGAGGAAGGAGTCCTCGGTGGAGACGTCCTCGTCGAAGGAGGAGCGCAGTTCGGCGGCGAGCTCCGGGTCGCTGTGCCGGCCGGACGCACCCGACTTGGAGTACAGCGCGTCGAGGAGCAGCCGGCGGGCCCGCGGACGGAGCAGGTTGACGGGCGCGGTGCCGCCGAGGACGTTGTGGCGGATGCGCCGCAGGTCCTCGGCCTCCAGCTCCAGCCGGCGGCCGAAGGCGACCACCCGCAGGCGGGTGGGGGTGCCGGTGGGCGCGGGCGCCTCGTCGTCCTCCCCCAGGGCGAGCTGCGCCTGGCCCCTGGGCGCCGGGGTCTCCAGGGCGCCACGTGCGGCCTTGCGGAGCACATGGAGCATGCGGGAGGAACCCTTGATCCGGGCGACGGCCGGATCGTCGTACGCGGTGGCCTCCGCGCCGTCGACCAGCGAACCGACCGCGCGGATCGCGACCTGGCCCTCCTCGCCGAGCGAGGGCAGGACGCCCTCGGTGTACGAGACGAGCAGCGGGGTCGGGGAGACGATCAGGATGCCGCCCGCGTACCGCCGCCGGTCCTGGTAGAGCAGGTACGCGGCCCGGTGCAGGGCCACGGCGGTCTTGCCGGTGCCGGGACCGCCCTCCACATAGGTGACGGAGGCGGCGGGAGCACGGATGACGAGGTCCTGCTCCGCCTGGATGGACGAGACGATGTCCCGCATCGTGTGGCTGCGGGCCTGGCCGAGGGCGGCCATAAGGGCGCCGTCGCCGATGACGGGCAGTCCGCGCCCGTCGAGGGTGGCCTGCAGCTCGGGGCGCATCAGGTCGTCCTCGACACCGAGGACCTTGCGGCCCTTGGAGCGGATGACGCGCCGGCGCACGACCCGGCCCGGATCGACCGGGGTCGACCGGTAGAACGGCGCGGCGGCGGGCGCGCGCCAGTCGATCACCAGCGGCGCGTAGTCGGAGTCGAGGACGCCGATCCGGCCGATGTGGAGGGTCTCGCCGATCTCGGCCGTGTTGTCGGGACGTACGGCGTCCTCGGCGGGCTCGATCGAGGTGTACGCCCCGTCCGGTCCCTTCTTCCCGTCCTTCCCGTGAAGAAGGTCGATCCGGCCGAAGAGGAAGTCCTCGAACTCGTTGTTGAGCCTGTTGAGGTGGATGCCGGCCCGGAAGACCTGGGCGTCGCGCTCGGCGAGGGCGCCGGGCGTGCCGACCTGCCCCCGCTGGGCGGCGTCGTTCATCAGGAACTCCGCCTCGTGGATCTTCTCCTCCAGTCGGCGGTAGACGTGATCCAGATGTTCCTGCTCGACACCGATCTCACGGTCTCTGACCGTGTCCACGGCTTCCTGCGCGGCCACCTAAGGCCCCCTTCTGACGTGCACTGGGCAGCCGTCGAGCGTACGCCACCGGAAGGCACCGTGTCAGGCGAGATCACCGTACGGGGATTCGGCGTCCGGAACGCCGGGCGGCGGGTCGTCGTGGAGAAGACGCTGGAAGAGGTCGTGATCGCGCCACTCCCCGTCGATGTGGAGGTAGCGGGGAGCGGTCCCGATACGGGTGAAACCGCTCTTGGCGAGCACACGTTGGGAGGCGTGGTTGTCGAGAACGGTCCCGGCCTCGACCCGGTGCAGCCCGAGCTCCTCGCGGGCGGCCCGGCAGGCCTCCTCGACCAGCGCGGTGGCCAGACCGCGACCGGTGTGTCCCTGGTCGACCCAGTAGCCCAGGGAGGCACTGCGGAAGGGCCCCAGGGCGATCCCGGAGAGAGTGGCGGCCCCGACGACGACCGTCCCGCCCCCGGGCTCCGGCGCCACCGCGAAGAACCGCACCCCACCGTCCGCGAGCCGCTCGGCCTGCCCCTCGGCGGTGTAGTACCGCTCGGGCCGGTAGGGCTCACGGTTCCGCATGTACGCCCGGTTGCGCACGAGCGCGGCGGCGAGGGCGGTGGCGTCCTCGGGAGCGGCGGAACGGATACGAATCGGCTCAACCATCCCCGCACGCTACCGCCGCCCACCGGACGGGCGGGTCGCCCACGCGTTGCGGGCGCTGCCCACCTCGTTGTGGGCCACCCTCGCGTTGTGGGCATTCGTTCCGCTGGGGCGGAACGGGTGGGCACAACGGAACGTCGCCCCTTGCCGGGCCCAGGCTTCCGCGCCGTAACCCGCACCCCTGATGCGCCGCACTGTTGGTGCGGGTCCAGGCACAAGGGCCGGACGCGCCGCCAAGCGCGCGTCCCGTGTGCCCACCCGTCCCGCCCCAGCGGGACGAATGCCCACACGGGCGGTGGCGGGGCGGGCGGCGGCCGCGTGCCCGCACGGGGGGCCGGGCGGCAGCGGTGGCCTGGTCCGGCCCGCACCGTGCGGGGCCCGCACGTGGGGGCCACGGCGATGCCCCCCCCGCCCCCTAGCCGTCGTACTTCTCGTCCGCCGCCGGATCCAGCGCCAGCCGATACCCCCGCTTCACCACCGTCTGGATCAGCTTGGGCGTGCCGAGCGCCGCCCTGAGGCGGGCCATCGCCGTCTCCACCGCGTGCTCGTCCCGCCCCGCGCCGGGCAGCGCCCGCAGCAGGTCGGCCCGGGAGACGACCCAGCCGGGGCGGCGGGCGAGGAGCGCCAGGAGGGCCATTCCGGCGGGCGGGACGGGCCGCAGGACGCCGTCGACGAGGACGGCGTGGCCGCGGACCTCCATCCGGTGTCCGGCCACGGGAAGGATGCGTGCGCGGGCGGGCAGTTCCCTGCAGAGCAGTTGGACGAGGGGTCCGAGCCGGAAGCGCTCGGGCTGGTAGGTGTCGATGTCCTCGGCCTGGAGCGGCAGCGCCGTCACGGGGCCCACGCACAACGCGAGGACGTCGTGGCGCAGTGCGGCGACGAGCTGGTCCCGTACGCCCTTCTCCTCGGCCCGGGTGAGCAGGGAGGCCGCGGCGGGGGCGCTGGTGAAGGTGACGGCGTCGAGGCCGCCGGAGAGGGCCGCGTCGAGGAGCCGGTCGAGCGGGCCGATGTCCTCGGGGGGCATCCAGCGGTAGACGGGGACGCCGACGACCTCGGCGCCGCCGGCGGTGAGCGCCTCGACGAAGCCGGGCAGCGGTTCGCCGTGCAGCTGGAGGGCGATCCGGCGGCCGGCGACTCCTTCGGCGAGGAGCCGGTCGAGGACCTCGGCCATGGATTCCGAGCTGGGCGACCAGGATTCGGTGAGTCCGGCGGCCCGTACGGCTCCCTTGACCTTGGGGCCCCGGGCGAGGAGTTCGACGTCGCGGAGGACGGTGAGGAGCTCTTCGCCGTGTCCCCAGCCGTCGGCGGCCTCGACCCAGCCCCGGAAGCCGATCGCCGTGGTGGCGATGACGACGTCCGGGGCGTGGCCGATGAGTTCCTTGGTGGCGGCGAGGAGTTCGGTGTCGTCCGCGAGGGGCACGATCCGCAGGGCGGGGCCGTGGACGACAGCCGCGCCGCGTCGGCGCAGCAGCGCGATGAGTTCGTCCGCGCGCCGCGCCGCGGTGACGCCGACGGTGAAGCCGGCGAGGGGGCCGTGTTCTTGCTCGTCCATGGTGCCTGAGCCTGACGGGGACGCGTGACAGTCTCGGTTCGCCCGTATTTCCTGGTCGTTACGGTCCGCGCCGGGCACGGTGGATCACACCTTCGCGTAGCCGGGCCGGGGCTCCGACTCGGTGACGGCCTCGGCGGTCGCGGGGACCGCGGCGGGGCGCCGAAGGTATACCGCCCAGGTGACGACCATGCAGGCGGCGTAGAAGGCCAGGAAGGCCACGAAGGCGGCGGTGCCGGTGCCGGAGGTCTGGAAGGACTGGCGGAAGGCGAGGTTGATGCCGAGGCCGCCGAGTGCGCCGACCGCTCCGATGAGGCCCATGGCGGCCCCGGAGAGGCGTCGTCCGTAGGCCTCGGCGGTCTCTCCCGCGAGCCCCTCGCGGTGCCCCTGGGCGAGGAAGATCGCCGGGATCATCTTGTAGGTGGAGCCGTTGCCGAGGCCGCTGAGGACGAAGAGTCCGATGAAGCCGACGAGGAAGACGGTGAGGGATTCGATCACGGAGGCGTAGATCACCACGCCGGTCGCGGCGGCCATGGCGGCGAAGGTCCCCAGGGTGATGCGGGCGCCGCCGTGCCGGTCGGCGAGGGAGCCGCCGACGGGCCGGATGAGCGAGCCGAGCAGAGGGCCGATGAAGGTGAGCGAGGCGGCCTGGAGCGGGGTGCGTCCGAACTGGGTCTGGAGCACGAGTCCGAAGGCGAAGCTGTAGCCGATGAAGGAGCCGAAGGTGCCGATGTAGAGGAAGGCCATGATCCAGGTGTGGCGGGCGCGCACGGCTTCCTTCGCGGCCCCGGCGTCGTTCTTGACGGGGGCGAGGTTGTCCATGAAGAGCGCGGCGCACGTGGCGGCGATCACGACCAGGGGCAGGTAGACGCCGAGCACGATCCTGGGGTGTGCGGCTCCGGCGGTGCCGATGACGAGGAGGCCGACGAGCTGGACGACGGGGACGCCGATGTTGCCGCCGCCCGCGTTGAGGCCGAGTGCCCAGCCCTTCTTCCGCAGCGGGAAGAAGGCGTTGATGTTGGTCATGGAGGAGGCGAAGTTGCCGCCGCCGACGCCGGTGAGCGCGGCCACCAGGACGAAGGTGGTGTACGAGGTGCCGGGCTCCATCACCGCGAAGGCGAAGCCGATGGGCAGCAGGAGCAGCAGGGCGCTGAAGACGGTCCAGTTCCGGCCGCCGAAGCGGGCGACGGCGAAGGTGTACGGGATCCGGATCAGCGCGCCGACGAAGGTCGCGGTTCCGATCAGGAAGAACTTGCCGGCGGGGTCGATGCCGTACTGCGGGCCCATGAAGAGGACCATGACCGACCAGAGGCTCCAGATGGAGAAGCCGATGTGCTCGGAGAGCACGGAGTAGAGCAGGTTCCGTCGTGCGATCCGCTCCCCCTTCTCACGCCAGAAGGTCTCGTCCTCCGGCTCCCACTGTTCGATCCACCGGCCGCCGCCCATGTCGTACCTCCGCGGGTGTCGGGTCCTGGGGCGTCCACAGCCCCGGTCCACCTGCCTCCGACGCTAGGGAGGCCGCGTTTCAGCCTGGTGCCGCGAGGTGACGGGAGCGGAACCTTGCTCTCACCCGGGGCGCGGAGGTCCTGTGAGCGCCGCCGAGCGCCCTCGCGCCCTTCTGGGCCCTCAGGGCCACTCAGGCCTGCCTCGGGCCCGCTCAGGCCCGCCTCAGGCCCCGCTGGGGCCCTGACCGGCCCCGCCCCGGCCTCCCGGGCCTCCCGGGCCCCCGGGCAGCCCCGGCTCGTCCTCCGGCAGCCAGGAGCCGGCCGGGCGGTTCTGCCAGCCCTTCCTGGCGCCGATCTCGGCGGCGGCGGCCCGCAAGGCGTCCAGGCCGGGGTGGCGCAGCCCCTTGCGCCACACGAGGCTCACCGGTGACAGGGGTACGGGGTCGACGAGCGGCCGCAGCACACAGTCGGGCATGGGCGGGAAGTCGACGACGGCGAGCACCGGGGTGCGGTGCTTGGCCATGATGCGGCGGAACTCCTCCTTGCCGACGGCGAGCGGCGCGGGCGCAGCGATCCCGATGCCCCGTCCGGCGAAGAGCCGGGCGGCGAGGTCGGTCCACTCGGGCGTGCGGTCGTTCCCCGCGCCCGCGTAGACCCGTTCCCCCGCGAGGGCCGCGAGGGGGACCTCGGGCAGTCCGGCGAGGGGGTGGTCCTCGGGAAGGATCACGGCCATCCGCTCGTACCGCACGAACTGGACGTCGAGCCGTGCCCGCAGCGCCGCGTCGAGTCCTCCGTACCGGCCGAAGGAGGTGTCGATCCGACCGGCGAGGATCTCCCGTACGGCTCCGGTGAGTCCGCTCTCGTAGCGGGCCATCAGCTCCTGGTCCGGGGCGAGTTCACGGGCCCGGCGCAGGACCTCCTCCGGGGCGAGGCCGGGGCTGTTGAGGTCGACGAGGAGGGGGCGGGGCGCGGCGCGGAAGGCCTCGGTCAGTTCGTCGTGGGCGGCCAGCACCCTTCGCGCGTACGGGAGAAGGCGCTCGCCGTCCGGGGTGAGGGCGACCTGCCGGGTGGTCCGGACGAAGAGCTCGGCGCCCAACTCGCGTTCCAGGCGCCGGATGTCGCGGCTGAGGGCCTGCTGGGCGACGTAGAGGCGGGCGGCCGCGCGGGTGAAGTGCAGTTCCTCGGCGACGGCGGTGAAGGCGCGCAGCAGCCGGGGGTCGACGTCATGCGCGGCGGAGGAGACGAGAGGGGAAGCGGAGGAGAAGGAGGCGGCAGAGGCGGGGACGGCCGCGGGGGCGGAAGGGTCGGGGACGGAGGGATCAGGGGAGGATGCCGGGAGGACCACCGCCGCATTTAACAACACAGATGCGTGAATAGCCATCGAACAGGTGTTGGACCCACTGGGCCCGCCCACCCGAACCTTGAGCCATGCCGCAACCGGACCTCACCCTCACCCCGGCGGGCCCGGCCCTCGCCCCTCGCTACCGCGAGCGAGCGACCACCGCCCCCCGCAACCCGTACCTCCGCCTCTTCACCGTCCCCGGCACCCGCGCCTTCACGGTGGGCAATCTGATCGCCCGACTGCCCATGGGCATGTTCGGCGTCAGCGCCGTGATCATGATCGCGGGGGCGTACGGCTCGTACGCGCTCGCGGGCGGCGTGACCGCCACCGGCATGGCCGCCGGAGCCCTCACCGCCCCCTGGATCGCCCGGCTCGTCGACCGGTACGGCCAGGCGCGGATCGCCGTCCCCGCCACCGTCCACGCGGTCCTCGGCCATCTCGTCCTGCTGCTGTGCGTCCACGAACGGGCGCCCGTCTGGGCCCTGTTCGCCACCACGGCGCTCAGCGCCACCGCCCCCAACACCGGCGGCATGTCCCGCGCCCGCTGGGCCCACCTCCTCAAGGGCGACCGGGACGCCCTGCACACCGCCAACGCCCTCGAGCAGGCCACCGACGAACTCTGCTTCATGCTCGGCCCGGTCGTCGCCGCGGTGCTCTGCTCGACCCTGTTCCCCGAGGCGGGCACCCTCGTCGGCGCGGCCCTCTTCCTCAGCGGCGTGCTGATCTTCGCCGCCCAGCGCTCCACCGCACCGCCGGTCGCGCCCCGCACCGCGGCGGGCTCCCCGCTGCGGGTCCCCGGGATGGCCCCGCTCCTGGCGGTCTTCCTCGCCACCGGGGCGGTCTTCGGCTCCATGGAGGTGGTGACCCTGGCGTACGTGGACGGCCCCGTCGCCGGCCCGGTCCTCGCCCTCCAGGCCACCGGCTCCTGCGTGGCCGGCCTCCTCTACGGCCGCGCCCGCCGCGTCGCCCGGCTCCGCACCTGTCTGGCCGCGATGGCGCTCCTGATGACGCTGCCGCTGCTCGGGGCCTCGGCCGGCTTCCTCCCGGCGCTCGCCGCCGGACTTCTGGTGGCGGGCATGGCGACGGCGCCGACGCTGGTGACGGGCATGGGCCTGGTCCAGCGCCTGACTCCGCCGTCCCAGCTCAACGAGGGCATGACGCTGGCCGTGACCGCGCTCCTCGGCGGCATCGCGGCCGGCTCCGCCACCGGCGGCTGGGCCGCCGACCACGCCCCCTTCGCCTCCTTCGGCTTCCTGGTGCCGGCGGGCGCGGCGTCCCTGGCGCTCGTCCTCTGCTCGGCGGCCCGGGTGGGTGGCCGGGCATGACAAAGGCCCGCCAGTCTGACGACTGCCGGGCCTCTGCCCACATGGGATGAGGTGTCCGGGTGGGGCATGCCCCCTCGGACGCTCGGTGGAGATGGCGGGAATCGAACCCGCGTCCAACGGTACGGAAACAGGGCTTCTCCGTGCGCAGTCCGCTACGAGTTTCTCAGCCCCGGAGATCACACGGACAAGTCTCCGACGGGCTCAGTCACTGTTTGATTTCCCTCCAACCCCCGTGACCGGGGCTAGAGGTTTAGATCCCTAAATGACGCCAGGATCCGGGTCGGGACCATCCCCGGGCTGACGCTCCTCACAGAGGCTTCTTGTCGTTACCTAAAATTAGGCAGCGAGGGCGAAGCGGGAGTTATCGCTCTTGGAGTTGGCGATTATTGGTTGCGACATATGGTTAACGAGATCATTGCCGCTTCCTCGACACGCTTCCCCTGCATCGGTATCCGCTGTCGAAACCGATCATCCCCATGTTGTTTTTTCAAAGGTCGCACCCGCTGTGAGGTGCGTGACCCATCGTACGTGACCGACGGGGGCTGTCGCCAGCGTATTACCCGCGGCCGTGCCGCTAGCCGGCCTGGGCCGCCCGCTGCTTGCGCTTGGCCGCCGCGATGGCCCGGTTGGTCTCGCGGGTGTCCTGCTTCTCGCGCAGCGTCTGCCGCTTGTCGAACTCCTTCTTGCCCTTGGCGAGCGCGATCTCGACCTTGACCCGGCCGTTGAGGAAGTACAGGGCGAGGGGCACGATCGTGTGACCCGTCTCCTGCGACTTCGACTCCAGCTTGTCGATCTCCTCGCGGTGCAGCAGCAGCTTGCGCTTCCGCTTCGCCGAGTGGTTGGTCCAGCTGCCCTGCATGTACTCGGGCACATGGATGTTGTGCAGCCACGCCTCGTGGTTGTCGATCTGCACGAAGCCGTCGACGAGCGAGGCGCGGCCCATCCGCAGCGACTTCACCTCGGTGCCCATGAGCACCAGACCGCACTCGTAGGTGTCGACGATGTGATAGTCGTGTTGCACCTTCTTGTTCTGCGCGATGATCTTGCGCTCGGGCGCCTTGTCCTGGTTCTTCTTCGCAGGCTTGCCCTGCACGTTCACGAGTCCCTTTGCCATAGTGGGGTCATTTTCGCACTACGAGCCCCCTCCGAGGCCACTCAATACTGTCTTCGCCCGTTCCTCGGCCCGTTCCCCGGCCGCCAGGTCCGGCGTGATGCCGCGTCCGTCCACGGCGTGCCCGGCCGGTGTGCGGTAGTGGCCGACGGTCAGCTCGGCGACGGAGCCGTCCGGCAGGGCGCTCGGCATCTGCACCGAGCCCTTGCCGAAGGTGCGCGAACCGACCGTGACCGCCCGGCCCCGGTCCTGGAGGGCGCCGGTGAGCAGCTCGGCCGCGCTCATCGTGCCGCCGTCGATCAGCGCCACCAGGGGCCGGACGGTGTCGCCCCCGCCCTCGGCGTACACGGCCCGCTGCCGGCCCTCCACGTCGTACGTGGCGACCAGGCCGCCGTCCAGGAAGGCGGAGGCGGCCACGGCGGCCTCCGCGACCAGGCCGCCCGCGTTGCCCCGCAGGTCCAGGAGGACGCCGGCGCCCGCCGGGGCGTCCCGTACCGCGTCCCGTACGCGGGTGCCCGCGCCCTTGGTGAAGGCGGCGACCCGGATCAGCAGGGTCCCGTCGTCGAGGCGGCGGACGGTGACGGGGTCCGTGGCGAGCCGGGCCCGCCGCAGGGTCTGCGTCCAGGCGGCGCGGCCGCGCTCGATCCGGAGGGCGACGGTGGTGCCGGGGACGCCGTCGCCGCGCAGGAGGGCGACGACCTCGGAGACCGAGAGCCCGTCGACCGGGCGTCCGTCGACGGAGACGAGCCGGTCGCCCGACCGGATCCCGGCCTTCTGCGCGGGGCCGCCGGCCTGTACCCGGGTCACCCGGACGCGGCCCTCGGCGGCCCGTCCGGCGGAGAGCCCCACACCGGTGTAGGCGCCGTCGAGGGACTGCTCGAACTCGGCGTACTCCCTCTTGTCGTACACCGCGCCCCAGCGGTCCCCGCTGCGGCTGACGAACTCCTCCGCGGCCTTCTTGCCCGACTTCCCGTCGGCCATGGCGGCGGCGGCGGCCCGGCTCAGCGCGGCGCTGTCGACGGTGTCGCGGCCCGCACCGCCGGGGGGCCGCTGCCCCGCGCGCGCGGACGCCCCCGCGGGGCCGTCGGCGGAATCCTGCCGGGGCAGGGAGCCGGTGGCCGCGGCGGTGGCGAGGACTCCGGTGAAGACCAACGTCAGAACGGCCCCACGGAGCACTCCGCGGGGCCGGATACAGAAGTGGTCGGTGCCGGCCGGCATGGCGCCCACTCTAGGACAAGGCGATGGCGCCGCACGGGCTTTGCCCGTACGACGCCATCCGCCGTCAGAAGCTTCTTGTCACACCTTCAGGTACTTGCGCAGCGCGATGAAGGCGGCCACGGCGGGCATCAGCAGCCCGATGGCGATCACGAGCGGCAGCTTGGCGAGGACGGCGTCCCAGCCGATGAAGTTGACGAGCTGCATCTTCTCCGCGAGCGCGATGCCGTGGTCGATCAGGAAGTACCTGCCGACGAGGAGCAGCACACAGGCGACTCCGCCGCCCAGGAGCCCGGCGAAGGCGGCCTCCATGATGAACGGCATCTGGATGTAGAAGCTGGACGCGCCGACGAGCCGCATGATGCCGGTCTCACGGCGCCGGCTGAAGGCCGAGACCCGGACGGTGTTGACGATCAGCATCAGCGCGATGACCAGCATCAGCCCCATGACGCCGAGGGCGGCGATGTTCATGCCGTTCATCAGGTCGAAGAGGTTCTGCAGGATGTTCCGCTGGTCCTGGACCGACTCGACCCCGTCGCGGCCGGCGAAGGCCGTGGCCACCACCTTGTACTTCTCCGGGTCCTTGAGCTTGACCCGGAACGACTCCTGCATCTGGTCGGGCGTCACCACGGAGGCGATGGCGGTGTCGCCGTACTGCTCCTTGTAGTGCTTGAACGCCTGGTCGGCCGACTCGTGCTGGACGGTCTCGACGATGTCCATCTTCTTGAGGTCGGCCTCGATCTGCTCCTTCTGCTGCCCGGTGACGGCGCCCTTGGCGCACTTGGCCGCCGTGGCCGCGTCGGCCTTGTTGCAGAGGAAGATCGAGACGTTGACCTTGTCGTACCAGTAGTCCTTCATCGTGCTGACCTGCTCGCGCATGAGCAGCGCGCCGCCGAAGAGGGCGAGCGAGAGGGCCACGGAGACGATGACGGCGAAGGTCATCGTGAGATTGCGCCGGAGACCGACGCCGATCTCGGAGAGCACGAACTGAGCGCGCATGGTGTGTTCTGTCCCCTAGCTGCTCAGTGCTGGTAACCGTAGACGCCGCGGGCCTGGTCGCGGACGAGACGGCCCTTCTCCAGCTCGATGACGCGCTTGCGCATCTGGTCGACGATGTTCTGGTCGTGGGTCGCCATGACGACGGTGGTCCCTGTCCTGTTGATGCGGTCGAGCAGCTTCATGATGCCGACCGAGGTCTGCGGGTCGAGGTTGCCGGTGGGCTCGTCGGCGATCAGCAGCATCGGGCGGTTGACGAAGGCCCGGGCGATGGCGACGCGCTGCTGCTCACCACCGGAGAGCTCGCCCGGCATCCGGTCCTCCTTGCCGCCGAGCCCGACGAGGTCGAGAACCTGCGGCACGGCCTTGCGGATCTCGCCGCGCGGCTTGCCGATGACCTCCTGGGCGAAGGCCACGTTCTCGGCGACGGTCTTGTTGGGCAGCAGGCGGAAGTCCTGGAAGACGGTGCCGAGCTGGCGCCGCATCTGCGGCACCTTCCAGTTGGAGAGCCGGGCGAGGTCCTTCCCGAGGACGTGCACCTGACCCTGGCTGGCGCGCTCCTCACGCAGGAGCAGTCGCAGGAAAGTCGACTTTCCGGAGCCGGAGGAACCGACGAGGAAGACGAACTCCCCCTTCTCGATCTCCAGGGAGACATCCCGGAGCGCGGGGCGGCTCTGCTTCGGATAGGACTTGGAGACGTTGTCGAATCGGATCACGGATGCACCACGGTCGGCCGGGAGTAGGTGTGCGTGACCTTACGCGAACGGGGAAGGCCCGCGCAGTCGCGGTCCTGGCTTGCGCCGTTTATCCTTTTCGCCCCTCGGGACGGAACAGGGGCAATCCGGCGGGGCGCGCCGAAACGCCGCCGAGCTGGCACAGTGGTAGGGGGAACGTCCGGACACCGTCGGACGTTGTCCTGGTGTGAAACCCAGTGCGGGAGGAGGAGAGCGCATGACCTACGACCGACTGGTGTGCGCCAACTGCGCGGCCCCGGTCGCCGAGGGCCGCTGCCCCGTCTGCCGCGCCAACCGGGAGCGACTGACCCCTCAGGGGGGTCTCTCGCCCGCGATGCTGTTGACCCTGGCGATCGCCCTGCTGGCCGCGATCGCCCTGCTCGCGGCGGTCCGTACGCTCTAGCCGGGCCGCGCGACGCCACACAAGCCGGAAGCATGACGAAGGGCCGGGGAGAGACTCCCCGGCCCTTCGTCATGCGTGGTGCGCCCCGCGGACGGGAGCGCGGACCGAACGGATCGATCAGACGGCGGTACGGCCACCGGCGACGAGACGCGGCAGCATACGGAAGCCGATGCCACCGGCGATCATCGTCGCGGCACCGATGATCAGGAACGAGGTCTCGGCCGCACCGGTCTCGGCGAGCTCCTCCTTCGCCTGACCCTGCTGCACGGGCTGCGAGCCGGCGTTGTTGGTGTCGGTGTTGCTGTTGCCGGTGTCGACGCACTCGGCGCCGTCGAGGTCGACGGTGCAGGTGCCGGGGTCGCTCGACCCGTTGTCGTCGTCGCCGGGCGTGACCGGCGAGTCGGTGCCGCCGGGGGCGTCCGTGTCACCCGGCTCCGGGGCGGTGGTCGGCGGCGTGGTGACCGGCGGCTCCGTGGTACCCGGGTCGGTGGTGGGCGGGTTGGTGGGCGGCTCCGTGGTCGGAGGCGCGGTGGTGGGCGGCTCCGTCGTGGGAGGCGCGGTGGTGGGCGGCTCCGTGGTCGGAGGCGCGGTGGTGGGCGGCTCCGTGGTCGGAGGCGCGGTGGTGGGCGGCTCCGTCGTGGGAGGCGTGGTGGTCGGAGGCGCGGTGGTCTCCTCACAACCGACATCCCCGGGGATGCACGTAGGCGTCGGGGTCGGGCCGTCGCTGAAGGCGCCCACGGCCTGCGCCGCACCCGCCGCGGTGAGCGACGCGCCGGCGGCGATCACCGCACCGGCGGCGATGCGCGCGATACGGACTCGCATCTGCTTGGTCATCTGGCTGCTACCCCCAGTAGCTCATCTCGTCATGGGGCAGCGCTCGGGGGCCGCGACAGGAGCGGCTCACTACTGGGCCGGCCCCCGTCGCACGCGCCCCAGAAATGCGCATGCCAGTGGGCCACCCTTCCGATTTTCCGATGAAGCGTCAAGGTCGTTGCGCGTGCGATGCCCGAAAGATCACGAGCTGTCCCACATACAACGATGCAACTGTGACGTAAACCCGGAACTCCGGGCCCCGCAGCGCCAGTTCCCTTGTCGACAAAGCGTCCCAGCCACGCTGTTTCCGCTTGCGTCAGCGAATCCGCCGACCGGGCGGACGCGACGGGAGAGAACGGCGACGGGCCCCGCACCGAAGGGTGCGGGGCCCGAACACATGCTGCCGTGGGGCTACTTCTCCTGCTGCTTGCGCCAGCGGATGCCCGCCTCGAGGAAGCCGTCGATCTCGCCGTCCAGGACGGACTGCGGGTTGCCGACCTCGAACTCCGTACGGAGGTCCTTGACCATCTGGTACGGGTGCAGGACGTACGAGCGCATCTGGTTGCCCCAGGAGCTGCCGCTGTCCTTCAGGGCGTCCATCCTGGCCCGCTCCTCCTGGCGCTGACGCTCCAGCAGCTTCGCCTGGAGGACGTTCATGGCGCTCGCCTTGTTCTGGATCTGCGAGCGCTCGTTCTGGCAGGAGACGACGATGCCGGTCGGGAGGTGCGTGATGCGCACGGCCGAGTCGGTCGTGTTGACGCCCTGGCCGCCCGGGCCCGAGGCACGGTAGACGTCGATGCGCAGCTCGGACTCGTCGATCTCGACGTGGTCGGAGGACTCGACGACCGGCAGGATCTCGACACCGGCGAAGGAGGTCTGACGGCGGCCCTGGTTGTCGAAGGGCGAGATGCGGACCAGCCGGTGGGTGCCCTGCTCGACGGAGAGCGTGCCGTAGGCGTACGGCGCCTTCACCACGAAGGTGGTCGACTTGATGCCGGCCTCTTCCGCGTACGAGGTCTCGTAGATCTCGGTCGGGTAGCCGTGGCGCTCCGCCCAGCGCAGGTACATGCGCTGGAGCCGCTCGGCGAAGTCGGAGGCGTCGACGCCACCGGCCTCGGCGCGGATGTTGACCAGGGCCTCGCGCTCGTCGTACTCGCCGGAGAGGAGGGTACGGACCTCCATCTCGTCGAGGGCCTTGCGGACGGAGGTGAGCTCCGTCTCGGCCTCGGCGAGGGTGTCCGGGTCGTCCATCTCCTCGGCGAGCTCGAAGAGCACCGCGAGGTCGTCGATCCGCCCGCGCAGGGTCTCGGCCTTGCGGACCTCGGCCTGGAGGTGCGAAAGCTTGCTCGTGATCTTCTGCGCCGCCTCCGGGTCGTCCCACAGGGACGGGGCCGCGGCCTGCTCTTCGAGCACGGCGATGTCGGCCCTCAGCTTCTCGAGGTCCAGGACGGCCTCGATCGACCCCATGGTCGAGGAGAGGGACTTCAGCTCTTCGGATACATCGACGACTGCCACGCGTCCAGCGTAACGGCTCCGGGCAAGGAGCCGAACCTTTGGCCGTCGGGGTCCCTACGGCTGCGTGGACTGCTTGGAGTCCTGCGGCGGGGTGTCCGTGTCCCCGGAGGACGCGAGGTAGCCGCCGGCGCCGAGCGCCCCCGCGACGACGACCGCCGCGACGGTGAGGGTGATCCGGCGCTTGCGGACCGTCTCGGCCTTGTGGCGGGCCGAGCCGGGTCTGCGGGCACCCGCGGGGCGCGGGGCGCGGGCGGTGCCCAGGGGGCCGCCGGCGAGCTCGTCGGGCGCCGGGACCCGCATGGAGGTGTGGGTGTCGCGGTTGGAGTCGGCCGAGGCGCCGGGGACGAGCGGGACGGCGGCCCGGCGCGGGCCGGGCTCACCCGCGCCCGTACCGGTCGCGTACGTGTCCTCCTCGTACGGCTCCGGGGCCGGCTCCGCGTCCGGCTCGTCCACGTCGAGCGGCGGGATGCCCTTGAGCAGCGGCAGGACGTCCTTGAGGCGGGCGGCGAGCTCGGAGGCGCGCAGCCGGGAGGCCGGGGCCTTCGCCAGGCACTGCACGATCAGCTGCCACAGCTCCTCGGGGATGCCGGGAAGCGGGACGACGGTCTCGGTGACATGGCGGCGCAGGACGGCGCCGGGGTGGCCGCCGCCGAAGGGGGTGAAGCCCGCGAGCAGCTCGTACAGGACGGTCGCGAGGGCGTAGATGTCGACGGCGGCGCGCGGCGGGAGGCCCTCGACGATCTCGGGGGCGAGGTAGTCGGGGGTGCCGATGATCCGGGTGGCCTTGGTACGGCCCGGTGTGTCGATCAGCTTGGCGACGCCGAAGTCGGTGAGGAGGGCCGGGTGGGCGCCGCCGGGCCCGAGCGGTCCCTCCATGTCGAGCAGGATGTTCTCGGGCTTGACGTCCCGGTGGACCACCCCGGCCGCGTGTGCGGCGGCGAGGGCGTCGGCGACGTCGGCGATGATCGCGACGGCCGCCTCGGGGGCGAGGCGTCGTTCCCGGTCGAGGCGGGTGCGCAGGTCGGTGCCGCGGACGAGGTCCATGACGAGGGCCAGGTCGTTGCCGTCGACGACGAGGTCGCGGACCTTGACCACCCGGGGGTGGTCGAGGCCGAGCAGGGCGGTCCGCTCCTGGACGAAGCGGCCGACGAGCTCCTGGTCGGAGGCCAGGTCCTCGCGCAGCAGTTTGACGGCGACGGGACCCTCGGGCCCCTCGCCGAGCCACACCGTTCCGGCACTGCCCCGCCCGAGGATCTGGTGGGTGGTGTAGCGGCTGCCGATGTTCCGTGCCAAGACTGCTCCCTCAGCGGCTGCGGTTCGCGTGCAAAGTTACGCGTCCACGGCCGCCGGTCGTCACTTCCGAGGGGAAATCACCCCTCGGAAGTCGATAAATCGGCAGTATTACTGCCCCGTACCGCCGGTAGTACCCCCGGAGCCGGTGCTCTCGCCGATCGAGGAGATCCAGTCGGTCACCGACGAGATGCCGTCGCCGATGGCCTGCCAGTAGCTCTTGCCCTCGGCGATCCAGTCCTGGAGCGGGGTCAGCTCCCAGACCAGCCAGCCCGCGACCACGAACAGCACGACCATGACCAGACAGCCCTTGAGGCAGCCGAGACCGGGGATCCGTACCGGGTTGGCACCGCGCTGACGCGGCGGACGCGGCTCGCGCGGTGCCGGGGCCTGGGGCGGCGGCTGCGGCGGGGTGTACTGCTGCTGGGGCGGCGCGTACTGCTGCGGGGCGGGCGGCGGCGCGTACTGCTGCGGCTGGTGCTGCTGCTGGTGCTGCGGCGGGTACGGCTGGGGCGGCCGCTGCGCGGCAGGGCGCTGCTGCTGCTGGTACTGCTGCGGCGACTGCTGCCCGTACTGGCCGGGCTGACCGCCCTGCTGCTGGCCGTACTGGCCGGGCTGACCGCCCTGCTGCTGACCGTACTGGCCGGGCCGGGCGTCCTGCTGCGGCGGCTGCTGCCGCTGCGGGCGGCGGCGCAGCGGGTCCTGGTTCGGGTCCAGGTACTGCACCTGCGTCTGCTCGTTGCGGTCGCGGGCGGCGCGCAGCTGGCTCTGCCAGGGGTGCGGCTCCTCGGACTGCGCACCCTGACCGGGCTGCGGCGGCTGCGGCGGTACGGGGGGCATGACGGCCGTCGGATCGGCGGCGCCCGGGCCGCCGGTCGGCATGACGCTGGTCGCTCCGGCGGGGTCGTACCGCGGGGGCGTCCCGGCACCGCTGGGCAGCACCTGGGTGGGGTCCGCGGCCCCCGGGGTCTCCGGGACGGGCGCGGGCGCCGGGTCCGGGGCGAGGAGCGCCCCGACGCCGTCCGCCGCCTCGATCTGGGCGGGCGTGGCGTGCACACCGATTCCGGCGGCGACCGCGCGGAGACCGCGCGCGAGGTTCACCGCGCTCGGCCGCCGGTCCGGGTCCTTGCTGAGGCAGCGCTCTATCACCGTCCACAGCGGTCCGGGCACGGTCGACGGACGGCGCGGCTCCTCGCTGAGGTGCCGGTGGAGGACCTCGAGGGCGGTGCCGCCGGAGAACGGGGGCCGGCCGGTGACCAGCTCGTAGAGCAGGATGCCCGCGCCGTAGATGTCGACGGCGGAGGTCTGCGGGCGTCCCTCGGCGGACTCCGGCGCCACGTACGCGGGCGTGCCCACGAACTCGTGGGTGCGGGTCAGGCCCGGGGAGTCCGCGAGGCGCGCGATGCCGAAGTCGGTGAGCATCGGGTGCATCTGGCCGCCCTGCTCGGCGAGCAGCACGTTGGCCGGCTTCAGGTCGCGGTGGACGACGCCGTCCGCGTGGCTCGCGGCGAGCGCGTCGGCGATCTGGGCGGTCAGGAGGGCCGCGGCGACCGGGGTGAGCGGGCCGCTCTCCCGGATGTACCGGTGCAGGTCGGGGCCCTCGACGAGGTCCATGACGAGCGCGAGGACATCACCCTCGACCACCAGGTCGCGGGTGCGCACGATGTTCGGGTGGGTGAGCCGGAGCAGCACGGACCGCTCGCGCAGGAAGCGCATCACGATGTCCGCGTCGTTGGCCAGCTCCTCCTTGAGGACCTTGATCGCGACGGTCTCGCCGGGCTGGCCGGCGACGGCCGCCTCGGCGCCCGCCGTCTCCCGCTGGCGGGCTCGCCAGACGGTGCCCGTGGCGCCGCGGCCGAGCGGCTCCTCGAGCAGGTACTTGCTGCCGATAGGCCGCACGTCACGCGCTCCCTGCTGATCGTGGTCCTGGGGTGATCCGGTGCTGTTCCCGGGGTCCCTGTCCTCTGTTGTGACCCGTCCGGGTGTCCGACCCACTTTAGTGCCGCCGAACGGGGTACCGGTTGGTCCTCCACAGGCCGATTCCGGTGTCGGCGGCCGGGGCCGGTGGGGTCCCGGCGGCCCTCCTGCTCGGGGCGGGCCGGGGTCCGCCACGGGCCGGGGGCGTCCGGCGCCGGACGCGGCTTCTGTCCGGAAGAAGACGCTCATGGGCGCGTGACGGTTGCCGGGCATGTTCCGAAGGCATGCTCAACCAGGCACTTTTGCGTCCACAGCCGACCATTCAAGATCACTTCCGGCCGACCCGGGGGCGGGTTGTCGGTGGCAGGTGCGAGGATGCCTCCAGCACGTCGCATCCAGGGGTCGGGAGCCCCGCGCCGTGCCGACCTGTACCGGGCGAAGCGTCCGTGCCGGGTGGGGGGAGTCACAGGGCGGTTCCCCTGCCGGGCACCTCGCGCAGAAGGGACCGCTGACGGCGATGCAGATCCGGCTGACCGTCCTCGCGCCGTACGCCGGCCACGGCGCCGGGCGTGCGTGCGACGTGCTCGTCACGGCCCCCGCCGGGACGGCTCTCGCCGCCGTGGCCTCGAATCTCGCCGCCGCCGTCACCGGCCCCGACACCTCCGCGTCGGGCACCACCGTGCTCTACGCGGGCGCGGAGCGGCTCGACGGCCGCCGCTGTGTGCTCGGCGAGCCCCCGCTGGTCGACGGAGCGGTCCTCTCCCTCCAGGTCCCCGGCCCCGACGAGCGCGCCGACGAGACGGCCACCGCCCGGCTGCACGTGGTCGCGGGACCGGACGCCGGCGGGGTTCATCTTCTGCACGGCGGACCGATCAGAATCGGCCGTTCCGCCGACGCCGACGTACCGCTCGACGACCCGGACGTCTCCCGCGCCCACTGCACGGTGACCGTCGGCGAGGACGGCCGCGTCACCGTCGCCGACCGGGGCTCGACCAACGGCACGACGCTCGACGGCGCACCGGTCGGCGACCGCCCGGTCCGCTTCCTCCCCGGCGCCCTGCTGCGCCTCGGCGAGTCCGCCCTCCGCCTGACCGGCCCGGGCGACGACCTCGGCGGTACGGAGACGAGGGCGACGGCCCCGGACGGCGAGGGCCATCTGCGGGTGGCCCCGGCGGGCGACGGGCGGGACTCGGCGGAGCGGACCGACCGGCCGGGACCGGCCGGCGTACCCCGTACGGCTCCCGCGGGCCCGCCGGACGACACCACCCACGGCGGGGCGCGCGGCATCCTGTCCGGCACCCCGGCCGAGGACCCGTACGACGGGCGCCACGGCGCCGACTCCCCCGGCCACGCGCGCGCGGGCGACCACCACGACGGAGACGGCGGACCCGAGGGCGGAGAGGCCCACGGCAGGACCCGCCCGGCGCGGGGCGACACGACGCCGACCGGCTCCACGCGCGCGGGCGGCAAGCGCGGACTCGGCGCGTGGGCCCGGCGGCTGACCGGCGGCCGGGAGGAACTCCCGGCCGGCGTCTCCGACCTCCGCACCGCACCGGACACCCACGCCGGCACCCGGCCCGGCGCCGGCGTGCGGAGCGGCACCCCGGCGCCCCCGCCGGTGGCCGACACCTGGCCCGACCCGGCCACCGTCCTGCTCACCGCCCTCGGCCCCGGCCCCCGGCTCTGGGAGCGCGACCGGCACCACCCCGAGTCCCTCGTGGTCCGGCTCGGCACGACGGACCGCGCCGAGCTCTCCGGCGTACCGGTCACCGTGGCGCTGCGCGAGGCCGGGTCCCTCGGTCTCGCCGGCCCCGCCGACCGGCTCGCCGGACTCGCCCGCTCGGTGGTCGCCCAGCTCGCCGCCCTGCACTCCCCCTCCGATCTGGAGATCGTGCTCATCAGCGCCGACCGGAACCGCTCGCTCGACGAGCGGCGCCGGGCCTGGGGCTGGCTCGGCTGGCTTCCGCACGTCCGCCCGGCCCACGGCCAGGACTGCCGGCTGCTCCTGGCGTACGACCGCGAACAGGCCCAGGCCCGTACGGCGGAGCTGACCCGGCGGCTCGACGACGGTCCGCTCGGACCGGGCTGGCCCAGCGCCGACCGCGCGTCCGTCGCCGAGGCCGCCGCCCGCCACGAAGGGCCCACGACGGTCGTGGTCGTGGACGGCGACCCCGGTTCGGCCGCACTGCGCGAGACGGTGGCGCGGCTGGCCGGCGCCGGCGCGGCGGCCGGCATCCATCTCCTGTGCCTCGCCGAGGCGCCCTCGGCCTCCCCGGTCTCCCCGGTGGCCGCCACCTACGAGACGGCCTGCGCCGCCTCCCTCGCCTTCCGCGAGTGCGGGGCCGCGGCGCTCCTCAGCGGTGACGTGGCGACGGCGCTGCGACTGCTCCGGACCTCCGGCGGGCGGGTCGCGGGCCACGGCACCGTCGGCGTGGTCGACGCGGTCTCGGTCGCCTGGGCCGAGCGGTTCGGCCGCGCGCTGGCCCCGCTGCGTACGGACGCGGCGGCCGCGCCGGGCGCCCGGGCCGCCGCGCTGCCCCCCTCGGCACGTCTTCTGGACGAGCTCGGGCTCGCCCGTGCCACCCCCGCCTCCCTGATGGCCCGCTGGGCCTCCGCCGGGGACGGCACGGCCGTCCTGGGCGCGGGGCCGCGCGGGCCGCTGGCCGTGGACCTCACCAAGGAGGGCCCGCACCTGCTGATCGAGGGCCCCGCGGGGAGCGGGCGGACGGAGCTGCTCCGTTCGATCGCCGCCTCGCTCGCGGCCGGCGGCCGCCCCGACCGGCTCGGCCTGCTCCTGGTGGACGGGGCGGGCGGCGAGCGCGGCGAGGGACTCACGGCCTGTACGGAGCTGCCGCACGTCACCGAGCACCTGGTCGCCTCGGACCCGGTGCGGATGCGGGAGTTCGCGCAGGCGCTCGGCGCGGAGCTGAAGCGCCGTGCGGAGATCCTGGGCGACGGCCACTTCGCCGACCGCCGGGGCACGCGCGCGGCGCCCACGGCCGCCGACCGGCTGATCGGCCAGCGCTCTCCGAGCGCGGCGGAGTCCGTGCCCCAGGGCGCTCGCGCGACCGTCCGCCTCCAGGACACGGGCGACCTCGCGGACCGGGCGAGCGGTCGTACGCTCCGCACGGGCGACGGCACGATCGGCGCCCTCCCGAGCACCAGGAGCGGCCGCACGGGTGGCCCGTACCCCGGAGCGGACGACCTCGGCGGCCGCCCCAGCGGCCGGATCACGTACGGCGACGTCGACAGCCGCGCGAGCGGACGCACCCCCTACCCCGGCGACCTCGACAGCCGCGCGAGCGGACGCACCCCCTACCCCGGCGACCTCGACAGCCGCGCGAGCGGACGCACCCCCTACCCCGGCGACCTCGACAGCCGGGCGAGCGGCAGGGTCGCGTACCCCGGCTCCGAGGACCTCGGCGCGCGCCCCAGCAGCCGCACGCTCCGCACGGGTGACGAGGACCTCGTCACGGACCGGCCGAGCGGACGGACGGCGCGCACCGGCGCGGAGGACGTGACCGGGTACGCGAGCGGACGCACGCCCCGCACCGGCACGGACGACCTCGGCGGGTACCCCGGCGGACGCGCCCCCCGCACCGCCGACGGCTCGCTCGACGAGCGGTCGAGTGCCCGGACGCGGCCCGGCGGCGACGCCTTCCTGGCCGACACCCCCAGCGGGCGGCTGCCGCGCCGGGACGGCGGCCCCCTGGACGACCGCCCGAGCAGCCGCACCCTCCGCACGGGGAACGGCGACCTCGCCGACCGCCCCAGCGGGCGCGTGCTCCGCTCCGGGGACGGGGACCGGGTCTCCCGGCCCGCGGGTGACGAGGCGAGCGGCCGGATCCCCCGGCCCGCCACCGGTGAGCACGCCCCCGCGCGGGCCGCCGGCGCCGTCCACCTCCCCCGGCTCGTCGTCCTCGTCGAC
The DNA here is from genome assembly GCF_044331325.1 of Streptomyces sp. NPDC017246. Taxonomy (NCBI): domain Bacteria; kingdom Bacillati; phylum Actinomycetota; class Actinomycetes; order Kitasatosporales; family Streptomycetaceae; genus Streptomyces; species Streptomyces sp. NPDC017246. Next base: position 35,723 of record NZ_JBIRMW010000015.1, on the reverse strand, counting down.
GACTTCGACGCCCTCGTCGCCCCCGCCCTCGGCGCCTCCGGGCGGCCTGCCGCCGGGTCCGTCGTCCGCGCGCTCGAAGCCGTCGCGCGGAACGGCGAGCGGCTCGGGGTGCACCTCGTCGCGACCTCCGCGCGCCCGGACCGGACCGCCGACACGGAGCTGGCCCACGGGGCCCGGCTGCGGATCGTGCTCGACGCGCCGCCGGTGACCGCGGGACCGGACGTGCCGGCGGCGGGGCGTGGACGCCTCGGGCATCCGGACGGCCGGGTGACCCCGTTCCAGGCGGGCCGTGTCACCGGCCGGATCCCCCGGACGGCGACGCTCCGCCCCACCGTCGTGCCGCTGGAGTGGGAGCGGATGGGCGATCCGCCCACCCGCCGCCCGGTCCGCGAGCTGGGCAACGGACCGACGGACCTGGCACTCCTCGCGAGTGCGCTCGACCGGGCCGCCCGCTCGGTCGAGGCGGCTCCCGTGCCCCCGCTGACCCCCGCGACACACGGCTGACGCGACGTCACGAGGGCGTCACGATCGCCCGCTTGACACGGAAGGCGGTATTGCGGGGCCCCGCCACCCGGCGTAGACCTGTCGGCACGGGACAGCGAAGCGCACGGGAGAGACGGGGCAGCGATGCGTACAACTCTTCGGCCACGCAGGGCCGCGGTGACCATCACGGCGTTCACGGCACTGACCGCACTCGCCCTCGCCGCCTGCGGTGGTGGCGGGGCCGAGAAGGACCCGGGGGAATCCGGGCCCAGCGGCGGCGCCCTCCCCCTCAAGGGCGAGAAGATCGAGGTCGCGGCCGTCTGGACGGGCCCCGAGCAGGAGAACTTCACCAAGGTCCTGAAGGAGTTCGAGAAGCGCACCGGCGCGACCGTCACCTTCGTGCCCGCCCAGGACCCGATCGTGAACTTCCTCGGTACGAAGATCGCGGGCGGTTCGCCGCCCGACGTCGCGATGCTCCCGCAGGTCGGCGCGATCCGGCAGGCCGCCGCCCAGAAGTGGCTCAAGCCGGTCGGCCCGGAGGCGGAGGCCCAGCTGGCCGCCCACTACTCGCGCGGCTGGCAGGAGCTCGGCGCGGTCGACGGGACGCAGTACGGGGTCTATTTCAAGGCCGCCAACAAGTCCCTGGTCTGGTACAACACCGCCGTCTTCGAGAACGCGGGCGCCGCCGAGCCGAAGACCTGGAAGGAATTCCTCACCACCGCCGAGACGATCTCGGCCTCCGGCGTCACTCCGGTCTCCGTGGGCGGCGCGGACGGCTGGACCCTCACCGACTGGTTCGAGAACGTCTATCTCTCCCAGGCGGGCCCGGCCAAGTACGACCAGCTGGCGAAGCACACGATCAAGTGGACGGATCCGTCGGTCACCGCGGCCCTGACCACGCTCGCCGAGCTGTTCGGCAAGCCGGCGCTGCTCGCGGGCGGCGCGAGCGGCGCGCTGCAGACGGAGTACCCGGTCTCGGTCACCCAGACCTTCACGGGCGGCGACCAGCCGAAGGGCGCGATGGTCTTCGAGGGCGACTTCGCGGCCGTCAACATCGCCCAGACCGAGGCGAAGATCGGCACGGACGCCAAGGTCTTCCCGTTCCCCACCGTCGGCACCGGCACCGCGCCCGTGGTGACGGCGGGCGACGCGGCCGTGGCCCTCAAGGACACCAAGGGGGCGCGGGCGCTGCTCGCCTTCCTGGCCTCCCCGGACGCGGCGAAGATCTGGGCGGCCGAGGGCGGTTTCCTCTCCCCCAACAAGAACCTGGCCCCCTCGGCGTACCCGAACGACGTCCAGCGCGAGATCGCCAAGGCGCTCATCGGCGCCGGTGACGACTTCCGCTTCGACATGTCGGACCAGATGCCGCAGTCCTTCGGCGGGACGCCGGGCAAGGGCGAGTGGAAGGCGCTCCAGGACTTCCTGAAGAACCCGAAGGACATCGCGGGCACACAGGCGCGCCTCGAAGCGGACGCGGAGAAGGCGTACCGGGCCGCGGCGAAGAGCTGAGGCCCCGGATGCCGCGGACCGCCCGCATCCCCACCACCGCAAGCAACGGCAACGGCGGGAAGCCCCCCTCCCTCCGCAGCGGCCACAGGAGCAGGACGTTGGCGGCGGGGTTCCTGCTCCCCGCCCTGCTCCTGCTCGGCGCGCTCGTCGTCTACCCGATCGGGTACTCCGTCCAGCGTTCGCTCTTCGACCGCTCCGGCTCCTCCTTCGTCGGCCTGGACAACTACCTCGCCCTCGTCACGGACGAGTCGCTCCGCACCGCCGTCCGCAACAACGTGATCTGGCTGGTCCTCGCCCCGGCGGTCGCGACGGCCCTCGGTCTGGTCTTCGCCGTGCTCACCGAACGCGTCCGCTGGGGTACGGCGTTCAAGCTGGTCGTCTTCATGCCGATGGCGATCTCGATGCTCGCCTCCGGGATCATCTTCCGGCTGGTCTACGAGCAGGACCCGGACCGCGGGGTCGCCAACGCCGTCTGGGTCGGGGTCCACGACACCTTCGCCGAGTCCTCCGGGTTCCCCCGGGCCCGGCCGCTGCCCGTCCATCCGCTGAAGGCGGCCGGCGGCGGCGCGTTCGTCACGAAGGAGCCGGTCCGCGCCGGGGAGCCCGTACCGCTGCCGCTGATCGGGGTGGCGCCGGGGCAGATGCCGAAGGAGGCACGGCCGGCCCGCCCGGCCCCTCCGGCTCGGGAAGGGACGCCCGCCGCGGGGACGATCGCCGGTACGGCCTGGCTGGACTTCACCCGGGGCGGCGGCGGACGGCCGAACACGGTCGACCCGGCCGAACTGGGCCTCGCGGGGCTGCGGATCGAGGCCGTCCGGGACGGAAAGGTGGTCGCCGAGACCACGGCCGCCGCCGACGGCACCTTCACGCTGCCCGCCGACCGGGCGGACGGAGCCGTGCTCCGGCTGCCGGCGAGCAATTTCCGGGAGCAGTACAACGGCGTGGAGTGGCTGGGCCCGACGCTCGTCACCCCGGCCGTGATCGGCGCGTACGTGTGGATGTGGGCCGGCTTCGCGATGGTGCTGATCGGCGCCGGGCTCGCCGCCGTGCCGCGTGAGCTGCTCGAAGCGGCGCGGGTGGACGGGGCGAACGAGTGGCAGGTGTTCCGCCGGATCACGGTGCCGCTCCTGGCGCCGGTCCTCGCGGTCGTCCTCGTCACCCTGATGATCAATGTGCTCAAGGTCTTCGACCTGGTCTTCGTCATCGCTCCGGGCTCCGCCCAGGACGACGCGAACGTGCTCGCGCTCCAGCTGTACCGCTCGTCGTTCGGTACGGACGCCGATCTCGGGGTCGGCTCGGCCATCGCCGTCCTGCTGCTGCTCCTGGTGGTCCCGGTGATGGTCCTCAACATCCGCCGCCTGCGCCGGGAGGCCCGCCGATGAGTTCCTCCGCCACCCGCACCCGCGCGCGTACCGCCGCCGCCGTGCCGCTCGCGGGTTCCCCCTCCCGCAGGACGTTCGCGGCGCGGGCCACCGCCCGTGCCGCCGGGGGCGCGGTCCGGGTGTTCCTCGTCCTGGCGGGTCTGTTCTGGCTGCTGCCGACGGTGGGGCTGCTGCTCTCCTCGCTCCGCTCGCCCTCCGACATCGCGGCGAGCGGCTGGTGGCAGGTGTTCACGGCCCCGGCCCGGCTGACCACCGAGAACTACACCCGTCTCCTCACGAACGAGACGATCACCGACTCCCTGCTCTCCACGGTCCTGATCACCGTCCCGGCCACGCTGCTCGTCCTCGTCATCGGCTCGTTCGCCGGGTACGCGTTCGCGTGGCTGGAGTTCCCGGGCAGGGACTGGTGGTTCCTGGGCGTGGTGGCCCTGCTCGTGGTCCCCGTGCAGGTCGCCCTGGTCCCGGTGTCGAAGCTCTTCGGGGCGGTGGGGCTCTTCGAGACGACCCTCGGGGTGGTCCTCTTCCACACGGCCTTCGGGCTGCCGTTCGCGATCTTCCTGCTGCGGAACTTCTTCGCGGAGATCCCGCGCGAGCTCCTGGAGGCGGCGCGGCTCGACGGGGCGGGCGAGATCCGGCTCTTCACCCGGGTGGTGCTGCCCCTCGGCGGTCCGGCGATCGCCTCGCTGGGGATCTTCCAGTTCCTGTGGGTCTGGAACGACATGCTGATCGCGCTGATCTTCGCGGACTCGCAGTCGCCGCCGATCACGGTGGCGCTCCAGCAGCAGGTACGGCAGTTCGGCAACAACGTCGACGTACTGGCACCGGGGGCGTTCGTGTCGATGGTGGTGCCGCTGGTGGTGTTCTTCGCGTTCCAGCGGCAGTTCACGTCCGGGGTGATGGCGGGCGCGGTGAAGTAGGACCCCGTCCCGCGGAGGCGGTACCCCGCGGCACCCGCGCGGCGCTCAGGCCCTGAGCGCCGCCACCGCGGACCGCGCCAGGTCGTCCACGTACCCCGGGGGCAGCGGGGTGCGGACGACCACGAGGCGCCAGTAGAGCGGCCCGACGACCAGGTCGAGGGCGCGGCCCGGGTCGGCGCCCTCCGGGAGTTCTCCGCGTGCGACGGCCTCGCGGACGATCCGGGTCATGACGCCCTGCTGGCCGTCGAGCAGCACTCTCTTGACGGTCTCGGCGATCTCGGGGTGCCGGGCGGCCTCGACGAGCAGGTCGGGGATGACCTGCGAGGCGACCGGGTGGCGCAGGGCGTGCGAGGCGACTTCGAGGAGGGCGCGGACGTCCCCGTACAGGGAGCCGGTGGCGGGCGCCGGCAGGCCCTGTGCGGCGAAGGCGCCGACGAGGTCGAGGACGAGGGCGAGCTTGGACTTCCAGCGCCGGTAGACGGCGGTCTTGCCGACCCCGGCGCGGCGCGCGATGCCCTCGATGGACATCCGGGCGAAGCCGACGGCCGCGAGCTCCTCGAAGACGGCGGCGCGGATGGCCTCGGTCACGTCCTCGCGGAGTACGGCGGCTCCGGCGGGGGCGCGGCGGGGGGTCGGTTCGGTCATGAACGGCATCCTAACCAACGGCGATGCCTCGGATCCGTAACGACGATACGGTTGCGTTCCGACGTGGAAGCGCCCTACTGTCCCCGTAGCGACGATACGGACCCGTTCCGTCGCCGACGACGTACGCCGCACATCCCCTCGTCGAAAGCGCCCGCCCGTGACCACGACCGTCGACCCGCCCGCGCGGCGGACACCCGCAACCCAGGCCCCCGCACCGCAGGTAGCCGCACCGCAAGCCCCCGCACCGCAGGCAGCCGCACCACAGGCCTCCGCCGAGCACCCACCCGCACCGCGGGCACCCTCAGCGCGCACCCCCGAGAAGGACCTGCGCGCCCTCGCCCTGCGCCACGGCCTCACCGTCAGCGGCGCCCGCCCCTCGCTCCCCGCCTACGCCCGGCAGCTCTGGTCCCGCCGGGACTTCATCGCCGCCTTCGCGACCGCCCGCCTGACCGCCCAGTACAGCCAGGCGCGGCTCGGCCAGGTCTGGCAGGTGATGACCCCCCTGCTCAACGCCGCCGTCTACTACGCGATCTTCGGCGTCCTCATGGACGCCAAGCAGGGCGTCCCCGACTACGTGCCCTTCCTGATCACCGGTGTCTTCGTGTGGACGTTCACCTCCGACACGGTCATGGCCGGCACCCGGGCGATCAGCGGCAATCTGGGCCTGGTCCGCGCCCTGCACTTCCCGCGCGCGAGCCTGCCGATCTCGCTGGCGCTCCAGCAGCTCCAGCAACTGCTCCTCTCGCTCGCCGCGCTCGCCGTGATCCTGTTCTGCTTCGGCGAGTTCCCCACCTGGAGCTGGCTGCTCGCCGTCCCCGCCCTCCTCTGCCAGGCACTGTTCAACACGGGCGTGGCCCTCGTCCTGGCCCGGCTCGCGGCCCGGACACCGGACATCTCGCAGCTGATGCCGTTCGTGCTCCGAACCTGGATGTACGCCTCGGGCGCGATGTGGTCGATCCAGAACCTGGCGAGCGGCGGACGCTTCCCCGGGGGCGTGGTGCTGGCCCTCCAGTGCAACCCGGCGGCGGTCTACATCGACCTCATGCGCTTCGCGCTGATCGAGAGCCACACCGCGGCCCAGCTGCCGCCGCACGTCTGGGCACTCGCCGCCGGCTGGGCCCTGCTGGCCTTCGGGGGCGGTTTCATCTGGTTCTGGAAGGCGGAGGAGACGTATGGCCGTGGCTGAGGAAGAGAAGACCCCCACCGTCGTGGCCGCCGGCGTCCACATCACCTACACCGTCCACGGCGGTCACACCGGCGGCCGGGGCGCCGCGACCGCCGCGCTGAGCCGGATCCTTCGGCGCGGCGGGGCCGCGCCGGCCGCGCGCCGGGTCCATGCCGTGAAGGGGGTCAGCTTCGTCGCGCACCGGGGCGAGGGGATTGGCCTGATCGGTTCGAACGGATCTGGGAAATCCACGCTCCTGAAGGCCATCGCGGGCCTCCAGCCCGTCGAACGGGGCCAGGTCTACACCCAGGGGCAGCCCTCGCTCCTCGGCGTCAACGCGGCCCTGATGAACGACCTCACCGGCGAGCGGAACGTCATTCTGGGCGGCCTCGCCATGGGCATGAGCCGCGCGGAGGTCCGGGAGCGGTACGACGGGATCGTGGACTTCTCCGGCATCAACGAGAAGGACGACGCGATCTCCCGTCCGATGCGGACGTACTCCTCCGGGATGGGAGCGCGGCTGCGCTTCTCCATCGCCGCCGCGAAGAGCCACGACGTCCTGCTCATCGACGAGGCCCTGTCCACCGGCGACGCGCGCTTCCGCCGCCGCAGTCAGCGGCGGATCGACGAGCTGCGGGCGGAGGCGGGCACGGTCTTCCTGGTCAGCCACTCGAACTCGACCATCACGGAGACCTGCGAACGCGCGCTGTGGCTGGAGGCGGGCACGCTGCGGATGGACGGCCCGGCGAAGGAGGTGGTGGCGGCGTACGAGGAGTTCACCGCGACAGGGACCGGACCGGGACCCGAGAAACCGGGCAAATAGCACATTGCGGGCTACAGTACGGAGGGATGACGAACGATCACCCGCAGTCGCCGCACCGGACCGGGACCGAGCCCCCCTCCCTCACCGGATCCCCCTTCGACTCGGACACCTTCACCTCCGCCACCTTCGTCACCGTCGGCCGCGGCCCCCACCTCGCCCTCGCCGGCGTCTGGCTCCTCACCCGGGTCGGCATGGTCCTGCTGCTCCTCCGCGACAGCCTCGGCATCGGCGGGGTCGGCCGCGAGGTGGACCTCTACCAGCACTGGTACACCCAGTTCGCGCAGGGCACCTTCCCGCCCGGCGACGTCACCTGGCAGTACCCGCCCGGCGCCGGGCTCGTGATCATGTCGCCGGGCATCCTGCCCTGGCTGACGTACTTCCAGGCGTTCGTCGTCCTCACCCTCCTCGCCGACGCGGTCGTCGCCGGCGCCCTGGCCCGCGCCGACAGCGCCCGCCTCACCCACGGCGCCTGGGTCTGGGTCTGCGGCCTGCCGCTGCTCCTGCACCTGCCGCTCGCCCGGTACGACGTCCAGACCACGGCCCTCGCCGTGCTCGCGCTCCTCGCCCTCAATGCCCGCCCGACCGCCTCCCACCGGCTCGGCGGGGCACTCGCGGGCCTCGGCGCGATGGTCAAGGTCTGGCCGCTGCTCACCCTGATCGGCACCCCCCGGGGCCGTACCAGCCGCGAGGCCTGGACCGCCGCGGCCGTCACCGCCCTCGCCCTCCTCGCCACCCTCGCGCTCCTCTTCTCCGAGTCCCTCGGCTTCCTGCGCCAGCAGGGCAGCCGCGGCATCCAGATCGAGTCGCTGGGCGGCACGGCCCTCGCGCTCGCCCAAGCCACCGGCGTCTGGCCGGGCACGATCGACTTCCGCTACGGAGCCTTCGAGTACGTCGGCCCGTACGTCTCCACCCTCGGCCACCTCGCCCTGCTGCTCACCGTCGTCGCCCTCGGCTGGCTGCTCCTGTGGCGCGTCCGGGCCCGCCGCTGGACCGCCGCCACCCCGCTCGACGCGGCCCTCACCGCGGTCCTGCTGTTCACCACCACCAGCAGGGTGATCAGCCCCCAGTACATGATCTGGCTGCTCGGCCTGGCCGCCGTCTGTCTGACCTCCCGCACCACGGTGATGCGCCCGGTCGCGCTCCTGCTGGCCCCGGCGGCCGCGCTGAGCTCGCTCGCGTACCCCGTCCTGTACGACCAGGTCATCGCCGGCACCCCCCAGGGGCTGACCGTCATGGTCCTCCGCAACGGTCTGCTGCTCGCGGCGACCCTGCTCGCCGCCCGCCGCCTGTGGACGTCGACGGTGACGGGTCCCCCCGAGGAATCGGCCTAGCCGCACACGGGCCCGGCCCGCACAGCCTCAGCCGCACACGAGAAGGGCCCCGCCGGTCGTCCGGCGGGGCCCTTCCTCAACGCGTGACCAGCCGTCTCAACCGAGACCGGCCGGCTCCGGCACGACTAGCTGTGCGTGCGCAGCAGCGTGCGCATGGTCCGCATCGCCACCGACAGGTTCGCCAGGTCGAAGGTGTCCGAGCCCTGGATCTCCTCCAGGGTCGACTTCGCGCGGCCCAGGATCGCCGCGTTCTTCTCCTCCCAGGTCTTGAACCGCTGCTCCGGGCTCGACGAGCCGTTCCCGACCGTCAGGACGTCCGCGGTCAGCGCCGCGTGCGCCGCGAACAGGTCCTCGCGGATCGACGCGCGGGCCATCGACTGCCACCGGTCGTCGCGCGGCAGCTCGATGATCCGGTCCATCAGGTCGGTGATCCGCAGCCGGTCGGCCAGGTCGAAGTAGACCTCGGCGACGGCGAGCGGGTCCTTGCCCGTCCGGTCCGCGATCGCGACGACGTCGAGGATCGGGAAGGCGGACGAGAAGCCGGCGACCTGGAGCGCGAGCTCCTCGGGCACACCGACCTCGGTCAGCTCCTCGACGATCGACTGGTACCACTCCAGGTCCGAGCCGCGCAGCAGGTTCGGCAGCTGCGCCCAGACCTGCTCGACGCGCTCGGCGAAGAACTCGATGGTCTCGGTGAGCTGGAGCGGCTGCGGCCGGTTGTTGAGCAGCCAGCGCGTGCCGCGCTCGACCAGTCGGCGGGAGTGCAGCCGCATCCGGGTCTGGACGTCGGCCGGCACCTGGTTGTCGAGGGCCTCGACGGCGTCCCAGACCTGACCGAGACGGAAGACGACCCGGGCCGCGGTCTGCGCCCGGACGATCTCCTCGATCGACGCGCCGGTCTCCTCGCGGAGGCGGTGCAGGAAGGTCGAGCCGCCGGCGTTGACGGTGTCGTTGACCAGGACGGTGGTGATGATCTCGCGGCGCAGCGCGTGGTTGTCGACGGCCTCGGTGAACTTCTCGCGCAGCAGCGTCGGGAAGTACGCGTGGAGCAGCCCGCGCAGGTACGGGTCGTCCGGCAGCTCCGTACCGATGAGCTCGTCGGCCACCGTGATCTTGGTGTACGCGAGGAGGACGGCGAGCTCCGGCTGGCTCAGGCCGCGGCCGTTGTTGAGCAGCTCGCGGATCTGCCGGTCGTTGGGCAGGAACTCCAGGGAGCGGTCGAGCGCCCCGTCACGGCCCAGGCGGCGCATGAAGCGCTGGTGGGCGTGGAGGAGGGACGGCGACTGGGCGACGGCGTTGGCGAGGGCCGTGTTCTGCGCGTAGTTGTTGCGCAGGACGAGCGTCCCGACCTCGTCGGTCATCTCCGCGAGGATCTTGTTCCGCTGCTTGACGGTCATGTCGCCCTCGGCGACGAGCCCGTTGAGCAGGATCTTGATGTTGACCTCGTGGTCGGAGGTGTCGACGCCGGCGCTGTTGTCGATGGCGTCGGTGTTGACCTTGCCGCCCTGGCCCTCGGGGCCGCCGGTCCTGGCGAACTCGATGCGGCCCAGCTGGGTCGCGCCGAGGTTGCCGCCCTCGCCGACGACCTGGGCACGGACGTCCTGGCCGTCGACGCGGATGGCGTCGTTGGCCTTGTCGCCGACGTCGGCGTTGGACTCGGCCGAGGACTTGACGTACGTGCCGATGCCGCCGTTCCACAGCAGATCGACGGGCGCGTGGAGCACCGCCTTCATCAGCTCGGCCGGGGTCATCTTGACGATGCCGTCCTCGATGCCGAGGGCGGCCCTGACCTGGGCGTTGACCGGGATCGACTTGGCGGTACGGGGGTGGATGCCACCGCCCGCGGAGAGCAGCGACGTGTCGTAGTCGGCCCAGGACGAGCGGGGCAGGTCGAACAGCCGGCGACGCTCGGCGTACGAGACGGCCGCGTCCGGGTTCGGGTCGATGAAGATGTGGCGGTGGTCGAAGGCCGCGACCAGGCGGATGTGCTCGGAGAGCAGCATGCCGTTGCCGAAGACGTCGCCGGACATGTCGCCGACGCCGACGACCGTGAAGTCCTCGGTCTGGGTGTCGTGGCCCAGCTCGCGGAAGTGCCGCTTGACGGACTCCCAGGCGCCGCGGGCGGTGATGCCCATGCCCTTGTGGTCGTAGCCGGCGGAACCGCCGGAGGCGAAGGCGTCGCCCAGCCAGAAGCCGTACGACTCGGCGACCCCGTTGGCGATGTCGGAGAAGGTCGCGGTGCCCTTGTCCGCGGCGACCACGAGGTAGGTGTCGTCCTCGTCGTGGCGGACCACGTCGAGCGGCGGCACGACCTCGCCCGCGACCAGGTTGTCGGTGATGTCGAGCAGCGCCGAGATGAAGGTCTTGTACGAGGCGATGCCCTCGGCCAGCCAGGCGTCACGGTCCACGGACGGGTCCGGGAGCTGCTTGGCGACGAAGCCGCCCTTGGCGCCGACGGGCACGATGACGGTGTTCTTCACCATCTGCGCCTTGACCAGGCCGAGGATCTCCGTACGGAAGTCCTCACGGCGGTCGGACCAGCGCAGACCGCCTCGGGCGACCTTGCCGAAGCGCAGGTGGACGCCCTCGACGCGCGGGGAGTACACCCAGATCTCGAAGGCCGGGCGGGGCGCGGGAAGGTCGGGGATGGCCTGCGGGTCGAACTTCATCGACACGTAGGAGTGCGGCTTCCCGTCCGTCGCCAGCTGGAAGAAGTTGGTCCGCAGCGTGGCCTTGATGACGGTCAGGAAGGACCGCAGGATCCGGTCCTCGTCCAGGCTCGCGACCTGGTCGAGGGCGGCGTCCAGCTCTTCGAGGAGCGCGTCGATCAGCTCGGTGCCGGCGCGCTGGCGCTCCGGGGCCATCCGGGCCTCGAAGAGGTTGACGAGCAGCCGGGTGGTGTGGACGTTGTTGCGGAGGGTGTCCTCCATGTAGTCCTGGCTGAACGTCGCACCGGCCTGGCGCAGGTACTTCGCGTAGGCGCGCAGCACCATCGCCTCGCGCCAGGTGAGCCCGGCGGAGAGGACGAGCGAGTTGAAGTTGTCGTTCTCGGCCTCGCCGGTCCAGGTGGCGGAGAAGGCCTCCTGGAAGCGCTCGCGGGCGTCGTCGCCGAGGTAGTCGCCGCCGTTGGCGGTCGCGATGGGCATCCGCAGGCCGAAGTCGTAGACCCACGCGTGCGTACGGTCGGCGCAGCGCAGCTCGTACGGGCGCTCGTCGGTCACCTCGACGCCGAGCCGGTTCAGCACCGGGAGCACGGCGGAGAGGGAGATCGGATCACCCGTCTTGTAGATCTTGAAGCGGCGCTCGCCGGGGCCCGCGACGACCGGCTCGTACAGCGAGAGCGAGAAGTCCTTGCCGCCGCCGGTCCGGGTGAGGGCCTCCAGGTGGACCAGGTCGGCGACGGCCGCGCGCGGCGAGTGGTCGGCCTTGTAGCCCTCGGGGAAGGCGTTGCCGTAGCGGCGCAGCAGCTCGGCGGCACGCTCCTCGCCGCACTCGGCGTTCAGCGCCTCGCCGAAGCCGTCGGACCAGGAACGGGCGGCCTCGACGAGCCGGGCCTCGATGCGGTCGACATCGACGTCGGTGAGCTTCGCCAGCTCGGTGCCGGGCTGGACGCGGACGACGAAGTGCAGCCGGGACAGGATCGACTCGGTGTTCCAGGCGGTGAAGTCGACGCTGATGCCGTCGAGCTCCTCCTTCAGGAGGTCGATGAGCCGCAGCCGGACGCGGGTCGTGTAGCGGTCGCGCGGCAGGTAGACGAGGGCCGAGTAGTAGCGGCCGTACTCGTCCTGGCGCAGGTACAGGCGCAGCCGGCGCCGCTCCTGGAGGTACAGGACGCTGGTGACGATGGACTGGAGCTGGTCGGCCGGGGTCTGGAACAGCTCGTCGCGCGGGTACGTCTCCAGGATCTGGAGCAGGTCGCGGCCGTCGTGGCTGTTCGGCGAGAAGCCGGCGCCCGCCAGGACCTCCTGGACCTTGCGCTTGACGACCGGCACCCGGCGGACGGACTCGGTGTACGCGGCCGAGGAGAACAGGCCGAGGAAGCGGCGCTCGCCGATGACGTTGCCGTCGGCGTCGAACTTCTTCACACCGACGTAGTCGAGGTACGAGGGGCGGTGCACGGTCGAGCGGCTGTTGGCCTTCGTCAGGATCAGCAGCTTGTGCTCGCGCGCCTTGGCGCGGACGTCCTCGGGCAGCCGGCTGAAGGAGGGCGAGACGGGGTGGGCGTGGTGGCCCTGGTCGTCGCCCGTGTGCTGCGGGTCGGAGCGCAGGATGCCGAGGCCGGTGCCGGGCACGGCGGACAGCGCGTCCCCGTTGACCAGCTGATACTCGCGGTAGCCGAGGAAGGTGAAGTGATCGTCGGCGAGCCAGCGCAGCAGCTCCCTGGCCTCCTCCACCTCGGTGGGACGCAGGTCGGAGGCGGTGGGCTCGGCCGGAAGGCCCTCGGCGATCCGCAGAGCGGCGTCGCGCATCTTGTCCCAGTCCTCGACCGTCTCGCGGACGTCGGACAGGACTCGCAGCAGATCGGCGGTGATCTGCTTGAGGTCGGCGCGGTCGGTCTCACGGTCGATCTCGACGTGGATCCAGGACTCGGTGAGCGCGTCGTGCGGCAGCTCGCCCTGGATCTGCGCCGACAGGACCTCGATGAGCCTGCCGGTGACATCACGGCGGACGAGGACCTGCGGGTGGATCACGACATGGATGCCGCGGCCCTGGCGTGAGAGCTCGTTGGTGACCGAGTCGACGAGGAAGGGCATGTCGTCGGTGACGACCTCGACGACGGAGTGGCTGCTTGTCCAGCCGTTCTCCTCGACCGTCGGAGTGTGGACACGCACGTTCGCGGTGCCCTGCGGTCGGTTCTCCGCGAGGCGGTAGTGCGAGAGCGCGGCACCGAACACGTCGACCGGGTCCCGGTCGCCGAGGTCCTCCGGTGCCGTGTGCAGGTAGTAGCGCTGGAGGTACTCGAGCACGGTGTCCCGGTCCGGGCGCTCCCCGGCACCCTCCGGGCCCGTCGGAAGTCGCCCCCCGACCGGGCTGTGCTCAGCTACCCGAGAGGCCCTTTCGAGCAGCTCGGCCTTGGCTTCGTCCAGCTTGGTCTGCATGTCCTCTGACTCCTGTCGCGCGCCGTTGCGTGACGTCGGTGGAAGAAAGGGCGCAACGCCACGACGCGGTGATTCCGGTCGAAGACGACGTTATGCCCGCTTGAGAGATGCCCGGGGCGGTTTCGGCCACAGAGCGCGGCGCGCCCGGACGGAGAGGATCGGCGAACGCGCTGTCGGCCCGGCCGCTGTCGCGGACCGGGCGGCAGCCGGGGGCTTCACTGCCCCCTCGGCGTATCGCGCTGATCACGGCAAAAGCCTATCGCCCTCGCCCCCCGAACCGTCATGGTCCGTATGTGTACAAAAGAGGGGGTGGAAGTTTGACGTTCTGGACAGCGACACATGTCCTCTTGGCAAAGCGCCCCGCCGCGGGCAGCGTGTACGCGAGCATGGGCGCAGCACGGCAGACCGACCATCTGTGATCTGGGAGAGCCATGGCGAAGATCCTGATCGTGACCGGGGACGCGGCGGAGTCGCTGGAGGTGATGTACCCCTACCAGCGGCTGCTCGAGGAGGGTTACGAGGTCGACATCGCGGCCCCGGCCCGCAAACAGCTCCGGTTCGTCGTCCACGATTTCGAGCCCGGGTTCGACACGTACACGGAGAAGCCCGGCTACACCTGGCCCGCCGACCTGGCCTTCTCGGAGGTGGACCCGGGTGCGTACGTGGCGGTGGTGATCCCGGGCGGCCGGGCGCCGGAGTACCTGCGCAACGATCCCGAGCTCCGCAAGATCCTCAAGGCCTTCTTCGACGCCGACAAGCCGGTGGCCCAGATCTGCCACGGTCCGCTCCTGACGGCGGCGATCGGCGGCCTGGAGGGCCGCAGGGTCACGGCGTACCCGGCCCTGGAACTGGACATGCAGGCGGCCGGGGCGACCTTCCAGGACAGCGCGGCGGTGGTCGACGGCCTCCTGGTCTCCTCCCGGGCCTGGCCGGACCACCCCACCTGGATGCGCGAATTCCTCAAGGTCCTGCGCGCGAAGGGCTGACGGCACAGGGCGGCCGCGGGCGGCGTTCCGCCCGCCCGTCCCGGTGGGCGGCCGCGCCCACCGGGGCGAGCCCGTCAGACCAGCTCCTCCGCGACGGCCACGGCCTCGGCCAGCGAGTCCACCACGGGCACCCCCACCCGCTCCAGCGAAGCCCGGCTGTGGGATCCCCCGGTGTAGAGCACCGCCTTCGCCCCGACGTGCGCCGCGGCCAGGGCGTCGTCCGCGGCGTCACCGATGACGACGACCCGCTCCGCCGGAACCCCGCCGAGGGCGGCCAGATGCCGCACCATGTGCCCGGACTTCCCGTCCGTGGACGTGTCGACGCGCCCGTCCATCCGCACGAACCGCTCGGCGATCCCGTGCCGGCGCACCAGCGGTATCAGCTCCGCGTGCGGCGCGAGGGACAGCAGTGACTGTGTGAAGCCGGACTCCTGCCGTGCCGCGAGCAGCTCCGCGGCGCCGGAGGTGAGCCCGCAGTTCTCGGCCCGCGTCCAGTAGTGCCGATGGAAGACGCCGTCCATGACGGTCCACTCGGCGTCGGTGGGCAGCCGCCCCATGAGCCGCTCGTAGAACTTGGGCACCGGCACCGTGTACAGCTCGCGGTACCGCTCCAGAGTGATCGGTTCGAGGCCGAGCTCGGCGAAGGCGGCGTTGGTCGCCCCGATGACCGCGCCGGTGTCGTCCAGCAGTGTGCCGTTCCAGTCCCAGACCAGGTGCTTGCCGTGCAAGCTGTCGCGCTTCCCCATGGAAGGACGGTACCCGGCCACTCGGACACTCAAGATTCGAGCACGGGATCGGTGAGAGTCGACCCACCGGCCCGAACCGGTCGAGCCGGCCGAAGGCGCCGAACGGCCCTCACCACCCGCCTCAGCCCAGCAGCGCCGGAATCTCCTGCACCCCGAACCAGAGCAGTTCATGGTCCTCGGCGCCGTCGACGACGAACTGCGCGTCGTCGTCGCCCTGGTCCGCCGCGCCCAGCGCGTCCGCCGCCGCCGTCACGTCCGCCACCGCGTCGCCCGCGTCCGCGTGCACGGCCGCCGCCTTGGCGAACGGGACGGGTCCGGTGATCCGGACCTCGCCGATGGAGGCGACGGTGAGCCCCCCGTCGGGGTCCGTGACGGCGTCCTTGTCGGCGACGTCGACGGCCACGACGATCCGGCGCCGGGGGGCCTCGGGGTCGCCGGCCAGCAGCCGCAGGGAGGCGGACGCGGCCCGGTTGAGCGCCGCGTACTCCAGCTCCTCGATGTCGTCGGAGACGTACCACTCGCGCAGGGCCGGGGTGACGGCATAGGCGGTCAGCGGGCCGGATCCCAGCTCGCCCGCCTTGTGCGCCTGTGCGAGACCGGGGAGGGTCAGGGGGACGTACACGCGCATTGGCTGGCCGCTTTCGTAGACGGAGAGGCCCTCAGGATACGTGCGGAGTCCCCCTTCGGGGTGGTCGACCGGGGCAGGCGTACGTCCACTCCGGGAGGCCCTCGTCAGGACCCCCGAGAGCCGATTTTCCCCGGCGTCACCCGGATAGGTGATTCCGTTTTCGGTCCGCCCCGCGGCGACGGAGTCCTTGCGGGCCCTCCGAGCCCACCCGTACAAGATCCCCAACGGAAAGTTACCGACCGGTATCGCTCGGTGACGCAACGACAGGGGCTCGCCATGACCACCACGCTCACCACCACAGCGGCCACGCCCGCAGCCACGCCCACGCCGGCCCCGCACGCGGCCCCGCACCCGCCCGCCGTCACGCCCTCACCCGCCGCCCCGCGGCCGCAGCCCCCGTCACCCCCGCACCCCCACGCGCACCCCGCCACCGCGACCACCCGCCCCCGCACCCCACGCCCCCGCACCGCCCCGGGAGGCCCGGCGGGCACCCGCCCCCGCGGCCCCGCCGGCACCCACCCCCGCACGGCCCCGCCCCGCGCGACGGCCCCGCCCCGCGCCCTCCCCCCGCACACCGCCTTCGCCGAGCGCCTCCTCGCCGTGCTCAGCGGGGAACGCCCGGTCCACTGGATGCTGGGCCACACGGTCGGCGAGGCCTACGAGCAGCTCGTCCGGATCGCCCCGGAGACGCCCCTGCGTTCCCTCGGCCCCCGCCCGGTCCTGCGCCGCTGCTCGGTCCAGGTGATCGAGGACCGCACGGCGCTGGAGGCCTTCGCGACGATCGCCACCGGCCACCGCGTACGGGCGATGGCGTTCCGGCTGGAGCGCGGCGCCGACCAGCGCTGGCGCTGCGCCGCCGTGGAGCTCGACGGCCTCGGCGCGACGGCCCGCCGGGCATGACGAAGGGGCCGGCCACCCCTCGGGCGACCGACCCCTCCGCGAAGCACTCACCGCCTCAGCGGCAGCGCGTCAGCAGGCGGGTGTCACTTCTTGCGACGACGCCCGCCGCCCGCGTTCTTCTGCGCCTTGCGACGCTCCGCGCGGGTCATCCCGTCGCCGGCGTCCGCGTCGTCGGAGGCGAAGTCGCCCTCGACGACACCGCCGTCACCGTCGACGGTCGGCGCGGAGAAGTGCAGCCGGTCCGGCCGCTGCGGGGCGTCGAGCCCCTTGGCGCGGATCTCCGGACGCCCGGCCGGGACCGCGTCCTGCTTGTCCAGCGAGGGAGCGCTGGCCTGCACCGGGACCTCCTCGACCTGCTGCTCGACCTGGACCTCCAGGTTGAACAGGTAGCCGACGGACTCCTCCTTGATGCCCTCCATCATGGCGGTGAACATGTCGAAGCCCTCGCGCTGGTACTCGACCAGCGGGTCCTTCTGCGCCATGGCGCGCAGGCCGATGCCCTCCTGGAGGTAGTCCATCTCGTAGAGGTGCTCGCGCCACTTGCGGTCCAGGACGGACAGGACCACGCGCCGCTCCAGCTCACGCATGATCTCCGAGCCGAGCTGCTTCTCCCGCGACTCGTACTGCTCGTGGATGTCGCCCTTGATGGCCCCGGCGATGAACTCGGCGGTGATGCCCGCGCGGTCCCCGGCCTCGTCCTCCAGCTCCTCCACGGTGACCTTCACCGGGTAGAGCTGCTTGAAGGCGTTCCACAGACGGTCGAGGTCCCACTCCTCCGCGAAGCCCTCGGCGGTCTCCTGGCGGATGTAGTCGTCGATCGTGTCGTCCATGAAGTGCTGGATCTGCTCGTGCAGGTCCTCGCCCTCCAGAACGCGGCGGCGCTCGCCGTAGATGACCTGGCGCTGCCGGTTGAGGACGTCGTCGTACTTCAGGACGTTCTTGCGGGTCTCGAAGTTCTGCGTCTCGACCTGCGACTGGGCGGAGGCGATCGCCCGGGTGACCATCTTGTTCTCGATCGGCACGTCGTCCGGCACGTTGGCCATGGCCATCACGCGCTCGACCATCTGCGCCTTGAAGAGGCGCATCAGGTCGTCGCCGAGCGAGAGGTAGAAGCGGGACTCGCCGGGGTCGCCCTGACGGCCGGAACGACCGCGCAGCTGGTTGTCGATACGGCGGGACTCGTGGCGCTCGGTACCGAGCACGTACAGCCCGCCGAGGTCCTTGACCTCCTCGAACTCCGCCTTGACGGCCTTGACGGCGCGCTCCAGGGCGGCGGGGAGGGCCGCGGCCCACTCCTCGACGTGGTCGACCGGGTCCAGACCGGCCTGGCGCAGCTCGGCCTCGGCGAGGTCGTCCGGGTTGCCGCCGAGCTTGATGTCCGTACCGCGACCGGCCATGTTCGTGGCGACGGTGACGGCGCCGCGGCGGCCGGCCTGCGCGACGATGCTGGCCTCGCGGTCGTGGTGCTTGGCGTTGAGGACCTCGTGCTGCACACCGCGCTTGGAGAGCTGCTGCGAGAGGTACTCGGACTTCTCGACGGAGGTCGTGCCGACGAGGATCGGCTGACCCTTCTCGTGCTTCTCCGCGATGTCGTCGACGACGGCGGCGAACTTGGCGACCTCGGTCCGGTAGATCAGGTCGGACTGGTCCTTGCGGATCATCGGCCTGTTCGTCGGGATCGGGACGACGCCCAGCTTGTAGATCTGGTGGAACTCGGCGGCCTCGGTCATGGCCGTACCGGTCATGCCGGAGAGCTTCGAGTACAGGAGGAAGAAGTTCTGCAGGGTGATCGTGGCGAGGGTCTGGTTCTCGTCCTTGATCGCCACCCCTTCCTTCGCCTCGATCGCCTGGTGCATGCCCTCGTTGTAGCGGCGACCGGCGAGGATACGGCCGGTGTGCTCGTCGACGATCATCACTTCGCCGTCCATGACGACGTAGTCCTTGTCCTTCTTGAACAGTTCCTTCGCCTTGATGGCGTTGTTCAAGTAGCCCACGAGCGGGGTGTTCACCGACTCGTAGAGGTTGTCGATGCCGAGCCAGTCCTCGACCTTGGCGACACCGGCCTCGTGGATGGCGACGGTGCGCTTCTTCTCGTCGACCTCGTAGTCGCCGGTCTCCTCGATGCCCTTGAGCTGGTTGCCGGGCTCGCCCTTGGCGAGACGGGTGACGAGCTTGGCGAAGTCGCCGTACCACTTCGTCGCCTGGTCGGCCGGGCCGGAGATGATCAGCGGCGTACGGGCCTCGTCGACGAGGATGGAGTCGACCTCGTCGACACAGGCGAAGTTGTGGCCGCGCTGGACGAGCTCGTCCTGGGACCACGCCATGTTGTCGCGCAGGTAGTCGAAGCCGAACTCGTTGTTCGTGCCGTACGTGATGTCGCAGGCGTACTGCTCACGGCGCTGGGCCGGCGTCATGTTGGCGAGGATGCAGCCGATGGTCAGACCGAGGAAGCGGTGCACCCGGCCCATGAGCTCGGAGTCGCGCTCGGCCAGGTAGTCGTTGACCGTGATCAGGTGCACGCCCTTGCCGGAGAGCGCGTTGAGGTACGCCGGGAGGGTACCGACGAGGGTCTTGCCCTCACCGGTCTTCATCTCGGCGACATAGCCGAGGTGGAGGGCGGCGCCGCCCATCAGCTGGACGTCGTAGTGGCGCTGACCGAGGACACGCTTGGCGGCCTCGCGCACCGTCGCGAAGGCCTCGGGCATCAGGTCGTCGAGGCTCTCGCCGTCGGCGAACCGCTGCTTGTACTCATCGGTGAGCGCCCGCAACTCGGCGTCGGAGAGGTTGGTGAAGTCCTCTTCGATGGAGTTGACCTGGTCCGCGATGCGGTGCAGTTTGCGCAGGATCTTTCCTTCGCCTGCACGCATGAGCTTGTTGAAGACGGACACTGAGGCTGGTCTCCTTGCCGGTCGGGCCTGGCACTGGGTCTTGTCATGGACGCGAGCGCGGGCACGGCAGGTGGTCCCCACCGCAACGGCCATCGTAAGCGAGACCGCCCTCGCGAAGGGAGGCCCACAGTGCCGGAGCCGTACGCCCGCCCGCAAAGAGAACGCCCGAGGTGGGCGGAAGGTGCCGCCCCACCCGAAAAGTGTTCGCTTCCCGACCTCCGGCTCACCACAATCCACGCATGGAGCCGATCACCCTCACCACCGACCGACTGCGCCTGCGGAACTTCGTTCCGGAGGACCTCGAAGCGGTGTACGCCATCTGCCAGGACCCGGCCATCCGCCGCTGGACCGTCGTTCCCGACCCCTACACGCGGCAGGACGCCGAGCTCTTCGTGCACCGGCTCGTGCCCGACGGCTGGCGAGAGGACAGCGAGTACACCTTCGCCGTCGAACCGCTGGCCGGTGGCCCGCTGCTCGCCGCCGTCACCCTGAGCAGCCGGGGCGTCGGGGTGTGGGAGGTCGGCTTCTGGCTGGGCGGGGAGCACCGCGGCAGCGGCTATATGACGGAGACCGTCCGGGCCGTCGCCCACTGGGCCTTCACCGGGCTCGGCTGCACGCGTCTGGTGTGGCGCGCCGAGATCGGCAACGTCGGCTCGCGCGCCGTGGCCGAGCGGGTCGGCTTCGTCATGGAGGGCGACCAGCGGGCCGCCCTGACCAACAAGGGGACGCTCCGGGACTGCTGGATCGGCGCTCTGCTCCCCTCCGACTTCGGCCTCGCCGGCCCCCTCCCGTACCTCCCGGCCCGTGAACTGCCGTCCCACCCCTGACGCCCCCGCCCGGCGCCCCTGGGCCCGCCTCGCGTCCCCGGTGCGGATCACCCCCCCGGACGACTGTCAGTGCCGGGGCCTAGGGTGCCGTTCATGACGACTGCGCCGCGCCCCGCCGCCGAACTGTCCGCCGACGAAGCCCGCCGCATCGCGCTGCGCGCGCAGGGCTTCCTGGGCACGCCCGACCGGCGCGCGGGGGTGCGCGGCGTGCTGCGCGCACTCGGCCAGGTGCAGCTCGACACGATCTCCGTCCTCGCCCGCTCGCACGAGCTCATTCCGTACGCGCGCCTGGGCGCCGTCGGCCGTCCGGCGGTCGAGGACGCCTACTGGCCGACCGCGAGCGACAGCACCCCGCCGGAACGACCCCACGCCTTCGAGTACTGGTCGCACGCGGCCTGCGTGCTGCCCGTCGAGGAATGGCCCCACTTCGCCTTCCGCAGGCGCGCCTACCGCGACCGGCCCCACTGGGGCCACGAGCTGTCGCAGGAGGCGTACGACAAGGTGATCGCCCAGCTGCGGGCCGAGGGGCCCCGGACGGCGACCGAGCTGGGCGGCGCCAAGAACAAGGGCGAGTGGTGGGACTGGTCCGACGCCAAGATCGCCGTCGAGCGGGCGCTGATGTACGGCGAGGTGGTCGTCGTCGAGCGGCGCGGCTGGAAGCGGGTGTACGACCTGGCGGAGCGGGCGATCCCGCAGGCCCTGCTCCACGACGAGCTGGACGACACCGAGTGCGTACGGCGCCTTGTCCGGCAGGCGGGCGAGGCGCTGGGCGTGGGCACGCGCGCGGACATCGCCGACTACCACCGGCTCAAGGGCGAGCAGTTCGACGCCGTGGTCGAGGCGGCGGGCCTGGTGCCGGTCACGGTCGCGGGCTGGGGGAAGCCCGCCTGGGCGGACCCGGCGGCGCTGGCCTCGGAGCCGCGCGGCCGGCACCGTACGACCCTGCTCTCGCCGTTCGACTCGCTGATCTGGGAGCGGGCCCGTACGGAGCGGATCTTCGGCTTCACGCACCGTCTTGAGGCCTACGTGCCGAAGCAGAAGCGGGTGCACGGCTACTTCGCGATGCCGGTCCTGGCCGGCGGCCGGCTGGTCGGCCGGGTGGATCCGGCGCGGGAGGGCAGGACGCTCGTCGCCCGGCAGGTGACGCTCGACGGCCCGAAGGCCGTGCCGGCGGTGGCGCGGGCGCTGCGCGAGGCGGCCGAGTGGGTCGGCTGCGACACGGTGTCGGTGGTGCCGGACCGGGTGAACCACCCGGAGCTCGCACCGGAGCTGGTACGCGCCCTGGGCTGACCGCCCGGGCGGCCGGAGCCCGCGGGGCTACCGGATCTCGAGGATCTTCTCCCGCATCGCGTAGACCACGGCCTCCATCCGGGAGTGGAGCTGAAGCTTCTCCAGGATGTTCCGGACGTGGTTCTTCACGGTGTTCTCCGAGATGAACAACTCCTTGGCGATGTCCCGGTTGTTCATCCCGGTCGCGACGAGCTTGAGCACTTCCAGCTCACGGTCGGTCAGCCGGGGCGCGGGCACGAGCCGGCGCTCGTCGGTGCGCTGGATCATCGACTTGAACTCGGTGAGGAGCTTGGAGGCCATCGAGGGGCTGATCTGCGACTGCCCGTCCGCGACCGCGCGGATGGCCGTCGCGACCTCGTCGGTGGAGATCTCCTTGAGGAGGTAGCCGGTCGCCCCCGCCTTGATGGCGTCGTAGAGGTCGGCCTCCTCGTCGCTGATCGTCAGCATGATGATCTTCGCGCTGGGGGCCACCTCCTTGATGGAGGTGCAGGCCTCGATGCCGCCGCGCCGGGGCATCCGTACGTCCATCAGGACGATGTCGGGCAGCAGATCGGCCGCCTTGTCGACGGCCTCGGCGCCGTCACCGGCCTCTCCGACGACCTGGATGTCCTCCTCCTGCGCGAGGACGATCTCCAGTCCGCGGCGGAAGAGGGCGTGGTCGTCCACGACGAGGACCCGGATGGGCTCCTTGCGGAATCCACCACTGTCCGAATCCGATCCCTCCGGGACCGCACTACCGTGCTCCCGCCCGCTGAGCACCGGCCCGAAGCTGTCCGCCATCGTTCCTCCCCCTGAAGGCCGTGGCCTGAATTCGTTTCCGGTCCTCCAACCGGTACGCGATGGGCACCGGTTGGCGTGCACGTCATGCTTTCATGCCCCGGCGCCAAACGCGTGATCCGTGGCGATCCCACGGGCGCACGAGGGTGCCCCTGGGGGCGCGAAGGTCGCTCCAGGGGCACCGTGAGGGGCAACTGAGGTGTGGGGGGCGCGAAGCGGCCGTCAGCCGCCCAGCGCACCACCGGCGCCGCCGCCTTCGGCAAGCGGGTCGCTCTCCAGATGGATGACGCCGTAGTCGTACGCGTGCCGGCGGTAGACGACGCTCGGCTGCTTCGTGTCGGAGTCGACGAACAGGTAGAAGTCGTGCCCGACCAGTTCCATCTCGTAGAGCGCCTGGTCGAGTGTCATCGGGGCGGCCCCGTGGGTCTTCTCGCGGACCACCAGCGGGCCTTCGCCCTGCACTTCGATCGAACCCATCATCGTGGTGGGCACCTTGTCGGACTCGTCGGCGACGAGCTGGCCGTCCCCGTTGAGCTGGGCGGCGCCGGGCACCACGTCCCCGACCTCCGCCGCCGAAAGCCTGCCGTTGCCACGGCGGGTGTACCGCTTGTCGTGCTGCTTGCGCAGTCGTGCCTCGAGCTTGTCGCTGGCGAGGTCGAGCGCTGCGTACGGGTCGCCTGCCGCAGCTTCCGCCCGGATGACCGGGCCTCGGGAGTGGAGGGTGATCTCCACGCGGTCGGACCTGTCGGCCTGCCGCGGGTTGGGCTCCTTGGACACCTCGACGTCGAGGCTGATCACCTTGCCGTCGAGCTTCTGGATCTTCTCCAGCTTCAGCTTCTCGGCCACATGCTTGCGGAACCGCTCGGGCACCTCGGTCTTGCGGCCCTTGACGACGATGTCCACGCAGAACTCCGTTCCCGGATCGCCCGGATCGGCTCCTCGGCCGCCGGGCATCTCCCTTTGCACCAGACTCCGGTGGATTACCGGAGCTCGGACTTGGCGACTTTCACCTCCTCCTCCCCAGTCGACAAGATCCCCACCCCATCGACAAGAGGTTAATTCGCCCTGAACTCCCGTCCTGTAGGCGCAACCATGTAATCGGCGAGGCGATGGCTTTCACCATTCCTCACAACCGAACATAGCCCCTTCGGACGGGTGTCGGCACCCGCTACCGCGACATACCTCCGTTCGGGCGCTTTCACCTCTCACCACCTGCAACGATCCAAGTTCTTGACGAGTTCCGGTTTATTTCGAACGAAGCGGGAGAGGATGCGATCACAGCCCCCACCGGCTGTTCGAATCCGCGCTGCGCCGAACCGATCGGTAAGCCGTGCGGTATTCCAGTAATGAACGGAAGTCGTACGGCTCCGACGGCGCGCGCGGCCTCCGCGAGCGACGCTCCAGTGGTCATCAGGTCGTCCACGAGGACCACCCGACCCGCCCCGAGCAGCCGTCCGCCGCCGGGCACGACCTCCAGCGCGCCGGAGAGGTTCGCGAGCCGTCCGCGCGCCCCGAGACCCGCCTGGTCCGCCACGTACCGCCGCTGCCTCAGCACCGGCACGACCCGCGCCCGCCGCCCGGTGCTCCGCAGCCGGGCCGCCGCGGCCAGCGCGACGCGCCGCGTCGGATCGTGGCCACGCGCCCGCACGGAGCGCCGCGAGGACGGCACCGGCACAAGGAGAAGCGGTCGCGCCGCGGAGCCCTCGACGGGCCCGGCAGCGGCCTCCACGGCGACGGCCAGGGCTCCGCCCAGGGGCCGGGCGAGGCCGAGCGCCCCGCGTTCCTTGTGGGCGAGCAGAAGTTCCCGTACGGCGGCGTCGTACGGCGCGACGGCATGGACGACGGGCAGCCCGGCCGGCTCGGGCGAAGGACGCACCCTGCGCGCCCCCCGCGCCCCCTCCGTCGCCCCGGTCAGCACGGCCGCGCACGACGGGCACAGCTCGGTCCGCGGTCGGCCGCAGCCTCCGCAGGCGACCGGCAGCACCAGCCCGGCGATCTCGCGCCACCACCCCCGCATGGCTCCACTCTGCGCCTTCCCCGGCGCCCCGGCCACCCCTGTGGAAAACCCGCGGGAGCCCCCGAAGTACGTCAGGTGCGCAGCGGTACGTCAGGCGCGCGGGCGGCCGTCCCGGCCCCACGGCCGATCCCGGGAAGCCGGGAGCCGGGGCCGGGGAGCCGGGAGCCGGGAGCCGCTATCCCGGATAGACGGGCGAGGTCCCGGTCTTGACCACCGGCTGCCAGTTCGTCCCCGGCGCCAGCCGCACGATCCCGTCGTTGCCGGAGTCGGCGACCACCGGCACGGAGTCCTTGTGCGGCGCCGCCACCGAGGTCACCCCGTTCAGACCGGGAAGCACCGAGGTCACCGAGGTCGACCCGTCCGTCTGGAGGTAGCGGATCTGCTGGACGCCGCCCGCCTCCCTGCCGACCACCACGAGCCGGCTCGGCCCGGCCCAGGAGACGGCCGTGACCGACTCCATCCGGGGTGCGGCGGGCTGGAGGTCGAGCACGGAGACCACCGGCTCCTCACCCGTCGTCTGCCGCTGGACCCGGCCGATCTGCAGGGTCGTGTCCCCGCCCCGGGTGACCACCAGGGCGATCCGGACCCCGTCGGCGGAGACCCGCAACGACTCGATCCTGGTGTCGTCCTCCAGCCACGGCGTCCGCACCTTGACGGGCTCACCGGTGCCGTCCGGCACCATCCACAGCTGGGGCGCGGCGGGGTCGCGGTCGGCGATCCACAGGTCGCCGCGGCCGTCCCAGCTGGGCGCGGACAGCCGGTCGCCCGGCTTGGCCGCCTTGCTGCTGAGGATCGCCGGCGAGGCTTCCTGGTCCGTGGTGATGGAGGAGACGAACAGCTCGCGGCCGCTCTCCCCGACCCCCGCGGCACGGGTCTCGCCCCGGTCGACGGCGACGGACCGGAGCGGCGTCGTGCCCTTGCCGAGCGGTCCGGGCACCTCGGTCGGCGCGGTCGCCTCCTTGCCCCCGACGTCCAGCACCATCAGCTTGTGGTGCTCGTCCACGAAGTACGGGTTCTCGTCCCGGTCCGTGTCCCGCACCGCGGCGAACTCCGCCGCCTGCCCCTTGCCGAGCCGGCACAGCGCCTGCCCGGAAGAGCCCTGGAGCTCCACCTGCTCGACCCGTACGGAGGTCAGGTCGCGCAGCGTGAACAGCAGCTGCGCCGCCATCCGCCGGCACGGCTGGCCGCCCACCAGGTCCGCCTTGGCGTTGAGCGGCACCTTGAGCGTCGACTGGTCGTCGGTCGTGAGGGTGGTGACGCCCTTCTTCAGCTCCGTACCGGAGGGGAAGCTCGAATCGACGGCCGGCTTCAGCCAGTTCGTCGGACCTTCGAGGAGCGCCCTGACCGTCTGCGTCACCGAGTCCATCCGGGTGACGGGGTCCTGGCGCTGCCGGATGTAGACGGGGTCGGCGACGACCCAGTCCTCCCCTGAGGCGAAGTAGTACTTGTTGACCGACCGGTAGTTGCGCAGGAAGTCGGCCTCGCCCAGCACCAGGCCGGGCGGAAGGCTGTCGATGCGCCATTCCTTGCCCTTGCCGTTGCCCGTGGGCTGCTGCACCACATGGATCGACTGCAGGTACTTGGCGGGGCTGATCGGCTGGTACGCGTGCCGGGCGTCCACGGTCGCGATCTTGCGGCCGGACAGCGGATAGGCGCGGCCCTGGTTGTCGGGGTCGGCGTTCCGGTCGGCCTGGTCGCGGTCGGGCGCGGTGGTGAGCACGGTGATGCTCTGCTCCGGCTTCCAGGTCCGCGCGGCCTGCTTCGTCAGATACTTGCGGGCGGTGGCGAAGCCGGGGTCGTCACTGGTCATCGCCTCCAGGAAGCCGTCGACGATCTCGTCCGGATCCGCGTTGTCCCGGGGCGCGACGGCATAGACCCGCACCTGCGAGTCGCCCTGATTGGCTCCCTTGACCTCCTGGACGTCCCCGCTGTCGGGCATCGTCGCGCAGCCGGTCATCAGGAGCCCGCCGCACGCGGCGAGCACCACGACACGCCTGCTCCGGCCCGCTCGCGCGTCCCGCCCCGCGTGCCCCTCTCGGGAGTCAGCGCCCACGTGTCCCGTCCTCCCGCTCCGCGTTCCCGTGTCCACCGGCCGTCGCCCGACCCGCCCCACCGTCGTTGTCCGTCGCCGTGCGCGCCACGACCCTTGCGCCGCTGCCGGGCAGGGCCGTCGGGTCGACGGTCGCCCGCTGCGGCGAGGGCAGCCTCGGTGGTCCGGGGAGCTGCGGCCGGTCGCCGGCGGGCTGCGCCGGCACCGCCGCGAGCCGGGCGCTCTCCTGGCTGCGGCCGGCGGCCGCCTGTTCGCGGTTGCGCCGTGAGTCCTCGGGCTCCAGGGGTATCGGGGAGCCCCGCAACGGCTCGTCCGCCGTCCGCGGCAGGGTGAGCCGGAACTGCGATCCGCCGCCGGGCTCGCCCCAGGCCTGGAGCCAGCCGCCGTGCAGCCGGGCGTCCTCGACGGCGATCGACAGGCCGAGGCCGGTGCCGCCGGTGGTGCGGGCGCGGGCGGGGTCGGCGCGCCAGAAGCGGTTGAAGACCCGGGTGGCCTCGCCCGGCTTGAGTCCGACGCCGTAGTCGCGTACCGCGACGGCGACGGCCCCACCGGCGGCGGCCAGCTTCACCACGACGTCCCGGCCCTCGCCGTGCTCCACGGCGTTGACGACGAGGTTGCGCAGGACCCGCTCGACCCGGCGGGCGTCCGCCTCGGCCACCACGGGCTGCTTGTCCCCGACGACGACGATGCGGGTGCCCTTGCGTTCCGCGAGGGGTTCGGCGCCGCCGATGACCCGGCGCACGACCTGACGCAGGTCGATCGGCTCGGCCTCCAGGGCCGCCGCTCCCGCGTCGAAGCGGCTGATCTCCAGAAGGTCGGAGAGCAGCGACTCGAAGCGGTCGAGCTGGTCGCCGAGGAGTTCGGCGGAGCGGGCGGTGATCGGGTCGAAGTCGACACGGGCCTCGTGGATGACGTCGGCGGCCATCCGGACGGTGGTCAGCGGCGTGCGCAGCTCGTGCGAGACGTCCGAGACGAAGCGCCGCTGCATCCGCGACAACTCCTCCAGCTGCTGGATCTTTAGCTGGAGGTTCTGGGCCATCTTGTTGAAGGCCTCGCCGAGCCGGGCGATGTCGTCCTCGCCGGTGACCTTCATCCGCTCCTGAAGACGCCCGGCCGAGAGCCGCTCGGCGATCCCGGCGGCCATCCGTACGGGCGTGACGACCTGGCGCACCATGAGCCAGGCGATGGCGCCGAGCAGCACCATGACGAAGAGACCGGCGGTCGCGAGGGTGCCCTTGACCAGGGTGAGGGAGTCCTCCTCCTGCGTCAGCGGGAAGAGGTAGTACAGCTCGTACTGGGTGCCGTCGGCCTCGTTGAGCCGCTTGCCGATCACCAGACCGGCCTCGGACGCCTTGCCGCTGGTGTAGTGGATGCTGGTGAACTTCTGGAAGGTCCCGGCGCCCTGGGCGACCGAGTGCCGCAGATCGGCGGGGATGCTCGTGATCGGGTCGACCTCGCCGGAGGCACGGACGCCTCGGCTCGCGGTGTCACCGGTGTCGAGGGAGAGCGCGACCACGTTGAACGCGCTCTGGCCACCGCTGGCGAGCTGCTCGACCAGCGTGGAGCGCCAGTTCACGGAGGAACCGGCCCGCGCGCCGTCCTGGTCGCCGGGCGCCGACGGGGTGGTCGCCGCCCTGTCCTGGGCGGCGGAGAACCCTCCGGCGGCCTGGCTCTGGGCGGCCCTCTCCTTGGCGTCGAGCAGGCCGTTGCGGACCTGGCCGATCACGACCAGGCCGAGCAGCAGCACCACTCCGAGGGACATCAGCAGGGTGCCCGCGACGATCCTCAGCTGGATGTTCCGTCGCCACAGCCGCACAGCGGGGAGCAACGGCCGGCGCACCCAGCGCGCGAAGAGCCGGAGGACCGGTCCGCCCGGTGTTCCGTCCCGGAAGAGTCGTCCACCTCGCGGCAGGCGGCCGGTACGCGAGCCCCCCCGCCCCGGTCCGGCAGCCCGCCCCGTACGGACTCCCGGATCCCCGGGCTTCGGAGCAGTACTGCCTGTACTCATGTCAGCTCGGTCCCGCCTTGTAACCGACGCCACGGACGGTCACCACGATCTCCGGTCGCTCCGGGTCCTTCTCGACCTTCGAGCGCAACCGCTGGACGTGCACGTTCACCAGCCGGGTGTCGGCCGCGTGCCGGTATCCCCAGACCTGCTCCAGCAGGACCTCACGGGTGAAGACCTGCCACGGCTTGCGCGCCAGCGCGACCAGCAGATCGAACTCCAGCGGGGTGAGGGCGATGGACTGCCCGTCCCGCTTCACGGAGTGGCCGGCCACGTCGATGACCAGGTCACCGATGGTGAGCTGCTCAGGAGCCGGCTCCTCGGACCTCCGCAGCCGTGCCCGGATACGGGCGACGAGCTCCTTCGGCTTGAACGGCTTGACGATGTAGTCGTCCGCCCCGGACTCCAGGCCCACGACCACGTCGACCGTGTCGCTCTTGGCCGTGAGCATGACGATCGGCACACCCGACTCGGCCCTGATGAGCCGGCACACCTCGATGCCGTCCCTTCCGGGCAGCATCAGGTCGAGCAGCACCAGGTCAGGCTTGGCCTCCCGGAATGCGGCAAGCGCCTTGTCGCCGTCCGCGACGAACGACGGCTCGAACCCTTCACCCCGCAGCACGATGCCGAGCATCTCGGCCAGTGCGGTGTCGTCGTCGACGACAAGAACGCGTCCCTTCATATCGACATCATCCCATTTCCGTATCAGTCTCAAGGCGGCTGGTGAGATACCTCACTGACCTGCGGTGACGTCCGTGATCGCCCACCGTCGACTGCCGGTGTCCGTGTGTGTTGATGCCAGACATGGATGTCACCCCCGTGGCTCCCCCATGGTCGCCATGAACCGTACCGCGTGCCGCCCGGTGCGGCCCATGGGGTGAGTCACCCGTTCCCGAGCCCCTCGCCTTTCCCTCCCGTCCCTGGCCACGGCCCGGGTACGGGCCGCAGGATGTGTCCGTGCCGACATGGACCCGCCGCCCGGCCGCGCTCGCCGCCGCCCCCTTCCTCACGGGCTGCACCGTTCCCTCCGCCGGGGCGACCGGTATCTCGGTGACGGCGGACGGACAGCCGCTCGGCGTGATCGTCGTGTGTCACGACCACATCGACGGCGCGAGCCTCTACCCCGCCGACGACGACCCGGCGACGCGGGACACCGCCGGCCGCTGGCACCGCTCCGAGGCCCTGACCGGCTTCTCGACCTGGCCCCTGACCTCGGACATCGACGGCGCCGGCGACGGCTGGACCGTCGAGAAGCCGCTGGGCACCCTGGACCCGGAGCAGAGCTACCGCATGTACGGCTGGACCACCGACAGCTCCTGGGCTTCCGCGCCTGTGGGGTTCACCGCCGCGGACCTCGCGGAGCTGAAGCCCGGCCAGGTGCGGTACGAGATCGGCGACGAGGTGTCCATCGCCTCGATCGAGGACTTCCGCGAGACGGTCTGCGACCAGTTCTGACCCGCCCGGAGCGGAACCGGCACCACGAAGGTCCGGACAAAGGTACGAACGTCAAGGCCGGTCCCGCCCACGGGCGGGCCCCGCGTGGCACGATGGCACCCGGCCCGCCGCCGTGTCAGGGTGTCGGCCGCCGTGACCGAGCCGGTTCGCCGATCCGGCACCGCGACCATTCCCTCCGAGGTGGACGACCGTGAACGACACTCCGGGCTGGACCTCGCCCGGATCCGCCCCCTCCGACGACCAGAACGGCTCCGGGGTCCCCCGGCCCGCCGCTCCGGCCGACGCGAACGGCTCCGCCCCTCAGTGGTCCAAGGACCAGCCGCCCGCCGGACAGTGGTCCCCGCCGACCGGTCAGACCCCTCCCCCGGCACCGAGCCAGGGACCGGGCTGGGGCGCTCCGCCCCCGAACGCCCACTGGGGCAGGCCGCCGGCCGCCAAGCCCGGTGTGATCCCGCTGCGCCCGCTGGCCATGGGCGAGATCCTCGACGGCGCGGTGAAGACCCTCCGCAGCTACTGGCGCACGGTCCTGGCGATCACGGTCACGGTCGCGGTGGTCTCCCAGATCGCCGACATCCTCGCCCAGCGGTATCTCGTTCCCGAGGTCCCCGCCGCGAGCGCGGACGCCACCCCCGCCGAGGCCCTTGAGCAGTCCCTCGACGCGGCCCAGTCGTCCCTGATCGGCCTGGCTCCCGCCCTGCTCGTGACGCTGATGGCGTCCCTGGTCAGCGCGGCCCTGCTGACCGTCGTCATCAGCCGCGCCATCCTCGGCAAGCCGGTCTCGCTGAGCTCCGCCTGGCAGGAGGCCCGGCCGCGGCTCCTCCAGCTCGTGGGCCTGACCCTGCTGCTCGCCGCACTGAGCGCAGGCATCGTCATGGTCGGTCTGCTGCCCGGACTCCTGATCGGCGGCGCCGCGGGCGTGGCCCTGGTCATTGTCGGCGGTTTCGGTGCCCTGGCGGCGGCCGTCTGGCTGATGATCCGCTTCAGTCTCGCCTCCCCCGCCCTGATGCTGGAGCGCCAGGGCGTGATCGCGTCCCTGAAGCGCTCGGCCAAGCTGGTGCAGGGCACCTGGTGGCGGATCTTCGGGATCACCCTGCTCACGCAGCTGCTGATCTTCGTCTTCGCCATGATCGTGGCGATCCCGTTCACCATCATCGGCATCGCGGTCGACGGCGACGGCTTCTCCGGCCTCCTCTCGGGCACGTCCGCCACCTTCGGCTGGCCGTTCCTGATCGTCACGGGCATCGGCGGCGTGATCACCAGCGCGATCACCTACCCGATCTCGGCGGGCGTGACGGTCCTCCTCTACGTGGACCAACGCATCCGCCGCGAAGCCCTGGACCTCGAACTGGCACGGGCCGCGGGTCTCCCCGGCTACGGCCCCACACCGGGCGAACAGACCGTCGGCGGCTGATGCCGTGACGGTCACGGGGGGAACGACCACGGCACTGGCGCGCCTGCGCACCGACGGCGACGTCCCGGTGGACATCTCCCGCGTCCCCGCCCGCGAGGCGGCGGAACGGGAGCTGTCCGATCCGAGGTACCACGAGAACGACCCGAACCTCCTCCAGCGCGGCCTCGACCGTTTCTGGGAGTGGATCGACGACCTGTTCGGCGCCGCCTCGGGGGCCACCCCGGGCGGCGTCCTCGGCCTCGTCGTGGTGATCCTGCTCGTGGTCGCCGTCCTCGTCGCCCTCTGGTGGCGGCTCGGCACCCCGCACCGGACCCCCGGCGCCACCGGAGACTCCCTCTTCGCCGACGGCCCCCGCACCGCCCGCGACCACCGCGCGGCCGCCGACCGCCACGCCGCCGCCGGCCACTGGAACGAGGCCGTCCAGGAACGCACCCGGGCCATCGTCCGCTCCCTCGAGGAACGTGCCCTGCTCGACCCCCGCCCCGGCCGCACCGCGGACGAGGCCGCCGCCGAGGCCGGCCGCTCCCTGCCGGCCCACGCGGACGAGCTCCGCCTCGCCGTCCGCGCCTTCGACGACGTCACATACGGCGGCCGTACCACCGACGAGCCCGCGTACCGCCGCATCGAGGAACTGGACACCGCCCTGGAGCGCACCCGTCCCACCCTCGACACCGCCTCCACGGGGACGCCCGCATGAGCCGCCCGGCCACCAGCACCACGTCGACCGCCGCCTCCGCCCATCAGCTCTGGACCCGAGCCCGCGGCGCGGCCCTCGTCCTCGCCCTGGTCCTCATCGGCGGCCTCGTCCTCGCGACGGTGCGCTCCTCGGACTCCCACGGCGCCCTCGACCCCCGCTCCGCCGACCCGACCGGCAGCCGAGCCGTCGCCGAACTCCTCAAGGCCCGTGGCGTCACGATCACCCTCGCCACCACCCTCGACGAGGCCACCACGGCGACCGACGCCGACGCCACGCTCCTGGTCACCACACCCGACCTGTTGACGGAGACTCAGCAGTCCAGACTCCGCGGGGTCATCGCGGGCACCGCCGGCCGCACCGTCCTCCTCGGCGCAGGTCATCCCTCCCTCCCCACCCTGGCCCCGGAGGTCACCGGCGCCACCAGCGCCCCAGTGGGGAACCGTGCTCCCTCCTGCACCCTGGCGGCAGCCACCCGCGCCGGCAGCGTCGACCTCGGAGGCGAGCGCTACCGCATCGCCCCCGGAACCACCGCCGACTCCTGCTACCCCTCCGACGGTCTGCCGTCCCTGGTCCGCCTCCCCGGCCCCGACGCCACCGACACGGTCCTCCTCGGCTCGCCCGACATCCTCTACAACGACCGTCTCGACCAGCGGGGCAACGCCTCGCTCGCCCTTCAACTCCTCGGCTCCCGGCCCCATCTCGTCTGGTACCTCCCCTCCCTGACCGATGCCTCCGCCGACACACCCGACGACGACACGACGGGCAACTTCCTCACCCTCATCCCCTCCGGCTGGCTGTGGGGCACACTCCAGCTCGCGATCGCGGCCCTGCTCGCCGCCATCTGGCGCGGCCGCCGTCTCTGCCCCCTGGTGACCGAGCGACTCCCCGTCGCCCTCCGCGCCTCCGAGGCCACCGAAGGCCGCGCCCGCCTCTACCGCAAGGCCAACGCCCGCGACCGCGCCGCCTCCGTCCTGCGCACCGCGACCCGCACCCGGATCGCCCCCCTTCTCGGCGTCCCCGTCCAGGACGCCCACTCCTCCGACCGTCTCCTCCCCGCTCTCTCCGCCCGTCTCCCCGAGACCACCGCGGATCCGGGGAACCTCCTCTTCGGCCCGGCTCCCGCCGACGACGCCGCACTCATCCGCCTGGCGGACCAACTCGACGCCCTCGAAAGAGAGGTACGCACCTCATGAGCGCCCCGACCCCCGAGACCGCTACGACCTCGGACAGCGCCCGCGCCTCCCTGGAGGCCCTGCGCACCGAGATCGGGAAGGCTGTGGTCGGCCAGGACCCCGCCGTCACCGGTCTCGTCGTCGCCCTGCTCTGCCGAGGACATGTCCTCCTCGAAGGCGTCCCCGGCGTCGCGAAGACCCTGCTGGTCCGCTCGCTCGCCGCCGCTCTCGAACTCGACACCAAGCGCGTCCAGTTCACCCCCGACCTGATGCCCAGTGATGTCACCGGCTCCCTGGTCTACGACACCCGGAACTCGGAGTTCTCCTTCCAGCCCGGCCCGGTCTTCACGAATCTCCTGCTCGCCGACGAGATCAACCGCACGCCCCCGAAGACCCAGTCGTCCCTCCTGGAGGCGATGGAGGAACGCCAGGTCACGGTCGACGGCACCCCGCGCCTCCTGCCGGAACCCTTCCTGGTCGCCGCGACGCAGAACCCCGTCGAGTACGAGGGCACCTACCCTCTCCCCGAAGCCCAACTGGACCGCTTCCTGCTCAAGCTGACGGTCCCTCTGCCCTCCCGCGCGGACGAGATCCAGGTCCTCACCCGTCACGCCGAGGGCTTCGACCCCCGCGACCTGAAGGCCGCCGGAGTCCGCCCCGTCGCCGGCCCCGCCGAACTCGAAGCCGCCCGGACCGCCGTCGCCAAGGTCTCGGTCTCCGCCGAGATCGCCGGCTATGTCGTCGATATCTGTCGTGCCACGCGTGAATCCCCCTCACTCACCCTCGGGGTCTCCCCCCGAGGTGCCACCGCCCTGCTCTCCACCGCCCGCGCCTGGGCCTGGCTCACCGGCCGGGACTACGTCACCCCGGACGATGTGAAGGCCCTCGCTCTCCCCACCCTGCGTCATCGCATCCACCTGCGGCCCGAGGCCGAGATGGAGGGAGTCACCCCCGACTCCGTCATCAACTCGATCCTCGCCCACGTCCCCGTCCCCCGCTGAGAACGGCGCCCCATGGCCCTCACCGGACGAACCGCGCTGATCGCCGCCCTCGGATCGCTCCCCGTCGGCGTCCTCGCCCCCAGCTGGGCGGGGATGCTCGCGGTGAACGCGCCCCTCTCCCTCGCAATTCTGTGCGACTACGCCCTGGCCGCGCCAGTACGAACGCTCCAATTCACCCGAAGTGGTGATACATCCGTTCGACTCGGTGACGCGGCAGATGTGCAGCTCACGGTCACCAACCCGTCCCGCCGCCGCCTCCGCGCCCAGCTCCGCGACGCCTGGCCGCCCAGCAGCTGGCTCCCCGGCACCGAACAGGCCTCCTCGCGCCGACGCTTGACCGTCCCCGCCGGCGAACGCCGCCGCCTCACGACGACCCTGCGCCCGACCCGCCGCGGCGACCGCCACGCCGAACGGATCACGGTCCGCTCGTACGGCCCCCTCGGCCTCGCCGCCCGCCAGGGCAACCACGAGGTCCCCTGGACCGTTCGTGTCCTGCCCCCGTTCACCAGCCGCAAGCACCTGCCGTCCCGGCTGGCCCGGCTCCGCGAACTCGACGGCCGCACCAGTGTGCTGACCCGCGGTGAGGGCACGGAGTTCGACAGCCTCCG
Source organism: Streptomyces sp. NPDC017246 (assembly GCF_044331325.1). NCBI lineage: Bacteria > Bacillati > Actinomycetota > Actinomycetes > Kitasatosporales > Streptomycetaceae > Streptomyces > Streptomyces sp. NPDC017246. The sequence goes on along the minus strand of NZ_JBIRMW010000015.1, from coordinate 911 downwards.
CGAGTACGTCCCCGGCGACGACACCCGCTCGATCGACTGGCGTGCCACCGCCCGCCGGACCACGGTCGCCGTCCGCACCTGGCGTCCCGAACGCGACCGCCACATCCTCATCGTGCTCGACACCGGCCGCACCTCGGCCGGCCGCGTCGGCGACGTCCCCCGTCTGGACGCCTCCATGGACGCGGCCCTCCTCCTCACCGCGCTGGCCTCCCGCGCCGGCGACCGCGTGGATCTCCTGGCCTACGACCGGCGGCTCCGCGCCCAGGTCCAGGGCCGCTCCGCCGGCGACGTCCTGCCCGCCGTGGTCAACGCCCTCGCCCCGCTCGAACCCGAGCTGGTGGAGACGGACGCCCGCGGCCTGGCGGCGACGGCCCTCGCACGCGCTCCCCGCCGTTCCCTGATCGTCCTCCTGACGAGCCTCGACGCGGCCCCGATCGAGGAGGGCCTCCTCCCCGTCCTGCCGCAGCTCGCCCAGCGCCACACACTCCTGGTGGCCTCGGTCGCGGACCCCCACATCGCCGGCATGGCGGCGAAGCGCGGGACGATCGAGGGCGTCTACGAAGCCGCGGCGGCGACTCAGAACCAGGTACAGCGCTCTCGCACCGCAGAGCAGCTCCAGCGCCACGGCGTCACGGTCGTGGACGCCACACCCGACACTCTCGCTCCCGCGCTGGCGGACGCCTATCTCGCCCTGAAGGCAGCCGGCCGCCTCTGACACCGCCCACCGCACGGCCCGGTCCGGGCGGGCCCGAAAGGGATCCGGACCGTAAACGCAGAAAAGCCCCGCACCATGAGGTGCGGGGCTTTCCCACAATGATTGTTCGGCGGCGTCCTACTCTCCCACAGGGTCCCCCCTGCAGTACCATCGGCGCTGAAAGGCTTAGCTTCCGGGTTCGGAATGTAACCGGGCG
>NZ_JBIRMW010000014.1:0-240131 GCF_044331325.1 Streptomyces sp. NPDC017246 | reverse complement strand
TGCACCGCCACCCGGTGCAGACCGTCTTCGCAACCTGCTCCGTGCGCGCGGTGGTCAGGGTCCAGGTCGACGGCTGTTCGCCCCCGTTTCCCGCCGCGGGCCGCGGGGCACACCCCCCCGCCGCCCCGCTGTCGTTCGTACGGCGTTGTCAGTGGCAGCGGATAGCCTGCACAAACACGTGATCGACGGGAGTCGACGGCAATCCACCGGAGGGGGTGCGGCATGCGTGTACTCGGGGTGGACCCCGGCCTGACCCGCTGCGGCGTCGGCGTCGTCGAGGGTGTCGCCGGACGGCCGCTCACCATGCTCGGCGTGGGCGTGGTGCGGACGGCCGCGGACGACGACATCGGCGTGCGCCTGGTCGGGATCGAGCGCGGCATAGAGGAGTGGCTCGACCGCTTCTCGCCCGAACTCGTCGCGGTGGAGCGGGTGTTCAGCCAGCACAACGTGCGTACGGTGATGGGCACGGCACAGGCCAGCGCCGTCGCCATGCTCTGCGCCTCGCGCCGCGGCATCCCCGTCGCCCTGCACACCCCCAGCGAGGTCAAGGCCGCCGTCACCGGCAGCGGTCGCGCCGACAAGGCGCAGGTCGGAGCCATGGTGACCCGGCTGCTCCGGCTCTCCGCGCCGCCCAAGCCCGCCGACGCCGCGGACGCCCTCGCCCTCGCCATCTGCCACATCTGGCGGGCCCCCGCCCAGAACCGTCTCCAGCAGGCCGTCGCCGAGAACCGTCTCCAGCAGGCGGTCGCCCGGCAGGCGTCCGCAGTGAAAGGCCGAACCCGATGATCGCCTTCGTCAGCGGCCCGGTCGCCGCGCTCGCCCTCACCACGGCCGTCATCGAGGTCGGCGGCGTGGGCATGGCCGTCCAATGCACCCCGGGGACCCTCGCGGGACTGCGGATCGGGGAGGACGCCCGGCTCGCCACCTCCCTCGTCGTACGGGAGGACTCCCTCACGCTGTACGGCTTCGCCGACGACGACGAGCGTCAGGTCTTCGAGCTCCTGCAGACCGCCAGCGGTGTCGGCCCCCGCCTCGCGCAGGCCATGCTCGGGGTGCACAGCCCCGACGCGCTGCGCGTCGCCGTCTCCACGGGCGACGAGAAGGCCCTCATGGCCGTTCCCGGTATCGGCAAGAAGGGCGCGCAGAAACTCCTCCTCGAACTGAAGGACAAGCTCGGCGCCCCCCTCGGCAGCAGCGGCATGGTCGGCGCCCAGCGCGCGGCGGCCTCCGGACCGGCACCGTGGACGGAGCAGTTGTCCGCCGCGCTCATCGGGCTCGGGTACGCGAGCCGCGAGGCGGAGGAGGCGGTGGCCGCGGTGGCGCCGCAGGCCGAGGAGGCGATCGCCGCGGGCGGCTCGGCGCCGGTGCCGCAGCTGCTGCGGGCGGCCCTGCAGTCCCTGAACCGCGCCCGCTGACACCGACCGCCGCGCGGGGCCGATCTTCCGGGCCGTCACCCGCCGCCCCCACACCACCGCACCACCACCGAGAAGGCAGACATCCGTGAACTGGGACGACGAGACCACCGGCGACGGCGAGGCGCGCATCGTCGGTGCCTCGGCCGAGGGCGAGGACCAGGCCGTCGAGGCGGCCCTGCGCCCCAAGGACCTCAGTGAGTTCGTCGGCCAGGAGAAGGTCCGCCAGCAGCTCGACCTGGTCCTGAAGGCAGCCCGTCAGCGCGGCGCCACCGCCGACCATGTGCTGCTCTCCGGTGCCCCGGGCCTCGGCAAGACCACCCTGTCGATGATCATCGCGGCCGAGATGAACGCCCCGATCCGCATCACCTCCGGCCCCGCCATCCAGCACGCCGGAGACCTCGCCGCGATCCTCTCCTCCCTCCAGGAGGGCGAGATCCTCTTCCTCGACGAGATCCACCGCATGTCCCGGCCCGCCGAGGAGATGCTCTACATGGCGATGGAGGACTTCCGCGTCGACGTCATCGTCGGCAAGGGCCCCGGCGCCACCGCCATCCCACTGGAACTCCCGCCCTTCACCCTGGTCGGCGCCACCACCCGGGCCGGACTCCTGCCGCCCCCGCTGCGCGACCGCTTCGGCTTCACCGGCCACATGGAGTTCTACGACCCGGCCGAGCTCCAGCGCGTGATCCACCGCTCCGCCGGACTCCTCGACGTCGAGATCGACCCGGTCGGCGCCGCCGAGATCGCCGGCCGCTCCCGGGGCACCCCCCGTATCGCCAACCGCCTGCTGCGCCGCGTCCGCGACTACGCGCAGGTCCGGGCCGACGGATCCATCACCCGGGAGATCGCCGAGGCCGCCCTCAGGGTGTACGAGGTCGACGGCCGGGGCCTCGACCGGCTCGACCGCGCCGTCCTGGAGGCCCTGCTCAAGCTCTTCGGCGGCGGCCCGGTCGGTCTGTCCACCCTCGCGGTCGCGGTGGGGGAGGAGCGCGAGACCGTCGAGGAGGTCGCCGAACCCTTCCTCGTACGCGAAGGTCTGCTCGCCCGCACACCCCGTGGCCGGGTCGCCACTCCGGCGGCATGGGCGCACCTCGGGCTCGTTCCGCCGCAGGCAGCGGGCCCGGGGGCCACAGGAAGCGGACAACAGGGGCTCTTCGGGGCGTGACGGTGCCGACACTCGCCCGGACAGGAACCGGGGTGCGATGCTGGACGTTGTTCCATCGATGCGGACTCGCCTAGACTCCGCCGATGCCGCCCTTTCTGGTCGGCGCGCCCACCCCCGAAGATCAGGCCGCGGGTTCTCCGCGACCGTGCGAAGGAAACCCGTCCCGTGAGCATCGTGACCCTCCTCCCCTTCATCGTCCTCATCGGGGCCATGTTCCTGATGACCCGCTCTGCCAAGAAGAAGCAGCAGGCGGCGGCGCAGATGCGCAACGAGATGCAGCCCGGCACCGGCGTACGGACGATCGGGGGGATGTACGCCACCGTCAAGGAGATCGGCGACGAGACCGTTCTCCTCGAGGTCGCGCCCGGCGTGCACGCCGTCTACGCCAAGAACTCGATCGGTGCCGTACTCGAGGACTCCGAGTACAACCGCATCGTCCACGGTGACGAGGAGGAGTCGGACTCCGACACCGTCGTCCCGGACGACGCCTCCTCGCTGACCGAGGCCGCCGAGGCCACGGAGAGCACGGAGACCGCCGAGGTCGAGGACGCGCCGAAGGCCGACCTGACGAAGAAGGCGGACGCGGCCGAGGCCGCCGCCGAGGGCCAGAAGGACGGCAAGACCGACGGCGAGACCGACGCGAAGTAGTCGCGGCCGGGGACACCGCGCACGCCCACCGGCGCGCGCGGTCCCCGCAACGGTTCCACGTCTGAGGGGGAAGGTCCCCACACACACTTCGTGGCCGTCTCACGCATACCAGGCGTGAGGCGGTTGGACAGGGAGATACGACAGGTGGCAGCACCGAAGAAGGGCCGAAGGCCGGCGGGGGGACAGAGCCGGCCGGGCCGCGCCCTGGCACTCATCCTGATCGCCATGGTCGCGCTCACCGGCGGCATGTTCTGGTCGGGGCACACCACCCCGCGCCTGGGCATCGACCTCGCCGGCGGTACGTCGATCACGCTCAAGGCCAAGGCGGAACCCGGCCAGGAGTCGGCGGTCAACGAGACCAACATGAACACCGCGGTCGACATCATCGAACGCCGTGTCAACGGTCTGGGTGTCTCCGAGGCCGAGGTCCAGACGCAGGGCCGCGAGAACATCATCGTCAACATCCCTCGCGGGACGAACGAGAAGCAGGCCCGTGAGCAGGTCGGTACCACCGCCCAGCTCTACTTCCGGCCCGTTCTCGCGGTGACGAGCGGCGGACCCCAGGTGGCGCCGAGCGCCTCCTCCTCCGGTTCCCCCTCGGCCACGCCGAAGCCGTCCGCCTCCACCTCCGGCTCGTCCGTGGGCGAGAAGCCGGCCACGCCGACGGCCACCGGCTCCGCCCAGGGCCGTGCGCTCACCGAGGCCCTCAGGGCCCCGAGCCCGACCCCCACCGGAAGCGCCTCGTCCACCGCGACGCCGAAGGCCACCGGAACCCCCTCGGCGACCCCGACTCCCGACGCCGCCAGCGCGGCGCTCGAGAAGAAGTTCACCGCCCTGAACTGCCTCGACCCCAAGCAGCGCTCCGCCGCCGGCCAGGGCGTCAAGCCGTCCGAGCCCGCCGTGGCCTGTGGCGAGGACGCTCCGGGCGAGTGGTCGAAGTACCTCCTCGGCCCGGCCGAGGTCGAGGGCCGTGACGTCGACGACGCCAAGGGCGTCTTCGACCAGCAGCGCGGTATGTGGATCGTCACCATGGACTTCACGGGCGCGGGCTCGAAGAAGTTCCAGTCGATCACCGGCAAGCTGTCGTCGCAGGCCGACCCGCAGAACCGGTTCGCGATCGTCCTGGACGGCGAGGTCGTCTCGGCTCCCTCGGTGCGCCAGACGCTGAGCGCCAGCGCCGAGATCTCCGGCAACTTCAACCAGCAGTCGGCCCAGGACCTCGGCAACATCCTGTCCTACGGTGCCCTGCCGCTCTCCTTCGAGACGCAGAGCGTCGACACCGTCACCGCCGCGCTCGGCGGTGACCAGCTGGAGGCCGGTCTGATCGCCGGCGCCATCGGCCTCGGTCTGGTCATCATCTACCTGGTCGCGTACTACCGCGGCCTGTCGCTGATCGCCATCCTCAGCCTCGGCGTCTCCGCGCTCCTCACCTACGTGATCATGGCCCTGCTCGGCCCGGCCATCGGCTTCGCGCTGAACCTGCCGGCCGTCTGTGGTGCCATCGTCGCCATCGGTATCACCGCGGACTCGTTCATCGTCTACTTCGAGCGCATCCGTGACGAGCTCCGCGAGGGCCGCACGCTGCGCCCGTCCGTCGAGCGCGCCTGGCCGCGTGCCCGTCGCACCATCCTGGTCTCCGACTTCGTGTCGTTCCTGGCCGCGGCGGTGCTCTTCGTCGTCACCGTCGGCAAGGTCCAGGGCTTCGCGTTCACGCTCGGCCTGACCACCCTGCTCGACGTCGTCGTGGTGTTCCTCTTCACCAAGCCGGTCATGACGCTCCTCGCGCGGACCAAGTTCTTCGGCGGCGGCCACGCCTGGTCCGGCCTCGACCCGAAGCGCCTCGGAGCCAAGCCGCCGCTGCGCAGCTCCCGCCGTGCCACCGCCCCCGTCGACCCGAAGGAGGCGTGAGATGTCGAAGCTCGGCGATCTCGGCGCCCGGCTCCACCGCGGTGAGGTCGGCTACGACTTCATCGGCAACCGCAAGATCTGGTATGGCCTGTCCATCCTGATCACCATCACCGCCATCGTCGCCCTGGCCGTCCGCGGTCTCAACATGGGCATCGAGTTCCAGGGCGGCGCGGTCTTCACCACCCCGAAGTCGGAAGTCTCCGTCAGCCAGGCCCAGGAGTACGCGGAAGAGGCCTCCGGCCACGACGCGATCGTCCAGCAGCTCGGCAACGGCTCCCTGCGCATCCAGGTCGGCGGCCTCGACACCGCGCAGTCCGACCAGGTCCGCTCGGAGCTCGCCAAGGACCTGAACGTCGCCGAGGACAAGATCGCGGCGGAGCTGGTCGGCCCGAGCTGGGGTGAGCAGATCGCCACCAAGGCGTGGACCGGTCTGGGGATCTTCATGATCCTGGTGGTGATCTATCTGGCGATCGCCTTCGAGTGGAGAATGGCGGTCGCGGCGCTCATCGCGCTGATCCACGACCTCACGATCACGGTCGGCATCTACTCGCTGGTCGGCTTCGAGGTCACCGTCGGCACGGTCATCGGTCTGCTGACGATCCTCGGTTATTCGCTGTACGACACGGTCGTCGTCTTCGACTCCCTCAAGGAGCAGACGAAGGACATCACGAAGCAGACCCGCTTCACGTACAGCGAGCTGGCCAACCGCTCGATCAACGGCACCCTGGTCCGTTCGATCAACACCACCGTCGTCGCGCTGCTGCCGGTCGCCGGCCTGCTCTTCATCGGTGGCGGCGTCCTCGGCGCCGGCATGCTCAACGACATCTCGCTGTCGCTGTTCGTCGGTCTCGCCGCCGGTGCGTACTCGTCGATCTTCATCGCCACCCCGCTCGTCGCCGACCTCAAGGAGCGCGAGCCGGCGATCAGGGCGCTCAAGAAGCGCATCATGGCCAAGCGGGCCAGCGAGGCAGCCAAGGGCGATTCGCTCGACGGGTCGGACGAGCAGTCCGCGGACGCGGCGGAGACCGCCGTCGTCGGCCCCCGGGCGAGCCGTCGGGGCCGTGCCCCGGAGCGCCGAGGATGACCGCCGAGGCCCAGGACGTCACCGACCTCCTGCTCAGCCGCATCCGCGACGTACCGGACTACCCGAAGCCGGGCGTGCTGTTCAAGGACATCACGCCGCTGCTCGCGGACCCGGAGGCGTTCACGGCGCTCACCGACGCCCTCGCCGGGCTGTGCTCCGCGCACGGCGCGACGAAGATCGTCGGCCTGGAGGCGCGCGGCTTCATCCTGGCCGCCCCGGTGGCCGTCCGCGCGGGACTGGGCTTCATCCCGGTCCGCAAGGCCGGCAAGCTCCCCGGGGCCACGCTCAGCCAGGCGTACGAGCTGGAGTACGGCACCGCCGAGATCGAGGTGCACGCCGAGGACCTGGCCGCGGGCGACCGCGTCATGGTCATCGACGACGTCCTCGCCACCGGTGGCACGGCCGAGGCCTCCATCGAGCTCATCCGCCGGGCCGGCGCCGAGGTCGCGGGCGTCGCGGTCCTCATGGAACTGGGCTTCCTGCCGGGCCGCGCCCGGCTGGAGCCGGCCCTGAACGGCGCTCCGCTCACGGCGCTGATCACCGTCTGACGTCGGGTTCCACCCCGCACGGGGCGCTCCGGGGAATCCCCGGGGCGCCCCGTCGGTTTTCCGGAGTGTCCCGGTCCGGGATCCGAGGGGCGCGTCGCGTCCGCGTCGGGCCGGGCGTCCCCCGGCCGCGTGAGCGGTGCGTGTCAGGGCTCGATACCATGGCCTTTCCGGGCCTGACCGGGGGACCCGGCACCGCACGAGGAGCGCTCTTGCCAGACGAGGCCCAGTCACTCTCCGCCGCGCAGCCCGACCCGAAGGCCGACAAGGCCGCGCAGGGGACCGGCACGCCCCAGAACAAGCCCGCGGAGACCGGGCCCGCGCCTGCCGCGTCCGCGCAGCCGGCCCCCGAGGCCCCGGCGCCCACGCGGCCCGCCCCGGCCGCGCCCGCCCGCTCGGGCGGCTCGTCCAACCGCGTCCGCGCCCGCCTCGCCCGGCTCGGCGTCCAGCGGTCCTCCCCGTACAACCCGGTCCTCGAACCGCTGCTGCGGATCGTCCGCTCCAACGACCCCAAGATCGAGACGGCCACCCTCCGCCAGGTCGAGCGGGCCTACCAGGTCGCCGAGCGCTGGCACCGCGGCCAGAAGCGCAAGAGCGGCGACCCGTACATCACGCACCCGCTCGCCGTCACCACGATCCTCGCCGAGCTCGGCATGGACCCGGCGACCCTGATGGCCGGACTGCTGCACGACACCGTCGAGGACACCGAGTACGGCCTCGACACCCTGCGCCGGGACTTCGGCGACCAGGTCGCGCTGCTCGTCGACGGCGTCACCAAGCTCGACAAGGTCAAGTTCGGCGAGGCCGCGCAGGCCGAGACCGTCCGCAAGATGGTCGTCGCCATGGCCAAGGACCCGCGCGTCCTGGTCATCAAGCTCGCCGACCGCCTGCACAACATGCGCACCATGCGCTACCTCAAGCGGGAGAAGCAGGAGAAGAAGGCCCGCGAGACCCTTGAGATCTACGCCCCGCTGGCGCACCGGCTGGGCATGAACACCATCAAGTGGGAGCTGGAGGACCTCGCCTTCGCGATCCTCTACCCCAAGATGTACGACGAGATCGTCCGGCTCGTCGCCGAGCGCGCCCCCAAGCGGGACGAGTACCTCGCCATAGTGACCGACGAGGTCCAGACGGACCTGCGCGCCGCCCGGATCAAGGCCACCGTCACCGGGCGCCCGAAGCACTACTACAGCGTCTACCAGAAGATGATCGTCCGCGGCCGTGACTTCGCGGAGATCTACGACCTGGTGGGCATCCGTGTCCTCGTCGACACGGTGAGGGACTGCTACGCGGCCCTCGGCACCGTCCACGCGCGATGGAACCCGGTCCCCGGCCGGTTCAAGGACTACATCGCGATGCCGAAGTTCAACATGTACCAGTCGCTGCACACGACGGTCATCGGGCCCAACGGCAAGCCCGTCGAGCTCCAGATCCGCACCTTCGACATGCACCGGCGGGCCGAGTACGGCATCGCCGCGCACTGGAAGTACAAGCAGGAGGCCGTCGCCGGCGCCTCCAAGGTGCGCGCCGACGTGCCGAAGCGGACCGGCAAGGACGACCACCTCAACGACATGGCGTGGCTGCGCCAGCTCCTCGACTGGCAGAAGGAGACCGAGGACCCCAGCGAGTTCCTGGAGTCCCTGCGCTTCGACCTCTCCCGCAACGAGGTCTTCGTCTTCACGCCCAAGGGCGATGTCATCGCGCTGCCCGCCGGCGCCACCCCCGTCGACTTCTCGTACGCCGTCCACACCGAGGTCGGCCACCGCACCATAGGGGCGCGGGTCAACGGGCGGCTCGTGCCGCTCGAATCGACCCTCGACAACGGCGACCTGGTCGAGGTCTTCACCTCCAAGGCGGCCGGCGCCGGCCCCTCCCGCGACTGGCTGGGCTTCGTCAAGTCCCCGCGCGCCCGCAACAAGATCCGCGGGTGGTTCTCCAAGGAGCGCCGCGACGAGGCCATCGAGCAGGGCAAGGACGCCATCGCGCGGGCCATGCGCAAGCAGAACCTGCCGATCCAGCGGATCCTCACCGGCGACTCCCTCGTCACCCTGGCCCACGAGCTGCGCTACACCGACATCTCCTCGCTGTACGCGGCGATCGGCGAGGGCCATGTCACCGCCCAGTCCATCGTGCAGAAGCTGGTGCAGGCGCTCGGCGGCGAGGAGGCGGCCACCGAGGACATCGACGAGGCGGCCCCGCCCACCCGCGGCCGGTCCAAGCGCCGCTCCAGCACCGACCCGGGCGTCGTCGTCAAGGGCGTCGAGGACGTCTGGGTGAAGCTGGCCCGCTGTTGTACGCCCGTTCCCGGCGACCCGATCATCGGCTTCGTCACCCGGGGCAGTGGCGTATCGGTTCACCGCAGCGACTGCGTCAACGTGGAGTCGCTCTCCCGGGAGCCGGAGCGGATCCTGGAGGTCGAGTGGGCACCCACCCAGTCCTCGGTCTTCCTCGTCGCCATCCAGGTCGAGGCGCTGGACCGCTCGCGGCTCCTCTCGGACGTGACCCGGGTCCTCTCGGACCAGCACGTCAACATCCTCTCGGCGGCCGTCCAGACCTCCCGCGACCGGGTGGCCACCTCGCGCTTCACCTTCGAGATGGGCGACCCGAAGCACCTGGGTCACGTCCTGAAGGCCGTACGGGGCGTGGAGGGCGTCTACGACGTCTACCGCGTCACCTCGGCCCGCAGGCCCTAGGGTCTGTCGTCACATTCCCGTCTGCCCCGCGACGCCTGGCACGCACTCTCGCCGCACCGGGCGAAAGTGCGAGTACGTCCAGTACGAGCACTTCCCCCCGGCGCGCCGAGAGCACGCACCAGACGCCGCAGGGCCGCCCTGCGGGCGACGACGGGAATGTGACGACAGACCCTAGCGCGGGCCAAGACGCGGTCCGTACCGCAGGCGTACGAGGAAGGCCCCCGGCTCGCTGCCGGGGGCCTTCCTCGTACGGTCACGGCCTTTGTCAGCCGCCGAACTCCTCAAGGCCCTTCAGAGCCTGGTCGAGCAGGGCCTGACGGCCCTCCAGCTCACGGGCGAGCTTGTCGGCCTTGGCGTCGTTGCCCGCGGCGCGGGCCGCGTCGACCTGCTTGCGCAGCTTCTCGACCGCGTCCTGGAGCTGACCGGTGAGACCGGCGGCACGCGCGCGTGCCTCCGGGTTCGTCCGGCGCCACTCGGTCTCCTCGGCCTCCTGGATCGCCCGCTCGACCGTGTGCATCCGGCCCTCGACCTTGGGCCGGGCGTCACGCGGGACGTGGCCGACGGCCTCCCACCGCTCGTTGAGGGAACGGAAGGCGGCACGGGCCGCCTTCAGGTCCGACACCGGGAGCAGCTTCTCGGCCTCGGTCGCGAGCTCCTCCTTCAGCTTGAGGTTCTCGGTCTGCTCCGCGTCCCGCTCGGCGAAGACCTCGCCGCGCGCCGCGAAGAAGACGTCCTGGGCGCCGCGGAAGCGGTTCCACAGATCGTCCTCGTGCTCGCGCTGGGCGCGGCCGGCCGACTTCCACTCCGCCATGAGATCGCGGTAGCGGGCCGCCGTGGTGCCCCAGTCGGTGGAGTTCGACAGCGACTCCGCCTCGGCGACCAGACGCTCCTTGGCCTTGCGGGCGTCCTCACGCTGGGCGTCCAGCGAGGCGAAGTGGGCCTTGCGGCGCTTCGAGAACGCCGAGCGGGCGTGCGAGAAGCGGTGCCACAGCTCGTCGTCGGACTTGCGGTCGAGCCGGGGGAGGCCCTTCCAGGTGTCGACGAGCGCCCGCAGACGCTCGCCGGCGGAGCGCCACTGCTCGCTCTGGGCCAGCTCCTCGGCCTCCGTGACGAGCTTCTCCTTGGCGGTGCGCGCCTCGTCGGTCTGCTTGGCCTTCTGGACCTTGCGCTCCTCGCGGCGCGAGTCGACCGTCTCGACGAGCTTGTCGAGGCGGGTCGCGAGCGCGGCCAGGTCACCGACGGCGTGGTGCTCGTCGATCTGCTGGCGGATGTGCTCGATCGCCGCGGTGGCGTCCTTCGCCGAGAGGTCGGTGGTCCTCACCCGCTTCTCGAGGAGGCCGATCTCGACAACCAAGCCCTCGTACTTGCGCTCGAAGTAGGCCAGGGCCTCCTCAGGGGTGCCGGCCTGCCACGATCCGACGACCTTCTCGCCCTCGGCCGTCCGCACGTACACGGTGCCCGTCTCGTCGACGCGGCCCCACGGGTCGCTGCTCACAGCGCCTCCTCACCATGATGCCGTCGCGGGGTCGTACCCCCCGGGCATCGTCCACAGTTTCCCGGCGGGCCTCGCCCGCCTTCCGCAGCGCGGCCGACGGCCCAACGCTGCACAACGCCAATCTAGGCGAACCGCGGCCCGGCTGTCCGCACTCAGCGCGACCGAGATTCGACGGTCACGGCTGGGTGCGGACGCCCGGCTCACTTCTTCGCGACGGTGGCCTTCTCGATGGTGACGGCCTTCTTCGGGGCGCCGTCGGTGGCACCGCCGGAGACCCCGGCGGCGGCCACGTCCTGGACCACCTGGAGACCGGCCGCGTCGATCTTTCCGAACGGCGTGTAGCTCGGCGGCAGCTTGGTGTCCTTGTAGACCAGGAAGAACTGCGAGCCGCCGCTGCCCGGCTGCCCGGTGTTGGCCATGGCCACGGTGCCGGCCGGGTAGGTCACCGTGCCGTTCGCGCCCGCCTTGCCGAGCGAGCCCAGGTTCTCGTCCGGGATGGTGTAGCCCGGACCGCCGGTGCCGTCGCCCTTCGGGTCACCGCACTGGAGCACGAAGATGCCCTTGGTGGTGAGCCGGTGGCACTTCGTCCCGTCGAAGTACTTCTCCGTGGCGAGGTGCGAGAAGGAGTTCACCGTGCGCGGGGTCTTGGCCGCGTCCATGGTGATCGTGACGTCGCCCTCGTTCGTCTTGAGGGACATGGCGTACGAGGCCTTCGTGTCCACGGACAGCTTCGGCTCCGGGTTCGCCGACTCGCTCTGCGAGGGCGCCGGGGCGCTGGGCGTGTCGCTCGCCGCGTTGTCCGAGCCCTTGTCCGAGCCGTCGTCCGTCAGCGTCACGGACGCGTACACGGCGCCGCCCGCCGCGAGGACCACCGCGAGGGCGGCCGCGACGACGGTGTTGCGGCGCTTCGCCTTGCGCCGGTTCTCCTCCCGCCGCTGCTGCTGCCGCGCGTACTTCTCCCTGGCAAGCTGCCGCCGCCGCTGATCGCTGGTGACCACCGGTTCCGCTCCTGTCGCTCGTCTGTTCCTGTCCTGGCCGGGTGTGCCCGTACCGTATACGGGTTGGCTGTGGAACCGGCACCGCCGGTAGGCTCTGATCTGCCGCATTCCGTGATCTCAGCGAATTCCGCGGCCCCGTGCCGGACGACATCTAAGGACGAACGTGCTGATTGCCGGGTTCCCCGCCGGGGCCTGGGGGACCAACTGCTATCTGGTCGCCCCCGCCGCAGGCGAGGAGTGCGTGATCATCGACCCGGGCCACCAGGCCGCCCAGGGTGTCGAGGAGACGCTGAAGAAGCATCGGCTCAAGCCCGTCGCCGTCGTCCTCACCCATGGACACATCGACCACGTCGCCTCCGTCGTCCCGGTGTGCGGCGCGCATGACGTCCCCGCGTGGATCCACCCGTCCGACCGCTACATGATGAGCGACCCGGAGAAGGCCCTCGGCCGCTCCATCGGGATGCCCCTCATGGGCGAGCTGACCGTGGGAGAGCCCGACGACGTGCGAGAACTCACCGACGGCGCCGAGCTGAAGCTCGCCGGTCTGGAGTTCTCCGTCGCCCACGCGCCCGGTCATACCAAGGGGTCGGTGACCTTCAGGATGCCGGAGTCCACGGAGATCCCGTCCGTGTTCTTCTCCGGGGACCTGCTGTTCGCCGGCTCCGTCGGACGCACCGACCTTCCCGGCGGTGACATGGACGAGATGCTCGCTTCGCTGGCCCGTGTGTGCCTGCCGCTCGACAACTCGACCGTGGTGCTGTCGGGACACGGTCCCCAGACGACCATCGGCCAGGAGCGCGCCACGAACCCCTATCTGCGGGACGTGGCCGCCGGCCTCGGGAGCACGAAGGCTCCCCGACGAGGAATGTGACGAGACTTTCGTGAGCACCTTTCAGGCCCCCAAGGGCACGTACGACCTGATCCCGCCCCGCTCCGCCACGTTCCTGGCGGTCCGGGACGCGATCTCCACGCCGCTGAGGAACTCCGGCTACGGCTACATCGAGACGCCCGGTTTCGAGAACGTCGAGCTGTTCTCCCGCGGTGTCGGTGAGTCCACCGACATCGTGACCAAGGAGATGTACACCCTCACCACGAAGGGCAACGACCACCTCGCCCTCCGCCCGGAGGGCACCGCGTCCGTGCTGCGCGCGGCGCTCCAGGCCAACCTGCACAAGCAGGGCAACCTGCCGGTCAAGCTCTGGTACTCCGGCTCGTACTACCGCTACGAGCGGGCCCAGGCGGGTCGCTACCGCCACTTCTCCCAGGTCGGCGCCGAGGCCATCGGCTCCGAGGACCCGGCGCTCGACGCCGAGCTGATCATCCTGGCCGACCAGGCGTACCGCACCCTCGGCCTGCGGAACTTCCGCATCCTGCTCAACTCGCTGGGCGACAAGGAGTGCCGTCCCGTCTACCGCGAGGCGCTCCAGGGCTTCCTCCGCGGGCTCGACCTCGACGAGGAGACCCTGCGCCGCGCCGAGATCAACCCGCTGCGCGTCCTCGACGACAAGCGCGAGTCCGTGCAGAAGCAGCTCGACGGCGCCCCGCTGCTGCGCGACTACCTGTGCGACGCGTGCAAGGCATACCACGAGGAGGTGCGCGCCCTGATCACCGCGGCGGGCGTGGTCTTCGAGGACGACGCCAAGCTGGTGCGCGGCCTGGACTACTACACCCGTACGACCTTCGAGTTCGTCCACGGCGGTCTCGGCTCGCAGTCGGCGGTCGGCGGCGGCGGCCGCTACGACGGCCTCTCCGAGATGATCGGCGGCCCCGCGCTGCCGTCCGTGGGCTGGGCGCTCGGTGTGGACCGCACGGTCCTCGCCCTGGAGGCGGAGGGCGTCGAGCTCGACCTCCCGGCCGTCACCAGCGTCTTCGCGGTGGCCATCGGCGAGGAGGCGCGCCGGATCCTCTTCGGCAAGGTCACCGAGCTGCGCAGGGAGGGCATCTCCGCGGACTTCTCGTTCGGCGGCAAGGGCCTCAAGGGCGCGATGAAGGACGCCAACCGCTCGGGCGCCCGTCTCGCCGTCGTCGCCGGTGAGCGCGACCTCGCCGAGGGGGTCGTCCAGCTCAAGGACATGGAGTCCGGCGAGCAGCGGGCGGTCGCCGTGGACTCCCTGCTCGACGCGGTACGGGCCAAGCTGGCCTGACGCACTGTACGGACGGAGGGGCCCGGACCACGCACGCGCGTGGTCCGGGCCCCTCCGCGTCGTCCTGCGCAGGCCGCCACGTCGTCCTTACGCACGTCTCACTTATCTCCGGCGAACGGTGGGCGCCGTCCCCCGTACGGCAGAATGACCATGCCCACAAGGCCAGCGAGCGAGGGACAAGGCGACATGACGAAGGCAGCGGTGGACGGGGCCGCGTCCGGCCGGCACGACGACGGCACGATCGGGGCGAGCAGGGCCTTCGCCTGGCTGCTCGTCATCACCGGAGCGGCCGGAGTGCTCGCCGCCTGGGTCATCACGATCGACAAGTTCAAGCTCCTGGAGGACCCGGACTTCGTCCCCGGGTGCAGCCTCAACCCGATCGTCTCCTGCGGCAACATCATGAAGAGCGAGCAGGCCTCGGTCTTCGGCTTCCCGAACCCGATGCTCGGCCTGGTCACCTACGCCATGGTGATCGCGATCGGCCTGGCCCTGCTCGCCGGGGCCCGCTACCGCCGCTGGTACTGGCTCGGCCTCAACGCCGGCACCCTCTTCGGCGTCGGCTTCTGCACCTGGCTGATGTACCAGTCGCTGTACGAGATCAACTCGCTCTGCCTGTGGTGCTGCCTGGCCTGGGTCGCCACCATCGTCATGTTCTGGTACGTGACCTCGCACAACGTCCGCCTCGGCGTCATCCCCGCCCCCCGCGGACTGAAGACCTTCTTCGACGAGTTCACCTGGATCCTCCCCGTCCTGCACATCGGGATCATCGGCATGCTGATCCTGACCCGCTGGTGGGACTTCTGGACCGGCTGACGGAAACCGTCCGGCCGGCCGGCGACGGCCGCGCTGTCAGTCCGGTGACCTAGGCTTCATGACTGTGGAGCCCGACCTCTTTACCGCAGCAGCCGAAGACCGCCAGGAGAAGGACCCTGCCAGCAGCCCGCTGGCCGTCCGGATGCGCCCCCGCACCCTCGACGAGGTGGTGGGGCAGAAGCACCTGCTCAAGCCCGGATCGCCGCTGCGCCGGCTCGTGGGGGACGGCGACGGCGGCCCCGCCGGCGCCTCCTCGGTGATCCTCTGGGGACCGCCGGGCATCGGCAAGACCACCCTGGCGTACGTCGTCTCCAAGGCGACCAACAAGCGCTTCGTGGAGCTGTCGGCGATCACCGCGGGCGTCAAGGAGGTCAGGGCCGTCATCGACGGCGCCCGGCGCGCCGTCGGCGGCTACGGCAAGGAGACCGTCCTCTTCCTGGACGAGATCCACCGCTTCTCCAAGGCCCAGCAGGACTCGCTGCTGCCCGCCGTGGAGAACCGCTGGGTGACGCTGATCGCCGCCACCACGGAGAATCCGTACTTCTCCATCATCTCCCCGCTCCTCTCCCGCTCGCTGCTCCTCACCCTGGAGCCGCTCACCGACGAGGACCTGCGCGGTCTGATGGCGCGGGCCCTCACCGGCGAGCGTGGCCTCGGCGGGGCCGTGACCCTGCCGGAGGACGCCGAGTCCCACCTCCTGCGCGTCGCCGGCGGCGACGCGCGGCGCGCCCTGACCGCCCTGGAGGCGGCCGCGGGCGCCGCCATCGCCAAGGGCGAGCCGGAGATCACCCTGGAGACGGTCGAGGAGACCGTCGACCGGGCGGCCGTGAAGTACGACCGGGACGGCGACCAGCACTACGACGTGGCCAGCGCGCTCATCAAGTCGATCCGCGGCTCGGACGTGGACGCGGCCCTGCACTATCTGGCGCGGATGATCGAGGCGGGGGAGGACCCGCGGTTCATCGCCCGGCGCCTGATGATCTCCGCGAGCGAGGACATCGGACTCGCCGACCCCAACGCGCTGCCGATCGCGGTCGCCGCCGCGCAGGCCGTCGCCATGATCGGTTTCCCCGAGGCGGCGCTCACCCTGAGCCACGCCACCATCGCCCTCGCCCTGGCCCCGAAGTCGAACGCGGCGACCACCGCGATCGGCGCCGCCTTGGCGGACGTACGGAACGGCCTCGCGGGATCGGTCCCGCCGCATCTGCGCGACGGCCACTACAAGGGCGCGGCCAAGCTCGGCCACGCACAGGGCTACGTCTACCCGCACGACGTGCCGGGCGGCATCGCGGCCCAGCAGTATGCCCCGGACTCCATCCACGGCAGGCGCTACTACGACCCCACCCGCTACGGCGCGGAAGCGCGGTACGCGGATGTGGTGGACCGTGTGAGGGCCCGGCTGAAGGGCGACGAATAGCCCCACCCCGGGATCCGGACGGCGGAAACGCCCCGGTCCGGGAGCTCTTGGGCGCCTGTCGCCGAGGCCGTCGGACCCTGGGCGGAGGGTGCCCCGAGGACCCGGTACACTGGTCGGGATCGCTGCGTCCCGTGTCCGGCTCCGGTCGGCACCACCAGAACGGGACAGTCAGCCGGAGACCCTGCCCCCGGGCGGGGTTTCCAGGAGCGTCGCGCACCTTCGAAGGTGTCGCGTGCCACCCACCACCACCCGGATCCCGGGAACGGCGGTGGGTCGTTCGCGTGCTGCACGTATGTGCCCAGACCTGGGAGCGGCTGCCCGGCAGGTCCGTCTCGTACGGATCCGGCGGGTTTCCCGGCTGCGGATGCGACCTCCCCTAACCCTGGTGAAGCCGTTTCGTACCACGTAGAGAGGTTGGTTCATGCCGAACCAGTCCCGTCCCAAGGTCAAGAAGTCGCGTGCCCTCGGCATCGCGCTGACCCCGAAGGCTGTCAAGTACTTCGAGGCCCGCCCCTACCCGCCGGGCGAGCACGGCCGTGGCCGCAAGCAGAACTCGGACTACAAGGTCCGTCTGCTCGAGAAGCAGCGTCTGCGCGCCCAGTACGACATCAGCGAGCGCCAGATGGCGCGCGCCTACGACCGCGCCAAGAAGGCCGAAGGCAAGACGGGCGAGGCGCTGGTCGTCGAGCTCGAGCGTCGCCTCGACGCCCTGGTCCTGCGTTCGGGCATCGCCCGCACCATCTACCAGGCCCGCCAGATGGTCGTCCACGGCCACATCCAGGTCAACGGTGGCAAGGTCGACAAGCCGTCGTTCCGCGTCCGTCCCGACGACGTCGTGATGGTCCGCGAGCGCAGCCGCACCAAGCCGCTGTTCGAGGTCGCCCGTGAGGGTGGCTTCGCCGCCGACGGTGAGACCCCGCGCTACCTGCAGGTCAACCTGAAGGCCCTGGCCTTCCGCCTCGACCGCGACCCGAACCGCAAGGAAATCCCGGTCATCTGCGACGAGCAGCTGGTCGTCGAGTACTACGCCCGCTGATTTCGGCAATGGCGTAGTACCACCCTCGCGGTGTTCAGCCCGCCGCTTCCCCGCCCTTTCCGGTGGGGGAGCCGGCGGGCTTCCGCGTTCCCGGGACCGCCGCCGACCTGGCCGTGCGGAAGGGCCGCGGGGCGGACGCCTCCGCGGTGACACCGACGGCCGGATCGCCCCGGCCGGCGACCGCGCACTCCACCGCCTCCGCCGCCGACAGCGCCAGGCCCTCCCGGAACGCGGCGCCGTAGGCCTCCGCGCCCAGCGCCTCCTCGGCCCGCTGCTGGCACAGCGTCCTCGGCGCGTCGAACGCCTCCGAGCCGAAGAGCCGGACACCGACCGTGTCCCACAGCGGCACCGCCGCCCCCTGGAGGACCGCCGCCTCCGTCGGATCCCCCTCGCTCACCGCCACCAGGGCGAGCATCTCGATCGCCAGGACGGTGCCGACCAGATCGCGGAAGGCGTGGTTGATGGATACGCACCGGGTGAGCAGCTCCCGCGCCTTGCCGTACGCGCCCCTCGTCCAGGCCGCGTACCCCAGTACATAGAGGGCGTACGCCCGGGCCCAGAGCTCGCCCCGCTCCTCGCAGATGTCCTTCACCTCGCGACAGAGGGCGACCGCCCCCTCCATGTCGCCCCGGAACGCCCGCGCCAGAGCCACCTCGATCTGGCCCATCAGCACATTGCTGTTCAGCTCGCCGAGCTCCCGGTACGCGTCGAGCGCCCGCCCGATCAGCTCCTCGGCCCGCGGCATGTCGTCCGTGAGCAGCGCCAGACAGCCCATCCGGTGCGTCGCGTACGCCTCCGCCAGCGCGTTCCGCGAGGACCTGGCCCGCTCCCCGCACTCGTGGAGCGCCGCCACCGCCGCCGTACCGTCCCCCTGAAGGACCGCCACGTACCCGAGCACCCACAGCGCCTTCAGCCGCGCCTCCTCGTGGCCGGACTCGACGGCGAGCGCCCGCTCCAGCCAGTGCCGGCCCTCCGAGAGGCGCCCGCAGCCCACCCACGCGAACCAGAGCGTGCCCGCCAGGTGCTGGGCGAGATGCGTGTCCTCCGGGAGTTCCAGGCAGAGGTCGAGGGCCGCCCGCAGATGCGGCAGCGCGGCCTCCGTCAGGGCCGCGACCTCGGCCTGGCGCGGGCTGAACCACTCCAGCTCGCACCAGGTGGCGAGGCCCATGTACCAGTCGCGGTGCCGCCGTCGCATCCGCTCCGTGTCGCCGAGCGCCGCGAGCCACTCCGCCCCGTACGCGGCGACCGTGTCGAGCATCCGGTAGGCCGGGCCCGGCGGGATGTCCTCGCGGGTGAGCAGCGACTGCGCGAGCAGCCCGCCGAGCAGATCCAGGATCCGCTCCGGCGGCAGCTCCCGGCCGCCGCACACGTACTCCACCGCCTCCAGGTCGAAGGGGCCGGGGAACACCGAGAGCCGGGCCCAGAGGAGCCGCTCCTCGGGGGTGCACAGCTCATGGCTCCAGCCCATGGCGGTGCGCAGCGTCTGATGGCGGGGGAGCGCCCCGCGCGCGCCGTCCGTGAGGAGCCGGAAGCGGTCGTCGAGACGGAGCAGCATCTGCTCGACGGAGAGCAGCGGGAGCCGCCCGGCCGCCAGTTCGAGGGCGAGCGGAATCCCGTCGAGGCGCCGGCACAGCTCCCGTACGGCCTCCGAACCGCCGACGCGCGCCGGGGCACCGGGGAGGCCCGGGGCCCCGGTCCGCCCTCCCGGGCACGGAGGGGCGCCCGTCAGGGTGGGCGCCCCGTGGAGGGAACCCGCTCCCGCCTCCGGCAGCGCGGGCGCGCCCGCCTCCGCCGCCCGTTCCGCGAGCAGGGTCATCGCGTCCGCCTCGCCCAGCGGCGCCAGCGGGAACACCGTCTCGCCCGCCACCCGCAGGGGCCGGCGGCCGACCGCCAGGACGGTGAGCCCGGGAGCGTGTTCGAGCAGTTCCCGCACCAGCGGCGCGCAGCCCTCCACGAGGTGCTCGAAACCGTCCACGACCAGCAGCGTCCGCCGCTCCGCGAGGTGCTCGACGAGCACCTCGCGCGGGGGCCTCGGGGTGTGGTCGGTCAGGCCGAGGGCCTCGACCAGGGCGTACTCGATCAGGTCGGGGTCCCGCAGGGGCGCGAGCTCGGCGAGCCGGACCCCGTCGCCGTAGCGATTCTGCACTTCCGAGGCAGCCCGCAGGGCGAGCCGGGTCTTGCCGACCCCGCCCACGCCCACGACCGTGACCAGCCGGGACGCCCCAAGGAGCGCCGTCAGTGCGGCCTGCTCGGCGGCCCGTCCGACAAACCGGTTCAGCTCCGCCGGGAGATTGCTCCGTCGCATGGGACACGGAGCGTACTCATCCCCGCGCGCTCCGTACAATCGGATCCCGCTGACTCCCGTCCCACGGGCGGTAATGCGGTACGGGGGGAGAGCCCGGGCGCGATAGGGTCGGGGAACGACTTTTCGCAAGGGCCCAACGACAGCAGAGAGCGGTGCAGCGTGACCGGTGGAGAGGTTGCCGGGATTCTGGTGGCCGTGTTCTGGGCGATCCTGGTCTCCTTCCTCGCCGTGGTGCTGGTGAGGCTGGCGCAGACGCTCAGGGCGACCACCAAGATGGTGGCCGACGTGACCGAGCAGGCCGTTCCCCTGCTGGCCGACGCCTCCGCGACCGTGCGTTCGGCGCAGACCCAGCTCGACCGGGTCGACGCCATCGCGTCGGACGTCCAGGAAGTCACCTCCAACGCCTCCGCGCTCTCCTCCACCGTCGCCTCCACCTTCGGCGGCCCCCTCGTCAAGGTCGCCGCCTTCGGATACGGGGTGCGCAAGGCCCTCGGCCGGGGCGGGGACGGCGAGGACGTACCGCGGGCCTCCGCGCGACGTACTGTGGTCGTCGGCCGTACCGTGCCGTCCTCGCGACGCCGGAAGCAGAAGGGCTGAGCCGCGATGTTCCGCCGCACGTTCTGGTTCACGGCCGGCGCCGCCGCCGGCGTGTGGGCCACCACCAAGGTCAACCGGAAGCTGAAGCAGCTGACCCCCGAGAGCCTCGCGGCCCAGGCCGCGAACAAGGCGATCGAGACCGGCCACCGCCTCAAGGACTTCGCCCTCGACGTGAGGGCGGGCATGGTCCAGCGGGAGGCCGAACTGGAGGAGGCGCTCGGCCTCGACGCGGCCGACCCGGGCCCGGCCCAGGGCCGGGAGCTGCCGGAGCCGCGCCGCAGGGGCGCGCTCGGCTCCACCCCGTACCCGACCACGCATTCAATTCCCACGATCTCGTACAACCGGAATGAGGACCACTGATGGAGTCGGCTGAAATCCGCCGCCGCTGGCTGAGCTTCTTCGAGGAGCGCGGGCACACCGTCGTCCCTTCGGCGTCGCTCATCGCGGACGACCCGACTCTGCTGCTCGTCCCCGCCGGCATGGTGCCCTTCAAGCCCTACTTCCTGGGCGAGGTCAAGCCGCCCTTCTCGCGCGCCTCCAGCGTGCAGAAGTGCGTGCGCACGCCGGACATCGAAGAGGTCGGCAAGACCACCCGCCACGGCACGTTCTTCCAGATGTGCGGCAACTTCTCCTTCGGCGACTACTTCAAGGAAGGCGCCATCAAGCTCGCCTGGGAGCTGCTGACGAGCTCGGTGGAGCACGGCGGCTACGGGCTGGAGCCGGAGAAGCTCTGGATCACCGTCTACCAGGAGGACGACGAGGCCGAGCAGATCTGGCGCGACGTCGTCGGCGTCCCCGCCGAGCGCATCCAGCGCCTGGGCAAGAAGGACAACTACTGGTCGATGGGCGTCCCCGGACCCTGCGGCCCGTGCTCCGAGATCAACTACGACCGCGGCCCCGAGTTCGGTGTCGAGGGCGGCCCGGCCGTCAACGACGAGCGGTACGTGGAGATCTGGAACCTGGTCTTCATGCAGTACGAGCGCGGTGAGGGCTCGGGCAAGGACGACTTCCCGATCCTCGGCGAGCTGCCGTCGAAGAACATCGACACGGGCCTCGGCCTGGAGCGCCTGGCGATGATCCTCCAGGGCGTCCAGAACATGTACGAGACGGACACCCTCCAGGTCGTCATCGACAAGGCCACCGAGCTGACCGGTGTCGCCTACGGCAAGGCCCACGACAGCGACGTCTCGCTGCGCGTGGTCGCCGACCACATGCGCACCTCCGTGATGCTCATCGGCGACGGCGTCACCCCCGGCAACGAGGGCCGCGGCTACGTGCTGCGCCGCATCATGCGCCGCGCCGTCCGCAACATGCGTCTGCTCGGCGCCACCGGCCCGGTCGTCCAGGACCTCGTCGACACCGTGATCAACACGATGGGCGAGCAGTACCCGGAGCTGGTCACCGACCGCAAGCGGATCGAGACCGTCGCGCTCGCCGAAGAGGCCGCCTTCCTCAAGGCCCTCAAGGGCGGCACCAACATCCTCGACACCGCCGTCACCGAGACCAAGGCCGCCGGCGGCACGATCCTCTCCGGCGACAAGGCGTTCCTGCTCCACGACACGTGGGGCTTCCCGATCGACCTCACCCTGGAGATGGCCTCCGAACAGGGCCTCTCCGTGGACGAGGACGGCTTCCGCCGCCTGATGAAGGAGCAGCGGGACCGCGCCAAGGCCGACGCCAAGGCGAAGAAGACCGGCCACGCCGACATGACCTCGTACCGGGAGATCGCCGACAGCAACGGCGCCACCGAGTTCACCGGCTACACCAACACCGAGGGCGAGAGCACGGTCGTCGGCCTCCTCGTCAACGGTGTCTCCTCGCCGGCCGCCTCCGAGGGCGACGAGGTCGAGGTCGTCCTCGACCGCACCCCGTTCTACGCCGAGGGCGGCGGTCAGATCGCCGACCAGGGCCGGATCAAGCTGCACAGCGGTGCGGTCATCGAGATCCGTGACGTCCAGCAGCCCGTTCCCGGTGTCTCCGTGCACAAGGGTTCCGTGCAGGTCGGCGAGGTGACCGTGGGCGCCACCGCCTACGCCACCATCGACGTCCGCCGCCGCCGGGCCATCGCCCGCGCCCACTCGGCCACCCACCTGACCCACCAGGCGCTGCGCGACGCCCTCGGCCCGACGGCCGCCCAGGCCGGTTCCGAGAACCAGCCCGGCCGCTTCCGCTTCGACTTCGGTTCGCCGAACGCCGTCCCCGGCGCGGTCCTCACCGACGTCGAGCAGAAGATCAACGAGGTCCTCTCGCGCGAGCTGGAGGTCCACGCCGAGGTCATGCCGATCAACGAGGCCAAGCGCCAGGGTGCCATCGCCGAGTTCGGCGAGAAGTACGGCGAGCAGGTCCGCGTGGTCACCATCGGCGACTTCTCCAAGGAGCTGTGCGGCGGTACGCACGTCGGCAACACCGCCCAGCTGGGCCTGGTGAAGCTGCTCGGCGAGTCGTCCATCGGCTCCGGCGTGCGCCGTATCGAGGCCCTCGTGGGTGTCGACGCGTACAACTTCCTCGCCCGCGAGCACACGGTCGTCGCCCAGCTCCAGGAGCTGGTCAAGGGCCGTCCGGAGGAGCTCCCCGAGAAGATCTCCGCCATGCTCGGCAAGCTGAAGGACGCCGAGAAGGAGATCGAGAAGTTCCGCGCGGAGAAGGTCCTCCAGGCCGCCGCCGGTCTCGTCGACTCCGCCCAGGACATCCGCGGCCTCGCCCTGGTCACCGGCCGGGTCCAGGACGGCACCGGCGCCGACGACCTGCGCAAGCTGGTCCTGGACGTCCGTGGCCGCTTCCCGTCCGACCGTCCGGCCGTCGTCGCCCTGTTCACCACGGCCAACGGCAAGCCGCTCACGGTCATCGCCACCAACGAGGCCGCCCGTGAGCGCGGTCTCAAGGCCGGCGAGCTGGTCCGCACGGCTGCCAAGACCCTCGGCGGCGGTGGCGGCGGCAAGCCGGACGTCGCTCAGGGCGGCGGTACGAACCCGGAGGCCGTCGGCGAGGCCATCGCCGCCGTCGAGCGTCTTGTGGTGGAGACGGCGTGACGATGCGCCGCGGCCGCCGTATCGCGGTCGATGTCGGGGACGCCCGGATCGGGGTCGCCTCGTGCGACCCCGACGGGGTCCTCGCCACGCCGGTGGAGACCGTGCCCGGACGTGACGTCCGGGCCGCCCACCGGCGGCTGCGCCAGATCGTCGAGGAGTACGAGCCGATCGAGGTCGTCGTGGGCCTGCCCCGCTCGCTCAGCGGGCGGGAGGGTCCGGCGGCGACCAAGGTCCGCGCCTTCGCCGGGGAGATGGCCAAGGGCATCGCCCCGGTGCCGGTCCGGCTGGTCGACGAGCGGATGACCACGGTCACCGCGACCCAGGGGCTGCGGGCCTCCGGGGTGAAGGCCAAGAAGGGGCGGTCCGTCATCGACCAGGCCGCCGCTGTGATCATCCTTCAGAACGCTCTTGAGTCCGAACGGGTATCAGGTAATCCGCCTGGCGAGGGCGTCGAAGTGGTCATCTGATCGCGATACGGTAACGTTCCGCGCGATGCGGCGATGTTCGAACAACTGCCGCACTACGTAGAGGCGGATCGTCCGGAAGCCTCGCGGCTGTTTTGGGGATCGATGACTGAGTATGGCCGGAGCCCCGGCTCCGAACCGTGGCACCCCGGGGACCCGCTGTACGGGGACCAGGGGTGGGAGGGCCAGCAGCAGCACTACCCGCACCCGCAGCAGGCGAGCCAGTACGACCAGGCCGGTCACGGCTACCAGGACCCGTACGGGCAGGGCGGCCAGGCCGGTCAGGGGTACGAGGGCGACCCGTACCAGCAGCAGCAGCAGCATGCGCAGCAGCAGTACCAGCAGCAGCCGCAGGAGTACGTCGACCCGCAGTATCAGCAGTACCAGCAGCAGCAGTCGCAGCAGCAGTACGAGCAGCAGCATCACCACCAGCCCCACCAGCCGCAGCACCAGCCTCAGCAGCCGCAGCACCAGCAATACGAGCAGTCGTACGAGCAGCAGCAGTACGGGACGGGCTACCCGGGCGGTTACGACACGCCCGGGAACCTCGGACAGCAGTACGACGGCAACTGGGAGACGGGCCAGGCGGCGATGCCGTACGGCGCGACTCCGGCCGATCCGTACGGCGGCCAGAACCCCGACCTCTACGGCACCCCCGAGGCGTACCCCCCGCCCCAGCCCCCCGGCCGTCGGCAGAACCCGCCGGAGCCGGTGATCGACTGGGAGCCGGAGGAAGAGGCGCGTCCGGAGCCGGAAGAGGAGAAGCACCCCTTCTTCACCGGTGAGGACGACCCGGAGGAGGAGTACGACGAGGAGCCCGGCCGCGGCCGGGGCTCCCGCGGCGGCGATCGCGAACGCCGGAGCAAAGCGAATAAACGCAAAGGCAAGAACGGTGTGGCCTGTCTGGTCGTCGCCCTCGTCCTGGCGGGCGGTGTCGGCGGCGTCGGCTATTTCGGCTACCAGTTCTGGCAGGGCCAGTTCGGCGCGGCCGAGGACTACGCGGGCGCGGGCTCGGGCGACGTGCAGGTCGAGATCCCCAAGGGCGCGCTCGGCAACGAGATCGGCAACATCCTGAAGAAGGCGGGGGTCGTCAAGAGCGTCGACGCCTTCGTCTCCGCGCAGCAGAAGAACCCCAAGGGCATCGCGATCCAGGCCGGCGTCTACACGCTGAAGAAGGAGATGTCGGCCGAGAGCGCGGTCACGCTGATGCTCAACCCGGCCAGCCAGGCCAACCTCGTGATCCCCGAGGGCAAGCGGAACGCCTGGGTCTACGACCAGCTCGACAAGCGCCTCGACCTCAAGCCGGGCACCACCAAGGAGATTGCCTTCGCGAAGGCGGGCAGCCTGGGCCTGCCCGACTGGGCCAAGAGCCACCCCGACATCAAGGACCCGCTGGAAGGATTCCTCTTCCCGGCGAGCTACCCGGTCGCGAAGGGCACCAAGCCGGAGGACGCGCTGCGCAGGATGGTCTCGCGCGCGAATCAGGAGTACGGGAAGCTCGACCTCGACGCCAAGGCGAAGGAGCACGGTCTCAAGGGACCGTGGGAGGTCCTGACGGTCGCGAGCCTGGTGCAGGTCGAGGGCAAGTACAAGCACGACTTCGACAAGGTGGCGCGGGTGGTCTACAACCGCCTCAAGCCGAACAACGTGGAGACCGTCGGCCGGCTGGAGTTCGACTCCACGGTGAACTACCTCAAGGGCGAGAGCACCCTCGACGTCGGGACCGTCGAGGAGATGCGCAAGATCAAGGACCCGTACAACACGTACGCGTACGACGTGAAGGGCCTCATCCCCGGTCCCATCAGCAACCCGGGCATCGAGGCGCTGAACTCGGCGATGAACCCCGCCGACGGCCCGTGGTACTACTTCGTGTCGATCAACGAGAACAAGACCGTCTTCTCCGTGACCCTCAAGGAACACAACCAGAACGTCGCGGAGTACGAGAAGGAACGGAAGCAGGGGCAGTGAGCACGCAACACCGCGCGGCCGTCCTCGGTTCGCCGATCGCCCACTCGCTCTCCCCGGTCCTGCACCGGGCCGCGTACGCCGAGCTCGGCCTCGACGACTGGACGTACGACCGGTTCGAGGTCGACGAGGCCGGGCTGCCCGGCTTCGTCGGCGAACTGGACGACAGCTGGGCCGGTCTTTCGCTGACCATGCCGCTCAAACGGGCGATCATCCCGCTGCTCGACGGGATCAGCGACACGGCGGCCTCGGTCGAGGCGGTGAACACGGTCGTCCTCCGTGAGGACGGCAGCCGGTTCGGGGACAACACCGACGTCCCCGGCATGATCGCCGCGCTGCGCGAGCGGGGTGTCGAGAAGGTGGAGTCGGCGGCCGTCCTCGGTGCCGGCGCCACCGCCTCCTCCGCGCTCGCCGCGCTCGCCCGGATCTGCGCCGGGCCCGTCACCGCGTACGTACGGAGCGAGGCGCGTGCCGAGGAGATGCGCGGCTGGGGCGAGCGGCTCGGCGTGGACGTCCGTACCGCCGCCTGGGACGACGCGGCGGAGGCCTTCGCGGCTCCGCTGATCGTCGCGACCACCCCGGCCGGCACGACGAACGCCCTGGCGACCGCCGTGCCCGACGCGGTCGGCACCCTCTTCGACGTCCTGTACGACCCCTGGCCGACCGCGCTCGCCGCGGCCTGGTCCGACCGCGGCGGCAAGGTGGTCGGCGGCCTCGACCTCCTCGTCCATCAGGCCGTCCTTCAGGTCGAACAGATGACCGGCGCCGCCAAGGCGCCGCTGGCCGCGATGCGCGCGGCCGGGGAGCGGGCGCTGGCCGCCCGATAGGCCCCGGGCCGAACTCCGGCCACGGGGGAGTGAGAGGCAGGGGGAGTACGGGGGATGGGCGGGGAACTGGTGCTGGCGTCGAAGTGGGACGCGGCCTTCGACATCGGGCGCTTTCTGTATGTGGGGTTCTTCAGCGACCTGCCCGCATGGGCGCGGTACACCGTGCTCGGTGTGGGCGCCGCCGGCTTCGGGTGGCTCGCGGTGAGCCGGCTCCGCGTCCGCTTCCGCGGCGCGCCGGAAGCCGGTGGGAAGACCGGCGGAACGGCCGGTGACACGACCGGTGACACGGCCGGTACGACGGACGAGGCGCTCGCCGCGGGCGAGACCCGCGTCCGATAGCTGGACCGGGGGCCGAGGTAGCGCCCCGGACGTGGGAGGATCGGAGACGGCGGGCCAGGGCCGCGCACCCGGTCGCGCCGTCGCAGTGCCAGGCGCGAGCATGAGGAGCATCGTTGAGCAGGTTGCGTTGGCTGACCGCTGGGGAATCCCACGGACCCGCGCTGGTCGCGACACTGGAGGGTCTTCCCGCCGGCGTCCCGGTCACCACTGAACTGGTGGCGGACCACCTCGCGCGGCGACGCCTCGGCTATGGACGTGGCGCCCGGATGAAGTTCGAGCAGGACGAGATCACCTTCCTGGGCGGTGTCCGGCACGGACTCTCCCTCGGCTCCCCGATCGCCGTCATGGTCGGCAACACCGAGTGGCCCAAGTGGGAGAAGGTCATGTCGGCCGACCCGGTCGACCCCGCGGAGCTCAAGGAGACGGGCCGCAACGCCCCCCTGACCCGGCCCCGGCCCGGTCACGCCGACCTCGCCGGCATGCAGAAGTACGGCTTCGACGAGGCCCGGCCGATCCTGGAGCGCGCCAGCGCCCGGGAGACCGCCGCCCGCGTCGCCCTCGGCGCCGTCGCCCGCTCCTTCATCAAGGAGGCCGCGGGCATCGAGATCGTCTCCCACGTCGTCGAGCTGGCCGCCGCCAAGGCGCCGTACGGCGTCTACCCGACCCCGGCCGACGTCGAGAAGCTCGACGCCGACCCGGTCCGCTGCCTCGACGCCGACGCGTCGAAGGCGATGGTCGCCGAGATCGACCAGGCCCACAAGGACGGCGACACCCTGGGCGGGGTCGTCGAGGTCCTCGCGTACGGCGTGCCCGTCGGCCTCGGCTCGCACGTCCACTGGGACCGGCGCCTCGACGCGCGGCTCGCCGCCGCCCTCATGGGCATCCAGGCCATCAAGGGCGTCGAGGTCGGCGACGGCTTCGACCTGGCCCGCGTGCCCGGCTCGCAGGCCCACGACGAGATCGTCAGGACCGAGGACGGCCTCAAGCGCACCTCCGGTCGCTCCGGCGGCACCGAGGGCGGTCTGACCACCGGTGAGCTGCTGCGGGTCCGCGCCGCGATGAAGCCCATCGCGACCGTGCCGCGCGCGCTCGCCACCGTCGACGTCGCCACCGGCGAGGCCACCCAGGCCCACCACCAGCGCTCCGACGTGTGTGCCGTCCCCGCCGCGGGCATCGTCGCCGAGGCCATGGTCGCGCTCGTCCTCGCGGACGCCGTCGTCGAGAAGTTCGGCGGCGACAGCGTGCCCGAGACGCGCCGCAACGTGCGGTCGTACCTCGAGAACCTGCGCATCCGGTGACCGCCGGCCCGCTGATCGTCCTCGTCGGACCCATGGGCTCCGGCAAGTCCACGGTGGGCGCGCTCCTGGCCGAACGGCTCGGCGCGCCCTACCGGGACACCGACGCCGACATCGTCGCCGCCGAGGGGCGCGAGATCTCCGACATCTTCGTCGAGGACGGTGAGGAGCACTTCCGCGCCCTGGAGCGGAACGCCGTCGCCGCGGCCGTCGCCGAGCACGAGGGCGTCCTCGCCCTCGGCGGTGGCGCGATCCTCGATGCCGGTACCCGCGCCCTCCTCACCGGTCTGCCCGTCGCGTACCTCTCCATGGACGTCGACGAGGCGGTCCGGCGCGTCGGCCTCAACACCGCGCGGCCGCTGCTCGCCGTCAACCCGCGCCGCCAGTGGCGCGAGCTGATGGAGGCGCGCCGCCACCTGTACACCGAAGTCGCGCGGACCGTCGTCACCACCGACGACCGCACCCCCGAAGAGGTCGCGGACGCGGTCCTCGCGGCACTGGATCTGAAGAAGGACGCATGACGACGGACCAGGAAGTGACCCGTATCCACGTCGCGGGCAGCGCCGGCACGGATCCGTACGAGGTGCTGGTCGGCCGGCAGCTGCTCGGTGAGCTCCCGACGCTGATCGGCGACCGGGCCAAGCGGGTCGCGGTGATCCACCCGGAGGCCCTCGCCGACACCGGAGAGGCGCTCCGCGCCGACCTCGCCGAGCAGGGCTACGAGGCGGTCGCCATCCAGGTGCCGAACGCCGAGGAGGCGAAGACCGTCGAGGTCGCCGCCTACTGCTGGAAGGCGCTCGGCCAGACCGGCTTCACCCGCAGCGACGTCGTCGTGGGCGTCGGCGGCGGAGCCACCACCGACCTGGCCGGCTTCGTGGCCGCGACCTGGCTGCGGGGCGTCCGCTGGATCGCCGTACCCACCACGGTCCTCGCCATGGTCGACGCGGCCGTCGGCGGCAAGACGGGCATCAACACCGCCGAGGGCAAGAACCTCGTCGGTGCCTTCCACCCGCCCGCCGGCGTCCTCTGCGACCTCGCCGCGCTCGACTCGCTGCCGGTGCACGACTACGTCAGCGGGCTCGCGGAGATCATCAAGGCCGGCTTCATCGTCGACCCGGTGATCCTCGACCTCATCGAGGAGGACCCGCAGGCCGCCCGTACCCCGGACGGCCCGCACACCGCCGAGCTGCTCGTACGCTCGATCAAGGTCAAGGCGGAGGTCGTCTCCGGCGACCTCAAGGAGTCCGGCCGCCGCGAGATCCTCAACTACGGCCACACCCTCGCGCACGCCATCGAGAAGAACGAGCGGTACAAGTGGCGCCACGGCGCCGCCGTCTCCGTCGGCATGGTCTTCGCCGCCGAGCTCGGCCGGCTCGCCGGTCGGCTCGACGACGCCACCGCCGACCGGCACCGCGCGATCCTGGAGTCCGTCGGACTGCCGCTCACCTACCGCGGTGACCAGTGGCCCAAGCTCCTGGAGACCATGCGGGTGGACAAGAAGTCCCGCGGCGACCTGCTCCGCTTCATCGTCCTCGACGGGATCGGCAAGCCGACCGTCCTGGAGGGCCCCGACCCGGCGGTCCTGATCGCGGCGTACGGCGAGGTGTCGGCGTGAGCGAGCCGCGTCCGGTTCTGGTGCTCAACGGCCCCAACCTGGGCCGGCTCGGCTCCCGCGAGCCCGACATCTACGGCGCCACGTCGTACAAGGGGCTCGTCGAGTCCTGCCGGAGCCTCGGCGCGGAGCTCGGCTTCGACGTCGAGGTCCGGGAGACCAACGACGAGGGCGAGATGATCCGCTGGCTGCACGAGGCCGCGGACGGCTCGGTCCCGGTGGTGATCAACCCCGGGGCGTTCACGCACTACGCCTACGGGATGCGGGACGCGGCCGCCCAGCGGACCGCCCCGCTGATCGAGGTGCACATCTCGAACCCGTACGCCCGGGAGGAGTTCCGGCACACCTCGGTCGTCGCGGCCGTGGCGACCGGCACGGTCGCCGGGTTCGGGATCGGTTCCTACCGGCTGGCGCTGCGGGCGCTCGCCGAGGAACTGACGGACTGACAGGCGTAGCGGAACCGACGGTCCGCGGGCCCGGACCCGCGGACCGGCACGGGCCGGGCCCGCGGACGGACGCGGGCCCGGGAACGGACCGCGCGGACGGGCGGGCACCAGGGGGAGTCCCCGGCCGTTCCCCCTGTGGGGGCCGGGGGCGGTAACGTTCCGGCGCACCGGATACATCAGGCGTACGAGACGGAGTGGGACCGGATGCAGCACGCAGTGGGGGGTCCGCTGCCACCGCCCGGGCGACCGGGCCAGGCGCCCGGCCCCGGCGCCGTTCCCGCTTCCGGAGCGGGGGGCGGCCCCCAGGGTGCCCACCCGCCCGTACCGCCGCCTCCGCCGGGTGCTCCGTACCCGGCCCCGCCCGCCGGACCGCGGCTCGGCGTGCACCCGACCGTCCAGAGCGGAGCCCCCCTGCCCCCGCACACGGCCTCGGGGCACGCGGCGCAGCCTCCGCACCCCGCGCCGCCCGCGGGACCCGGGACACCCGGCCGGTACGGCTCCGGAGTCGTACCGCAGCACGGCGGTCCGCCGCACCCCGGCGGCTCGCAGTACCCCAGTGGGCCGCCCCAGCGCGCGGACCTCAGCGGTCATGTCCCGCTGCCGCCCGTCGCCGCGCCGCTCGCGCCCCCCGCGGAGCACGGCGCGGGCACCGGCGGCGCGACCCTCGCCGTGCTGCTCATCGGCCCCGCGGGCGCCGGCAAGACGACCGTCGCCCGGCACTGGGCGCAGCGCCGCCGGGTGCCGACCGCGCACATCAGCCTCGACGACGTCCGCGAGTGGGTCTGCTCCGGCTTCGCCGACCCCCAGTCCGGCTGGAACGAGCACTCCGAGGCGCAGTACCGGCTCGCCCGCCGCACCTGCGGCTTCGCCGCGCGCAACTTCCTCGCCAACGGCATCTCCTGCATCGTCGACGACGCGGTCTTCCCCGACCGTCCCGTGGTCGGCCTCGGCGGCTGGAAGCGCCATGTCGGCCCCGGCCTGCTGCCCGTCGTCCTCCTGCCGGGTCTGGAGATCGTCCTGGAGCGCAACGCCGAGCGCAGCGGCAACCGGCGCCTCTCGGACGAGGAGGTCGCCGCCATCCACGGCCGGATGGCCGGCTGGTACGGCTCGGGCCTGCCGATCATCGACAACTCCACGTACGACGTCGAGACCACCGCCCGGGTCCTCGACGACGTCCTGGCCCGTGCGATCGCCAGCCCGCCCACCTGGTGACCCCACGGGGGCGCCCGGCGGCCCGCGCGCGGGACCGCGACGACACCTCCGGGCCGGTCCGGCGGGCCTCCCGCCCGGTCGGCCGTCCAGAACAGGCCACCGCGCCGCGCTGCTCGTAGGCTCGGAGCATGTCAGAGGTGTATGCGGACCGCCGTGTACGGCTGCGCGATCGCTGCGCGGCCGCGGGCAGCCCGGCGGCCCTGGTCTCCCGCCCCGCCAACGTCCGCTATCTCGCGGGCGGTTCGCCCCCGGGCGCCGTCCTCCTCGTCGGGCCGGAACCCGACGCGGACGTCCTGCTCTGCCCGGTCGCGCCCGGCGCCGAACCGGCCGACGGACGGCTCGACGAACTGCTCCGCCGGCAGGTCCTGCCCGCCGGTGGCGGCGATCCGGCCGTCGCCGCCGTCGACCTCGCCCGCCGGGCGGGCGCCGACGCGCTGGCCGTCGAGGAACACGACCTGACCGTGGCCCGGCACCGGGCCATGGGCTCCGTCGCGCCCGGACTGCGTCTCGCCGACCTCGCCTGCGCCGTGGAGCAGCTCCGGATCGTCAAGGACGAGGACGAGATCGCCTGCCTCCGGATCGCCGCGGAGATCGCCGACCAGGCGCTCGGAGAGCTCCTGGAGTCGATCCTGGTGGGACGGACCGAGCGGCACCTCGCCCTGGAGCTGGAACGGCGGCTCGTCGACCACGGCGCCGACGGGGCCGCCTTCCCCACCTCGGTGGCGACCGGCCCGCACTCCGGACGCCGGGGGCACCGGCCCACCGACCGCCGGGTCGAGGAGGGTGATTTCCTCTCCGTCTGCCTCGGCGCCGACTACCGCGGCTACCGCTGCGAGATCGGCCGGACCTTCGTCATCGGCACCACGCCCGCCGACTGGCAGATCGAGCTGTACGAGCTCGTCTTCGCCGCTCAGCGGGCCGGACGGGAGTCTCTCGTACCCGGCGCCGAGTACCGGGACGTGGACCGCGCGGCCCGCCAGATCCTGGACGCCGCGGGGCACGCGGAGGCCGCCGTCCCCCTCACCGGGCACGGGGTGGGGCTCGAAATCGACGAGGACCCGCAGCTCTCACCCTCGGCCATGGGTAAACTGGACGCTTGTGTGCCGGTCACCGTCGAACCGGGGGTCCACCTCCCGGGCCGGGGCGGGGTCCGGATCGATGACACGCTCGTCGTGCGCCAGGAGGCGGACGGCGGACCCGAGCTACTCACCATCACGACCAAGGAGCTGCTCGCGCTGTAAGGCGCGTAGGCCTCCACGGTCCACGTCAGTCCAGGAGATTCCGCAACCGTGGCTTCCACGAACGACCTCAAGAACGGCATGGTGCTCAAGCTCGACGGGGGCCAGCTCTGGTCCGTCGTCGAGTTCCAGCACGTCAAGCCCGGCAAGGGCCCGGCCTTCGTGCGCACCAAGCTGAAGAGCGTGCTCTCCGGCAAGGTCGTCGACAAGACGTTCAACGCCGGCACCAAGGTCGAGACGGCCACCATTGACCGCCGCGACATGCAGTTCTCGTACATGGACGGCGACTACTTCGTCTTCATGGACGAGGAGACGTACGACCAGCTGATGGTCGACCGCAAGTCCGTCGGCGACGCGGCCAACTTCCTGATCGAGGGCTTCACCGCCTCGGTCGCCCAGCACGAGGGCGAGGTGCTCTACGTCGAGCTCCCGGCCGCCGTCGAGCTGGTCATCAAGCACACCGACCCGGGCGTCCAGGGCGACCGCTCCACCGGCGGCACCAAGCCCGCCACGCTGGAGACCGGCCACGAGATCCAGGTCCCGCTCTTCATCACCACCGGCGAGAAGGTCAAGGTCGACACCCGCACCAGCGACTACCTCGGCCGGGTGAACAAGTAACCGTGGCCGCTCGGAGCAAGGCCCGCAAGCGCGCCTTCCAGATCCTCTTCGAGGCGGACCAGCGTGGTGCCTCCGTCCAGGAGGTTCTCGCGGACCAGGTCCGGCACGCCCGGTCGGACGACCGTCAGCCGCCGGTGAACGACTTCACCATGCAGCTGGTCGAGGGCTACTCGGCCCACGTGGCGCGGATCGACGAACTCATCGCGACCTACGCGGTGGACTGGGACCTCGACCGGATGCCCGTCGCCGACCGGAACATCGTGCGCCTCGGCGCGTACGAACTGATCTGGGAGGACGGCACGCCGGACGCGGTCGCGATCGACGAGGCGGTGCAGCTCGCCAAGGAGTTCTCCACGGACGAGTCCCCGACCTTCGTCAACGGTCTGCTGGCGCGCTTCAAGGACTTGAAGCCGCGTCTGCGCCGGGACGCGGACGTCTGAGTCCGTAGACGTCACCGGCAGTCGAAGGGGCCCGCAGCACTCGTGCCGCGGGCCCCTTCGGCGTCTCCCGGCCGCGTGTGCGACGGCACACGGAGAGGCCGGGTCCCGGACGGGGAGGAACGCAGGGTCCCGGACGGAGCGACGGCCCCGGCCCCGGACGCGGAATGGCGCCGGGCCCGTGACGTGGAAACAGCGACGGGCCCGTGGACGTCGGATGACGTCCACGGGCCCGGCGGTACGTTTCTGCTGAGTCCCCGGAAGGGGTCAGTTCTCCTCGTGGGCGACGGCGCGGCGCGCGTCCGCGTCCAGCACGCCCCAGCTGATCAGCTGCTCGGTGAGGACCGAGGGGGACTGGTCGTAGATCACGGCGAGGGTGCGCAGGTCGTCCTGACGGATCGACAGCACCTTGCCGTTGTAGTCGCCGCGCTGCGACTGGATCGTCGCCGCGTAACGCTGGAGCGGGCCGGCCTTCTCCTGGGGGACGTGCGCCAGGCGCTCCAGATCCAGGACCAGCTTCGGCGGCGGCTCGGCGGCCCCGCCCGGAGTCGTGCCCGGCAGGAGCTCCTGCACCGGCACGCCGTAGAAGTCGGCCAGCTCGGCAAGGCGCTGCACGGTCACCGCGCGATCGCCACGCTCGTACGAACCGACCACGACGGCCTTCCAGCGCCCCTGGGACTTCTCCTCCACCCCGTGGAGCGAGAGACCCTGCTGGGTGCGGATGGCACGGAGTTTGGCCCCGAGCTGCTTTGCGTATTCGCTGGACATAACGCTCCCGGACGCTGTGACGACATGCGGCTGCGCCGCGCGGCTGGTAACTCACTGTGAGGTTACGCAGCGTTACTCTTTCCCGTCAAGCCGAATGGTCCGTACCGCCCCCTCCCGGGGGACGGCGCCCGGAGTGGCGGCAGGGGTGCGAGGAGGCCTCCCGTCCGCCCCTGGTATCGTTGACGTCGCAAATCCGACGTCCTTTAAGAGCCGTCCCGTGAGGCGGAGAAGGAGGTCCGTTTCTTCATGGACACCCAGCTGCAGTACAGCGACGACGCGCGGCCCGTTCTCGAGGCCCCGGACATCGCGCGGGTCCTCACCCGCATCGCACACGAGATCGTCGAGCGCGCCAAGGGCGCGGACGACGTGGTTCTCCTCGGCATTCCCACCCGCGGTGTGTACCTCGCCCGCCGGCTCGCCGAGAAGCTCGAATCGATCACCGGCACCAAGATCCCGGTCGGCTCCCTCGACATCACCATGTACCGGGACGACCTGCGGATGAAGCCGGCGCGCGCCCTCGGCCGCACCGAGATCCCCGGTGACGGCGTCGACGGCCGCCTGGTCGTCCTCGTCGACGACGTGCTCTTCTCCGGCCGCACCATCCGCGCCGCCCTCGACGCCCTCGGCGACATCGGCCGCCCCCGCGCGGTCCAGCTCGCCGTCCTCGTCGACCGCGGCCACCGCGAGCTCCCGATCCGCGCCGACTACGTCGGCAAGAACCTCCCCACGTCGCTGCGGGAGACGGTCAAGGTCCAGCTCGCCGAGGAGGACGGTCGCGACACCGTCCTGCTCGGCTCCAGGCCCTCCGCCTAGCCGGACCGGCTTCCCCCGCGGGGTCGGGGCACACTCCTGCGCCCCCGCATGCCCTCACCCCTCCCCACCACGGAGAGACACACCGATGATGCGTCACCTCATCTCGGCCGCCGACCTCACCCGCGACGACGCCGTCCTGATCCTCGACACCGCCGAGGAGATGGCCCGGGTGGCCGACCGGCCCATCAGGAAGCTGCCGACGCTGCGCGGCCGGACCATCTGCAACCTCTTCTTCGAGGACTCCACCCGCACCCGGATCTCCTTCGAGGCCGCCGAGAAGCGCCTCTCCGCCGACGTGATCAACTTCGCGGCCAAGGGCTCCAGCGTCTCCAAGGGCGAGTCCCTCAAGGACACCGCCCAGACCCTGGAGGCCATGGGCGTCGACGCGGTCGTCATCCGGCACGGCGCCTCCGGAGCCCCGTACCGCCTCGCCACCTCCGGCTGGATCGACGCCCCCGTCATCAACGCCGGCGACGGCACCCACCAGCACCCCACCCAGGCCCTCCTGGACGCCTTCACCATGCGCCGCCGCCTGGTCGGCCGGGACACCGGACTCGGCCAGGACCTCGCGGGCAAGCGGATCACGCTCGTCGGCGACGTCCTGCACAGCCGCGTCGCCCGCTCCAACGTCGACCTGCTGCACACCCTCGGCGCCGAGGTCACCCTGGTGGCCCCGCCCACCCTGGTCCCCGTGGGCGTGGAGACCTGGCCCTGCGAGATCTCGTACGACCTCGACCGCGTGCTGCCGAAGTCCGACGCGGTCATGATGCTGCGTGTGCAGCGCGAGCGGATGAACGCCGCCTTCTTCCCCACCGAGCGCGAGTACTCGCGCCGGTACGGGCTGGACGGCGAGCGGATGGCGAGGATGCCCGAGCACGCCATCGTCATGCACCCCGGCCCCATGGTCCGCGGCATGGAGATCACCGCCGAGGTCGCCGACTCCGACCGCTGCACGGTCGTCGAGCAGGTCGCCAACGGCGTCTCCGTCCGGATGGCGGTCCTCTACCTGCTTCTGGGCGGCAACGACTCCGCCACCCACACCACCCGTACCGAGGAGAACAAGTAACCATGAGCAAGATCCTTATCCGCGGTGCACAGGTGCTGGGCGGCGAGATCCAGGACGTCCTCGTCGACGGCGAGACCATCGCCGAGGTGGGCACCGGCCTGTCCGCCGAGGGCGCCACCGTGATCGAGGCCGAGGGCCAGATCCTGCTGCCCGGCCTCGTCGACCTCCACACCCACCTGCGCGAGCCCGGCCGCGAGGACTCCGAGACCGTCCTCACCGGCACCCGCGCCGCCGCCTCCGGCGGCTACACGGCCGTCTTCGCCATGGCCAACACCCACCCGGTCGCCGACACCGCCGGCGTCGTCGAGCAGGTCTTCCGGCTCGGCCAGGAATCCGGCTACTGCGACGTGCAGCCCATCGGCGCCGTCACCGTCGGCCTGGAGGGCAAGAAGCTCGCCGAGCTCGGCGCCATGCACGACTCCGCCGCCGGCGTCACCGTCTTCTCCGACGACGGCAAGTGCGTCGACGACGCGGTGATCATGCGCCGCGCCCTGGAGTACGTGAAGGCCTTCGACGGCGTCGTCGCCCAGCACGCCCAGGAGCCCCGCCTCACCGAGGGCGCCCAGATGAACGAGGGCATCGTCTCGGCCGAGCTCGGTCTCGGCGGCTGGCCGGCCGTCGCCGAGGAGTCGATCATCGCCCGCGACGTCCTCCTCGCCGAGCACGTCGGCTCCCGCGTCCACATCTGCCACCTCTCCACCGCCGGCTCCGTCGAGATCGTCCGCTGGGCCAAGTCCCGCGGCATCGACGTCACCGCCGAGGTCACCCCGCACCACCTCCTCCTCACGGACGAGCTGGTCCGCTCGTACAACCCGGTCTACAAGGTCAACCCGCCGCTGCGCACCGAGAAGGACGTCCTCGCCCTCCGCGAGGCGCTGGCCGACGGCACGATCGACATCGTCGCCACCGACCACGCCCCGCACCCGCACGAGGACAAGGACTGCGAGTGGGCCGCGGCCGCCATGGGCATGGTCGGCCTGGAGACCGCGCTCTCCGTCGTCCAGCAGACGATGGTGGAGACCGGCCTCCTCGACTGGGCCGGCGTCGCCGACCGGATGTCCTTCGCGCCCGCCCGCATCGGACGGGCCAAGGGCCACGGACGACCCGTCTCGGCAGGTGAGCCCGCGAACCTGACGCTGGTCGATCCGGCTTACCGTGGTGTCGTGGACCCCGCGGACTTCGCCTCCCGCAGCCGTAACACCCCCTACGAGGGCCGTGAGCTGCCGGGACGCGTCACCCACACCATCCTGCGGGGCCGGGCAACGGTCGTGGACGGGAAGCTGGCGTGACACCACTCATCGCAATCGCCGCAGAGGCTGCCGATCAGAAGTCGGCGGAGGTGACCGAATGGGCCGGGCGGCTCGGCTGGGTCGCCGGACTGCTGCTCTTCGTCGCCTTCGTGTACTGGCTGATGCGCCAGGGCTGGAAGTGGCGCGGCAGCCTCCAGTCGGACCTGCCCGAGCTCCCCACCGCGCCCGCGGCGGCCGGTGCGGCCACACTGACTCTCAGCGGGCGCTACCACGGGTCCACGACCGCCGGGCAGTGGCTCGACCGGATCGTCGCCCACGGTCTGGGCACCCGCAGCCGCGTCGAGCTCACGCTCACCGACGCCGGGATGGCGGTCGTACGCCCCGGGGCGAACGACTTCTTCGTCCCGGCCGAGGCCCTGCGTGAGGCCCGCCTCGACAAGGGCATCGCCGGCAAGGTCCTCGCCGAGGGCGGCCTGCTGGTCGTCACCTGGGCGCACGGCGGCAAACTGCTCGACTCCGGCTTCCGGTCCGACCGGGCGGCCGAGCACACCGCCTGGGTCGAGGCCATCAATTCCATGATCAACACGACGGAAGGCATCGCACGATGACGACCTCCACCAGGGGAGCCGCCAAGGCTCCCGCCGTACTCGTCCTGGAGGACGGCCGCATCTTCCGCGGCCGCGCCTACGGGGCCGTGGGGGAGACCTTCGGCGAGGCCGTGTTCTCCACCGGCATGACCGGCTACCAGGAGACCCTCACCGACCCGTCGTACCACCGCCAGGTCGTCGTCATGACGGCCCCGCACGTCGGCAACACCGGCGTCAACGACGAAGACCCCGAGTCGGGCCGCATCTGGGTCTCCGGCTACGTCGTCCGCGACCCCGCCCGCGTCCCCTCCAACTGGCGCGCCACCCGCACGCTGGACGAGGAGCTGGAGCGCCAGGGCGTCGTCGGCATCTCCGGCATCGACACCCGCGCCCTCACCCGCCACCTCCGCGAGCGCGGCGCCATGCGCGTCGGCATCTTCTCCGGCGACGCCTGGACGGGCATCCGCGACGAGGCCCTGCTCGACAAGGTCAAGGCGCAGCCCCAGATGAAGGGCGCGAACCTCTCCGCCGAGGTCGCCACCAAGGAGCCGTACGTCGTCCCCGCGATCGGCACCAAGAAGTTCACCGTCGCCGCCGTCGACCTCGGCATCAAGGGCATGACCCCGCACCGGATGGCCGAGCGCGGCATCGAGGTCCACGTACTGCCCGCCACCGCCACCGCCGAGGACATCTACGCGGTGAACCCGGACGGCGTCTTCTTCTCCAACGGCCCCGGCGACCCGGCCACCGCCGACGGTCCCGTCTCGGTGATGCAGGCCGTCCTGGAGCGCAGGACCCCGCTCTTCGGCATCTGCTTCGGCAACCAGATCCTCGGCCGCGCGCTCGGCTTCGGCACCTACAAGCTGAAGTACGGCCACCGCGGCATCAACCAGCCGGTGCAGGACCGCACCACCGGCAAGGTCGAGGTCACCGCGCAC
Organism: Streptomyces sp. NPDC017246; assembly: GCF_044331325.1. Lineage (NCBI taxonomy): Bacteria > Bacillati > Actinomycetota > Actinomycetes > Kitasatosporales > Streptomycetaceae > Streptomyces > Streptomyces sp. NPDC017246. The sequence goes on along the minus strand of NZ_JBIRMW010000014.1, from coordinate 200,964 downwards.
AACCACGGATTCGCCGTCGACGCACCCCTCGACAAGGTCTCCGACACGCCCTACGGTCGCGCCGAGGTCTCTCACGTCTGTCTGAACGACCAGGTCGTCGAAGGCCTCCAGCTGCTCGACCAGCCGGCCTTCTCCGTCCAGTACCACCCCGAGGCGGCCGCGGGCCCGCACGACGCCGCGTACCTCTTCGACCGCTTCGTATCCCTGATGGAGGCCGAGCGTGCCTAAGCGCACCGATATCCAGTCCGTCCTGGTCATCGGCTCCGGCCCGATCGTCATCGGGCAGGCCGCCGAGTTCGACTACTCCGGCACCCAGGCCTGCCGCATCCTCAAGGCCGAGGGCCTGCGGGTGATCCTGGTCAACTCCAACCCGGCCACGATCATGACCGACCCGGAGATCGCCGACGCCACCTACGTCGAGCCGATCACCCCCGAGTTCGTCGAGAAGATCATCGCCAAGGAGCGCCCCGACGCCCTCCTGCCCACCCTCGGCGGCCAGACCGCGCTCAACACCGCGATCTCCATGCACGAGCAGGGCGTCCTGGAGAAGTACGGCGTCGAGCTCATCGGCGCCAACGTCGAGGCCATCAACAAGGGCGAGGACCGCGACCTCTTCAAGGGCGTCGTCGAGGCCGTCAAGGCCAAGATCGGCTACGGCGAGTCCGCCCGCTCGGTCATCTGCCACACCATGGACGACGTCATCGAGGGCGTCGACATCCTCGGCGGCTACCCGGTCGTCGTCCGCCCCTCCTTCACCATGGGCGGCGCCGGCTCCGGCTTCGCCCACGACGAGGAGGAGCTGCGCCGCATCGCCGGCCAGGGCCTGACGCTCTCCCCGACCACCGAGGTGCTCCTGGAGGAGTCCATCCTCGGCTGGAAGGAGTACGAGCTGGAGCTGATGCGCGACAAGAACGACAACGTCGTGGTCGTCTGCTCCATCGAGAACTTCGACCCGATGGGCGTCCACACCGGTGACTCGATCACCGTCGCCCCGGCGATGACCCTCACCGACCGCGAGTACCAGCGGCTCCGCGACATCGGCATCGCGATCATCCGCGAGGTCGGCGTCGACACCGGCGGCTGCAACATCCAGTTCGCGATCGACCCTGTCGACGGCCGCATCATCGTCATCGAGATGAACCCGCGCGTCTCCCGCTCCTCGGCGCTCGCCTCCAAGGCGACCGGCTTCCCGATCGCCAAGATCGCGGCCCGTCTCGCCGTCGGCTACACGCTGGACGAGATCCCGAACGACATCACGGAGAAGACCCCGGCGTCCTTCGAGCCCACGCTCGACTACGTCGTCGTCAAGGCCCCGCGCTTCGCCTTCGAGAAGTTCCCCTCCGCCGACTCCACGCTGACCACGACCATGAAGTCGGTCGGCGAGGCCATGGCGATCGGCCGCAACTTCACCGAGGCGCTCCAGAAGGCCCTGCGTTCCCTGGAGAAGAAGGGCTCGCAGTTCACCTTCGTCGGTGAGCCCGGCGACAAGGCCGAGCTGCTGCGCGAGTCGGTCCGCCCGACCGACGGCCGCATCAACACGGTCATGCAGTCCATCCGCGCCGGCGCCACCCCGCAGGAGGTCTTCGACGCCACGAAGATCGACCCGTGGTTCGTCGACCAGCTCTTCCTGATCAAGGAGATCGCCGACGAGCTGGCCGCCGCCGAGAAGCTGCACCCGGAGATCCTCGCCGAGGCCAAGCGCCACGGCTTCTCCGACGCCCAGATCGCCGAGATCCGCGGTCTGCGCGAGGACGTCGTCCGTGAGGTCCGGCACGCCCTCGGCGTCCGCCCGGTCTACAAGACGGTCGACACCTGCGCCGCCGAGTTCGCCGCCAAGACCCCGTACTTCTACTCCTCGTACGACGAGGAGACCGAGGTCGCGCCCCGCACCAAGCCCGCGGTGATCATCCTGGGCTCCGGCCCGAACCGCATCGGCCAGGGCATCGAGTTCGACTACTCCTGCGTCCACGCCTCCTTCGCCCTGAGCGACGCCGGCTACGAGACCGTGATGGTCAACTGCAACCCGGAGACCGTCTCCACGGACTACGACACCTCCGACCGCCTGTACTTCGAGCCGCTGACGCTCGAGGACGTGCTGGAGATCGTCCACGCCGAGACGCTGGCCGGCCCCGTCGCCGGTGTCGTCGTCCAGCTCGGCGGCCAGACCCCGCTGGGTCTGGCGCAGGCGCTCAAGGACAACGGCGTGCCGGTCGTCGGCACCCCCCCGGAGGCCATCCACGCCGCCGAGGACCGCGGCGCCTTCGGCCAGGTCCTCGCCGAGGCCGGCCTCCCGGCCCCCAAGCACGGCACCGCGACCACCTTCGCCGGCGCCAAGGCCATCGCCGACGAGATCGGCTACCCCGTCCTCGTGCGCCCCTCGTACGTGCTCGGCGGCCGCGGCATGGAGATCGTCTACGACGAGACCCGCCTGGAGTCGTACATCGCCGAGTCCACCGAGATCAGCCCCACCCGGCCGGTCCTGGTCGACCGCTTCCTCGACGACGCCATCGAGATCGACGTCGACGCGCTCTACGACGGCCACGAGCTCTACCTCGGCGGCGTCATGGAGCACATCGAGGAGGCCGGCATCCACTCCGGCGACTCGGCCTGCGCCCTGCCCCCGATCACCCTCGGCGGCTACGACATCAAGCGCCTGCGGGTCTCCACCGAGGCCATCGCCAAGGGCGTCGGCGTGCGCGGTCTGATCAACATCCAGTTCGCGATGGCCGGCGACATCCTCTACGTCCTGGAGGCCAACCCGCGCGCCTCCCGGACCGTCCCCTTCACCTCGAAGGCGACCGCCGTCCCGCTCGCGAAGGCCGCCGCCCGCATCTCGCTCGGCGCCACCGTCGCCGAGCTGCGCGCCGAGGGCCTGCTGCCGAAGACCGGCGACGGCGGCACCCTGCCGCTCGACGCGCCGATCTCCGTCAAGGAGGCCGTGATGCCGTGGTCGCGCTTCCGCGACGTGCACGGCCGCGGCGTCGACACCGTCCTCGGCCCGGAGATGCGCTCCACCGGCGAGGTCATGGGCATCGACGCGGTCTTCGGCACGGCGTACGCCAAGTCGCAGGCCGGCGCCTACGGCCCGCTGCCCACCAAGGGCCGCGCGTTCATCTCGGTCGCCAACCGCGACAAGCGCTCGATGATCTTCCCGGCGCGCGAGCTCGTCGCCCACGGCTTCGAGCTGCTCGCCACCTCCGGCACCGCCGAGGTCCTCAAGCGCAACGGCATCAACGCCACGATCGTGCGCAAGCTGAGCGAGGGCGAGGGCCCCGACGGCGAGAAGACGATCGTCCAGCTCATCCACGACGGCCAGGTCGACCTGATCGTCAACACCCCGTACGGCACCGGCGGCCGCCTCGACGGCTACGAGATCCGTACGGCCGCGGTGGCGCGCAGCGTCCCCTGCCTCACCACGGTCCAGGCGCTCGCCGCGGCCGTCCAGGGCATCGACGCGCTCAACCGCGGCGACGTGGGCGTCCGCTCGCTCCAGGAGCACGCGGAGCACCTGACCGCGGCCCGCGACTAGCAGCCCGTACGAGGAGGGGGACACCGGCAGCACCTGCGGTGTCCCCCTCGTCATGAGCAGACCTGGACTCCCCGCATGTACAAGTTCTTCTTCGACCTCGTCTTCAAGCGCATGGACCCCGAGAAGGCCCACTACCTGGCCTTCCGCTGGATCCGCCTCGCCGCCCGCGTCCCCGTGCTGCGGACCTTCGTCGCCGCCGTCCTCGCGCCCCGGTACAAGGAGCTGCGCACCGAGGCCCTCGGCCTGCGCATGCACGGCCCCTTCGGGCTCGCCGCCGGCTTCGACAAGAACGCCGTCGCCATCGACGGGATGTCGATGCTCGGCTTCGACCACGTCGAGATCGGCACGGTCACCGGCGAGGCCCAGCCGGGCAACCCCAAGAAGCGCCTCTTCCGGCTGATCCCGGACCGCGCCCTGATCAACCGCATGGGCTTCAACAACGAGGGCTCCGCCGCCGTCGCCGCCCGCCTCCACGCGCGCGTGCCGGTCTTCAGGACCGTCGTGGGCGTCAACATCGGCAAGACCAAGGTCGTCCCCGAGGCCGAGGCCGCCGCCGACTACGTGAAGTCCACCGAGCGCCTGGCCGCGCACGCCGACTACCTCGTGGTCAACGTCTCCTCGCCGAACACCCCGGGGCTGCGCAACCTCCAGGCCACCGAGTCCCTGCGCCCGCTCCTCACGGCCGTACGGGAGGCCGCCGACCGTACGGTCACCGACCGCCGTGTCCCGCTCCTGGTCAAGATCGCCCCCGACCTCGCCGACGAGGACGTCGACGCGGTCGCCGACCTGGCCCTGGAGCTCGGCCTCGACGGCATCATCGCCACCAACACCACCATCGCGCGCGAGGGCCTCGGCCTGAAGTCCGACCCGGAGCTCGTCAAGGAGACCGGCGGCCTCTCCGGCGCCCCCGTCAAGGAGCGCTCCCTCGCGGTCCTCAGGCGGCTGCACGCGCGCGTGGGCGACCGCCTGGTCCTCGTGGGCGTCGGCGGCATCGAGAACGCCGAGGACGCCTGGCAGCGCATCCTGGCCGGGGCCACCCTGATCCAGGGCTACAGCGCCTTCATCTACGAGGGCCCGTTCTACGCCCGCGCGATCCACAAGGGCCTCGCGGCGCGCCTCGCGGCCTCCCCGTACGCCACCCTCGCCGAGGCCGTCGGCGCCGACTCCCGAAAGGCCACCCCGTGACCCTCTCCTTCGGTACCCGTCTGCGCTCCGCCATGGACGAGCGCGGCCCGCTCTGCGTCGGCGTCGACCCGCACGCCGCCCTTCTGGACTCCTGGGGCCTGACCGACGACATCGCCGGTCTGGAACGGTTCACGTTCACCGTCGTCGAGGCGCTCGCGGACACCGTGGCCGTCTTCAAGCCGCAGGCCGCGTTCTTCGAGCGCTTCGGTTCGCGCGGGATCGCCGTCCTGGAGCGCGCCGTCGCCGATCTGCGCGCGGCGGGCGGCCTGGTCGTCATGGACGCCAAGCGCGGCGACATCGGCTCCACCATGGCCGCGTACGCCGAGGCCTTCCTGCGCAAGGACTCCCCGCTCTTCTCCGACGCGCTCACGGTCTCCCCGTACCTCGGCTACGGCTCCCTGAAGCCGGCCGTCGACCTGGCCCGCGAGTCCGGCGCCGGTCTCTTCGTCCTGGCGCTGACGTCCAACCCGGAGGGCGCGGAGGTCCAGCGGGCCGTCCGTGAGGACGGCCGCACGATCGGCGCGACCATGCTGGCGCACCTCGCCGCCGAGAACGCGGGGGAGACCCCGATGGGCTCCTTCGGCGCGGTCGTCGGCGCCACCCTGGGCGACCTGTCCTCGTTCGACCTGGACATCAACGGTCCGCTCCTCGCCCCCGGCATCGGCGCCCAGGGCGCGACCCCGGCCGATCTGCCCGCCGTCTTCGGCGCTGCCGTCGGCAACGTCGTCCCGAACGTCAGCCGCGGGGTCCTGCGGCACGGTCCTGACGCGGCCGCCCTGCGGGACTCGGCGCACCGGTACGCGGACGAGATCCGCGCGGCCGTCGCCGGCTGAAGGCCTCCCGGTCTCTCCGCAGGTCGGAGCGGATCGGGCCTGTTTCGGAGCTGTTTCGGCCCGGTGAGACGACGCGTCTCACCGGGCCGTCTCACTCCTTGACGAAAACTTGGCTCAAAACCGGGTCGTTATGCCGGAAAAGTCCCGGTCGGTCGATGCTGACCAGGACTTTTCCGCTGTTCTCGCTGACTGGAGCGGCCTCGGCCGCTAGTCTCCGGGGCAGAGCAGGCGTTCAACGACCACTCCGTTGAGCGTTGCTCCACTGGTGTGGGGCGCAGGGTTCCTCACCGGTCCGTATCCGACAGATCGACATCCGAGGTGACGTAGGCGTGGCTCTTCCGCCCCTTACCCCTGAACAGCGCGCAGCCGCGCTCGAAAAGGCCGCCGCGGCTCGCCGGGAGCGGGCCGAGGTCAAGAATCGACTCAAGCACTCCGGCGCCTCGCTCCACGAGGTCATCAAGACCGGCCAGGAGAACGACGTCATCGGCAAGATGAAGGTCTCCGCGCTGCTCGAGTCCCTGCCCGGCGTGGGCAAGGTCCGCGCCAAGCAGATCATGGAGCGGCTCGGCATCTCCGAGAGCCGCCGTGTGCGCGGCCTCGGCTCCAACCAGATCGCCTCTCTGGAGCGCGAGTTCGGCGGCGCCGGCGCCTGATCCGGCGACCGGTCCGGCTTCCGATCCGGGGCATGCGTCCCGGGCACACCGGTAAAGCTGGAATAATCGCTGCATGGCAGCAGAGGTACGTCCGCGGCTGACCGTGCTCTCCGGCCCTTCTGGGGTCGGCAAGAGCACGGTCGTCGCTCATATGCGCAAGGTCCACCCCGAGGTCTGGCTCTCGGTGTCGGCGACGACACGGAAGCCCCGCCCCGGCGAGAAGCACGGCGTCCACTACTTCTTCGTGACGGACGACGAGTTCGACAAGCTGATCGCCAACGGTGAGCTCCTCGAATGGGCCGAGTTCGCGGGCAACCGTTACGGCACCCCGCGCGGCGCGGTCCTCGAGCGCCTCGACTCCGGAGAGCCCGTGCTCCTGGAGATCGACCTCCAGGGCGCCCGTCAGGTGAAGGACTCGATGCCCGAGTCCCAGCTGGTCTTCCTGGCCCCGCCGAGCTGGGAGGAACTGGTCCGCCGCCTCACCGGCCGCGGCACCGAGTCGCCCGAGGTCATCGCGCGCCGGCTGGAGGCCGCGAAGATCGAACTGGCCGCCGAGTCGGAGTTCGACACCACCCTCGTCAACACCTCCGTCGAGGACGTCGCGCGTGAGCTGCTAACGTTGATGCTGTTGACTTCTGGGGAATGATCCACTGAATCCCCCGGACGCCCAACGGCAGTCTGATCTTTTTTCCATCTTCGGAAGGTAGAGCGTGTCCTCTTCCATCACCGCGCCCGAGGGCATCATCAACCCGCCGATCGACGAGCTGCTCGAGGCCACGGACTCGAAGTACAGCCTCGTGATCTACGCGGCCAAGCGCGCGCGTCAGATCAACGCGTACTACTCCCAGCTCGGCGAGGGCCTGCTGGAGTACGTGGGTCCGCTGGTCGACACCCACGTCCACGAGAAGCCGCTCTCGATCGCCCTGCGCGAGATCAACGCGGGTCTGCTGACGTCCGAGGCCATCGAGGGCCCGGCTACGTAAGCACGTATCACGTGTAACGCTTGTCACCACAGGCCCGGCGGATCATCCGCCGGGCCTGTGGTGTCTCATGGAGTCGTACGCATCCGAGTGCGGGGAGCAGCAGTGGGCGCAGCAGGCAAGCCGAAGGTCGTTCTGGGTGTCAGCGGCGGCATCGCCGCCTACAAGGCGTGCGAGCTGCTGCGCAGGCTCACCGAGTCCGGCCACGACGTCCGGGTCGTCCCCACCGACTCCGCCCTCCACTTCGTCGGCGAGGCCACCTGGTCCGCGCTCTCCGGGAACCCCGTCTCGACCGAGGTGTGGGAGACCGTCCACGAGGTGCCCCACGTCCGGATCGGACAGGCCGCCGACCTCGTCGTCGTCGCCCCCGCCACCGCCGACATGCTCGCCAAGGCCGCCCACGGCCTCGCGGACGACCTGCTCACCAACACCCTGCTCACCGCGCGCTGTCCCGTCGTCTTCGCCCCCGCCATGCACACCGAGATGTGGGAGCACCCCGCGACCCAGGAGAACGTGGCGACCCTGCGCCGCCGCGGCGCCGTCGTCATCGAGCCCGCCGTCGGCCGCCTCACCGGCGTCGACACCGGCAAGGGACGGCTCCCCGACCCGGCGGAGATCTTCGAGGTCTGCCGACGCGTCCTCGCGCGCGGCGCCGACGCCCTCACCCCGGACCTCGCGGGACGCCATGTCGTGGTCAGCGCCGGCGGCACCCGGGAGCCCCTCGACCCCGTGCGCTACCTGGGCAACCGCTCCTCCGGGAAGCAGGGCTACGCCCTCGCGCGGGCTGCCGCCGCCCGGGGCGCCCGGGTCACCCTCGTCGAGGCCAACACCGGCATCCCCGACCCGGCCGGCGTCGACGTCGTCCACGTCGGCACCGCGCTCCAGCTCCGCGAGGCCGTGCTCAAGGCCGTCGCCGACGCCGACGCGGTCGTGATGGCCGCCGCCGTCGCCGACTTCCGGCCGGCCGTCTACGCCGCCGGGAAGATCAAGAAGAAGGACGACGGCGGAGCGCCCACCGTCGAGCTGGTCCGCAACCCCGACATCCTCGCCGAGCTCGCCGCCGACCGTGCCCTGCCGGGCCAGGTGGTGGTCGGCTTCGCCGCCGAGACCGACGACGTCCTCGCCAACGGGCGCGAGAAGCTCCGCCGCAAGGGCTGCGACCTGCTCGTCGTCAATGAGGTGGGGGAGCGCAAGACCTTCGGCTCCGAGGAGAACGAGGCCGTGGTGCTCGCCTCGGACGGCACCGAGATCCCCGTGCCGTACGGCCCGAAGGAAGCGCTCGCCGAGACGGTCTGGGACCTGGTCCTGCCGCGTCTGCGCTCCGCGACCTGACACACGACGCCCGCGCCGCGCCCTGACACGCCTCCCGTCCGCGACGACCGCGAATCCAGCGGGGCGCGTGTGATGTACGCCCCATCAGGGGGTCCGAGCCGTGCGAAGCGACCGGATTCATCCGCTCAGGGCATTCGCCAGGCGAGACACCTGGTCCATCCCGCGACCGTGACCGATAGACTGTTCACGGAACGTCTTGGGGCGCAGCCCCCTGCCGGTCCGTCAAAGAAGAGCCAGCAGCCGCTGCAACCCCAGGGAGCGTTGTGTCCCGTCGTCTGTTCACCTCGGAGTCCGTCACCGAGGGACACCCCGACAAGATCGCTGACCAGATCAGCGACACCATCCTCGACGCCCTGCTGCGCGAGGACCCCACCTCGCGCGTGGCCGTCGAGACGCTGATCACCACCGGCCTGGTGCACGTCGCCGGTGAGGTGACCACCAAGGCGTGGGCGGACATCCCGACCCTCGTCCGGAACAAGATCCTCGAGATCGGTTACGACTCCTCGAAGAAGGGCTTCGACGGCGCCTCCTGCGGCGTGTCGGTGTCCATCGGGTCTCAGTCCCCGGACATCGCCCAGGGCGTGGACACCGCGTACGAGAAGCGGGTCGAGGGTGCCTCCCAGCGGGACGAAGAGGACGAGCTGGACAAGCAGGGCGCGGGCGACCAGGGTCTGATGTTCGGCTACGCGTCGGACGAGACCCCCGAGCTGATGCCGCTCCCGATCCACCTCGCGCACCGGCTCTCCCGCCGGCTGACCGAGGTCCGGAAGAACGGCACCATCCCGTACCTGCGTCCCGACGGCAAGACCCAGGTCACCATCGAGTACGACGGCGACAAGGCCGTCCGCCTCGACACGGTCGTCGTCTCCTCGCAGCACGCCTCCGACATCGACCTCGAGTCGCTGCTCGCGCCCGACATCCGCGAGTTCGTCGTCGAGCACGTGCTCAAGCAGCTCGTCGAGGACGGCATCAAGCTCGACACCGACGGCTACCGCCTCCTGGTGAACCCGACCGGCCGCTTCGAGATCGGCGGCCCGATGGGCGACGCCGGCCTCACCGGCCGCAAGATCATCATCGACACCTACGGCGGCATGGCCCGCCACGGTGGCGGCGCCTTCTCCGGCAAGGACCCGTCCAAGGTCGACCGCTCGGCCGCCTACGCCATGCGCTGGGTCGCCAAGAACGTCGTCGCCGCGGGCCTCGCCTCGCGCTGCGAGGTCCAGGTCGCCTACGCGATCGGCAAGGCCGAGCCCGTCGGACTCTTCGTCGAGACCTTCGGCACCAACACCGTCGACAACGAGAAGATCGAGAACGCCATCGCCGAGGTCTTCGACCTCCGCCCGGCCGCGATCATCCGCGACCTCGACCTGCTCCGCCCGATCTACTCCCAGACCGCCGCCTACGGCCACTTCGGCCGCGAGCTGCCGGACTTCACCTGGGAGCGCACGGACCGCGTGGACGCCCTGCGCAAGGCCGCCGGCCTCTAGTACCCGGCCACGAGCGACCGAAGCCCGGCACCCCTGGGGGGTGCCGGGCTTCGACGTACCCGGCTTGTCGGTGGCGTCTGGTAGGTATGGGGCTGTGAGCAGCGAGAACGAGAGGTCCGAGGAGTCCGGTGAGCCCGAGCAGCTCGCGCTCATCCGGGAGACCGTGCGGAAGGCGAAGGTGCCGCGGGCCAAGCCGCGGACCTGGCGGGGGGCCGCGCTGGCCAAGGAGCTGCCCGTCGCCCGGGTCGTCGTGAACAAGGGGGCGCTGCACCTCGACCAGTTCTTCGACTACGCGGTCCCCGAGGAGCTGGACGAGATCGCGCGGCCCGGGGTGCGGGTGCGGGTGCGGTTCGGCGCGGGGGCGCACCAGGTCAAGAACGGACGCCGGGAGGGCGGGCGGCTCATCGACGGCTTCCTCGTCGAGCGCCGGGCCACCTCCGACTACTCCGGGCCGCTGGCCGCCCTCGCCGACGTCGTCTCCCCGGAGCCGGTGCTCGGCCCCGAGCAGCTCGGACTTGCGCGGGCCGTCGCCGACCGGTACGCGGGCAGCCTCGCCGACGTGCTCCAGCTCGCCGTGCCCCCGCGCAGCGCCCGCGCCGAAGGCCGCACCTCACCGGAACCGCTGCCGCCACCGACGGCTCCGGAGCCGGAGAGCTGGGGACGCTACGAGCGGGGGCCCGCCTTCCTGGAGTCCCTCGCGCGCGGCGGGGCACCCCGGGCCGTGTGGAACGCGCTGCCGGGACCGTACTGGGCCGAGGAGATCGCCCGGGCCGTCGGCGCGACCCTGGCCTCCGGCCGGGGCGCGCTCGTCGTCGTACCCGACGGGCGGGCCGCGGGGCGGGTCGACGCGGCCCTGACCGCCGTCCTGGGGGAGGGACGGCACGCCCTGCTCACCGCCGAGGCGGGTCCCGAGAAGCGGTACGCGCAGTGGCTCGCCGTGCGGCGCGGGGCGGTGCGGGCGGTCGTCGGAACCCGGGCCGCGATGTTCGCCCCCGTCCGGGACCTCGGCCTCGTCGTCATCTGGGACGACGGCGACGGCAGCCACAGCGAGCCCCACGCCCCGCAGCCCCACGCGCGCGATGTGCTGCTGCTCCGCGCCGCCCACGACCGGTGCGCCTTTCTGCTCGGAAGCACCAGCTGCACCGTCGAGGCCGCGCAGCTCGTCGAGTCCGGCTGGGCCCAGGCCCTGAACGCCGGACGCGAGCAGGTCCGCAGGGCGGCCCCGCTGATCCGCACCGTCGGCGACGGCGAACTCGCCCGCGACGAGGCCGCGCGCGCCGCCCGGCTGCCCTCGCTGGCTTGGCAGGCCGTACGGGAGGGGCTCAAGACCGGGCCGGTGCTGGTCCAGGTGCCCCGCCGGGGGTACGTACCGAGGCTGGCCTGCGAGCGCTGCCGGACGCCCGCCCGCTGCCGCCACTGCGCGGGGCCGCTGGAGGCTCCCGAACAGCGGGAGCTGCACTGCGGCTGGTGCGGGCGCGGCGCCTCCGACTGGCACTGCGTGGAGTGCGGCTCCACCCGGTTGCGGGCGCAGGTGGTCGGCGCCCGGCGGACGGCGGAGGAGCTCGGCCGGGCGTTCCCGGCGGTGCCGGTCCGGACCTCGGGACGGGACCACGTCCTGGACAGCGTGCCCGGGCGCCCGGCGCTCGTCGTCTCCACTCCCGGCGCCGAACCCGTCGCCGAGGGCGGCTACGCGGCCGCCCTGCTCCTCGACGGCTGGGCCATGCTCGGCCGGCCCGATCTGCGCGCGGGCGAGGAGGCGCTGCGTCGCTGGATCGACGCGGCCTCCCTGGTGCGCGGGCAGCCCGAGGGCGGCACCGTCGTCGTGGTCGCCGAGCCGACGCTCCGGCCCGTCCAGGCGCTCGTCCGCTGGGACCCCGTCGGGCACGCCCAGCGGGAGCTGGCCGAGCGGGCCGAGCTGGGCTTCCCTCCGGTCTCCCGGATGGCCGCGGTGACGGGCCCGCCGGAGGCTGTCGAAAACTTCCTGGCGGGGGCGGGGCTGCCCATGGACGCCGAGGTGCTCGGCCCCGTGCCGCTTCCGGTGGTCCGCCCCGGCGGACCCCGCAGACCCGGCGACCCGCCGCCGGGCGAGCAGTGGGACCGGGCCCTGGTCCGGGTCCCACCGGGCAGCGGCGCGGCCCTGGCGGCGGCTCTCAAGCAGGCGAGGGCGGGCCGTCTCGCGCGCGGCGGCGGGGACCCGGTGCGGATCCGGGTCGATCCGCCGGACATCGGCTGACGGCGGGCTCCGCGACGGGCCCCGCGGGGCCGTGGCCTCCGGTTCTCCGCCCGGCGACGGGGGAGCCAGGCTTCCGCCGGGTACGGCGGACGGCCGCCCGCCCCCGTGGGGGACGGACGGCCGTCGGATGCGCGCAGGTCAGCCGTTGCGCGGGCTCGGGAAGGCCGACGGACGCGGGTCCTCGCGGAGGGAGGCGCTGCCCGAGGTCGGCTGCGGGGGCATCGAACGGGCGGCGGGGACCGAGGGGAGCGTGCGGGTCGCGCCCGGCTCCACGATCGGCTCCTGGTCGACGCCGACGCCCGGCTGGGGCGCGCGCCGGGCGCCGTAGCGGCGGTGGACGGCCTGCTTGGTGACTCCGAGGGCGGAGCCCACCGCGTCCCAGGAGAATCCGAGGGAGCGGTCGAAGTCGACCGCCGCGGTCACCAGGGTCTCGACACTGTCCCGCAGCTCCTGCGCGAGACGTACGGTCGGGGCGGGCGCGCGCCCGTAGACGACGAAGCCCGTCGACGGGCCGGAGCGGCGAGGGCGGTAGACATTGCCCAGCTGGGCCGTGAGCGTGCGCAGTGCGTCCACCTGCCGCCGGACCCGCTCGATGTCCCGCACCAACAGGTGCAGACTCGCCCGAGCCTGGGCGTCGTGGGTTGCGTGGTCGGCCATGTGAAAGCCTCTCGAACCGGCATGTAAAGGGAAGGGCCGCAGGGGGGAACGGCGACCCGATTCGGTCAATCTCTCTTGACCAACGCGCCACCCGGGGTTGGGTCACGCTGCGGGGGCGTACACGCATATGCGCGGGGCGCTCGTCCTTCCGTACGCCCCCTCCGTACAGGACGCCTAGACTGGTGCGCTGCCCGTAAAGCCCCCGGACAGACAGGCAGTCGCCACCCATGAAGCTCGTCTTCGCAGGCACCCCCGAGGTCGCCGTACCCGCCCTGGACGCCCTGCTCTCCTCCGGCCGGCACGAGGTGGCCGCCGTGATCACCCGGCCGGACGCCCCGGCGGGGCGCGGCCGGCGGCTCGTCGCCAGCCCGGTGGCCCAGCGGGCGGAGGAGGCCGGCATCGAGGTCCTGAAGCCGGTCAGGCCCCGTGACGAGGACTTCCTCGCCCGGCTGCGGGAGATCGCCCCGGACTGCTGCCCGGTCGTCGCCTACGGCGCGCTGCTCCCCAAGGTCGCGCTCGACATCCCCGCGCGCGGCTGGGTCAATCTGCACTTCTCGCTGCTGCCCGCCTGGCGGGGTGCCGCGCCGGTGCAGCACTCGCTGATGGCGGGCGACCAGGTGACGGGCGCCTCCACCTTCCTCATCGAGGAGGGCCTCGACTCGGGTCCCGTCTACGGCGTCGTGACCGAGGACATCCGGCCCACGGACACCAGCGGTGATCTGCTCACCCGGCTCGCGTTCGCGGGCGCCGGCCTGCTCGCCGCCACCATGGACGGCATCGAGGACGGCGCGCTCCAGGCCGTTCCGCAGCCCGTCGAGGGCATCACCCTCGCCCCGAAGATCCAGGTCGAGGACGCCCACGTCGACTTCGCCGCCCCCGCGCTCCGGGTGGACCGGGTGGTCCGCGGCTGCACCCCGGCCCCCGGCGCGTGGACCGTCTTCCGCGGCGAGCGCCTCAAGCTGATCCAGGTCACGCCGCTGCCGGACCGTACGGACCTCGCCCCGGGCGAGCTCGCGGCGGGCAAGAACAACGTGTACGCGGGCACCGGCTCGTACGCCGTCGAACTGCTCTGGGTCCAGCCCCAGGGCAAGAAGCCGATGAAGGCCGCCGACTGGGCCCGCGGCGTCCGCATCGCGCCCGGCGAGCTCCTCGGCGCCTAGGACGGCGCCCGGACCGAGCCCGGGACGGCGCCCTGGACCGAGCCCAGTACTGAGCCCTGGACAGCGCCCAGTACGGCGGCTGAGAGGGGTACGGCCGGGCGGGCCGTGGGCCGGGTGCCACGGTCGGCCCCGCCGGACCGGTGAGGGCCGGTGGGCGCCGGTCACGGGCCCCGGAGCGGGTGGGGGCGCGGCGGACGTAGGCTTGGGGGGTTCGACCTCGTCATTTCGTCACGCGGAGCACCTTTGAGCGAGCAGGCACGTCGCCGTCCCCACAAGCCCTACCGGCGGCCCCAGAAGGACCCCGTCCGGATGCTCGCCTTCGAGGCGCTGAGGGCGGTGGACGAGCGGGACGCCTACGCGAACCTGGTGCTGCCGCCGCTGCTGCGGAAGGCCCGGGAGGCCGGGAACTTCGACGGCCGGGACGCGGCGCTCGCGACCGAGCTGGTCTACGGGACGCTGCGCCGCCAGGGCACGTACGACGCGATCATCTCCGCCTGCATCGACCGGCCGCTGCGCGAGGTCGACCCGCCCGTGCTCGACGTGCTCGCGCTCGGCGCGCACCAGCTGCTCGGCACCCGGATCCCCACCCACGCCGCCGTCTCCGCCAGCGTCGAGCTGGCCCGTGTGGTGCTCGGCGACGGCCGGGCCAAGTTCGTGAACGCCGTCCTGCGGAAGATCTCCCAGCAGGACCTCGACGCCTGGGTGGCGCAGGTCGCCCCGCCGTACGACAAGGACCCCGAGGACCACCTCGCCGTCGTCCACTCGCACCCCCGCTGGGTCGTCTCGGCGCTCTGGGACTCCCTCGGCGGCGGCCGCGCCGGGATCGAGGACCTCCTGGAGGCCGACAACGAGCGCCCCGAGGTCACCCTCGTCGCCCGGCCCGGACGCTCCACCACGGAGGAGCTCGCCGAGGCCACCGAGAGCTTGCCGGGCCGCTGGTCGCCGTTCGCCGTCCGGATGGCCGAGGGCGGCGAGCCCGGCGCCATCGAGGCGGTGAAGGACGGCCGGGCCGGTGTCCAGGACGAGGGCAGTCAGCTCGTGGCGATCGCCCTGGCCAACGCCCCGGTCGACGGCTCGGACGCCCGCTGGCTCGACGGCTGCGCGGGCCCCGGAGGCAAGGCCGCGCTGCTCGCCGCCCTCGCCTCCGAGCGCGGCGCCGTCCTGCTCGCCTCCGAGAAGCAGCCGCACCGGGCCCGGCTCGTCGAGCGCGCCCTCGCCGGCAACCCCGGCCCGTACCAGGTGATCACCGCCGACGGCACCCGCCCGCCGTGGCGTCCCGGCTCCTTCGACCGGGTCCTGATGGATGTGCCGTGCTCGGGCCTCGGCGCCCTGCGCCGCCGCCCCGAGGCCCGCTGGCGCCGTCGCCCCGAGGACCTCGACGGCTTCGCCCCGCTCCAGCGCGCCCTGCTCACCGAGGCGTTGAGCGCCGTCCGTGTCGGCGGTGTCGTGGGGTACGCGACCTGCTCGCCGCACCTGGCCGAGACCCGGGTGGTCGTCGACGACGTCCTGAAGAAGGTCGGGGGCGCCGAGCTGATCGACGCCCGTCCGCTGCTGCCGGGCGTGCCGGCGATCGGCGACGGCCCGGACATCCAGCTCTGGCCGCATCTGCACGGTACGGACGCCATGTATCTGGCGCTGCTGCGCCGGACCGCCTGAGCGACGGGGGCGTCGGGGAGCGTCCGGGAGTGCCCCGGGAGCTCCGCCCCTTCGATCACCTGACCGTAATCTCCCGGTCTGTACCGGTTCCGGGCTCGTCGCTTCGTACCGAAAATGGTCTGGACCGCAACCGAAACCGCTCGGCGGCAAAGAAGTACCCAAGAACGTGGGAGGCTTGGCACATGGCGCAGATCAACCCCAGCATCCTGTCCGCGGACTTCGCCCGGCTCGCCGATGAGGCCAAGGCCGTCGACGGTGCCGACTGGCTGCACGTCGATGTGATGGACAACCACTTCGTGCCCAACCTGACCCTGGGTGTGCCGATCGTGGAGTCGCTCGCCCGCGCGACCGACACCCCCCTCGACTGCCATCTGATGATCGAGGACCCCGACCGCTGGGCGCCCCAGTACGTCGAGGCGGGCGCCGGTTCGGTGACCTTCCACGTCGAGGCGGCGGCCGCGCCCGTCCGGCTCGCGCGGGAGATCCGGGCCAAGGGCGCGCGGGCCTCGATGGCGCTCAAGCCGGCCACGCCCATCGAGCCGTACGAGGACCTGCTCCCCGAGCTCGACATGCTGCTGATCATGACCGTCGAGCCCGGCTTCGGCGGTCAGGCCTTCCTCGACATCATGCTGCCCAAGATCCGCCGTACCCGTGAGCTGATCTCCAAGCACGGTCTGGAGCTCTGGCTCCAGGTCGACGGCGGCGTCGCCGAGTCCACGATCGAGCGGTGCGCCGAGGCCGGCGCCGACGTCTTCGTCGCGGGTTCCGCGGTCTACGGCGCGGCCGACCCGGCCGCCGCCGTCGCCTCGCTGAGGGCCCGCGCGGACGCCGTGACGGCCGTCGCCCCGTGGGCGTGTGGCCACTGAGCCTCCGGTGGATGAACGCGGTCCGTCGGGCCGCCCACAGGACTGATCAAGGCTCGCCGAATCTGACAGGATGGACAGCGAGTCCAGAGTGTGAACGACAGCGGTACGTGAACAGCGGTACGTGAACGTCGGTCGGTACGTGAACAGCGGTACGTGAACAGCAGTGAGGAGATCGCGGTGGCGGGTATGTCGGCGGGACGGTCAGCCCTGCGGATGGGCCCCGCGGAGCTGGTGCAGGCGGCGGCCATGGCCCGCCGCTTCTACCTCGAGGGCAAGTCCAAGATCCAGATCGCCGAGGAGTTCGGCGTGAGCCGCTTCAAGGTGGCCCGGGTCCTGGAGACCGCCCTGGAGCGCGATCTCGTACGGATCGAGATCCGCGTACCGGCCGAGCTGGACGCCGAGCGCTCCGACGCGCTCCGTGCCCGCTACGGGCTCCGTCACGCCGTCGTCGTCGAGTCCCCGGCGGAGGGCGAGGACGAGTCGCCCGACCCGGAGAACCTCGGCGAGGTCGCGGCCGACCTGCTCGGCGAGCTGGTCACCGAGGGAGACGTCCTGGGCCTGGCCTGGGGCCGCTCCACCATCCACATGGCGGCGGCCCTCGACCGGCTGCCGCCGTGCACGGTCGTGCAGCTCACCGGGGTGTACGACGCCGGGACCGCCGAGCGCGGCTCGGTCGAGGCGGTACGCCGTGCCGCCCAGGTCTCCGGCGGCGAGGCGCACCCGATCTACGCGCCCATGCTGCTGCCCGACCCGGCGACGGCCGCCGCGCTGCGCAGCCAGACCGGTATCGCGCGGGCCTTCGAGTACTTCGACAAGGTGACGGTCGCCTGCGTCTCCATCGGCTCCTGGGAGCCGGGCATCTCCACCGTCCACGACATGCTCTCGGACGAGGAGCGCGCCCACTACGCCTCGCTCGGCGTCGCCGCCGAGATGTCCGCGCACCTCTTCGACTCCGAGGGGCGCCGGGTCGGCCGTGACCTGGGCGAGCGCTGCATCACCGTCGAGGCGGACCGGCTGCGCCGGATCCCCGAGGTCGTGGCGATCGCGGGCGGCCAGCGGAAGGCGGCGGCGATCGGGGCGGTGCTCCGCTCCGGGCTCGTCACCAGCCTGGTGACCGACCGCGCCGCCGCGGACTATCTCCTCACCGAGTCCAGCCCGGGCACGCACCCGGCGCTCGACCGGACGGACCCGGACGGCAGCTGAACGACGCGCGCTGAACCACGGCGGCTCGGAGAGGCCGCCGTCGGTCGAGTCGATCAAGGGGCCGGAGCCATCCCGTAACGGTATGTTCGGGACATGTCGCTCCGGCCCCTGCGCGTGCTCCTCGCGCTCGTCCTCTGTGTCTTCCTGGCCGGCTGCTCCTCGGCGGGCGGCGGCGCCGCCCCGGCCGCCCCCGCACGCACCACCCCCGCCACCGCCGCCCAGAGCGCCACCGCCGAGGCCGCCGCACCCACCGGAACCTCCGGGCTCCCCACCGTGCGCGCCGCCGACCTGCCTCCCGAGGCGCGCCGGACACTCGCCCTCATCGCACGGGGCGGGCCCTTCCCGTACGCCAAGGACGGCGCCGTCTTCTCGAACTTCGAGCGGATCCTGCCCCGGAGGGAACGCGGCCACTACCACGAGTACACGGTGCGGACCCCCGGCGAGCGCGACCGCGGGGCGCGCCGGATCGTCACCGGCCGGAGCGGCGAGATCTACTGGACCGACGACCACTACGAGTCATTCCGGGAGGTGATCAAGGATGAGAATTGACGACCCCGTCGTCCTCGACCTGACCGGCGTCACCGGGAAGGCCGCCCTCATGGACCGCTGCGCCGCCGTCCTCGCGCTGCCGGACTGGTTCGGCCGGAACTGGGACGCCCTCGCCGACTCCCTCACCGATCTGCCCCGGCCGGTCACCCTCGTCGTCACCGGCTGGCAGGAGTACGCGAGGACGAGCCCCCGCGAGTGGCGGACCGCGCAGGAGGTCTTCGCCACGGCCGTCGACGTACGCCCCACCCGCCTCGCGGTCCTCCTCTCCCTGGGGGAGACTTTCGGAGGATCCGACGAACCCCCTGCCGCAAGCCTCGGATGAATCGCCCGGGTCTGGTATTCGTACTGGCGTGGGAGAATGAACTACGTGCTTTTTCCCCTGGCTGAAATGCCTAGGGGCCGATCCGAACGACTGGGATGTCAGCACGTGCGTTTCCTCAATGACGTCAAGCCGCCCTACGACCTGACGTACGACGATGTCTTCATGGTGCCGAGTCGCTCGGCCGTGGGTTCCCGCCAGGCGGTGGACCTCTCCTCGCCCGACGGGACCGGGACCACGATCCCGCTGGTCGTGGCCAACATGACCGCCATCGCCGGCCGCCGTATGGCCGAGACCGTCGCCCGCCGGGGCGGACTGGTCGTCATCCCGCAGGACATTCCGATCGAGGTCGTCACCGACGTCATCTCGTGGGTCAAGAGCCGTCACCACGTGCTCGACACCCCGATCGTCCTGGCCCCCCACCAGACCGTCGCCGACGCGCTCTCGCTGCTGCCCAAGCGGGCGCACGACGCCGCCGTCGTCGTCGACGAGGACCGCCGTCCCGTCGGTGTCGTCACCGACGCCGACCTGTCCGGGGTGGACCGCTTCACGCAGCTCTCCGAGGTCATGTCCAAGGACCTGCTGCTCCTCGACGCCGACATCGAGCCGCGCGACGCGTTCAACACGCTCGACCAGGCCAACCGCCGCTACGCCCCGGCCGTGGACAAGGACGGCCGTCTCGTCGGCATCCTGACCCGCAAGGGAGCCCTCCGCGCGACCCTCTACAGCCCCGCCGTCGATGCCGACGGCAAGCTGCGCATCGCCGCCGCCGTCGGCATCAACGGCGACTTCGTGGGCAAGGCCAAGCAGCTCCTCGACGCGGGCGTCGACACGCTCGTCATCGACACGGCGCACGGCCACCAGGAGTCGATGATCACCGCGATCAAGGCCGTGCGCGCCCTCGACCCGCACGTCCCGATCGTCGCCGGCAACATCGTCGCCGCCGAGGGTGTGCGCGACCTCATCGAGGCCGGCGCGGACATCATCAAGGTCGGCGTGGGCCCCGGCGCCATGTGCACCACGCGCATGATGACCGGTGTCGGCCGTCCGCAGTTCTCCGCCGTCCTGGAGTGCGCCGCCGAGGCGAAGAAGTACGGCAAGAACGTCTGGGCCGACGGTGGCGTCCGGCACCCGCGCGACGTGGCCATGGCGCTCGCCGCCGGCGCGTCCAACGTGATGATCGGCTCCTGGTTCGCCGGGACGTACGAGTCCCCGGGCGACCTCCAGCACACCGCCGACGGGCGTCCGTACAAGGAGTCCTTCGGCATGGCCTCGGCCCGCGCCGTGCAGAACCGCACGAGCGAGGAGTCGGCCTACGACCGCGCCCGCAAGGGCCTCTTCGAGGAGGGCATCTCGACCTCCCGGATGTTCCTCGACCCGGCCCGCCCGGGTGTCGAGGACCTGATCGACTCGATCATCGCGGGCGTCCGCTCCTCCTGCACCTACGCCGGTGCCGGCTCGCTGGCCGAGTTCGAGGAGAAGGCCGTGATCGGCATCCAGTCCGCCGCCGGTTACGCCGAGGGCAAGCCGCTGCACGCCAGCTGGAGCTAGTCCCGTCACGTGGTGACACCGATGGGCCCCCGGGAATTCCTTCCCGGGGGCCCGCCGTCGTCCCGTACGGTCGCCGCATGGATCGTGTGGACCGTACGGAGATCAGGCCCTGCCGCGCCGCCGACGTGCCCCTGCTCGACCGGCACCTCCCCGCGCCGGGAGCGCCGACGCGCCATGCGGACCGGTTCGCCCGCCAGGAGGCCGGGGCCGGTACCTATCTCCTCGCCTGGCGGGACGGGGTGCCCGTCGGGCACGGACAGGTCCGCTGGGACGGGTGCGCGGCCCCCGAGGTGCGGGCCGCGGTCGGCGGCTGCCCGGAGTTCAACGGCCTCGACGTCCGGGCCGGGCTCCGGGGACAGGGCATCGGTACGGCCCTGATCCGCGCGGCCGAGGAGCTGGCGCGGGAGCGCGGCGGGACCCTCCTGGGCCTCGGGGTGGGCCGGGAGAACCCGCGGGCGGCGGCGTTGTACGCGCGGCTCGGCTACGCGCCCGTCGTCGCCTACACGGACCCCTGGAGCCGGACGGACGCGGAGGGCCGTACACACGCGTGCGCCGACGCGTGCGTCTTCCTGGTCAGGACCCTGGAGGCGCGGAGCGGCTGACGGGCGGGCCCGGATCCAGGACCCCGCCGAGGACCTCCGCCACCGCCGCCGCGATCCTGGCGTGCCCCCGGTTGTCCGGGTGCAGTCCGTCCGCCAGGTGCTCCGGGCCGAGCAGCGGCCGCCCGGGGAGGACCAGCAGCCGTCCGTCGCCCTCGGCCGCCAGGTCCCGGCCCGCCCGCTCCATGGCCCTGCGCAGCTCCGTGAGGGTCGCTCCGAGGGCGTTGCGGGTGTGCTCGGCCGCCGGCCGCAGGACCGGCGAGACGATCAGCAGCGGGGTGTCCGGATGGCCCCCGCGGACCAGACCGACGAAGGCCCGGACGGTGGCGTACAGCCAGTCGGGCGTCGCGGGCACCGTGGACCAGCAGTTGGTGCCGAAGGCGAGGGTGACCACCTCGCCCGGGAGCCGTGCCAGGTGCTCGGCGAGCGGGAGTTCGCCGCGCGCCCCGCCCGCGTACCCGAGATTGACCGGGTCGAGTCCGAGGAGCCGTCCCGCCGTGGCGGGCCAGGAGTGGGCCGGCCGGGTCGCCCACCAGCCCTCCGTGATCGAGTCGCCGTGGACCAGCCAGCGGGGCCGGACCGGGGCGGGGGAGAGGGCGCCGCCGAGGGCCCGCAGGGCCAGCGGCACCGGTGCCTGGCCCTCCGGGAGGTGGACGGTGAAGACACCGCCGCCCGGGGGCAGCGGGAGCGTCACGGTGGCCTCGGCGGCCGGGGCGGCGCAGGTCTCGCCGACGAGCCGGGTGCCGCTCCAGAGGGCGAAGCAGTGGCGCAGCGGGGCGAGGGGGTCGCCCGGCTCCGGGACGGCGGCCCGGTAGCGCAGCCGTACCGCGCGCGTACCGGGTGCGGCCGTGAACTCGATCCGTACGCCGATGGGCAGCGCGGCCCGCTCGGCGATGTCCCAGGGAAGCCGCTCCAGGTCGTCGGGATCGGCGCGCACCGGCCGGTTCCCGTCCAGCCAGGCCGTGCCGCGCAGGAACGGTGCCGGGTCGAGCCAGCCCACCTGGGTCTCCGATCGTCGGGTCTTCGAGGGCTCGCAGCGTGGGTCATGGGGCACGAGGAGTCAATGCGCGCGGGGAGACCGGTTCACACCCCCAATGTGTGGATTCATGCGGGGGAGCGCAATGTTTCCCCGTCTGTGCCCCGAGCGCGCAATGATCATTCGACAGTGCGCAACAACCCTGCATTACGAGTGCGAACCCCGGACCCTTAGGCTCGTGCCTCGTACCAGGAGTGGCGGGGACCGCCTGCTCGGCGGTTCCCCTCCCCCGTGGGCCTGATCCGTCATGCCCACGCACCGCCGCGGTCCCACGTCCCGCCCACAGGCAGCGATAAGGAGCCTCCGCAGTGCTGGACCATGGCGCAGCCCCACCGGTCGAGGAATCGACCACCCGCAAGACCTCCGCTCTCGGCGCACTGACCCGGCGCAAGCCGGTGGAACTGCTGGTCGCAGAGGGTGGACAGGGTGAGGGCGGCAGTCTCCGCCGCTCGCTCTCCATGTGGCAGCTGACCATGATCAGCATCGGCGCCACGCTCGGCACCGGCATTTTCGTCGTCCTCGGCGACGCCGTCCCGAAGGCCGGCCCCGCGGTCACCCTGGCCTTCGTCATCGCCGGTCTCACGGCCCTCTTCTCGGCGCTCTCGTACGCCGAACTGGCCGGCTCCATACCGGTCGCCGGCTCCTCGTACTCGTACGCTTACGCAACGATGGGTGAACTCGTCGCCTGGGTCTGCGGCTGGTGCCTGGTCCTGGAGTACGGCGTTTCCGTGGCCGCAGTGGCCGTCGGCTGGGGCGAGTACCTCAACGAGCTGCTCGACGGCACCATCGGGGTCACCATCCCCGACGTGCTCTCCTCCGCCCCCGGCGAGGGCGGCGTGATCAACCTGCCGGGCCTCATCGTGGTGCTGCTCGCCATGGTGTTCCTGCTCGGCGGCGCCCGTGAGTCCGCCGTGGTCAACACGATCATGGTCTTCGTGAAGATCGCCGCGCTCGTGCTCTTCTGCGCCATCGGCTTCATGGGCTTCAAGTCCGGCAACTACGCCGACTTCATGCCGCTCGGCATGGCCGGCGTCAGCGCCGCCGGCGCGAGCCTCTTCTTCTCGTACATCGGCTTCGACGCCGCCTCCACCGCCGGTGAGGAGGCGAAGGACCCGAAGCGTGACCTGCCCCGCGCGATCATGCTCTCGCTGCTCATCGTCACGGTCCTCTACGTCCTGGTCGCGGCCGTCGCCGTCGGCGCGTGGAACTGGAAGGACTTCGACGGCTCCGAGGCCACACTCGCCGCGATCATGAACGACGTCAGCGGCCAGAAGTTCTGGGGCACCCTGCTCGCCGCCGGCGCCGTCATCTCGATCGCCAGCGTCGTGCTCACCGTGCTCTACGGCCAGACCCGGGTGCTCTTCGCGATGTCCCGCGACGGCCTCGTGCCCAAGGTCTTCGGCAAGGTCAACGCCAAGACCGGCACCCCGAGGGTGAACACCGTCCTCGTGTCGCTGTTCTGCGGCGCCCTCGCCTCGGTCATCCCGCTGGGCAAGCTCGTCGACGCCACCAGCATCGGCACCCTGTTCGCCTTCGCCCTGGTCAACATCGCCGTGATCGTGCTGCGCCGCACCCGTCCGACCATGGACCGCACCTTCCGCGTGCCGCTCGGCTGGACCTTCCCGATCCTGGGCTTCCTGTTCTGCGTGTACAACATGTTCAGCCTGGACTCGATCACCTGGGTGGTCTTCGGTTGCTGGATGGCCGTCGGCCTCGTGGTCTACTTCCTGTACGGCATGCGCCGTTCCCGACTGGCCACCGCAGCGTCAGCAGCATCAGCAGAGAAGTGATCCACCCGTAGTGCGACTCAACGACCTCGACGAACGCATCGTCCACGCCCTCGCGGAGGACGCCCGTCGCTCCTACGCCGACATCGGTTCCCTCGTCGGACTCTCCGCCCCCGCCGTGAAGCGGCGCGTGGACCGGCTGCGGGCCGAGGGCGCCATCACCGGCTTCACCGTACGGGTGGACCCGGCGGCGCTCGGCTGGGAGACCGAGGGCTTCGTCGAGATCTACTGCCGCCACAACACCTCGCCGGACGACATCCGGCGAGGCCTGGAGCGGTATCCCGAGGTGGTGTCCGCGTCGACCGTCACCGGTGACGCGGACGCCGTCGTCCAGGTCTTCGCCTCGGACATGCGTCACTTCGAGCGGGTCCTGGAACGGATCGCGGGCGAGCCCTTCGTGGAGCGGACCAAGTCCGTCCTGGTGCTCTCGCCGCTGCTGCGGCGCTTCTCCTCGGGTTCGCCCGCGTAGCACCGCGGGGCAGTGGTCGTTCGGGGCGGTGCGGGCCGTGGTTCCCGCACCGCCCTTCGCCCGCCCACCCCCGTGGGGCGGTCTACTCGGTCGGGTAGACGAACGTCCAGGGCACGACCTTGAAGTCGCCCGTCCCCTTCTCGACCTTCTCGAACGGTGCGCCGCTGATGCACGGCGGCACCTTGTCCTTCTGCGGGTCGGCGGTCATCCACGTGTAGCCGAGCCGGTCGCCGGCCGCGTCGTCGTGCACCGTGACACCGACGCGGGCCTTCCGGAACTCCTTCACGTCGGTCTCGACGACGACACCCGACACGACGGCCACCTTGCCGCCCGTGGTGAGGCAGTCGACCTTCACCTTCGCGTACCCGCCCCGGTCGCCCTTGTAGTGGCTGAAGCGGAACGTGCCGGTGGCCTTCATCGGATCCTGCCGGTCCTTCTCCGCCAGGTGCGCGTCGAAGGTGAACGTGATGTCGTCCCCGGCCGGCCGGTACAGCTTCGCGGTGCCGGTCAGCGCGGCGGACTCCGAGACGGCAGCGGCCGCGGCCGGGGCGGGGGCTTCGTCCGCCGAGGCGGCGGCGATTCCCCCGGCCCCCAGGGTGAGCAGGACGGCGGCGGCGACGGCGACGATCTTCGTGCGGCGGTTCATGGCTACTCGGTCCTTTCGGCAGGTCGTCCGGGGTTCCTCCGGACGACCACCACTCTTCCGCGCGGGCCGCGCCGGGTCGTCGCGCCGAGGGACGGTCCTCGTCTCCGCCGCGCGGCGGGGGAGCCGTACGCCCCGCGGCGGAGCCGTACGCAACGAATCGCCGCGGTGGTCGTGAATCGCGCAATGGTTCGACGGTCGGTCCGCAACGCTGCCGTCTTGTCCCGACGCGGCGCGAAACCGTACCGTTTTTGACGTCTTCCCCCTGTACTTCGACCCCCGAGGATCACGCATGCCCGCGCTGCGCACCGCCCTGCTCCAGAGCTCCGGTGAACTCGGTGACGTGGCCGCCAACCTCAAGGTCCTCGACGAGGCCGCCGGCCGCGCCGCCGCCGCCGGCGCGGGTGTGCTGCTCGCCCCCGAGCTGTTCCTCACCGGGTACGCCATCGGCGCCGACATGGCCCGACTGGCCGAGCCGGCCGAGGGCCCCTCCGCCCGTGCCGTCGCGGCGATCGCCGTGCGCCACGGCCTGGCCGTCGGCTACGGCTACCCGGAGCGGGACACCGAGCGGCACGGGGTCCTCTACAACTCCGCGCAGCTCATCGGCGCCGACGGCATCCCGCTCGCGCGGTACCGCAAGACCCACCTCTTCGGCGACTTCGAGCTGAAGTGGTTCACCGCCGGTGACCGCGCCGTCGTCCAGGCGGAGATCGACGGTCTCACCGTCGGCATGATGATCTGCTACGACGTCGAGTTCCCCGAGAACGTGCGGGCACACGCGCTGGCCGGTACGGACCTCCTCCTCGTACCGACCGCGCTCATGCACCCCGCCGAGATCGTGCCCCTGTCCGTGGTGCCGGTCCGCGCCTTCGAGAACCAGCTCTACATCGCGTACGCCAACAGGACCGGCCCCGAGGGCGGGTTCGAGTTCGTCGGCCTGTCCACGCTGGCCGGCCCCGACGGAACCGCCCGGGCCCGCGCCGGGCGCGGCGAGGACCTCGTCATCGGCGATGTCGACCCCGACGTCCTGGCGGCCTCCCGCGCGGAGAACCCCTACCTCCGCGACCGGCGCCCGGGCCTCTACGGCCCCCTCGTCTGAGCCGCCCTCCCCGCCTCCCCGACCTGCCTCACTTTTTCCGTGCAAGGAGTCCGTACCCCATGACGTCCACGGTGCCCACGACCGCCGTCCCCCACAGCGACGGCCAGCCGCCGATCACCATGTTCGGTCCGGACTTCCCGTACGCCTACGACGACTTCCTGGCCCACCCGGCCGGGCTCGGCCAGATACCCGCGACCGAGCACGGCACCGAGGTCGCCGTGATCGGCGGCGGGCTCTCCGGCATCATCGCCGCGTACGAGCTGATGAAGATGGGCCTCAAGCCCGTCGTCTACGAGGCCGACCAGATCGGCGGCCGGCTGCGCACCGTCGGCTTCGAGGGCACCGCCACCGAGGGCCTCACCGCCGAGATGGGCGCCATGCGCTTCCCGCCCTCCTCGACCGCGCTCCAGCACTACATCGACCTGGTCGACCTGGAGACCACGCCCTTCCCCAACCCGCTGGCCGAGTCGACCCCGTCGACCGTCGTCGACCTCAAGGGCGAGTCGCACTACGCCACCACCGTCGACGACCTTCCCCAGGTCTACCGCGACGTGATGCACGCGTGGAACGCCTGTCTGGACGAGGGCGCCGACTTCTCCGACATGAACCAGGCCATGCGCGAGCGCGACGTCCCGCGCATCCGCGAGATCTGGTCGAAGCTCGTCGAGAAGCTCGACAACCAGACCTTCTACGGCTTCCTCTGCGAGTCGGAGTCCTTCAAGTCCTTCCGGCACCGCGAGATCTTCGGCCAGGTCGGCTTCGGCACCGGCGGCTGGGACACCGACTTCCCGAACTCCATCCTGGAGATCCTCCGCGTCGTCTACACCGAGGCGGACGACCACCACCGCGGCATCGTCGGCGGCTCGCAGCAGCTGCCGCTGCGTCTGTGGGAGCGCGAGCCGGAGAAGATCGTCCACTGGGCGCAGGGCACCTCGCTCAGCTCCCTGCACGAGGGCGCCCCGAAGCCGGCCGTGACCCGGCTGAACCGGACCGCGGGCAACCGGATCACCGTGACCGACGCCTCCGGCGACATCCGCACCTTCCCGGCGGCGATCTTCACGGCCCAGTCCTGGATGCTGCTCTCCAAGATCGCCTGTGACGACTCGCTCTTCCCGATCGACCACTGGACGGCGATCGAGCGCACCCACTACATGGAGTCCTCGAAGCTCTTCGTGCCTGTCGACCGGCCGTTCTGGCTGGACAAGGACGAGGACACCGGCCGGGACGTCATGTCGATGACGCTGACCGACCGGATGACCCGCGGCACGTACCTCCTGGACGACGGCCCGGACAAGCCGGCCACGATCTGCCTCTCGTACACCTGGTGCGACGACAGCCTGAAGTGGCTGCCGCTGTCCGCGAACGAGCGGATGGAGGTCATGCTGAAGTCGCTCGGCGAGATCTACCCGAAGGTCGACATCCGGAAGCACATCATCGGCAACCCGGTGACCGTCTCCTGGGAGAACGAGCCCTACTTCATGGGCGCGTTCAAGGCGAACCTGCCGGGCCACTACCGCTACCAGCGACGCCTGTTCACCCACTTCATGCAGGACCGGCTGCCCGAGGACAAGCGGGGCATCTTCCTCGCGGGCGACGACATCTCCTGGACGGCCGGCTGGGCCGAGGGCGCGGTGCAGACGGCGCTCAACGCGGTCTGGGGCGTGATGCACCACTTCGGCGGCGGCACCGACGCCACCAACCCGGGTCCGGGCGACGTGTACGACGAGATCGCCCCGGTCGAGCTGCCGGAGGACTGAGCCGCGTACGGTTCAGGGCCTGGTCAGGGGCGTGAGCAGCATCCGTCCCACCAGGCCCACCGAGCGGTCGAGGCGTTCCGTGAACTCCTCGGCCAGCTCGGGGAGGCCGCGCAGCTGCCACAGTGAGCGCGCGGCGAGCCAGGCCCCGTCGCGGGCCCGGTCGAGGCTCCAGCAGCCGAGCAGATGCGTCAGCGGGTCCGCGATCTCCAGGAGGTCCGGGCCCGGCATCAGTTCCTCCCTGATGCGCTCCTCCAGGAGGACGAGGATGTCGCCGACCCGGTCGAACTCGGCCTCCAGGTCGGCCGGCGCGCACTCCAGGATCCGGCAGGCGTCGACCACCGCGAGGGCCAGGTCGTGGCCGATGTGGGCGTTGATCCCGGCCAGCGCGAACTGCAGCGGTCGTACGCCGGGATGGCGCCGGGAGTGGAAGAGGGGCCGCCAGCAGGCGGGGGCGGGGCGGCCGGTGGCGACGGCGTCGACCGCGGCGAGGTACCGCTCGGCGAACCGTACGTCGAGGGTGGCGGCGGCCCGCCGGTCGGCGAAGCCGCCCGCCTCGATGGCGTGGCCGATCTCCTCGGTGACGGTCAGATAGACCCGGTTGAAGACGGCGACCCCGTCGGTCGGATGCCAGGCCGAGCGGAGTGACCGCATCCGGTCCACCACGGGGTCGACGGCCAGGAACTCTCCGAGGTCCTGCCCGGTCTCGATCCGTTCGATCAGATCGGCCCGTTCGTTCCGCCCGATCCGATCGCTCTGCCCGATCCGCCGGTTCTGCCCGATCTGCTGGGTCTGCGCCATGGAGGCAGGCTCCCAGCCGCCGGGCCCGGGTGGGAACTCCTCGGGCCCGGCTTACCCAGAACGGGCGAATCACTCAGTTCTTCGACAGCGGGTCCCCGCCCGGCGTGCTCTCGACCGAGGGGCTCTCGTACGAGCTGGTCCCGGAGTCGAGCAGTGGCTCCTGCTCCTTGAGGTGCGCCGGGGCGAAGGCCCGCAGCACGTGGTAGCCGGTGATGACGACGATCGTGCCGAGCGCGATGCCGCCCAGCTCGAAGGTGTCCGTGAAGGTCAGCTTCACCCCGCCGACGCCGATGATGATGCCGGCGGCGGCCGGGACCAGGTTGAGCGGGTTGCGCAGGTCCACCTCGGCGTTGATCCAGATCTGGGCGCCGAGCAGGCCGATCATGCCGTACAGGATGACGGTGATGCCGCCGAGGACACCGCCGGGGATGGCGGCGACGATCGCGCCGAACTTGGGGCAGAGGCCGAAGAGCAGGGCGAAGCCGGCCGCGGCCCAGTAGGCGGCCGTGGAGTAGACCCGGGTGGCGGCCATGACGCCGATGTTCTCCGAGTACGTGGTGTTCGGCGGGCCGCCCACGGCCGTCGACAGCATCGAGGCGGCGCCGTCGGCGGCGATCGCGGTGCCGAGCTTGTCGTCGAGCGAGTCGCCGGTCATCTCACCGACGGCCTTGACGTGCCCGGCGTTCTCGGCGATCAGGGCGATGACGACGGGCAGCGCGACCAGGATCGCGGACCACTCGAAGCTCGGCCCGTGGAACGAGGGCAGGCCGATCCAGTCGGCCTGGGAGACGGCGGAGAGGTCGAGCCGCCAGTGGTCGGTGACCTGGCCGCTCGGGGACATCGAGTTGATCTTGCCGAAGACCAGGTCGAAGACCCACGAGACGGCGTACCCGAAGATCAGGCCCAGGAAGATCGCGATCCGGGACCAGAAGCCGCGCAGACAGACGACGGCGAGACCGGTGAACAGCATCACGAGGAGGGCCGTCCACTGGTCCTGCGGCCAGTACGTCGACGCGGTGACCGGGGCCAGGTTGAAGCCGATCAGCATGACGACGGCGCCGGTCACGATCGGCGGCATCGCCGCGTGGATGATCCGCGCGCCGAACCTGCGGACCGCGAGACCGGCGAGGAAGAGCACCGCGCCGACGACCAGGACCGCGCCGGTCACGGTGGCGCTGGTGCCGCCGGAGGCCCGGATCGCGGCGGCGACGCCGACGAAGGAGAGCGAGCAGCCCAGGTAGGAGGGGACGGTGCCGCGGGTCGCGAGGAGGAAGATCGCGGTCGCGACGCCGGACATCATGATCGCGAGGTTCGGGTCGAGGCCCATGAGGACCGGGGCCACGAAGGAGGCGCCGAACATCGCGACCACGTGCTGGGCGCCCAGGCCGACCGTACGGGGCCAGGAGAGCCGTTCGTCCGGGCGGACGACGGCTCCGGGGGCGGGTGTCTTCCCGTCGCCGTGCAGGGTCCAGCGCACGCCGAGGTTCATGAGGTCGCTCCCGTTCTCCGGTATGGGCGGCCGTGTCGTGACCGCAAAAGATCAGCCACATGGTATGCGCCGCCGCAGGTCGGAGAGGTGCGGCGGGCTGCCGCCCGCCGCACCGGCCGATTCCGATCGACCTCTTCCGGGCGACTTCTAGGCGACGGGGCCCGAGCTCTTCGCCGGGGTTCAGTCCTTCGTCGCCGCCGTCGGCGCCGACTCCCGCCCGCCGGTGCCTTCGGTCCCGTCGGCCCCACCGGTCCTGAGGACCCCCGCACCGACGACCAGGCCCAGGGCGAGCAGGGTGACCAGCCCGAACGAGAAGACCAGAGAGGTCGCGTCCGCGATGCCGCCGATCGCCGAGGGGGCGATGAGCCCCGAGGTGTACGTGATGGTGGCGACGCCCGCGATGGCCTGGCTGGGGTTCGGGCCGCTGCGCCCGGCCGCGGCGAAGGCGAGCGGGACGACGACGGCGACCCCGAGCCCGATGAGACCGAAACCGGCCATGGCGACGGCGGCGTGCGGGGCGAGGACGACCATGACCCCGCCGAGGGTCGCGACGGCGCCCCCGACCCGTACGGTGCGCACCGAGCCGAAGCGGTCCACGACCCGGTCGCCGACGAGGCGGGCGACGGTCATCGTCAGAGCGAAGGCGGTCGTCGAGGCGGCCGCGAGGCCGGCGGAGCTGCCGAGCTCGTCCCGGAGGTAGACGGCCGACCAGTCGAGGCTGGCGCCCTCCGCGAACACCGCGCAGAAGCCGACCGCGCCGATGATCAGCGCGGACTTCGGCGGCAGCGAGAAGCGCGGCGGCGGTTCCTCGTCGGGAGTGTTGCGCAGGTCGAGCACGCCCTGGCAGAAGAGCATGCCGAGGACGGTGAGGGCCAGGGCCGCGATCAGGTGGTGGAGCCGGGCGTCGCCGCCGAGGTGCGCGGCGACCGTGCCCGCGGCGGAGCCGATGAGGGCGCCCGCGCTCCACATGCCGTGCAGGCTCGCCATGATCGACTTGCCGAGCCGGTTCTCGGTCTCGACGCCGAGCGCGTTCATCGCCACGTCGGACATGCCGGCGGTGGCGCCGAACACGAAGAGCGCGACGCACAGGCCCCAGATGTTCGGGGCGAGCGACGGCAGCGTCAGGGCGAGCGTCCACAGGGCGAGCAGCGCGCGGAGTGCCGCCCGGGCGCCGAGGCGGTGGGAGACCGCCCCGGCGAGCGGCATCGCGACGGAGGCGCCGAGGGCGGGGAAGGCGAGCGCGAGCCCGAGCTGTCCGGCGCTGACGCCCGCGTGGTCCTGGATCCAGGGGATACGGGTGGCGAAGCTGCCGGTCACGGCGCCGTGGACGCAGAAGACGGCGGCGATGGCGATGCGTGCCCGCCGTAGCCGATCGGTGCTGGTGACGGTCTCCGCCGCCATGGGCCCTCCCTGGGTCGTGGTGTGGCCGGTAAACTATCAGGAACCCTGCCTGATAAATAGCCCGAGAGATGGCGACTTCGCCGGGGCGCGTCTGAGAGGATCGCCGCATGGCCGCATCCCCGAGCACGGCACGAGCCATCAACGACCGGTTCGCCCTGCGACTGCTCCAGGACGAAGGCCCGTTGACGGCCACTCAGCTCAAGACCCTCACCGGTCTCTCCCGACCCACCGTCGCCGATCTCGTCGAGCGCCTCCGGGACTCCGGGCTCGTCCATGTCGTGGGGGAGTCCGGAGCCGAGCGCCGGGGACCCAACGCCAAGCTGTACGGCCTCGTCGCCGACCGCGCGCACCTCGCCGCCCTCGACGTACGCACCAGCTCGGTCTCCGTCACCGTCGCCGACCTGCTCGGCACCACCCTCGCCGAGGCCTCCGTGCCGGTCGGCGACGACGGAGGCACCGGACCGGCCGTCGAGAAGGCGGTCACCCTCCTGGAGCGGACCGTGAAGGAGGCCGGCGCCGACCGGCTGCACAGCGTGGCCGTCGGAGCCCCCGGCCTCATCGACCCGGCCTCCGGCGACCTCCGTGACTCCACGGGACTGCCCGCCTGGCACCGGCGGCTCGTCGGCGTCCTCCAGGAACGGCTGGCCGCCGACGTCCTCGTCGAGAACGAGACCAACCTCGCGGCCGTCGCCGAACTGCGCGAGGGCGCGGCCCGCGACCGCGAGGACTTCGTCCTCCTCTGGCTCGGCCAGGGCGTCGGCGCCGCCGTCCTCCTCGACGGCAGGATCCGCCGCGGGGCCTCGGGCGGCGCGGGCGAGATCGGCTTCCTGCCGGTCCCCGGCACCACGGGACTCCCCTCCGCCACCGACTGCGAGGGCGGCTTCCACGAGCTGGCCTGCGCGGCCGCCGTCGAGGACCTCGCCGCCGCCCACGGCCTGGACGCCGCCCGGGCGCTCGCCTCGGGCCACGTCCCCTTCCTCGACGCCCTCGCCCGCCGGCTCGCCGTCGGTGCGGCCGCGGTCGTCTCGGTCCTGGACCCAGGCTGCGTGGTCCTCGCCGGGGAGACCGGCCATCAGGGCGGCGCCGCACTCGCCGCGCGCGTCCAGGCGGAGCTGGCCTCCCTCTCCCCGCTCCGTACGGAGGTCCGCCCGACCGCGCTGGGCGGCGCGGCCGTCCTGCGCGGCGCCCTGCTCGTCGCCCGCGACGCGGCCCAGGACGCGCTCTTCGGCCCGCCGGCGGCGGGACTGCAGGGCCGCTCCGGGCCGTAAAGCCGCTCCGGACCGTAGGGCCGTTGCGGACCGTAGGGCTGCTCCGGACCGTAGGGCCGTTCCGTGATCGGCGGTTCCCCGGCCGGTCAGGTGCCCCCGGCCTCCTGCGGTCCGCCGAACCGCCGCGCCAGGAACGCGTCGAACGTCACGCCGCCCGCCGCGCGGTCCGGTGCCAGGTGCCCGCCGCGCCGCAGTGCCCGGTACGTCCCGCCCGGCAGCGGTACCTCCAGGAGGCGGCGCCGGCGTCCGCTCGCCCGCAGATAGGAGTGGGCCAGCTCGGCGAAGGTGCGGATCTCGGGGCCGCCCATGTCCTCCACCCGTCCCGCCGGAGGTCCCGCGGCCAGCTCGGCGAGGCGCGCCGCCGCCTCCGTCACCTCCAGCGGCTGGTCCCGGACGTCCTTGGGCAGCAGCATCACGGGCGGTTTGGCGAGGCCCTGGAGCAGCTGGAGGATCAGGTCGTGGAACTGGGTGGCGCGCAGCAGGGTCCAGCCGATGCCCGAGCCCTGGATCATGCGCTCCACCGCGTACTTGGTCCGGTAGTAGCCGAGCGGCACCCGGTCGACGCCGACGATCGAGATGTACAGCAGATGGGGCACCTCGGCCCGCCGCGCGGCCTCGATCAGGAGGCGGGCGGCCTCCTTGTCGCCGCGCAGGATGTTGCTGCAGTGGACGACCGCGTCGACCCCGCCGAGTGCCCGGTCGAGCAGGGGGCCGCCTTTGCGCAGGTCGACGGCGTACGGGGGTGAGTGTCTGCTGAGGACCCGCACCTCGTGGCCGTCCGCGCGCAGCCGCTCGCAGACCGGCCGGCCGAGGGTTCCCGTACCGCCGGTGACCAGGATCGTGCTCATGTCTCCAGCCTGACCGCCCCGGCCGCGGTCCGCACACGCGGACGCGCCGCGCCCCGGACAGGGGGGCGCGGCGCGGAGGAGCCCGGCGGCGGCAAGGGCCGTGAAAGTCCGCCGCCGGGAGTCACTGGGCCGGTGGCTCAGCGGGGTGGGGTCAGCAGGGACCGAGGTCCTTCCAGACGCCCCACTCGCCGGTCGTGCCCGGCGCCTCGTTCTGGGTCCACCACTGGGCCTTGTACTTGCGGCCGTTGTGGGAGACCTCGTTGCCCGCGTTGTAGACGTTGCCGGCCACGTACGCCGCGACCGTGCCGCAGCCCGTGGGCGGCGTCGTCGGAGGCGTGGTCGGGGGAGTCGTCGGCGGGGTCGTCGGCGGGGTGGTGGGAGGCGTGGTCGGCGGAGTGGTC
The DNA here is from genome assembly GCF_044331325.1 of Streptomyces sp. NPDC017246. Taxonomy (NCBI): domain Bacteria; kingdom Bacillati; phylum Actinomycetota; class Actinomycetes; order Kitasatosporales; family Streptomycetaceae; genus Streptomyces; species Streptomyces sp. NPDC017246. The sequence continues at coordinate 167,176 of NZ_JBIRMW010000014.1, read as the reverse complement.
GGCGGGGTCGTCGTGCCCGGCTCCACCACCGTCGTGCCGCGCGCCAGGTCACCGGCGAGGGCGTACGTCGTGCCGTTGATGTTCACCGTCCAGTTGGAGGGCGTGGACACCGGCAGGTAGTAGTTGAACGCCAGGTCGACGGACGCGCCCGGGGCCAGCGACTGCCAGGCCGGGAGCTTCAGGGAGACGCGGTGGAAGTCGCCCTTCAGGCCGCCCACGTTGCTGCCCGTGTGGTCGCTGCTGATGACCTTCGTGCCGAATCCCGACTGGTCGGAGGCGTTGCTCGGGGCCGAGGTGCCGTAGTCGAACTGGAACTCGGTGCCGCCCGGCAGGGCCGTCGCCGTGTTGTTGGTGATCTTGATCTTCGGGGTGATCGGGTAGTTCGAGTCGCCCAGCTTGAACTCGGTGAACTGGGTGTCGATCTTCACGGCCTGGGTCGGCAGCGCCTTGTTCGACTTCTTCGCGCCGTACGGCGTGGCCGCCTTGAACTTGTCGTACATCAGCGAGGTGAGCGTGGAGCCCATCTCGTACTGGCCCTTGGTGGCGTTCCAGCCGTAGTCGCCGGCCATCTCCCAGATCATGGTGCCGCCGATGCCGCGGTCGACCACGTAGTCGGACTTGGCGGCGATGGACTGCTCGTCCTCGGTGGAGAGGAAGACCTTCTTCTGCGCGTTCCACAGCCACGGCGCGACGAGGGTCGCGTCGTACTTGCGGACGTAGGTGCCGGTGAGGGTGGTGTTCGCCGGGAAGCCGTACTGCGTGACGTAGTCGCCGACGATCCCCTTCTCGAGGTTCTTGGCGTGCCACATCGGGTTGGAGCCCGCGGGGGACTCGACACCGTTGGTGTCCTTGTCGTGCCACAGGTTGTCGATGCCGACCGCGCCGTCACCGCACTTGGTCAGACCGGCGCCGGCCGGGCAGGTGGTCGCGGAGGCCTTGCCCCACAGACCGTCCGTGCCGCCCTGCACGTTCTTGTGACCGCGGGTGTAGTAGGGCAGGCCGATGTTGATCCGGCCGGCCGGCATGGAGCCGCGGAAGTAGTGGTACGCCCAGTCGGTGTTGAGGTACCCGATGTTGCCGTACTGCGCCGAGCCGTAGACGTTGGCGGCGGCGAGTTCGCCGTCCTTGCCGTCGTCGAAGAGGGAGGCGTTGGGCCCGACGTACTCGTTCCAGGCGCCGTGCAGGTCGTAGGACATGATGTTGACGTAGTCCAGGTACTTCTGCATCTGGAACGTCTCCATGCCCCGCAGCAGGTAGCCGGAGGAGGGAGCGGCGACGGTCAGCAGGTAGTGCTTGCCGTCGGCGGCGCCGGCCACGTCCAGCTTCTCGCGCAGGGACTTCATGAGCGCGTCGTAGCTCTTGACCAGACCCGCGCGGCGGGCGTTGGCGATCTGCCAGTCGAGCGGGTTTCCGGCGTCCTTCATGGTCGTCGGGTACTCGTAGTCGATGTCGACGCCGTTGAACCCGTACTTCCGGATGAAGTCGACGGACGACGCGGCGAAGGTGTCGATCCCGGCCTGGTTGACCGAACCGTCGGCGTTGGTGGCCATCGAGTAGAAGCCGCCGGAGTTGACCCGGTCACCGTTGTCCGCGAAGTAGCCACCGGTCTCGGCCCAGCCGCCGACCGAGATGAGCGTCTTGACGTTCGGGTGCTGCTTCTTGAACTTGTTGAGCAGGTTGAAATGGCCCTTGTAGGAGAACGAGGGGTCCATCTCGGCGCCGGCGACACCGGGCCAGGTCATCCCGGTGGCCGCGTTGTTCGGGCCGTCCGTGCCGACGGAGAGCTTGTTGTCCCCGCCGATGTGGCCGAAGGCGTAGTTGATGTGGGTGATCTTCTCCCACGGGATGTCCTTGGCCAGGTACGCGGGCTGGCCGTTCTTGCCGTCGCGCCAGCCGGTGAAGTAGCCGATGATCCGGCGCTGGTGGTCCGCGCCCATCTTCTCGCGGCCCTGGGTGTCGTAGACGGAGCAGTACGGGACGTCGACGCCCGGGGTCTTGTAGAGCCCGTCGGGGCGACAGGACTCGTTGTCGGCCGCGTACGAGACGCCGCCGGAGAGCGAACTGAGCAGCAGTCCGGCGACGGCGGCGCCGGAGGAGAGCAGCGAGGCTCTTTTCGCGGTGGGGGACAACACGATCGTTTCCTCCTGGGGAGGTGGAAATACACAACGAACAAGGGGGTGGGTCGTGTTGGGCCCGTGGAGTGCGCACGCCGCCGGGCCGTTCCTAGGAGGTGACACGGAGATTAAGAGGACTAGACCAGTGCGTCAATAGGTCTGGACCAAAGAAGAGTTCTATGGGAACCTGTGAGCCAGACCACAGGAACTCGGCCACATCGCCTCGCGCGGCTCGTGGCACACTGGCCCTGTATCAGCAGCAGCGCACTCCGGGGTCGGTGTAATTCCGAACCGGCGGTATAGTCCGCGACCCGTCCGCAGCCAGCGGCCGGTTGACCAGGTGAAATTCCTGGACCGACGGTGAAAGTCCGGATGGGAGGCAGTGCGCGGCGGGCGACCCCTGTCAGGGGTGTGCCGGCCGTACGTCCGCTGGTCGCCGTATCGACATCGATCGGCGTACCCGGAGGACGCGGCCTCGGCGCACCCTGCGAGAGGCGTCGTTTCGCTCTCTGTCGTCATCGACAGGCCCCGGAGTCCGTGCCCGAAGAGGCAGGAGGACCCGGTGGCCCAGCAGGCCGACATCACCGCCATGCGACGCGCCGTCGAGCTCGCCGCACGCGGTCTCGGCGCCACCAGCCCCAACCCGGTCGTCGGGTGCGTCGTCACCGACGCCTCGGGCCACCCGGTCGGCGAAGGCTTCCACCGGCGCGCCGGCGGCCCGCACGCCGAGGTCCACGCCCTGCGCGAGGCCGGCGTCCTCGCCCGCGGCGGCACCGCCTACGTCACCCTCGAACCCTGCGACCACACCGGCCGCACCGGCCCCTGCGCCCAGGCCCTGATCGAGGCCGGCGTCAGCCGCGTCGTGTACGCCGTCGGCGACCCGAACCCGCAGGCCACCGGCGGTGCCGACACCCTGCGCGCCGCGGGCGTCGAGGTCGGGCAGGGCCTCCTGGAGGACGAGGCCGAGGCGGTCAACATCGCCTGGCTCACCTCCGTACGCCGCGGCCGCCCCTTCGTCCGCTGGAAGTACGGCGCCACCCTCGACGGCCGGATCGCCGCCGCCGACGGCACCTCCCGCTGGATCACCTCCGCCGAGTCCCGCGCCGACGTCCACCGGCTGCGCGCCGAGGCCGACGCCGTCGTGGTCGGTTCCGGCACCGCCCGCACCGACGACCCCCATCTGGCCGTACGCGGCGTGGAGGGGGCCGTGCAGCCGCTGCGGGTCGTCGTCGACACCGAGGCGACCGCCGTGAAGCCGGGAGCCCGGGTCCTCGACGACGCGGCCCCGACCCTGATCGCGATCGCCGAGGACGCCGCGGCCCCGATCGGCGACGCCGACGTCGTACGCCTGCCCAGGGCCGAGCGCGGCCTGTCCGTGGCCGCCCTCCTGGACGCCCTCCACGCGCGCGGCGTCCGCTCCGTCCTCCTCGAAGGCGGCCCCACCCTCGCGGGCGCCTTCGTCGCCGCGGGAGCCGTCGACCAGGTCGTCGGCTACCTCGCCCCCGTCCTCCTCGGCGCGGGCCCGAACGCCCTCGCCGGCGCGGGAATCGACACCATCACCGAAGCGTTGCGGCTCGACATCACCGAGACCGTCCGCATCGGATCCGACCTCCGCATCACCGCCACCCTCAAGGGAGCCTGACCGTGTTCACCGGAATCGTCGAAGAACTGGGCGAAGTCGTCGCCGTCGAGCAGCTGGAGGACGCCTCCCGCTTCCGACTGCGCGGCCCCCTGGTCACGGAAGGCGCCCAGCACGGCGATTCCATCGCCGTCAACGGTGTCTGTCTCACGGTCGTCGAGTTCGGCGACGGCGAGTTCACCGCCGACGTCATGGCCGAGACCCTCAAGCGGTCCAGCCTCGGCGCCCTCGAAACCGGCTCCCGCGTCAACCTGGAGCGGCCCATGGCCGTCGGCGGCCGCCTCGGCGGTCACATCGTCCAGGGCCATGTGGACGGCACCGGCACGATCCTGGAGCGGACCCCGTCCGAGCACTGGGAACTCGTCAAGGTCGGCCTGCCGGCGCACCTCTCCCGGTACGTCGTCGAGAAGGGCTCGATCACGGTCGACGGCGTCAGCCTCACCGTCGTCGAGGTCAGCGACGACTGGTTCACCATCAGCCTCATCCCCACCACCCTCGACCTGACGACGCTCGGCATCAAGCGGTCCGGCGACCCGGTCAACCTCGAAGTGGACGTCATCGCCAAGTACGTCGAGCGGCTGCTCGGCCCGAACGCCAAGGAGAGCGACAAGTGAGCTGGCTCAACTCCGAGGCGTTCAGCGCCTTCGGTCAGCACATCATGTGGTCCGACATGATCGGCAACACGATCGGACTCATAGCCCTCGCGCTCGGCTGGCGCCGCTCCATCCTCACCTGGCCCGCCCAGCTGCTCTCCGGCCTGATCCTCGTCGGCGCCTACGCCTCCGCCCATCTCTCCGGCGGCGTCGGCAAGCAGCTCCTGGTCATCGGCGTCGCCGCCTGGGGCTGGTGGCAGTGGAACCGGGGCCGGCAGCAGGCCCAGGACGGCACCATCGCGGTCCGCTTCGCCACCTGGAAGGAGCGCGGCCTGCTCCTCGCCGGCGCCGCCCTCGGCACCCTCGCGGTCGGCGGCCTCTTCACCCTCTACCCGTCGCTCTCCTGGAGCCCGTGGGCCGACGCGTACATCTTCGTCGGCACCCTCGTCGCGATGATCGCCCAGGCCCGCGGCCTGGTCGAGTTCTGGTTCGCCTGGCTGCTCGTCGACCTCGTCGGCGTGCCGCTCGCCTTCAACAGCGGCCTCGCCTTCTCCGGCCTGGTCTACGTCATCTACTTCGCCCTCGTCATCTGGGGCATGCGCGACTGGTGGCTCCGGACGCGTACGACCTCCGCCGCTCTGGAAGGAGCCCACGCATGAGCGCCGCCCTTCCCCCCTGGGACACCACCGACCTCGCCCTCGACCCCGTCGAGCAGGCCATCCGCGACATCGCCGCCGGCCGGCCCGTCGTCGTCGTCGACGACGAGGACCGCGAGAACGAGGGCGACCTCGTCATCGCCGCCGAGAAGGCCACCCCCGAGGTCGTCGCCTTCATGATGAGCGAGTGCCGCGGCCTGATCTGCGCCCCGATGGAGGGCGAGGAGCTGGAGCGCCTCGAACTCCCGCAGATGGTCGAGCACAACACCGAGTCGATGCGCACGGCCTTCACCGTCTCCGTCGACGCGTCCCCCGCGCACGGCGTCACCACCGGCATCTCCGCCGCCGACCGCGCCACCACCCTGCGGATGCTCGCGAGCGGCAGCCACGAGCCCTCCGACTTCGTGCGGCCCGGCCACATCTTCCCGCTGCGCGCCAAGCCCGGCGGCGTCCTCGCCCGCAACGGCCACACCGAGGCCGCGGTCGACCTCGCCCGCCTCGCGGGCCTTCGCCCGGCCGGCGCGATCGTCGAGATCGCCGGCGAGGACGGCGTCATGCTGCGCCTGCCCGAGCTGGTCCCCTTCGCCCGCAAGCACGGCCTCACGATCATCTCGATCGAGGACCTCATCGCGTACCGCCGCTCCGCCGAGCCGACGGTCCGCCGCGAGGCCGAGGTCCAGCTGCCCACCGCACACGGCGACTTCACCGCGTACGGCTACCGCTCCACCGTGGACGGCGTCGAGCACGTCGCCCTCGTCCACGGCGAGATCGGCGACGGCGAGGACGTCCTGGTCCGGGTCCACTCCGAGTGCCTGACCGGCGACATCTTCCACTCGCTGCGCTGCGACTGCGGCCCCCAGCTCCAGGCCTCCATGGACCGGATCACCGAGGCGGGCCGCGGCGTCGTCGTCTACCTCCGGGGCCACGAGGGCCGGGGCATCGGACTGCTGTCCAAGCTCCGCGCGTACGAGCTGCAGGAGCGCGGCCGCGACACCCTCGACGCCAACCTGGAACTCGGACTCCCCGCCGACGCCCGCGACTACGCGGCCGGCGCGCAGATCCTCACCGACCTCGGCGTCCGCAGCCTGCGCCTGATGACCAACAACCCCGACAAGATCGACGCCCTGACCCGGCACGGCCTCACGGTCGAGGGCCGTGAGCCCATGCCGGTCACGGCCGGCGAGCACAACCTCCGGTACCTGACCACCAAGCGGGACCGGATGGGCCACGACCTGCCCTGGCTGGACGGCTCTCCGGCCTCCACCTGCGGCAACCAGTAGTACCCGGCTTCCGCCACCTTTCGTACGTACGGTTCAAGGAGAGACATGAGCGGCAAGGGCGCACCCGTCCTCAGCGTGAAGAACTGCGGCGACCTCCGGGTCGCGGTCATCGCGGCCCAGTGGCACGAGAAGATCATGGACGGTCTCGTCGACGGCGCCCTGCGCGCCCTGAGCGAGCTCGGCATCGACGAGCCGACCCTCCTGCGCGTCCCCGGCAGCTTCGAGCTCCCGGTCGTGGCGAAGGTCCTCGCCGGGCGCGGCTACGATGCCATCGTGGCGCTCGGTGTCGTCATCCGCGGCGGAACGCCGCACTTCGAGTACGTGTGCCAGGGCGTCACCCACGGCCTCACCCAGGTCTCGATCGACACCGGCGTACCCGTCGGATTCGGCGTCCTCACCGTCGACACCGAGGAGCAGGCCCTCGACCGGGCCGGCCTCGAAGGCTCCAGCGAGGACAAGGGCCATGAGGCCGTCACCGCCGCCGTCGCCACCGCGACCACGCTGCGCACGGTCAGCGAACCCTGGCGCTAGGTACGCGACCCTCACCCCGTACTCTTAGGAACCATCATGGCGAAAAAAACCTTCGAAGAGCTCTTCGCCGAGCTCAAGCTCAAGGCCGAGACCGGCGACCCGACCACCTCCCGCACCGCGGAGCTGGTGGACAAGGGCGTCCATGCCATCGGCAAGAAGGTCGTCGAAGAGGCCGCCGAGGTCTGGATGGCCGCCGAGTACGAGGGCAAGGAAGCCGCCGCCGAGGAGATCTCGCAGCTGCTGTACCACGTCCAGGTGATGATGGTCGCCCGCGGGATCTCGCTCGACGACGTCTACGCCCACCTCTGAGCACGGCCTCTTCCGCGTACCCAGAACCAGACTCCCCACCACTCCCAGGCAAAGGAAGCTCACCCCATGCTGCGCATCGCCGTTCCCAACAAGGGTTCCCTCTCCGGACCTGCGTCGGCAATGCTCCATGAGGCCGGCTACCGCCAGCGCAAGGAGTCCAAGGAGCTCGTGGTCATCGACCCCGACAACGAGGTCGAGTTCTTCTACCTGCGCCCGAAGGACATCGCGATCTACGTCGCCTCCGGGAAGCTGGACATCGGCATCACCGGCCGTGACCTGCTCCTGGACTCCGGCGCCAGCGCCGAGGAGATCCTCCCGCTGAACTTCGGCCGCTCCACCTTCCGGTACGCCACGCGTCCGGGCACCGCGAACGGCCCCGAGGACTTCGGCGGCATGACGATCGCCACCTCCTACGAGGGCATCGTCGCCAAGCACCTCGCCGACCAGGGCATCGACGCCTCCGTCGTGCACCTCGACGGCGCCGTCGAGACCGCGATCCAGCTGGGCGTCGCCCAGGTCATCGCGGACGTCGTGGAGACCGGCACCAGCCTCCGCAACGCCGGTCTGGAGGTCATCGGCGAGCCGATCCTCACCTCGGAGGCCGTCGTGATCCGCCGCCACGGCGTCACGGACGACAACGCGCAGGCCCAGCAGTTCCTCCGCCGCCTCCAGGGCGTCCTCGTCGCCCGTTCGTACGTGATGATGGACTACGACTGCCGTGCCGAGCACCTGGAGCAGGCCGTCGCCCTCACCCCGGGCCTGGAGTCGCCGACCGTCTCCCCGCTGCACAACGAGGGCTGGGTCGCGGTCCGCGCGATGGTCCCCGCCAAGGAGGCGCAGCGGATCATGGACGACCTGTACGAGATCGGCGCGCGCGCCATCCTCACCACCGCCATCCACGCCTGCCGCCTCTGACGGCACGGACCGTCCGCACCGAAGGCCCCGAGGAACCCCCGATGTCACACCCCCAGACGCCGGACCTGCCGGTCACCTTCCGTCCCGGGCGCACCCGTGCCGTCCTGGTCGCGATGAGTGTCGCGATCTTCGTCGTCATCGCCGCCGTCGCGGTGATGCTGGAGCGGCTCGGGCCGGGGGAGCGGGCCAGCTTCTTCTTCACCGCCGCGCTGCTCTCCGGGGGCCTGCTGCTGCTGAGCCGGCCCAAGGTCGTCGCCGACGACGAGGGCGTCACGGTCGTCAACATCACCCGGACCAGGCGGCTGGCCTGGGCCGAGGTCCTCAAGGTCAATCTGCGCCCCGGCGACCCGTGGGTCTTCCTCGACCTGAGCGACGGCACCAGCCTGCCCGTGCTCGGCATCCAGCCCGGCATCGCCAAGGAGTCGGCCATCCGGGACGCCCGCGCGCTGCGGGCCCTGGCCGACAGCCACGGCACGGGCGCCGAGCAGCCGTCCTGACGAACGGGCGGTCCGACGCACGGGCTTCCCGGCGATGGCGGGCCGGCGGTCCGGCGGTCCGGCGTGCGGGCGGTCCGGCCTCCGGGTCGGGACCCGGGTGAACCCGGATCCGTCCCCCATCCGTGGCCGACCCCCTGCCCCTCGGGCCCTTCGCGTGACTACTCTTGAGACGGTGGTGCCGAGCGGCACCACCGCCTCGCGTGTGCAGGGCCGCAGCCGCGGCCCGCGAGGCCACCCTTCGACCCGAGGAGTGACTCCCTCCAGCAATGGACGGATCGTCCGGTAGTACCTGCGCCGCCCCCTCCCCGGAGGCGGCGGCATGATCGTCTCCCTGCTGCTGCTCGCAGCGGCCTTCGTCCTCATCCTCGCCAACGGCTTCTTCGTGGCCGCCGAGTTCGGTCTCGTGACCGTCGAGCGCGCCGAGGCCGAGCGCGCCGCGGCCGCCGGCGACCGGCGCGCCCGCACCGTCGTCACCGCCCTGCGCGAGCTGTCCTTCCAGCTCTCCGGCACCCAGCTCGGCATCACGCTCACCTCCCTCGTCGTCGGCATGCTCGCCGAGCCCGCGCTCGCCGGACTGCTCGACGGACCGCTCACCGCGACCGGACTGCCCGAAGGGGCCGTCTCGGGAATCTCGGTGGTGGTCGGGATGCTGCTCGCCTCCGCCGTCCAGATGGTCGTCGGCGAGCTCGTACCGAAGAACTGGGCGGTCTCCCGTCCGCTGCAGGTGGCCCGCTTCGTGGCCACCCCGCAGCGCCGTTTCTCCGCCCTGTTCCGGCCGGTGATCTCCCTGCTCAACCGGGTCGCGAACCGGCTCGTACGGCTCCTGGGCGTCGAGCCCACCGAGGAGCTCGACTCGGTCCGCACCCCCGGCGAGCTGGTCTCCCTGGCCCGCCATTCCGCCCTGGCCGGCACCCTCGAACAGGACACCGCCGACCTCTTCGTACGGACCCTGTCCCTCGGCGGCCTCACCGCCGAGCAGGTCATGACCCCGCGCGTGAAGGTGAGCGCCCTCCAGTGGGACGCCACCGCGGCCGATGTCCTCAACCTCACCCGGGCCACCGGCCTCTCGCGCTTCCCGGTCTACCGCGACCGCATCGACGAGATCGTCGGCATGGTCCACCTCAAGGACGCGCTCGCCGTCGCCCCGCACGCCCGGCTGCGCACCCCCGTCGGCCGGATCGCGGTCCCCCCGCTGCTCGTGCCGGAGACGCTGCCCGCCCAGACCCTTCTGGAGCGGCTGCGCCGGGAGCAGCCGATCGCGGTGGTCGTCGACGAGTACGGCGGCACGGCCGGGGTCGTCACCCTGGAGGACATCGTCGAGGAGCTCGTCGGCGAGGTCCGCGACGAGCACGACACCGTGGCCGACGGCCGCCCCGAACTGGCCGCCGCTCCCGCCGAGGACGGCCGGCCCGCCTGGGAGGCCGACGGCTCCTGCCGGGTCCACACCCTGCGCCGGATAGGCCTCGACGTGCCCGACGGGCCGTACGAGACCGTGGCCGGGCTCGTCGCCGATCTCCTCGGGCGCATCCCCGCCCCGGGCGACCGCGCCGACCTCCCCGGCTGGCGGCTCTCCGTGCGTCAGGTCGACCGGTACCGCGCCGAGCGCGTCCGGATCGTACGGACGGACCCGACGACGGATCCGGACACGGACCTGGCACCAGCACTGGATGCGGACCTGGCGGCGTTTCCGGCGCCGCACCCGGCGTCCGGCCCGGCATCGGTCCCGGCCGCGGACCCGGTACCCGGCCCGGCCGGCGTGCCGGTGGGGGCGGAGGCGGCCCGATGAGCACCCTTCCGCTTCTCTTCGCCGTCCTGCTCGTGCTGGCCAACGGCTTCTTCGTCGGCGCCGAGTTCGCGCTCGTCTCCGTCCGCCGCAGCCAGATCGAACCCCTCGGCGGGGCCCGTGCCAAGCAGGTCCTGCACGGTCTCGAGAACCTGCCGCAGATGATGGCCGCCGCCCAGTTCGGCATCACCGTCTGCTCCCTGACGCTCGGCGCAGTCGCCGAGCCCACCGTCGCCCGTCTCCTCGAACCCGTCTTCCACACGGTCGGGGTCCCGGAGGGGCTCATCCACCCGCTCGGCTATGTCATCGCCCTCGCCGCGGTCGTCTTCCTCCACCTCGTCATCGGCGAGATGGTCCCGAAGAACCTGGCGATGGCCGCGCCCGAGCGCACCGCGCTCTGGCTCGCCCCCGGCCTGGTCGGCTTCGCCCGGGTCTGCCGTCCGGTGACGGCCGCGCTCGGCGCCTGCGCCCGGCTGGTCCTGCGGGCGTTCAAGGTCGAGCCGAAGGACGAGGTGGAGGCGGTCTTCACCAGCGCCCAGCTCGGCCGGCTCGTCGAGGACGCGGGCCAGGCGGGACTCCTCGATCCGGCCGAGCAGGAGCGTCTCGAGGACGCCCTGGAACTGGGCACCCGCCCGGTGACGGACGTCCTCATCGCCCCGGCCTCCCTGGTCACGGTCCCGCCGACGGTCACCCCGCGCGAGATCGAGGAGCTGACCGTACGCACCGGGTACTCGCGCTTCCCGGTCCGTGCCGAGACGGGCGCCGCCTTCATGGGCTTCGTGCACGTGAAGGACGTCCTCGACCTGGACGAGCGGGAACGGGCGGTGCCGCAGCGGCTGTGGCGGCCGATGGCGACGGTCCGCGCCGAACTGCCCCTCGACGACGCCCTCACCGTGATGCGCCGCGCCGCCACCCATCTGGCGCAGGTCGCGGACGGCTCGGGCCGGGTCCTCGGCCTGGTCGCCCTGGAGGACGTCCTGGAGACGCTGGTGGGCGAGGTCCGTGACCCGGCGCACCGGGTCAGGACCGTACCGGCCTCGTCCACGGTGCCGGTCTAGGGCAGGTCCTGCCGATCGCCGCCGGCCCGGCCCGATCGGCAGGACCTGGGGCCTGTCGTCGAATTCCCGTCTGCCCTGCGGGCGACGACGGGAATGTGACGACAGACCCTAGTACCCCGGGGGCTCCTGCTGGGGGCCGCGGTCGATCGGACCGCGGCCCGACAGGACCTCGCCGTACGCCTGCATGAGGTCGGCGAGCCGGAGGGTCGCGAGATCGTCCCTGGTCGGGGTGGAGGCGTATCCGGAGAGACGCAGGTCCCGGTAGGCGCAGGACTTCTCGTACAGGGTGCGCAGGAAGCGTCCGTTGCCCAGCTCGTCGATCCAGCCCTGTTCGACGACGTGCCCGCTGATCGAGCGCAGCTCCTCGCGGGCCTCGTCGTCCCAGTTGTCGCCGTTGGCCGCCGCGAGGACCTCGCCTATGGCGGTGAGTTCCAGCGGCCGGTACGAGGGGAAGTCGACCCGGGTGGTGAAGCGCGAGGACAGGCCGGGGTTGGTGTTGAGGAGCCGGTCCATGCCCTCGGGGTAGCCGGCCAGGATGACCACGAGATGGTCGCGGTTGTCCTCGGCCCGTTTGAGGAGCACCTGGAGGGCCTCGTCCCCGTAGGCATCGCCCTTGCTGTAGCCGGTGTTGGAGAGTGCGTAGGCCTCGTCGACGAAGAGCACCCCGCCGACCGCCGAGTCGATCAGCTCATTGGCCTTGACCGCGGTCTGCCCGAGGAACTCGCCCACCAGATCGGCCCGCTGGGCCTCCACGAGATGGTCGCCGCCGAGCAGCCCGAGGGCGTAGAAGACCCGGCCGAGGATGCGGGCGACCGTGGTCTTCCCGGTGCCTGAGGGGCCGGAGAAGACGAAGTGGCGTTTGGGCGGCTGGACCGGCAGGCCCTGTCCGGCGCGCAGCCGCGCCATCTCCAGCTGCGCCGACAACGCCTTGACCTGGCGCTTCACCGGCTCCAGACCGACCATGCCCTCCAGCTCGGCGAGCGCCTCCGCGAGCAGCACCGGGTCGGTGGGGCCCGCCGGGAAGCGCGGGGGCACCGGCTGGGACGGCAGCGAGGCCTTCTGCCGTACGGTCTCCGGCGGGGTGACCGGTGCCGCCGGCGGTACGGGCTCGGGGGCGAGCCGCGGTCCGTCGCCCAGCGGCCCACCGGTGTCGGGTTCGGCTCCCGGCGCCGTGTCCACCGTGTCCTGGCCGAGCCCTCCGCCGAGGGTGCCGAGGGCGACCGTCGCGAGCCCGGCGGGGTCGTCGATGCCGTCGTACCCCTCGAAGCCGTCGTACTCGGCGATCGCCGCGAGCCGGGCGGCGGTGTCCATGAACGTGGGGTCGATCCGGTGCACAGCCCGGTAGAGGGGCAGGGCGGCGGCGCTGCGCCCGGTGCCCTCGTGGGCGCGGGCCAGCCAGTAGCGGAGCTCCTTGCGCTGGGGCTGCTCGCTGCGGCAGCGCATCAGCGAGGCCGACAGCAGCGGCTCGGCCTGCCCGTACATCTCCAGGCGCACCCGGGCCATGCCGCCGAAGAGCCCGGCCTCGATCCCCAGCAGCGGGTCGTCGACGAGGGTCTCGGTGAGCCGGACCAGCTGGTCCCAGTCCTTGACGAGATAGGCGCGACAGGCGTGCAGAAAGCGCACCTGGGGGTCGGTGTCGACCGGCGGGAGCCCCGCGAGGGCCCGGTCGAGCTCGGCCACGTGGCGCCCGTCGAGCCAGTGGGAGGCGTGCGCGAGCAGCAGATCGCGCGGGCTCTCCAGCACCGGCTGCACCCACCAGCCCAGCCAGTACCAGGAGTTCAGGGTGCGCCGGTACCGGGCCCGCTGTTCGCCGAAGCGGTCGCGGTTGCGGTACATGCGCAGCAGCGCGGTCGTGGTGTCGACCCGGAGCGCGTGCAGCCCGAGCCAGGCGTCCGCCATCCCGGGGTCGATCCGTACCGCCGTCCGGAACTCGTCCTCCGCCTGCGGATAGGCGCCCATCGTGTAGGCGTCGACTCCGCGCAGCCAGGCGAGCTCGGCCGGGGCCTGCGCGCCCTGCGTGCCGATGTCCATCGGGTCCCCCACAACCGTCTTCGCATGGACGGGATTTGACCGCACCTGGGGGCATCGTACCTGCGCAGGGGGTGCGCGATTAAGGAGAAGCGTATGATCCGCAAGCAGTGACCCTGGGTGAGCGTCAAGGGCTGCGAAGGGCCCCGGAGGGGGGCGTAAGGGGCAGAACGAAGCCCCCGATCACGGGGGAACAACCGGGGGCTTCGCGTCTGCGGCGGCTCCGAAAAGCCGCACATTCAGAACGTAAGACCTGTACGCCCCTTGGGTCAAGCGGAGTTGAAGCACTTGCGGAAGCGGACTTTCGGGCCCTCAGTTCACGGACATGAAGCCGTCACGGTGTGTGATGATCTGGTGCGCGCCCGCTGTCACACCGGGCCCGGGAAGCCAGTCGTACCCCTCCGGACACTCCCGTACCAGGGTGTCGGCGAAGGGCCGGGAGGGGTCCTCGGTGAAATGGCGAGTCTCCGCCACGGTCCAGCCGTCCCAGAAGGAAGCCTGGTCCGGACCGTCCCGGTGCCGGCCCCGCTCCCATGACTCCCCCCGGCCGCGCTCCATCCACAGCAGCCACGCCAGGAACGGCCGTACCACCTGCCGGCCCGCGCCGACGCCCTCGACGAGGACGACCGGGGCCGGGGGTAGCGCGCGTGCCTCGCCGAAGCGCCGCAGCCGCCAGTCGTACGGGCGGTAGGACGCGGTCTCGCCCCGCGAGAGCGGATCGAGGACCTGCTCGCGCAGCCGGCCGGTCCACTCGAAGAGCTCCTCGTGCGTGGCGAGGTCGTCGAGGTGGAGGACGGGGGCGTCGCCGAGGGCGGTCGAGAGGCGGGCCGCGAGGGTGGACTTGCCCGAGCCCGCGTGGCCGTCGACCGCGATCAGCCGGACCGGTCCGCAGGAGGGCGGCAGCCGGAGCAGCGCGTGAGCCGCGCGGTCGAGGTCGTTCATGGGCCCAGAGTAGGGGAGCGGAGGACCGTCGCAGGTCAGGGAGGTACCGCCGTCAGTGGTCGAGACCAATATTGGTGCGGCGACGCGGGGCGAAGTGCTGGCGGACGCCCGTCGGAAGCCGCGATAGTGGGGCCCGCGCAGCCCCGTCCGTACGCCCACCGTTCTCGACTGGGGGTCACCGCCCATGACCAGCTCCACCCCACGCAGAACCGTCCTCGCCGCGGCCCTCGCGGCCGCCGGAACGGCCGCCGCCGCCGCTCCCGCCACGGCCGCCGCCCCTCCCCGCACCGCCGGCCTCCCTCCGTCCGCCTCCGGCGGCCCGGCCCCCGGGGACGGAGCCGGACGGGGCCACGCCCCCGCGCCCGGGCTCGTCGACAACCGCTTCTGGTCCTCCTACACGGACTGGAGGTGCGGGAGCGCGGCCGGTACGAAGGCGGTCGCCGGGTACCGCCCCGGCCTCGTCCTCGCCGCCCCGGCCGGCCGGACCGACTACACGGACCCGCACACCGGGCGGACCTCCGCCTGGGAGTACGCGAGCTGGACCTCGCCGGAGCACACCCCGACCGTGTCCGCCACCGAGGTCATCGCCTCCTGGAACGCCCACACCCCGCCCGGCACCTGGATCCAGGTCGAGCTGTCCGGCACGTACACCGACACCACCGCCACCCCCTGGTACGTCCTGGGCCGCTGGGCCTCCGGCGACGAGGACATCAAGCGCACCTCGGTCGACGACCAGACCGACGGCAAGAGCACCGTCTGGACCGACACCTTCGCGATCGACGACACGGCGAGCGGCCTGCGACTGGCCTCGTACCGGCTCCGGCTCACCCTCCACCGCGCCCCGGGGAGCGGGCTCACGCCCACGGTGTGGCGCCTCGGCGCGATGGCCTCCGACATCCCGGACCGCTTCACGGTCCCGGCCGCCGCGCCGGACCTCGCCCGCGAGCTGCCCGTACCCCGCTACTCGCAGAACACCCACGTCGGGCAGTACCCCGAGTACGACAACGGCGGCGAGGCCTGGTGCAGCCCCACCTCCTCCCAGATGATCGTCGAGTACTGGGGGCGCCGCCCGTCGACGGACGACCTGTCCTGGGTGAACCCGGAGTTCGCCGACCCCCAGGTCTGCCACGCGGCCCGCCACACCTACGACCACCAGTACGAGGGCTGCGGCAACTGGCCCTTCAACGCCGCCTACGCGGCCACCTACCCCGACATGAACGCCGTGGTCACCCGACTCCGCTCGCTCACCGAACTGGAGAGCCTCATCCGCGCCGGCATCCCGGCCATAACGTCCCAGTCCTTCCTCAGGGAGGAGCTCACCGGGGCCGGGTACGGCACCTCGGGCCACCTCATGACGGTCATCGGCTTCACGGCGGAAGGCGACATCATCGCCAACGACCCCGCCTCACCCGACAACGAGGCCGTACGCCGGATCTACCGGCGCCGCGAATGGGAGAACATCTGGCTGCGGACGAAGCGCTACGACGCAAACGGCAAGGTCAGAAGCGGTACGGGCGGCGTCTGCTACCTCTACTGGCCGGTCAAGTCAGCACCAAGTCAGCACCGCGCACTGCGGTCGCTCGGCCTGGTGTGAGCATGTGCGGCCCCACGGCCGTCTCGACCACCTGACGGCAGCGCTCCTGGCCGTCCTGAGTGAGGTGGCCGTACCGGTCCACCGTGACCTTGATCGAACGATGTCCGAGCCAGCGAGACACCTCGTGAATGGACACTCCGTTGGTCAGGCCCACGGTGGTCCATTTATGCCGTAGGTCGTGCGGGTTGTATGCGGGAAGGTCGAGCCGCTTGATGGCGCGGTCCCACGACTTGCGCAGAAGATCGGGATACGGCATTCCGCCGCTCGCATTGCGGATCGGAAGCCGGTCGATGAACGGCTCAAGGGAAGCAGGCACGGGTATGTCGCGCCATTCGCCTTCTTTCCGGTGCTTCAAGGGGGCGTATTTCGGCGTGTACTTTCCGGAGGCGTCTTTGTAGCGAATCACCTGCCGCCGGATTCGCAGGGTGCCGTCACGCATGTCCTCCGGGAAGACTCCCAGAGATTCCCCTATACGAAGTCCGCAACACGTCATGAGCCATACCGCCGGAGACAGCCGAGGTCCGATCTCCTTGGCGATGGCGGTTATCTCGTCGAAACTGGGAAGCTTCCTGTCGTCGACAGGAATGACGGGGTTCTCCAGCTTCTCGGCCTGCGTCATGGGATTCACGGGAATCCGCCTGTGGCGCACAGCGTGGGAGAACAGCGCCGATAGGGCTATGTGCCGGGATTCGATGGTGTTGAGAGCCGCCCCGTCCCGGCGCCAACGTGCGTACAGACCCTCGATGTCCGCTGCGGTGACCTGCGAGATCATCTTGCTCCCCAGGTGGGGGACCACGTGGAGGCGGACGATACGCTCGTACGACTCAAGGGTGCCGGCGGAAGCGGTCTTCTTCGCGAGCCAGTCGTCCGCGTACCGCCGGAGCGACACCTTGCCGGCGTCGGGGTCGACGTAGATGTTCTCGCGCTTGTCACCCTCCATCTTGGTGGCGAAGTCGACCGCGTCCTTCTTCCGGGCGAACGACTTCTCCCGCTGACGCCCGGTGCGCCCGCCCGGCTCCCTGTAGCGCACGGTCCACCGCTTGCCGGACACGGCAGAACCGTTGTCGATGATTTGAGCCAACCTGTTCACCCATCTCTACTCACACGCCCCTTGGTCGTGTTTTTCGGTGTGGGTGGTGTTGTAGTCGATGTTTCCGGCCGCGCCAAATGCCTGGGCACGTGAAGATTTGACGACCCGTGTCTCCGCGGTCCGTAGGCGCGCGATGCTGCCCACGCGCCGGCGCCCTTCAACCGCTCGGAAGTCGTCCGGGCATGGCCCGCCGAGATCGAGGCGAGGTTCCTGCATGCGTTCTAACCGAGCTGGACGGGTAATGTTTGATGCGGTCCGGCCCGGTACCTCAGTCAATCCGAGGATTGTGGCCCCTGCGCCGCTTCGCGCTCGGCCGCGAACTCGTCGAGGAGCTCGAACAGGACCCTGATCGCACGCTGCTCGTCCTCAGGCGGAAGGTTCCAGACGTCGTCCCAGCCGTCCGGGAAGGTGATGTGGAGGACTTGGCCAGGCCAGGCGTGGCTGCAGTCACGTCCCCGACGGGCGATGAGCCAGTCGTGCCAGCCGGTGAGCCCGTGGCCACCGTGCCGCAGCGCATGCTGGTCATAGCCGGTCAGGAACGCGGTCAGCATGTGGAAGGAGGGCTTGCCGACGAACATGCCGGGACGTTGGCCGACGCTGGCGAAGTACTCGCGCTCGGTCATCTCCGCGAGGGGTCTCATGAGTCTGACCCCTCGTGATCATCGGTGTCGTCGTCCGGAGCTGGACGAAGCCTGCGGCGGGCCGCGTCCAGACGTTCGGTGTAGTCCGTCGCGAAGATCCCGGGCAGCGACTTGTCGAGTGTTCCGGCGATGCGATGAAGGGGCGCCCAGACCGCAGCATCGTCGACGAGACGGCTGAGGTCCGTCATCTGCACCTGCTCCAGCCAGTCTGGCAGGACCAGCGCCTCATCCGGGGTGAGCTTGATGATGATCTCCGGATTCTCCACCGCTCGAACATAGTCCGTGGACCGGTGTTGTCAGAGGCGCCTGGCACAGTGCCGCCGTGGACATCGATTCATTCTGGGCGCTCATCGAAGAGTGCCGGCGGCAGGCTCGGGGACAGGACGAACGGCTTGCGTGGCTGCGTGGCGAACTGTCGCGAAGGTCGCAGGCAGAGGTCGTGCAGTTCCAGGTGCGCTTGGACGAGGTGACGCACGAAGCGTTCACGTGGGACCTGTGGGCAGCCGCGGACCGGATCTTCGGCGGCTGGTGTTCGGACGACGGGTTCTGCTATTTCGGCCTGTGGATGGTGAGTCTCGGCCGGGAATCGTTCTCCCAAGCGGTGGTAAACCCCGATGCCCTGGCCGACACTCCGGAGGTCCAGCGCCTGGTGGGCCGTCCGCGGGAGATGTGGGACGACGACTGGCCGGATTGGGAGTCGCTCGACTATGTCGCCATGGAGGCGTACGGGATCCTGACCGGCGTCGACGACGAGTGCGGCGAAGCGTTCTACGAGGCCGTCGACGCCGAGCAGAGCGACGAAGAGGGAAGCTCCGGGCCGCTTGGTGAGCGGTGGGACGTGCGCTGCGAGGACGAGGCAGCGCGCAGACTGCCGAGACTGAGCACGATGTTTCCCCTGCGATCACTCACTCAGAAGGGCAGCTCGTCGGCTTCGGGGAGCGGGGAGTAACCGCATGCCCATTGCCCGGGGACGGTCGCGTAGATCGCCTCGAGGTCGGCGGCTGTCCTTCCCCGAACGTGCAGCCAGCTGTGGTCACCCTGCCCGTCCAACCGCAGGAGCTTTCCAGGTGCAGAGAACCAGCGCACGGGTGCCTCCTCGACCCCTGTCCACATCGGGTAGTCAGGCAGCTCGGCGTGCGTGAACAGCCGCAGTATCTCATGGATCAGCTCCGCGGGCAGCTCACACGCGTTGTAGAGCCGGTCGTCGCTGAACAGCGTCTCGCTGAGGACAAGTTCGACCCAGGCGAGGGAGATCCGCTCCAGGAAGGGGATCCAGCCGTCCCGCGACTGCACGAACACCGGCGGATCGTCCTGATCGAGGTCTCGAAGACGAACACCCCAGAAGGCACATCCTTGGTTCTCGCTACGGAAGACCAGCACTCCTCCGAACTCGTCGTGCACGAAGAGCTCGGAGGGTGGCAGCAGCGGATCCTGGTTACCCGTGAGGTCGTGCCGTGTCGCACCGAGAAGCGAGTAGCCCTCGCGCAGCGCCACTGGCAAGAGGAACCCGAGGGCTGCCTCGGCCTGCTCCAACTCCGCTCCTTGGGTGCCGGAGTCGTCACCCAGCGGCGCCGACCAAGCTGCAGCGAAGTCTCGGACGAAGTCCCAGGCCTGCCGTCTGTCGCGTATCCCGCCACGCAGAGCCTGAGCTACGTCCAAAGAGCCGAACATGTTGCTGAACTCGCCTTCCTCGTCCTCGTGATCGCTGTTGTATTGCGTTTCAGGACGCAGACCCGGACGTCATTGACCTGGCGGTAGGACGGTGCGCTCCCCGGCGAGGAAGTGCCGGACATCGGATGCGAGGCATGACATCTGCTCGCCGGCCTCCAGCCACGTTGTGACCGAAGTGCTCCAGTCGCCCGCCGCGCTCCGCCAGGGGCGAACGGTCCAGGTCAGGCCGATGTGTCCGCCGGAGCGGAAGACGGCCGAGACGGCGAGGTCGCGGTCCATGGTGTGCCAGGTCCGTTCGCCATCCCAGCCCCGGTAGCCCGCTGCCAGCTCCTCCAGGAACGTGGTGAGGTCGTTGTCCCAGGTCCAGGCGACCACCTCGTTGACACGGGCGGTCAGACCGGGCGCCCAGGCTTCGACGGCGTAGTGGACGGAGTCCTGGTCGAAGCTGAACCGGTCGCAGAACGTCACGCCCACGGACGAGTTGTCCTGGCAGCGGATGGTCACGCAGGGCTTGCCGTCGATGTCGCCGTCCGGGGATGTCATGCACGGAACGCTAGGTCAGCGCTGCCTCGACCGTCATCCGGTTTCGTGGCCGGTGCCGTGCAACAGGGCTTCGGCGATTGCGCGGACGCGGTCGCGCGTGATGCCGGTGCGCTGTTCGACAGCGAGCGGGTGCTCGGTCGGTTCGAGTTCGACCAGGGGCCGCTCGCCGATTGGGCGGGTGTGGACGTTGGTCTTGAGGTTGATGGTGCTGGGGGCGTAGATCGGCAGCTCGGTGGTGAGCCAGCCGAAGTACGGCTGCTCCGACTCGCGCCCGGGCGTGTCCCACAGGTCGGCCGCCCGGGAGAAGTTCTCTCGGCTGAGGGAGACCCAGACACCCCAGGAGAAGACCTCGTCGCTGCCGATGACCGGTATTTCGATCAGACCCTTGACGAAGTAGTGCTGCGCCTTGATGACGCACTGGTCCGAGGAGAGCAGGCAGTCGGGGGCGTCGGCGAAACTCGGGTCCCAGACGTAGGGGGCGGCGGCGGAGTAGTTCATCGGCAGCTCGCCGTGGTGGCTGCCGCAGCACGTACAGGTGAATCCGAGATCGCTGGTCATGACGGGGAGCCTAGCTATGCACTCGGACAGTCACACTCTGCAGCCAAGACGCACGTCAGGGCGGCGCTGGCCAGCCGACCGCGGTGGGAAGCCACAGGGGCGCGAGGCGGAGGCGTTCATCACAGCGCGATGATCTCTTGATCACCTCGTGCTCTGGAATCAAGTGCCTCGCTGCTGTCACGTGGTGCGGTGAACGGCCCTGCGGCAAGGAATCGATGACTGATGTGGGAGGTGGAAGGAAGCGCAGGAATAGGAGGCGAGGAAGACTGGAAAACGACGGTGCGAGGTCAGGCGGGGTGGTCCAGAGGGGGTGGCCGGCGTCGGTACCCTGGAGCGCATGTCTACTGCTCCGGTTCGCGTTCGTTTCGCCCCGTCTCCGACCGGCATGTTCCATGTCGGTGGTGCACGGTCCGCTCTCTATAACTGGGCCGTGGCGCGACAGTCCGGCGGCACGTTCGTCCTGCGGATCGAGGACACCGACGCGGCTCGGAACAAGCCGGAGTGGATCGACGGGATCATCAACGCGCTCGCGGCGATCGGCATCCATGGCGAGGACGCGGCCTTCGAGGGCCCGTACTTCCAGTCGCACAACGCCGACCGGCACCGCGAGGCGGCCCAGCAGCTCTTCGCGGCCGGCCGGGCGTACTACTGCGACTGCACCCGGGAGCAGCTGAAGGAGCGCACCGGGTCGGACCATCTCGGGTACGACGGGTTCTGCCGGGAGCGGGGGCTGGCCTTCGAGGAGGGCCGGGCGCTGCGGTTCCGGACGCCGGATGAGGGCGAGACCGTCGTGGTCGACCTGATCCGCGGGGAGCCGGCGTTCCCGAACAGCGCCATCGAGGACTTCGTGATCGCCCGCGGTGACGGGTCCCCGGTCTTCCTGATCGCCAACGTGGTCGACGACCTGGACGAGGGCATCACGCAGGTCATCCGCGGCGAGGAGCACCTTTCGAACACGCCGAAGCAGCAGCTGCTGTGGGAGGCGCTCGGCGCCAAGCCGCCGGTGTGGGCGCACCTGCCGGTGATCGTGAACGAGAAGCGGCAGAAGCTGTCCAAGCGCCGTGACAAGGTCGCGCTGGAGGACTACCTCGCCGAAGGCTTCCTGCCCGAGGCGATGGTGAACTACCTCATGCTCCTGGGCTGGGGTCCCGGCGACGACCGGGAGATCATGCCGTACGAGGAGCTGGAGCAGCTCTTCCGGATCGAGGACGTCAACACGGCGCCGGCCTTCTTCGACGTGAAGAAGCTGACGGCGTTCAACGGCGACTACGTCCGCGCGCTCTCGCCGGAACAGTTCGTCAACGCCTGCGCGCCGTGGCTCGTCGCTCCGCACGCGCCGTGGGCCCCGGAGGCGTTCGACAAGGACGTGTTCGAGGTGGCGGCGGCGCTGGCTCAGACCCGGATCGCGCTGCTGTCGGAGATCACCGGCTACGTGGACTTCCTGTTCCTCGACGAGCCGGTCGAGGACGAGGCGTCGTGGAACAAGGCGATGAAGGCCGGCGCCGGAGACATCCTGTCCGATACCCGCGCAGAGTTCGCCACCGTCGCGAACTGGAAGGCGGACGACCTGAAGGCCGTCCTCCTCGCCGTCGGCGAGAAGCACGGCCTCAAGCTGGGCAAGGCCCAGGCGCCTATCCGGGTCGCGGTCACCGGCCGCACGATCGGACTCCCGCTGTTCGAGTCCATGGAGCTGCTCGGCCGGGACCGCGTGCTGGCCCGTCTGGACGCGGCGGCGAAGAAGCTGGCCGCCGCGCAGGCGTAGCCGCCGGTCAGGCGATCTTCGCGAGAAGGTCGCCCCAGGCGTTGCCGAAGTAGTTCAGATCGAAGCGGGCCAGGGCCTCGTACGGGGCCTTGGCCTCGGTCTGGCGTGCTGTTGCGCGTTCCCGGACCTGCGCAGGCAGTCGGCCGAGGTCCGGGGCTGGCTGGCCGGTCAGCGCGGCGAGGTCGCCCAGGCCGGCCACCGGGCGGATCAGACAGGGCAGGCCGAGCAGCAGCGCCTCGGCCGCGCAGCGGCTCCAACCCTCCCGCATCTGGGGGAGGAAGACGCCGACGTCGCACGCGCACAGCAGCCGCAAGTACCGCTCGCGCTCCACGTCGTAGTGGGCGCCGTCGAAGCCGATGGTGTTGCTGCCGCTGGTGATCACCCGCAGCCCGGGCGTGTCGGCCAGGGCCGCCGAGACCTTCTCGGTGCCCTTCCAGTGCACGGCCTTGCCCGCGTACACGCCGATCACGTCCGGCGACAGACCGAACTCTGCGCGGCACTCGGTCCGGTCGAAGCCGCGGGCCCGCTCGACCTCCGTCATGTCGAAGGCGTTGTAGATCACCCGGACGTTGCGGACGCCCCGGGCCTGGAGGAAGTCGGCCCAGTACGGGGCGACGCAGACCACGGCGGCGCACTGGGGTAACACGCGGAACAGGCGCTCCCAGAGCATGGCCTCGACCGGGGCGGAGTCGTGCTGCAGCGGCTCGTAGTGGTGCAGGAGGAACACCGTGCGGGCCCGCATCTCCGGCGTGAAGAGCAACAGGCTCAGGTCGTCCCACATGAAGGTGCCGGTGGTGCTGTCGAGCGTCCGGATGGTCGGGGCCAGGCGGGCGAGGTGGCGGAGCTTGCGCCAGCGGCGGACGCGGTAGGTGCGCTTGTGGTCCGGGATCGTGCGCCATTCCACGTCGTCGGCCGTCGCCTCATGGAGCATCCGCAGGTAGACCCGGCCACCGGTCCGACCGACCGGCTCCATCGAGTAGACGACCCGCTTCACGGACGTACCTCCTGTTGGTGTCGGACGTACTCGGTGTGGAGCAGTGCGCGCATGGCCGCCAGGTGGGGATTGAGGCCGCAGGCGGCGTCGGCGAGCGGGAGGTAGAAGTCCTTCAGGCTCTGGAGGAACCGCCGACGCCGGTCGATGTTGGGTGAGGCGGCGACATCGCGCAGGTTGTGGAGGCGGTCGGCGAGCCGGACGAGGAGGTCCTCGGACGGGAGCGCGGCCTGCTTGAAGCGCCAGCTGGACTCGTCGCCGGCGGCCTTGGGGCGCTGTTCGAGGCGGTGGTCGGCTGTCATCGCCCGCAGGCGGCAGGTGAAAGGGGCGCCGAGGTGTTGGACGAGCAGCGCCTCCGATTCGGGGGCCACCTCCAGGGCGTCGTGAAGGAGGGCGAGGAGCAGGGTCTCGGGGTGGCTGACCCTGATCTCGGTGCGCAAGAGCGTGACGACGGCCAGCGGGTGTTCCAGGTACGGGGTGCCCTGGTCGCGGGTGTGGCCGTCGTACACCGTGAGCGCGAGGGCGCCGACGACGCGCGCGCGGGACTGCTCGTCCCTGCCCCACGCGGCGGCGCCGAGCACGGTTAGGACGTGGTCCAGGTCGGTGGGGTTCATCCGCCTCACCTCCTACGGAGGGCCGTGGCACGGGGGTCGGGAACGTGGTCGGCGAGCAGCAAGGTGTCCCCGACCGCCAGGGCGTCGAGGCCCAGGTCCGCCGTCGCCGACACGGCCTGCTCGGCGGTCCGCAGGATTGGGGTGCCCTTGCGGTTGAAGGACGTGTTCAGCAGCAGCGGTAGTCCGGTGCGGTCGTGGAAGTGGTCCAGGAGTTCGTACAGGCCCTGGTGGTCGGCGGCGACGGACTGCACGCGGGCGGTGCCGTCGTGGTGGGTGACTGCGGCGATGCGGTCCGCTCGGCATCGGCGGACGCGGGCGACACGGTTCATGAAGGGGTCGCCCGCCGACATGAACCACTCCGTGGCGTGCTCGGAGAGGACGGCCGGGGCGAAGGGGCGGTAGGCGGCTCGCTTCTTGATCGCGTTGAGCCGGTCTCGCGTGGCGGCGTGGCCGGGGTGGGCGAGGATCGAGCGATGGCCGAGGGCTCGCGGCCCGAACTCAAGCTGTCCCTGTACCCAGCCGACGATGTGGTGTTCCGCGAGGAGCGTGGCCACCGTGGGCGCCAGACCCGGGCCGAGGTCAGTCAGCGCGCGATACCCGGTCGGTACTGCGGTGGCCGGCAGGACGCCCGGGGGCGGGCCCCAGGCCGCGTCGGTCGGCACAGGGAGGCGCTCCTGGCCGAGCTGGTAGTGCCAGCCGTAGAGCGCGGCGCCGACGGCGGTGCCCGCGTCGTGCGGGGCCGGTGCCACGAAGAGAGTGTCGAAGCCGCTGTCGGCGGCCAGCTGACCGTTGAGGTGGGAGTTCAGAGCGCACCCGCCGGAGAACACCAACGTCGATGCCCTGGTGAGCCGCTGCAGGTAGCGGGCGATGTGGACGACCGATTCGGCGAAGACCTCCTGGACGGCGGCGGCCAGGTCGGCCCACTCGTGCTCCGGCTGCTCCGCGACGTTGTCGGCGGTCCAGGCCCGGCCGCCGAGCAGCAGCGGTGTGCTGCTGTCCGCCGAGCCCCAGGGGTGATCGATGCGGACCTCACCGTCGTCACCGAGCCGGACCAGCTCGCGGATCTGCGCTCCGTAGCGCTGGGGATCGCCGAAGGACGCGAGCGCCATCATGCTGCCCTCGGGCTCGTTGCCGGGCGGGATCACCCGCCGCGCGAGGTTCCGGTAGAAGTGCCCGAGGGAGGAGTGGACGCGCCGGGGGC
This sequence comes from Streptomyces sp. NPDC017246, assembly GCF_044331325.1. Lineage (NCBI taxonomy): Bacteria > Bacillati > Actinomycetota > Actinomycetes > Kitasatosporales > Streptomycetaceae > Streptomyces > Streptomyces sp. NPDC017246. Next base: position 142,166 of record NZ_JBIRMW010000014.1, on the reverse strand, counting down.
CGGCCGGGCTGGGCACGACGGTCGGCATGCCTTGGTGGAGGCGGTCGATGCGATCGGGTCGCAGGTCGTACCCGGTGATGCGTTCCCGGCCCGGGCCGAAGTCGGAGCCGAGGGAGGAGCCGCCGGCGTCGATGACGAGGCCAGCCGTGTGGTCGTGGCCGGAGAGCAGGTAGCCGGAGAGCACGTGGGCCGTGTGGTGGGAGAGCAGGCGGAGCTGTTCGCCGAGCGGGGCGGGCAGGAGGGCGGCGAGTTCGTCGCGCTCCTCGGCCAGCCACCAGCCGACAGCGGGGTTGGGACGCATGGAGGCGGCCCAGACGGCGTCGACGTCCTGCGGTTCGAGGCTGGCGGCCTCCAGGCACCACTGGAGCGCGCGGGTCGGGGCGGTGAGCGTGCCCTTGCGGGTGGGGTGGTTGTGCTTGACGCCGCTCCAGCGTTCCTCCTCGGCCGCGTAGAGGCGGCCGTCGACGAGTAAGGCGGCGCTGGTGTCGTGGTGGAAGTTCAGTCCGAGGACTGCGGGCATGGTCGTGTACCTCCGGTCTGGGGTCAGACGGTGAGGGCCGGGGCGGGGAGGAGGGCGGCGCCGGAGTCGGTGTACTCGTGGCAGCGCAGGCAGAACCGGAAGTGGTGACCTCGGGGCGCGAACACCTTGGCCGCGAAGTCCTCGTCCCAGATGCTGAATTCGCTGTCGTCCTTCGCCATGGCGTTGAAGCAGCGGTAGCAGGAACCGTCCATCTCGATCATCAGGTGCTGATCGAGGTAGCGGTCGCAGATGCCGCGCAGCTCGTTGGCCGGCTGGCCGACGTCGACGTGGTGCACGTGGTTGGTGACATGGATGGCGCCGTACATGTCACACAGCCTCGCGAGCTGCGTGAGGCGGGTGGAACTGATGCCTTCCAGGACGCTGTTGACGACCACGGTCTTGCCTGCCTCGCGGAGGCGGGGAACGACGGCGTGGACCTCGTCGTAGTTCTCGTGCTCGTCGTCGCAGCCGATGAGGACCTGGTCGTACGAGCGAAGGGTGGCCTCCATGATCCGCTTGTTGCGGGCCAGGGTGATGGCGTTCGTGCCCAGGACCATGACCTTGTCCGGCAGGCGGGTGCGGGCCGCGTCGCTGAGGGCGGGGAAGTCCCGGTGCACGGTGGGCTCGCCGCCGTTGATGTGCAGCTGCTGAAAGGGGATGGTCTCCAGCCGGGTCAGGATGGTGGAGAACAGCTCCTGGGACATGTTCTCGCCCTGGGCGCCGTCGGCGAAGATGCAGAAGTCGCAGGACCGGTTGCACTTCGTCGTGATCTTGATCTTCGCCGTCTTCAGGGCGCGGGGCAGGGGCGCACGCGCGGGCATGTCGGAACTCCTTGGGTCAGGGGTGGACGTCAGCGGGCGTGAGGCTGAGGAAGTCCTGCACGGTGGACTTCTGCCGGTGCCAGAGCGCGAGGGTCGCGCGCAGGGTGCCGGCGGTGGTCGGTCCGGTGGGGATCAGCGTCGCCATCCGGGCGGCCAGCCGCTGGACAGAGGTGCTCTGGTCCGCCGCGAGCGCGTTCAGGGTCCGTGCGGCGGACCGGAGCTCCTTCGCCTCGCGCCGGATCAGGTAGTCGGTCGCCACACCGGGCGGCGGGTCGAGGTAGTACAGCCAGCGGGCGACGCGGACACGGAGCATCCCGGCTGTCATCACCCAGTCGGTACGGGCCTGTTCCTCGCCTTGGCCGACGGGGATGTTGGTGTCGGGGACGCGGCGCATCGCAGCCTCGAGGGCGACGTGGGCCGTGCGGAGCAGGTGACGCGGACTCCGCGGACGGGCATCGGGTCGGTCTTCGGCGTGCCCGAGGAACAGCTCGGCGTACCCGTCCAGCCCGTCCGGCCTCCACTGCGTGAGGGCGGCCGTCTTACCGGGGCAGCGGGTCCGTGTCGCGAGCGCGGCTGCGGCGAACCAGCAGGGGGCCAGGTAGTGCCAGGCCGCGCAGTGGCGTCGGTACGCGACGATGTCCTCCACCACGTTGTCGGTGCTGTCCGCCGCCAGCTGGTACCGGCCGCCCAGTCGCCCGTGGAGGATGCCCCGGTAGAACCGCTCGTCGACGTCGCACCACGGCGCCATCTGGGCCCGGGACTTCCAGCGCTGGAAGTCCCGGGCGCTCCCGCTGATCAGCGACCAGGTCGCCAGCTCGGGCGCGGAGACCAGCCGCCCGTCCGCCTCGGCCACGGTGAACGCGAAGCCGGGCGGATGCTCCAGGAGTCGCCGATGTGAGACCTTCCGGCTGACCGCGGCGGCGTGCGCGGCGGCCAGCCGGTGGTTCCACTCCTCCCAGTCCGCCGGGGGCCGGGGGAGGAGGACCCGTACGTCGATGTCGGAGTGGGGAGCAAGCAGGTCGGCCGGCTGCCACTTGTGGGTGAGCACCACCGCACCGACGCCGTGGGCGTCCAGCTCGCGTCCGTACAGCGCTCCGAGTCCCGAGTAGAGGGGCGGAGCTTCGACCACCGCCATCAGCGTTCCCTCGTGGAGGCGCGGGCGCAGGCGGGCTGGGTCGCGTCCGTGGTCAGGAGCGGGAGCAGGGGCAGGACCGGGGTGCCTTCGGGGCGCTCCATCCGGTCCCAGCGCAGGTCGTAGTCGACGTAGTGGAAGCCCTGCCAGGCGTCGTTGGTGTTGCGGTCGAGCATGGACTGGAAGAGGTGGGCGAAGGCGTCGCCGAGGGTGCCCTCGGCGAGATGGGGCTTCAGGGGGATGTCGCGGTTGTGGAGGATGCAGGGGCGGGCCACACCGGTGGGTGTGATCTTGATGCGGTTGGCGTCGGAGCAGGTGGCGCAGCTGGAGTTGGAGATGAAGCCGATCGAGCCCGCCCAGCCGTCCGGGCGGAGGTACTGCCCGGGGCTGCGGACCCCGAGCTCGTCCCTGCGGACCTCTCCTGCGTTCGCGAACCACTCGTGGAGACGGTCTCGGACCTCGGCCTCGTTGATGAACTCGGTGTCGAAGAGTGCCTGGGCGGGGCCGATGTTCTGGAGTTCGATCAGCCGGACGGCGACGGGCAGGTCGCGGGCGAGTTCGGCGACGGCGAAGGCGTCGTCCAGGTAGGTGCGCTGGAGAACGCAGTTGATCTTCACGCGCAGGCCGAGGGAGAGGGCGGTGTCGAGGGTGCGCCGGGTGATGCGCGGGTCGCCGCCGCCCATGATCTCGGCGGACCGGGTGGGGTCGAGGCTGTGGAGGCTGAGGTTGAGGTACGTCAGGCCAGCACCGTGAAGCTTCTCGACGCTCAGGCCGCGGCGCAGGTTGCCGTGGCTGGTCATGCCGATCGCTGCGTCGGCCCCGAGGCCGGTGGCGAGGCCCGCGATCACATCGAGGATGTCCGCTCGGAGGGTCGGCTCACCGCCGGAGCAGTGCGCCTTCTTGATCTTCCAGGCGCCGGCCTCGGCGGCGATCGACGCGTAGTCGGAGGCGGTCAGGGGACGGTCCTTGTGCCCGTAGTCCGGCATGCAGCGGGGCTTGCAGAACACGCAGTCCAGGTTGCAGAGCGAGTTCAGGGTGAAGGCCAGGTAGGGGTGGTTGCGGCCGGTCGCGGCGAAGGCGGCGGCCAGGTCGCGCTGGCGTGTGGCGGGCATCGGTCAGCCTCCTACGAGGGGAAAACGGGCAGCGGGCACTTCGGCCAGACCGTTAAGCGGCTGGCCGGTGAGGTAGCGGCGCAGGTTGTCGGCGAAGAAGGCGACCGCCTCGTTCATGTACGTGCGGCTGAGAGTGGAGCTCTTCGGCGTGAGGACGACCCGGGGGTGGAGCCGCAGCGGATGGCGGGCGGGCAGCGGTTTCGGGTCGAAGACGTCCAAGGCGGCGCCGCGAAGGTGGCCGGAGTTGAGGGTGGCCAGGAGGGCTGCCTGGTCGACGGTCGCCGCGCGGCCGAGGTTGAGGAAGAGGGACCTGGGCTTGAACTCCGTGAAGAGGTCGTGGTCGAAGAACCGGTCCGTGGCCCGGTTGGCGGGCAGCAGATCGACCACCACGTCGGCGACGGCGACTGCCTGGTGCACCGCCGACGGGTGCATCCACGTGATCCCGCCTGCGGCGGCCACCGGCGGCGTCCGCCGTACGCCGATGACGTCCATCCGGAAGGAGCGGGCCGCACGAGCGAGGTGTCCACCGATACTGCCGCAGCCGACGATGGCCATCGTGGCCCCTGCCAGGTCGAAGAACTCCTCGGCCAGGTCGTCCTTCCACCAGGTCCGGTTCCGCTGGGCGAGCTGGCTCATGAACAACCCGCGTGAGAAGCCCAGGACCATCCCCATGGCATGCTCGGCCATGGGCCTCCCGTGAAACCCGTACGAGCGGGTCAGAGCCACCCCGACGGAGTGGGCCTCGGCGACGGGCAGATGGTCGGTGCCGGCGGCCGGGGAGGCGATCCACCTCAGATGAGGCGCACCGAACAGCCACGACGGCTTGAACACCCAGCCGAAATAGACGTGCGCCTCAGCCAGCTGGTGCGGCACGGCCTCCTCCGTCGCCGTACGGAATTCGACACCGGGGAAGGCGGCGGACAGCGCCCGCTCGTGCTCGGCGGACAACCGCCAGAAGGAGTGCGGGGACTCCAGACTGATCAACACGACCGGCCGGTTCATCGCGCTCGGACCACCGCGTTCGACGCCGGCACAAGAGCCCAAGGAGCGATGCGTTCGACGACGGAACCGATGCTGGCCTCGTAGTCGTGGCGCGAGCGCACCAGGGCCGCCCCGGTGCTCCGGAGCCGGTCGCGTTCGCGGGGCAGGGCGGTCAGGGCGCGGTGGAGCGCGGAGGCCAGGGACCGGGCGTCACGTGGTGCGGCGGTGAAGCCGGTCTCGCCCTCGACGACGGTCTGGGCCAGCCCGCCGGCCGTGGTTGCCACCACCGGGCCCGCTCCGGCCGCGAACGCCTCCAGAGGGATGCGACCGAAGGGCTCCTCCCGCGAGGGAACGACGACCGCGCGCAGGGCCGGGTTGTGCAGCCAGGCGCGGATCGCGGGGGTGAAGCGCGTGATCAGAGTCGCGTCCAGGCCGTACGCGCGGATGCGCGCCGCCAGGTCCTCCTGGTACGAGGTCGGGCGCTCGTGTTCGTCCGAGGCCACCGCCGCCAGGACCAGATGCGGGGCGCGGACCCCGCGCTCCTTGAGGAGGTGCAACGCCTCCAGGAGGTCGTCGAAGCCCTTTGTCGGCACGGCACGGCCCATGGCGAGAAGGAACCCGGCGCGGGCCTTGAAGGGCAGGGGCGGGGCGCTCGTCGGCCGGGCCATCTCCTCCCGGATCAGCCCGTTCGGGACGCTCACGATGCTTCCCCGGGGGACGGCGTAACTGACGACGAGATGGCCCCGCATGTGGGAGGAGATGGCGCCGATCCGCCCGCCTCGGACGGTCGCCGCCCGCAGGGCGTCCCGCTCCCAGCGGACGCGGGACATGTCCTTGGGCCTCGTCAGCGCCGTTGTGGAGCGGGGCACGAGCAGCAGGTCCGTGGTCGGCGACGTGTAGGGGGCCAGCCCGAGGAATGGGATGTCGAGGCCGATGAGAAGGCACCGGCTCGCGCGGTCGGCGATGCGTACGGCCGCCTCGCCTGCCACGTCGCACAGCTGCACGGATCCGTGGATCGAGTCCGGCGCCGCCTGGACCTCCGGGATCGTGATGACGTCGGCCTCGGCCTGCCGCAGCATCTGCTGGACCTCGCCGGCCCACCGCCGGTCGTGCGCTCCTGCCGTGTCCGACACGTGCGGGGTGATCACGGAGAGGCGGCCGGGCGGCAGCAGGCGGGCGAGGGCCGTGAGGAAGGCCCGGTTGCTGAAGCCCGTGCCCGACGCCGCACCGTAGAAGCCCTCGTGGAGGGCGACGACGACACGGGGCTGGCGGACCGCCTCCGGTACGGCGGCCGTCGGCGGGGGAGGTGGAGTGGCATGGTCGATGCGCACCGTGTGGTGCCTCCTTCGAAGAAGGGGTGTCGTGGGCGTGGACATCAATGGGTGCCGTCGGGCGAGTGGTGGGACCCGCGCCTGAGTCGGCACCAGGCACGGGTGCCGTGGGTACCGGTCGTCAGCGACCAGGCATCGGCCAATGCCTCGACGATGACCAGCCCTCGTCCCGATTCGGCCTCCTCCTCAGGAGCTGGAGGAGAGCAGGGCGCGGGGTCAGAACAGCCGCCGTCGGTGACCGTGATCTCGACCTCCAGGTCACCGGCGGTCTGACTCCTGCGGTCGACGCACAGGACCAGAGGCGGCCTGCCCGAGGCGAACGCGTTCGTCGCGAGCTCCGACGTGATCAGGCGGGCGTCATCAAGCAGGTCCGCCTGGGCGTCGTGGAGGGCGACCGCCACAGCCTCCCGCGCGACTTCGGCCGCCTTCGGCCCGTACGGCAGATCCGTGATCAGCGTGGTCGCGTCGGCGCCGTCGGTGTGCCCGGACGCCGGGACTCGGAGCGGACGCTCGGTGTCGTGGTCCAGCACGATGCCGAGACGGCCTGGGGAGGTGCTCGTGCGGTGTCTCAAGTCCCACCTCTTTCCGTCGGCACCGAGGGCGGCGCCTTCCGCCGGGATCCAAGAACACCGGAGGAGGGGGGTCGCGCAGGACCCGATCAACGGGTCAACTCGGTCAACTTCCTTGAGAGGGAGGTGAATCAGCTGTCCGAGGGCGTCACCATGAGGGAGCGCGACAAGTGATGGATGAACCACTGGGGCAAGAGGTGGTCGTACGTGGTATCGCAGGCGGGGCAACCCAATGTCGTACTGGCGGGGTGCCTGGATGAACTCGGATGGAGCCCCAAGGCGCTTGCTCGCAAGCTGAACAGGGTGTTCGGAGCGGGGACGGTGGCCGAGTCGGCGCCGTACCACTGGCGGGATGCAGGCTCGCTGCCGCGCTCGCCGTTACCGATGATGGCCGCCTACGTGCTCTCCCAGGAACTGGGTAGACCTGTCTCGGTGGGCGAACTCTGGCAGGGCCGCGTGGGCGACTCCTCGGCGCTCGTCCCTGCGGACACGGATCTCGCACGGCCCTGGACCGTGCAGGGTATGGAGGCGATCGTGGAGGACTGGGTGATGGGAGGGCTCGTAGACCGACGCCGGTTCCTCGCGATCTCGGGCGCGGGACTCCTGGCGATCGTCGCCCAGTACCTCGACGGCACCGCGGGGCGCGGCCAATACACACCTCGGATCACGCCATCCGTGGGTGGCGATCCGCTCGTGGACCAGGTCGAACAGCACCTTCCCATGCTTTCCGCGCTTGACGACGAGCACGGAGGGGCACGTCACCTCCCTTATGTGGGTGCCCAGTTCCGTGCGGTCGGGCTGCTGATCCGAGAAGGCGGTCACCCTCCCGCCGTTGCGAGCCGCCTCATCCACGCGCTCGCGGAGATCGGCCAGCTGGCCGGCTGGATGGCCTTCGACGCCGCCGATCACGGCCTGGCGCAGCGTTACTTCGCCACCGCGTTGCGGGCAGCACACCAGGTGAACGACCTGCCCCTGTGCGCCCACATCCTCGGCGACCTCTCCTTCCAGGCGGCCAGCCGGGGCCACCCCGCGGATGCCATTGCCCTCGGCGAGGCCGCCCGCCGAGCCAGCGACGCCGCCCCGCCAGTCGTCCGGGCATCCGTCCTGTCGCGGCTCGCCTACGCGTACGCCGCCGCCGGCCGGGACAACGACTTCGCCCATACCCGCGGGGCCGCCCGCGAGCTGATCGCCGGCCGGGACGGTAGCCAGGAGGAGCCTCGCTGGATGTACTTCCTCACCGACAACCACCTGGACTGCCAGGCGGGGTACGGCCTCATTCAGATGGGACGAGCGCAGCTGAAGGCGGACGGTGGAACGAGAGGACGGCGGTCCCTCGCCCAAGGGGCGGAGATGCTCCGTTCCGGAGCGTACGACGTCCCGCGTGGCGACCCCAGTCAGCGCAGGGCCATGTTCGAAGGGGCCTGGCTGGCCCTGGGGCACAGCGCCCACGGGGACCTGGAGGCCGCGTGCGAGATCGGTCAGATCGCCGCCGACCGCCTCGATGCCGTGCGCTCGCCTCGCAGTGCGGCCCTGCTCCACCAGCTCGCCGCAGACCTGCGGCGCCGACAGCGTAATTCCCACGTGCGCAGCTTCCTGCCGGTCCTGGAACACGCCCTCGCCGAACACGCCCCGTCGACGCCACCTGGCCGTTAGGGTCGGGATCATGACCGCAGGGGAGCGCGTTGTCGTTGTCGGGGCTGGGGTGGCAGGGCTCACCACCGCCGTCCTTCTCGCCGAGGCTGGTGCTTCGGTGCACGTGATCGCCGAGCAGGTGCCCGGCGTCACGTCGCTGGCGGCGGGGGCGATGTGGGGGCCGTACCTGGTCGAACCGAAGGACAAGGTCGACCAGTGGGGGCAGCGGTCCCTGGAGATCTTCCGCGAGCTGGCGGAGGACCCGTCGACGGGTGTCAGGCTGACCAGCGGCATTGAGGCGTCCCGCACGGCCGAGGCGCCACCGGACTGGGCTATCACTCTGCCAGGCTTCCGGCCGTGCAAGCAGACCGAGCTTCCGGCCGGGTTCACCGCCGGGTACCGGTTCACCGTGCCGCTGATCGACATGCCCACCTACCTCGACTACCTCCTGCGTCGGCTTGATGCCGTTGGAGGAACGTTTGAGCGGCGACGCCTGACCTCGCTCGCGGACGCCGATATGGCCCCCGTGATCGTCAATTGCGCCGGACTGGGTGCCAAGGACCTGGTTCCAGACCCGGACCTTCGGCCCATCCGCGGTCAGCACGTCGTCGTCACCAACCCGGGTCTGACCGAGTTCTTCTCCGAGGACACAGGTCTCTCGCCGGACCTGCTGTGCTTCTATCCGCACGGTGACACCGTCGTCCTGGGAGGCACCGCCGTCGACGGTGAGGGCGACCTCGCCTCCGACGACGGTGCGGCGGCCGACATCCTGGCCCGCTGCGCCAAGGTCGAGCCTCGTCTTGCCGAGGCACGTGTTCTGGAGCACCGGATCGGCGCTCGGCCAACGCGGGCCACGGTCCGCGTGGAGGCCGATCGACAGGAGGACGGCAGGCTGGTCGTACATAACTACGGGCACGGAGGCGCCGGCGTCACGCTGTCGTGGGGGTGTGCTGAGGAGACTGGTGAGTTGCTGAACGCCTCCTGACGGAGTGTCCGAAGGGCTACGGCCCAGTACACGTGCGAGGAGGGCGACTGTGCCTCATCTTCGCCAGCACGACGTGTGTGACCAGGACTTGCCACCTCCTCAGCGCCAAGTCCTGTTGCGGAGGGCGTGTTGCCCGCGGTGACTCGGTACCGGAACCTGACCTCTGCGACGTTCCTCTGTTCAAGTTCGGCTGACAGGTAGAAGCCGCCGAAGCCAGGGGTGGTCGGGCACGATCACGTTGATCGCGTCCGCCAACCAGGCGCGCGCCGGAGCGTCGAGCAGCGGCAGTACAGCTTCGAAGTCGGCCTCGTCCTTGTTCCGGGTCGCCTTGGCCTTGTAGAAGAGTTGGACCTCGGGCGCGAGATACGGGATGCCCGTCTTGCTCGTGCGCCCGAGCTGGTCGATCGGGAGCCGGATTGCCGGGTCACGCCGCGAGACCCATTGGGTGCCCTCCGCCTCGTCCAGCATGAGCTGGATGGACCAGGGGGCCTCGGGCGTGCGGCGGCACCAGATGTCGTGCAGTGGCTGCGGAAGAACCTCTCCAGGAAGCCACGTTCTCAGCCTTCCCTGGCCGGGCGGGTCCGCCACGTAAAGGTCCCAGCTGGCCAGGAGGCCCCGTGCGCGGACCTGGTCACGCCGGAGAATCAGGAGGTCGAGATCGCCGTGTGGCCGCAACTCGTGTCCGACCGCGAGTTCGATCGCGTAACCACCGGCAATCCACCACGGGAAGTCCGCCTCGGTGAAGACCGTGGCCACGTCCTCGGGACGAGCTGGCACCCAGCGTCCCAACACATCAGCACTCACCCACACATACTCCCAGTGACCAGACGGATGGCAGCACAGTGCTGCCCGCGGGCCGCGCCGCAGCCCGTACCGAGGACATCTGGCAGGCGCCCTGGCTTCGTACCCCTTCATGTGGCCCCCGCGGTCGCAACCGCCGTACTGTTCAGTGCGCTCGAACGCGTCTAAAGGGGGACACGACTATGCCGGACCGCAGCGCCGAAGTACGCGCGAAGACGCGCGACCGCATTGCTTCGTACCAGGAGTCCAAGGATCGCTGGAACCTGTTCCGGAGCCTCAAGAACCTCATCGAACAGGCCGTCCGCGACTACGAGCACCGCGCCCTGGTGGAGCTCCTTCAGAACGCCCACGACGCGCATGACGCCGACGACCCCGGGGGCAGGGTCCTGATCACGCTCGACCACGACGAGGGCCCGCACGGCGCGGTGTACGTGGCGAACACCGGGCGGCCCGTCAGCCGCAGCAACTTCGACGCGATGACCGACATTGCACAGTCGGACAAGCGACCGGAGGAGGGCATCGGCAACAAGGGGATCGGCTTCAAGAGCGTTCTCCAGCTGACCGGAGCACCCCAGGTCTACTCGGTCGCCGAGGAGGGAAGCCAGGTCTTCGACGGCTATCGCTTCACCTTCGCCGACGAGACCTCGCTCAAGGACTTCCTGGGCGGCGACGCGACCCTCGCGGCGGAGGTGGCCGCCGACGTCTTCCACCTCTGTCTGCCCGTGCCCCTCGACGGCGTCCCCGACGCCGTGAACTGCTTCGCGGCCGACGGATACGTGACCGTGCTGCGCCTGCCGCTCAAGAGCGAGGAGGCCCGGGCCGAGGCGGCCGAGCAGCTGACCGCGCTGTCCGCCGGCCCGCCGGTGCTGCTCTTCCTGCGCCGCATCGGGTCGCTCACCATCGAGGAGAGGCAGGACGGCGAGGTCGCCCGGCGCACCCTGGTCCGGACCGAGCGGGTGGACGCCGTCCTCGACCGGCTCACGGTCAGCACGGTGACCGTCGGCGACGGAGATGCGTTTGTCCTCCTCGACCGGCAGGTGGCGGCGGACGAGTTCGGCGACGCGATCGAGCGCAGTGTGCTCGGCGACCACATCAGTGAGGGATGGCGCGACTGGCAGGGAGACGCCCGGGTCACCCTCGCGATTCCCCTTGGGGACGGACCGGCCGAAGGACGCCTCTACACCCACCTGCCGATGGGCGAGCAGGCCGTTGCCCCCCTGCCGGCCCATGTGAACGCGCCCTTCTTCGCCAAGCTCGCCCGCGTCGACCTCGAGAAGACGGTCCCGCTCAACGACTTCCTCCTGGACGAGCTGGCCGTCCTCGGTGCCGAGACGCTCCTCGCCTGCTCCGCCGGGACCGTCGAGCTCCCACCGACCCTCTGCGCCGATCTGCTGAGCTGGGACGCGTCCATGTCCGACCGGCTGACCCGGGCCTTCGAGCGGCTCGGACACGAGGTCGGCACGGCCCCGGTCGTCCCCTTGGCTCCCGGCTCCCGGCGGTCGTGGGCCTCCCTCGCAGAGACCCGCCTGTGGGATGACAAGGACCGGACCCTCTTCACTACCGACCGGCTGACCAGGGAGGCGGACGCCGTACTCGTGCACCCGTCCGTCACCGGGCACCGTGCGGCCCGGCTGGAGAAGGCCGTGGTCACGCTCGTCGGCCGCTCGTTGCGGCCGTCGGACGAACTCGTGGCGACCTGGGCCGAGAGCCTCGCCCGCCGCCTCGCCGGTGCACCCTTCCAGGCGGAAGACTGGGCACGCTTCTACGACGAGCTCGCCGGCTGCGTCGAGCGGCCCCGCTCCCTCCAGGGCCGCCGCATCCTCGTGGACGATGAGGGAAAGCTCCGCAAGTGCAACACGGCCGACGGCAGGACGCCCCGGCGCGCCACGGCCTTCTTCTCGCCCAGGGCGGACGGCGAGGACCAGCCGGGCTCCGCACGCACGGGCCGGGGCCCCGGCTTGCCGCGGTCGCTGCGCCACCGGGTCTTCTTCGTGTCGCGGAACATCCCGTGGAAGAACCGCCTCGGCAGCGTCACGAGCAAGCAGCCGGGCCGCCGGATGCTGGAGGACGGCGGCCTGGTCAACGAGTACCGCGCCGACGAACTGCTGGCACTGGTCGCTCGCTCGCTGCGGGACAGGCCCACCCCGGAGCTCGCGGCGGAGGTCCTCACGTGGGCCTTCCGGCTCTCCAGGAGCGAGGCCGCGCCGTGGCGCGACATCCAGGACATGGGGCTGCTCGTCCCCGGCGCCGAGGGTGTGTGGATTCCCGCCTCGAAGGCACTGTTCTGCGCCGACTGGGGCGGAGAGCGGGCGAAGCTGCTCACAGAGCTGATCGACCGCGCGCAGGATGTCTCGGAGGAGATCGCGGAGCTCCGGGGCCGCTTGACCGTGCCCCCGGAGCACGCCGTCTTCCGCGGTGGCAGCAGGGACGACTGGCGGGACTTCCTCGGGCGTCTGGGGGTCGGCGACGGGCTCTGCCCGGAACCGGTGCTCCGCTCCACCCTGAGGGCGGACGGCCGGCACTTCGCGGACGGCAGGCCTCCGACGACGTCACTGACACCGGCCACCGCGAAGGTCTGGAAGCGCCATGTGGAGAGGGACCTCCCCACGGACCTGCGGCCGAACACCGAGTACGTCGGCGGGACACCTCTGTACAGGCTGCCCGGTCAGGACGACCACCACCATCTGCCCGACGGCGCGAAGCGGGTGTACGCCCGGCTCGTGGCCGCCGGTTGCGCCGAGTGGCCCACCGAGGCCCTCCACGTCACCGTGCGGCGCTACAACGACCGGTGGGACTCCTTCACCCTGCCCACGCCGGTGACCGCCTTCCTCACCGAGGCCGAGTGGATGCCCGTCGCGTCCCCGCGCGAGCGAGCCGACTGGCGCTTCGTCCGGCCCGCGGCCGCCTGGACGCACGGAGACGAGGCCGCCCCCTCGTTCGTTCCCCTGGTGCCCTCTCCGCTGCGTCGGGCGTTCCAGGCGAACGACCGGGCGGTGCGCCGTACGAGCGGCTGGGGGCTGGAGCGGTGGGACTCCCCGGCCACCGCCGCGCGTCGCGTCCGCGAGCTGACGGAGCTGTTCCGCGACGGTGCCGTCCCCGAGACGATGATGGCCGCCTTCCGCAGGGCGTACGAGGACGCCTGGGCGGAGTGCGCCCAGGCGGGCCAGGACCCCTACCCCCAGGGCTCAGGGGCGACGGTGGTCGTCAGCCGGGGCGGCCGACTCGAACCGGTCGCGCTCGCCGACGACACGGACTCCCCGACGGCCGTGGACCACCTGTACGTGGAGGACGCCGACGCACGCCAGCTCGTCCAGCTCCTCGAACAGCGCGGCGCCTGCCTGCTCCGCATGCGCAACGCGCACGGGGACGCGGTGGCGGCGCTGCTCGAGCGGCGTTTCGGCTCCCGCGTCCGGAGGATCTCCCAGGCTCGGGTCGAAGTCCAGGCGGACGGGCGGGCGTTCCACGCCGGCACCGCGGGCGACCTCCTGATCACGCCCGAGCAGGACTGGCTCCTGACCCTCGTCGCGGCCGTGATCGACCTGCGCGCCAGCCGCTTCCGCCGTCCCACCACGGAGGCCGTGCGGCGCGCTTGCGGGATCGCCAAGCGCATCCGCATCGTCCACGCGGGCGTACTGACCTCCGCCGTGGACGACATCGCAGAGCGGCCCGGTAACGGCGGCAGACGGTGGCTGGTCGTCCCGCACCCGGAGTCTCCGACACTGCTGCTGGAGGACGCTGGCCAGAGCGAGGAGGACCTGCTGCAGCGGTCCGCCGCAGGGATCATGGAACTCCTCCACCACCCCGAACTCGCCGACACTCTCCGCATGGCCCTCCTTGACCTGGCCGCGGTCGGCTGGGGACCTGGCCAGACCCCGGACGCCGACGCGATCGCCGACGTCCTGGGCGAGGACCGGGGCCGGGTACGCGAGATCGCCGCGACCCTGCGACAGCCCCTGGACGCCCTGCTGGACGTCCTGGTGCCGCTGCTCGCGACCTTGGACCTCGAAGCGGCCCAAGCGCTCTTGTCCGACGACGGCGCCCCCGCCTCGGAGACGGAACTGGACCGCGGGCTCGCCGCCCGGCTGTCGCCGGAGGACCACCGGGCGCTCCGGAAGGCGGCCCGCCGGCTGGACCTGGACGCCGCCCGCAGGGCCATGGCCCTGTCGCTTCCCGAGCTCAACGCCGCGATCTCCGCCCTCGGACCGCCCTACCGGCCGCTGCGCAACGCGGAGGGCATCGAGCAGGAGTTCCGCCACTTCGTCGCTGGTCGGCGGCAGAGCATCCTGGACGCACTACGGGCCGGCTTCCTGGAGGCGTTCCGGACCGGCGCCCCCCTGACCTCGTACGCCGAGAACCGAAACCTGGCCGGACTCGTGCCGGATCCCGCCTGGGCGGACGAGCACCTCCATCTGGAGGCCGACCTCATGCGGGCGCACGTCGACCTCTGGCTCGCCGGACTGGGAGCCCCGCCGCTCGGCACGAACGCGGGGCTGGCGCCGGTGGACGAACTCCGGCTCAGCAACCGGCCCCTCCTCCTGGATGGGCTGAAGCGGGCACGGACCCTGGTCCACGCGTGGGAGGCCGCGCACCACGAACCCGCCTCCGGCCTCCCGGGGGACGCAGAGGGCCTCGCGGCCGAGGCGGCTGCCACCGGGCTGCTCGACTTCCTCCCGCTCGACGACGCCACGACGCTGCGCTGGCTCCGGGCCGGAGACCACTGGCCGGCCGCAGTCCCGCTCGCCTTGACCCCGGGGGAGCTGGGCCTGACAACCGGTCAACTGGACGACGCCGAACGGCAGGAGAAAAGGGAACGGCGGCTGCGACAGGAGGAGCGGCGGCACATCGTGGTGGACCGGAGGAGGATGTCGGCGGAGGAGGACAACTACCACGAGATCGTGGAGGCCGTACGGGGCGGCCTCACCCCCGAGTTCCTCGGCTCCACCGGCGACGCCCCGCTCGTCGGACTGGGCCGACAGACACAGCGGACCCCCGGTGCCGGACGCCCCGGATTCTCCGCCGGCCGACGGGGCAAGCTCTCCGACACACAGGCTCTCGCGGTCGGACTCGCGGGGGAGGTCGCCGCCCTCGCCTGGCTCATGAATCGGTATGACGCCGTGGACGACAGTGCCTGGGTGTCGGGCTACCGCAACAAGGTCTTGGGCGACGGCCTGGGCGACGACACGCTTGGCTACGACCTCGTGGTCGAGAGGAGACGGTCGAGCCTGCTCTTCGAAGTGAAGTCCTCGGCCGGAGGCGAGGGGGAGTTCGTCCTCTCACCCACTGAGATCGCCAGGGCGCGCTCCCTGAAGAAGCGTGAGACCTACCACGTGCTGTACGTCTCCCACGTCCTCGACGCCGACCTGCGGAAGATCCACCTCCTGCCTAACCCACTCCACCCTCGGTCGGCCCACCTCTTCCGCTCGGTCGGCGAGGGCCTGCGCTACCGGTTCCAGCTGTCGAGGTAGGAGGCGCCAGGCGGGGACAGGAGTGAAATGAGTGCTTGGCGACCTATCTAATTGGGCGCCGAGTTAACGCGCTGATCGCTACAAACTTCGGGCCAAAGCGAGGAAGGGAACCACGCGGCAGAGCACGATGGTGTATGACGGACCGTCACGTGAACTCTCTGTGCCCAGACTTACCTGTCCTCGACTCAGAGGCATTCAAAATTCAATTACCGAGCAGTCATCCAATTTTGATCTTGGGGTCCGGATTGGGGGACCGTCGCGCTTGGGTGACGTTCACAACAGCCCATCCTGCATGGATCGCACTTTCCGCCTTGTACGATTGGGCGTAGACGGTGTGTGCCGGTTGACCACGCGCACCTCAAGCACAAGCTCCTGGCTACTAGCGCCTCGCGGGCTGGCAGTGAACACCTCAGTGGCATTTCAATGGAGCGACGATGCGTTGGCGTAGGGACCCTTCACGGCGCGCCCTCGTGAAAGAATGTGAGAGCCTGCTCGCCGATCTCCCGATCCCCGCTCCGTTCAGCGTCGAGGCGCTGGTGCGGAACATGGAGGGCGTGTTGGGGCGCCAGATTCGGCTAGTGCCGCTGGATGGCAGCGACGGGGGCCTGGGCACGGCATGCGGTCTCCGGATCAAAGCGCCGGAGTCCACGATCATTCTCTATCGCCGCCGTTCAAGTCGCAATCAGACTGAGCACATCATTCTCCATGAGCTCGCGCACGAGTGGCTGAACCACGGGACCTCCCTGACGGATGCAGAGATTGAGCGATACGTCCCTGAGCGCATTCGTGAGGAAGTCCTTCGGCGTTTCCCGTCGGCCCCGATTCAAGGGCGCGTAGATTTTGGCAGCCCCGAGGAAAAGCAGGCCGAGCTTTCGGCTTCATTGATCAAGCGGCTGGCGCGCCGCCAATCGTTCACGGGGGATGACATGGTCAGCCTCCTGGAGCATTCACTTGCACACCCAGTTGCTGCTCCACTGCGGCGCCGACTCTAGCCGCGATCGACTGGCGACCGCTGAGGCAAAGTTCCCGGCCTCACGGCTTCCGCCACATCGTGCAGTCCACCTATTGGCAATTGAGGCTGCGGCCGACTGACCTGCCGGGCCGGCAAGCGTCGCAGCCGGCGCAGATACCGACTGGTTCCGTGTTCGACTACATCAAATACCTTACTGCGGCTGTGATGACCCTCATCGCCGTATGGCGATTCCCCGCAGTTCGGTACGCCGACGCTCACCGCCGGGCACTCTGGGGCGGTTATGCGGGATTCGCCGTAGCTCTCTGGCTCTACACGCCGGCAGCAATGGATGCGGTGGATCGCATCCCAGTAGTGGACCTGAGCGCCCTACTCAGGCACTTTGCCAGTACCGCGGCGATCATCGCGGCCCTGACCTACGTCGCCACAAGCTACGGGAAGAGCTCGGAGACGGTCGTACCCCGGCACGTAGCGGTCTCCCGCTGGATCGCCCGCGCGTCCTACGGGGCGGGAGCGATAGGCGTCATTCTGCTCACGGTCCTGTTTTTCACCGTGGTGGACCGCGACAAGCCGAGCCAGAACTTCCTCATCGACCACGCTGGGCAATGGGGGGTCGCGGTCTACATGACCGTGTTCTACTTCTTCCCGCTCATTACGACCGCAGTCTGCGGCTACCAGTGGACGAGGGCGGCGCGACGGGTCGAGGACACGAGCATGCGTGTCGGGCTGGGCTTGATGGGGATTTCAATGTGGATGGGGCTGGCCCACACATTGGCGCGCATCGCCGTCCTTTGGGCTGCGGTCGCATTCCCTCTCAGTCCCTTCACGGTCCGGCTCCTGGTCGATGCCACAGTGATATGGATGAACCTGCTCTTCCTGATCGTTGCCGTAGGTGCGAGCATTCCCACCACCCGCGCTGCGGCGGCCCGGTGGAGAACTTGGCGCACCCTGTACAGGACTTACCCGCTCTGGTTCGACCTGGTGGATGCGTTTCCCGGGACGAGCCTGTATCCGCCAGGGCGGCGCCTCGCTGAACTCAGGCACATACGCGTCCCCATCGATGTTCGCCTGGACCGATGGACTCAGGACATTGCTGACGTTTGCGAGAAGCTGCGCTATTACGCTCCACGAGACTTGATGTTCGCCGCCGAGGACATCACCGCATCGCACCCCGACCCTGAGCCGGCCGCGGAAGCGTACTGGATTAAGGCCGCACTCCAGGCCGCTGACACCTCGCAAGCCAACATGTACGCCACTGCCCCTCTGAGAGAGAAACCGTTCGTTGACACCGATAGTGAAGCTGCGTGGCTTGCGCGAGTCAGTACGGCCTACTCGCACATAACCACGGATCAAGCTCGGGAGCTTCTCCTGCACTCCATGGAGGTGGAATCTGAACCGGGTCGCTAGCCTCCTATTAGGTTCACGGTCTCATTTCTCGGTTCAGGCTCCATTTCCCGACGAGCGAAACCAGGCTGCATAGCGATCTTGAATGGCGGGCCGGTGAGTGAGATTTGGCACCGTCCGCCGCATCAACTGGGCTGGTACCGTGGGTCAGGCGGACTGGTAGGTCTTGCTCCGCCTCGTAAGTGCACCCCGGCCTGCGAACGCACCCCTACTCCCGTCGCCACATGTAGCCGGGCCGTGACGCTATCCGGTTTGGATGTGCGTCCGAAATCTCAGCAATCTGGAGTTCTCGCATGTCCAACCGCCGCACGGGCCTCATCCTCGATTTCGGAGGCGTTCTCACCACTCCGCTGCTGCCCGCAGTGCTCGCGTTCGAGCAGCGCGAGGGCCTCCCGCAGGGTGCCTGCCTCACGGCCCTGTACAAGGACGAGGAGGGTGTCCGGATCACCAGCGACCTCGAGCGCGGAGCGGTCTCCCAGACCGAGTGGAACGAGTTCGCCGGCAAGATGCTGGGCGTGCCGGCTGACAACTTGATGGGCCGTATCTTCGGTGCACTTCGCCCCGAGCCGCTGATGATCAATGCGGCTGCCGCAGCGAGGCGGGCCGGGATCAAGGTGGGCATCCTGTCCAACAGCGTGGGGATCGCCCCTTGGGACCTGTACGACGGCTACGAGCTTGAGCGGCTGTACGACGTCGTCGTGATCTCCGAGCAGCACCTGCTGCGCAAGCCTGACCCCGAGCTCTTCGAGATCACGCTCAAGCTCATGGATCTGCCGGCCGAGGAGTGCGTCTTCGTCGACGACACCGAAGGGTACGTCCAGGCAGCAGAACAGCTCGGTCTCGCAGGCGTGCACAACCAGGACCCCCGGCAGACGGTGGCCACTCTCTCCGAACTACTCGGCGTGGACCTCACGGCGTCGTAGCTCGGTCAGACGCGCAGCGGTCCGACCGGCCTCGGTGTCGGAGCCGAGCCGCCGACCCTGCTCTCCCACACGCGGAGGGTGGGCAAGCCTCCGCCCTCGGCGTTGGAGCGCCAGGAACACAGCGAAGGGACTACGGCGATACCCCAGCAAGGGGTATCGCCGTAGTCCCTTCGCTGCTGTCGGCCATTGCACGGCTGCGGAGTAGCCCGCACCGGCCTGGTCCACGCACAGTAGACGGTCCGTATCAGACGCCAAGCCGGCGGAGCGGAAACGCCTCGGAAATGCGAGCCCGAGAGGTGCTCGCCTACGTCGTCACTCCCTGTCCTGCACCCCTGGCAGCTTGTGCTTCAGTTCTCCGACGAGCTCGTTGATCTTGGCCATCATCTCGGCAGACAGGCCCCCGCCGTTGCCGCGGGCAGCCAGGCCGAGGATCTGCCCCCTGTGAATCGAGCCGAGGAAGCGGAGTGCCTCCAGGAATTCACGGGCCGCAGGGTCGACCTCGGCGTCGTCCTGGAAGAGGGCCGCGTCGACCTGAAGCGCCTCGGCTAGGCCTGCACGCACCACATCAGAAGCCCCCGTCGTGGCACCCGCACGAAGGGCGGCGATGTCGTCGGCGGTGACGGCCGCCACGCCCGCATGCTCGTTGACGATCCGCGCGATTTCGCCATCGGAGGGCGCTTCCTGACCAACGTACCCGTGCTGCAGGAGATAGTTGATCTTCTCTCCCACCGTGCGGGGTGCGGACGCATGCTCGTCATGCGAGGCCGTGGGGCGAAGCCCGAACGAGCAGTCCTGGGCGGCCAGCAACTCCTCTTCGGTCACCCCGTACGCCTCTGCGAGCGGCTGCACGTAAGCATCACTGAGTCGGCGCCGGCCGGATTCGGCGTTGCTCACCGGCACGCGGCTCGCGCCGATGATCGCAGCGGCCTGCGCCACGCTGAGGCCGGCGTCGCAGCGCAGGAGCTGCAGGTCCGGCGGACCGTCGTGGGGGAAAAGGGCATCAAGCGACTGACCGAGCGCCGCTGCGATTGCGGGGAGCTTCTCACCCTTGGGGAAGTCCTGGCCGCTCTCCCATCGCGCGACTGTGGGGGCACTGACGCCCACCATCTCGGCCAATTCCTTCTGGTGGAGGTCCTTGCCCCGCCGGACAGCACGCACGCGGCTGCCGTCGAACTGACGTGGCACATGGACTCCTGCGGGGTGGCGATTGGGCCGGTGGTGGCGGCCTCGACGGCAACTGTAGCCCAGGCTTGATACATTTCCGCAACTGACGTACGTTTCCGTATCGCACCTGCTGGCCGGGCTCCGGCTCTCTATGGTGCCAGCCCTGGGGGACCTCTATGCACGTTGCGTTGTCATGACTACTCGCGCAACGCCCGTCGGATTCGGTCCAGTCGTTGCCGGCCGGTCATGGGACCACCTTCCCGACACCGGCCGTCGCGAGCCCTGCGCGAGCTGTAAGGAGCCAGGGATGGACTTGCCGCAGGTGTCTACATATGTTCGTCGTCCCCCGCCGGGCGGCGACCCGGGGAGGGACGCAACGAGCTGATGAAAGGCGCGAACCGATTAGGTCGTAAGACGAAAACCGGCGCCCGGGAGCTACCAACTCCCAAGCGCCGGGTCGGCACCCCGAGAGGTGCCCATATACATCACGCGGGCGGCGGGGCTTTTGCACGAGAACCGCCGCACCGCGCTCCTACGAAAGACGGAGTATCGCATGCTTGCCATGCCGATCGGAACCCCGGCCTGCCCGGACGCTGGCTGCCAGCGCCGCCTCGCCGCCCAGCTCGCGGACATGATCGCGGGCGCGGCCACCATCCGGGTCAGCCTCAACGACCCGAAGCAGACGTGGCCCCACCGGCGCGCTGTCGTCAACGACGAGACCAGGAAGACCACGGAGGTGGGCCGCGCCACCGTCAGTGGCGCGGGCCGCTGGATCCTGAGGGTCTGGCTGGGGGCGGACTCGACGCGACCGCACACCTTCCACCTTGCCGACGCCACCCTCACGCGCAGCGGCCTGACCGCCGCCGTTCGGGGCCGCTGACATGGCGCGGATACGAACCATCAAGCCGGAGGCATTCTTCTCCGAGTCGCTCGCCGAAGTGCGCGTCGAGGCCGAGCGGACCTTCTTCGGACTGCTCACCCAGGCCGACGACCACGGTCGCCATCGCGACAACGCCGCGATCATCGCCGGGCTCCTCTGGCCCCTCCGCGCCGAACACACCTCGGTCCACGTCGAAGACGACCTCCACCAGCTCGCGGCCGCCGGCCTGATCTGCCGGTACACCGGCTGCGACGGCCGTCGGTACCTCCACATCGTGACCTGGTCCGACCACCAGAAGATCGACAAGCCGAGCCAGTCGCGCCTGCCCTCCTGCCCGCAGCACCAGGCTGCCGACCGGTGTGCGCCCTGCAAGGGCTCCTGCACCAAGCGGACCGAGGGTTCGTCTGCTACTCCCCGAGGACTCGCCGAGATCTCGCCGAATGCTCCCCGAGCCCTCGACCTGCCCGCCAAGACCACCTCCACGCCTTCCGGAGGCGCGGGTGGGGCCTCCGTCGACCGGCAGGAAGCCGCCGACAATGCGTGCGGTGTTCCTAGCCGGGCTGGAACGAAGAGCGCAGGTCAGGAGGCATTCCCCGAGGACTCCCCGAACCTTCCCCGAAGCATCGGAGAGGGCTCGGCGCCTGGATCCAGGATCTTGGATCCTGGATCTCTTGTCCCTACGGGGCGCACGGCGCCCGCAGACGGCGTCTCGGCCAACCAGCTCGTCGGCGAGTACGTCGCCTCATGCGACGAGCGTCCGCCCAGCGACGTGATCGGACATCTCGGCCGGATCGCCAAGAAGCTCCTGGGTGAGGGCATCGCGCCTGAGCACATCAGGGCCGGGCTGGCGAATTTCGCGGCCAACCCCAAGCACCCGAGCGTGCTGACCAGCATGGTCAACGAGGCCATGAACGCACGCCCCGGCAGTTTTGCCCGGCCGGGAATCCGGCCTAACGTGCCCGCCCATCAGGCGTGGACCAACCCCTCCAACGCCGCCGCCTACGCCGAGGAGCTGTGATGCGCACCCGTCACCGCGAACCGCAGACCCTGGGCGAGGGCACCCTGGACCGGATGGCTCGGATCTTGGCCGCCCGCAACATCGACTCCGGCGTCGTCGCCGCACCGTCCGAGGAACCCGAGACCGCCTCCCCGCTGGAGGCCCTGTCGGCCGGGATGCCCCCGCGCTACCGGGCCGCCGTCGCCGACCACCCCCAGGTCCTGGCCTGGGTCCGGACGGTCGCCGAAGCCGCCGCCGCCCCCAACCAGGGAGCGAGGCGGCAGGTCACCACCGGACCCAGCCTGCTGATGGCCGGCGTCGTCGGCGCGGGCAAGACGCACCAGGCGTACGGCGCGGTCCGGCAGCTGGTGCAGAGCGGAGTCGGCGTGCGCTGGCGCGCGACCACCGCCGCCGACCTGTACGCCGACCTGCGACCCCGGCCCGGAGCCGACAGCGAACGGGAGCTGGCCACCGTCAGCCGCTGCCCGCTGCTGATCATCGACGACCTCGGCGCGGCCAAGGCCAGCGAGTGGGTCGAGGAAGTGACGTACCGGCTGATCAACCGCCGATACAACTACGAGCTTCCGACCCTGATCACCACCAACCTGGCGATCAAGGACCTCCGTGCCCACCTCGGCGACCGCGTCGCCTCCCGGCTCGCCCAGATGACCACCCGGGTCGAGTTCGAGCAGGTCGACCGCAGACGCCACCGTCTCGCAGCCTGACCCGCCCCAGGCCGCCACGCCGGGCCGCGCCTTCTGCACGCCGCCCCGAGCCCGTCCCCGACCCAGCGCACCTCTCCGCCGACGCCCTTGCGCACGGAGAGCGATCGGAGCATCCGCATGACCAGCACGACGCACAGCCCTGTCCGCCACCGGTCGCTCGGCGACCACACCTGGCGGGACCAGGCCGTCTGCCAGAGCACCCAGTACACCCCGGTGGACCCCGAGATCTTCTTCCCGGACCCCGATGAGACCGACAAGATCACCGCAGCGAAGGCGCTGTGCGGCCAGTGCCCGGTCCGCCGCACCTGCCTGGACGCCGCCCTGGAAGCCGGCGACACCGACGGCATCCGAGGCGGACTGACCGAGGAGGAACGCGGACCTCTGCACGAGAAGATCGCCCACCGCCTCGACTACAGCCGCGTCAACGACACCATCGCCGGTCGCGACATCCACCTCACCAAGGCCGAGCGCCGCGCGGTCATCCGCGCCGCCTACCGCCACGGGGTGACCGAGCAGCGCCTGGCCTGGCTCCTCAAGATCACCGAGGAGCACGCCCAGAAGCGATACCGCGAACTCCGCCGCGCCCTGCGCAACCGAGACCTGAACCAATCTGAGACGGCCACCGCCTCGTCCGAGGCCGGCAGCGAGCGCCTGGGCCGCGACGACTTCGGGACAGCGGCGTGACCGCCAGGACCGCGCCGAAGACTGCGCACATATCCGGCTGGGACCGAGCGGTCGTCATCGCCCTCGGTGGCGCGGGATGCGCGCTGTCGTACGACGCGCTGCAGCAGATGGCCGTCGCCATCCACATCCGAGGCTTCCTCACCTACCTCTTTCCCCTGGTGATCGATGGGTTCATCGCCTACGGCGTCCGGGCGCTGCTGGTCCTCCGCGACGCGCCGCTGCGCGCCCGGCTCTACGTCTGGACGCTCTTCGGCACGGCCACCGCCGCCAGCATCTGGGCCAACGCGCTCCACGCGGTACGGCTCAACGAGGACGCGGTCGCCGGCACCGGCCTCCGGCTCGGGGACACGGTGGTCGCGGTGCTGTCCACCATCGCCCCGCTCGCCCTGGCCGGAGCGGTCCACCTCTACATCCTCATCGCCCGGGGGCCGGTCAAGGGCAGTGACCGCGAGGACCTCGGTCACCTCGGTCACCTCGGCCAAGGTGACCGGCGCGATGTCGTCGAGGTCACCCGGACTGACCGGGCCGGTCAGCACCGGTCGACGGTCGGTCAGGTCAAGGCCGGTCAGCCGGTCACCGCCCTCACCGACCGGCTGCCGCTGCCCCTGGAAAAGAAGGCTCCTGCCTCCCGGTCACTGACCGGGGACAGGGCCCCGGTGGGCAACAGCGACCTGGTCACCAATGACCGAGGACAGTCGCACAAGGCCGCTGACCTGCTCGGACAGCCGGACATGGCACGGCCGGTCACTGACCGCCCCGACAACACCGACCCGGTCACCGGAGACCAGGACAGCCCGGCGGCGGGCACCACCCCGCCGGTCACTCCGCCGCCGGTCACTGACCGAGAGGCCCGGGCACCCGCCACCCGACGGCCCGACCCGGACACCGAGGAACTGCTGAAGATCGCCCGGTCAGCGGTCAGGGCCGAGGACAAGCTGACCCGCAAGGTGGTCGCCCAGGCGATCCGCGGTCAGCAGATCCCGCTCTCCAGCGACACCTTGACCGCCCTGATGGCCCAGCTCCGCGCTCAGCACGGACAGCCGGTCACCTCCGCCCGGAACTGACCGGACACCACGGAGCGGGTGACCGAGTCGGTCACCCCAGCCGGTCACCCGCTCCGGACACCTGCCCCACACCCCTCCAGAGCAGAAGCGGAGAACACCCGATGCGCACCCACCCGGCCACCCCCGCCGAAGTCGACTCCTGGCTGACGGTCCTTCACCAGCGCGGCCACCTCCACCGCGCCCAGTCCGGTCCCGACACCACCCGGATCGTGCCACGAGAGCAGCACGATCGCCCCTGGACCCTGCACCACCCGGTCCTGGCCATGGACTGGATCGAGGAACTCGTCCGCGAAATCCAGCAGCAGAACCCCGAGGCGAGCCGGTGACCACCGACGACCCGGCGGTGACCACCGCCGGACAGCAGCGTGACCCCACGACGGCACCTGGCGGAGCAAGCTATCGCGTACGACGGTCCTACGGCCCGTCGTACGCACTTGCCCCCGCCCAGGAGGGCGGGGGAAGCCCGGTTGGTTCCCGAGCGAGGGCGCTCGGGAACCAACCGGGCAACCGGCACCAGGGGGCGCCGGTCGCCGGGGGAGAAGCCGCCCGCGACGACCACCGTGAGCAGCCGAGCCCGAGCATGCCCGCCTTCCCCGACCGCAAGCCGCGTCGCCGCAGCCGTAACCCGAGCGAGCGTGCCCGCAAGACGACCACCCGTCTCTCCGACGACGAGCAAGCCGAGATCGTCGCCGCCGCCGCGCAGCGCGGCGTCACCGTCGCCCGATTCCTCGCCGCCGCCGGCCTCGCCGCCGCCCGCGGTTCGACCGCCCTGCACACCAACGAACAACTCGACGCGGCCATCGACGAACTCGCCGCCCTGCGCACCGCCCTGGCCCGGATCGGCAACAACATCAACCAGATCGCCTACGTCCACAACGCCGGCGGGCAGCCCCGCCCCGGCGAACTCGACCACGCGCTGAGCGTCTTGACCCGGTCGCTCGGCCGCCTCGACGACGCGGCGAACGACCTGGTGAACAGGCGGCTGTGATGGTTCCCGACATCGGACGCGGCTCCCGCACCCAGGGACTCCTCGTCTACCTCTACGGCCCCGGCAGGCGCGAGGAGCACACCGACGCACACCTCATCGGCTCCTGGGACGGCTTCGCCCCCGACCCCGGCCGCGACACCGACCCGCAAGTCACCCTCGCCCGCCTCACCGCAGCCCTCGACCTCCGGGTCAAGCAGGCCGGCGACCGCGCGCCTGCCAAGCACGTGTGGCACTGCTCGGTCCGGACCGCCCCCGGCGACCGGCGGCTCTCCGACGAGGAGTGGAACACCGTTGCCCAGCGCATCGTCCACGCCACGGGCATCGCCCCGGACGGTGATCCCGACGGCTGCCGGTGGATCGCCGTACGCCACGCGGAAGACCACATCCACATCGTCGCCACCCTGGTCCGCGGTGACCTGCGCAATCCCCGCCTCAACTACGACTTCAACAAGGCCCAGGCCGTCTGCCGTCGCATCGAGGAGGAGATGGGCCTGCGCCGCCTCAACGCCGGCGACGGCACCGCAGCGAAGAACCCCACCAGCGCCGAGAAGTTCAAGGCCGAACGCACCGGCCGCCCCGAGACCTCCCGCGAGACCCTCCGCGAAGCCGTCCGCCAGGCCGTCGCGGGAGCGAACGACGAGAAGGAGTTCTTCACCCGGCTCCGCGAAGCGGGACTGCGCGTGAAGGTCCGCCACGCCCCGTCCGGTGACGCGCTCGGCTACAACGTGGCCCTGCCCGGCGACCGCAACCGCCACGGCGAACCGGTCTGGTACCCCGGCTCCAAGCTCGCTCCCGACCTGTCCCTTCCGAAGATCCGCCTCCGGCTCGCCGACGGTACCGCCGAGCGGGCAACGCCTTCGCCCGCCAGCGGCCGGCCGGACTGGTCCCCGCCCGCCCGAGAGCGGCGGAGCGCCACCGGGATCGCCGAGCGTGCCGCCGTCCTCCTCGACGGCGACGACGATGAAGCCGCCGCCCAACTCGTCGGCGTCGGAGAACTCCTCGACGCGGTCGCCCAGACCTCCCCGATCGCCACCCGCACGGAGCTGGCTGCCGCCGCCCGAGCCTTCGAGCGGGCGACCCGCAGCCACGTCCGAGCAGAGCGCGCCGACACCCGGGCCCTCCGCTCGGCCGCCCGGCGCATCGTCCAGGCCAGCGGCGCGCTCGGCCGGGGCGAGGACGGCGGCACCACCGCCATGCTCGTCTCCACCCTGGTCCTGGTCACCCTCGCCGCCGCCCGCTGGCACTCCGCGCGCGGTCACGCCCAGCAGGCCCACGCCTCCCGACAAGCCGCCGAGCACCTGCGCACCGCCTACCGCCAGGCCGCCACCACGCCGATGCGGGTGCTGCACGACCAAGGCCGTGCCCTCCCCGAAGCCCAACGCCGGACCCACGAGGCCACCCTCCGCGCGGCCCTGTCGGAGCAGGGCGTACGCGCAGATGGCACACCGACGAAGACCGACGCACTGGTCGCCACCCTCGCCCAGGCCGAGCAGGCAGGCCACGACCCCGAGGCCCTCCTGCAACAGGCCATCGACCTGCGTGAACTCGACACCGCCGCGGACGTGAACGACGTCCTGGTCTGGCGCCTTCGTCGCCTCGCCCAGCTCCCCGCCCACCCGGGCGAAGCTCCCCGTCGCCCGCAAGCCGTCACCCGCCAGACCAAGACCTCGGCCAACCGCACCAGCGAACGGAACGCACTCACAGTGGCGACGCGCCCTGCCGTCTCTAACCCGCGCAGCCGCCCACCGCGCCGCTGATCAGTGCGTCCGTAGGCCGGCCACCGACGGACCAGACTCCACGAAATGCCTCGACAGCCGGATCCACCGGCTGTTACGGATGGAAACAGGAAGCCCTCGACCGGGAGATGACGCTCGTGCCCAGAACCACCGACCGCACCACGGAGCCGCCACCCGCGCTGCCCATCCTTCCCACAGGGGCCGACCCCCTGCTGCAACTCCAGTACGAGACGCACCCGGCCGACGGCCCCGGCGCAACGCGCTGCGTTAGCCACCCACACGAACTCGCCCTCGGCGGCATCCCCGTGATGTGCTCGGCCTGCCGGGCCCGACGCGACTGGCTGCTCATCAGCCACAGCCGCAACGTCTGGATCCGCTGCCGGTGCAGCAACCAGTGGCTCGAACCCGAGATCACCCGCGCCGACTTCGACGCCCTGACCGCCAGCCCGTACGGCACGACCTACCCCACCGTCGAGCAGGGCCTTATCGCGCTCGGCTTCGACGGCGCCTTCGCCGGCACCTACTTGGGGTAGGCGAGCGAGGTACGAAAAGCCGAGGCTGTTCCCGCCCCTGGAACCCTGAGCGGCCGCGTCTGACACAGAAGGCGCCCCTGCCTACCCTCTCCTCCTCGGGCGGCCGACACGCGCCGGGATGTGCCCAGTGTGGGCAAGAGAGTGGATGGCCGAGAACCGCGCGCGGATCCGAGGCGCCCTGCCTTGCGAGCAGGGACTGCGGCCGTCCCCGGCTGGGGAGCGCGCATCCTGTGAGGAAAATGTGCAGTCAGTGAGGGGTGTGTGTCGGTGGGGGCTCGTATGCTCAACGACGAGGGTCTCGCTTAGGTCGCTGGCACATTCGCGTGCCCGAGGCCGGGACTGGCCGGGAGTTGAGGTAGCGCGGCATGTGGTCAGACAACGAAGCCGATGTGGATCTTCTCGGTTTTGACTTCCTCGTCGACGAGTTGATGGTGCCGCTCACGCGGCCGCAGTTGCTGCCCCTGACGGTGGGCCTGCTTGGCGAATGGGGATCGGGTAAGAGCAGCCTGCTCAAGATCGTGGCGGCGCGCCTCGATGCGGAGCGGCCCGCGGACGGCGGGCGCTATGTGGTGGTGCCGTTCAGTCCGTGGCAGTTCGAGGGCTATGACGACATCAAGGTCGCGCTGATGGACGCCGTCTTGAACCGGCTCCAGGCCGAGGCCGCATCCAATGCCTCGGCCGCGGAGGAGATCGGGTTCCTGCGAAGGTTCATCAACCGGCTTCGTCGTCCGGCGGTCTTCGCCGGACGGGCCGCCCTCGCCGGAGTGGGGCCGGCAGCCCAACTGGCCGCGACCCACTACCAACCGGCCCTCGCTCCCCTCGCCCAAGCCGTCGTCCAACAGGCAGCCGTCATGGGCGGCGCAGCCCTCGATCGCGCGGAGCAGCAGACGCCCCCGGAGGATGCGGGCCCGGCGGCCGGAGACGACGTCTTGGCCGATGTCGCGTCCTTCAGGTCCCGCTTCGAATCGCTCGTGGAGACGCTGGAGGGTGTGACGGCAGTGATCGTCCTCGTCGACGACCTCGACCGCTGTCTGCCGGGCACGATCGTCGACACCTTCGAAGGCATCCGGGTCTTCCTCCACACGAAGAAGACCGCTTACGTCATCGCCGCGCACCCTCAGGTGGTCGAGGCGGCGATCGACAGGTTCTATCCCACCACGGATCGGGCTGGCGCGACCGGCCTGGGTGCCGAGTACTTGGAGAAGATGCTTCAGGTCAAGATCACCATCCCTGTGCTCTCCGTCCCGGAGGCGGAGACCTACATGCAGCTCCTCCTCGCTCAGCTGCACCTGGAGGGATCAGACTTTGCGACCGTCCTGAACGACGTGGCACAGCGCAGGGCCCACAGCGTCCTGGCCGTCTCGCTCAATCCGGGTCTGGCCGCGGACAGCCTGGGCCGGGACCGCATGCCGTCGGCGCTGTTCACGGACATGGGCTGGGCAGGCTCCATCGCGCCGCTTCTCGGCGCCGCTCTGCGCGGCAACCCCCGTCAGCTGAAGCGCTTCATGAACTCGGTGATCATGCGTCGGGGAAGCGCGCAGCGTCGGGGAACGGATCTGGACGCAGCTGTGCTGGCCAAGCTCATGGTCTTGGAGGAGCAGTACCTGACGGACTTCCAGCGTCTGTTCGACTGGCAGGTGCGAGGCGGGGGCGGCACGGCCGCCGAGCTGGCGGCGGCAGAGCGGCACGTACTCTCTGCGGCTTTTGTTCGCCCCGCCCCTGCGCGCGGGCAGAGGCGTGCTTCCACGGCGCCGGACCGCAGTGGCGACCGCGTTGAGGAGACCGGGCCGGCCGAGGAAAGCTTGCCGTTGGATCCGGAGGTCGCTACCTGGGCTGCCCAGCCGCACATCGAGCGTTGGCTGCGGCTGGAGCCTGTGCTGGGCGGGATCGATCTGGGACCGTACTTCACTTACGCGCGCGCGAAGCTGACCGTCACCGCCACCGCTGCGCGGCTCCCGGCCGCGCTGCAGGGCCTTCTGGTCCAGTTGCAGTCCGAGATCGTCGCCGTTCGGCGCACCGCGGTGCGGTCGGTCGCCGAAACATTGCCAGCCGAGGATCTGCCGCTGCTGATGGAGCAGTTGCTCGCACGCGTGCTGCGTGACCCCGGCAGCGATGCTTGGGACGGCGCGGTGGAGGTGGCCGAGAAGGTGCCGGGTGCGGTGGCCGCGGTGTGCCACACGCTGGGCAGGATCCCGTTGGACGGGATCCCTCGGGCGAAGGTGTCGTCCGCCGTGCGTCGGCTGCCTCAGGCCCGTCAGGAAGTCACCGCCCTTCTGGACGGCTGGCAGAACAGCGGCCACGCGGTCGGCCAGATCGTCGCGGGGCTGCGCACCCCGAGGGGGTCGGTGTAGGTGGGGACGTCGACCGACCGCACCAGCGGCACCGGCGGCGCGTGGACCGACCTGAAGTACGCCGCCACCTCGTACTTCCGCAGTACCGGGCAAGGAAGCGCAAGCCCCGGATCTGCCAAGGTGCTGCTGGCCCGGCACGTCCCGGTCCTCGGCGGAGCAGCCGCCGCGGCCGCGGGTGCCGCAGTCGGCCGCAGCAGTGTCCAGCGACTCGGCGGCCTGCTTGCCGGCATCGGCGCGAACGGGCTGGACCAGGCGCTGCGCGAGGCGTCACTCGGAGACCTGGTGGGCCGCGACCGGTTCGAGATCGTCGACGAGCTGGTCACCGCGCTGTCCGGTGACGGCAGTGGTCTGGACTCAGCGGCGGCCCGCGACGCGATGTGCGATGTGCTGGAGGAACTGTTCGGCGACGCCGACACGTGGGAGGAGCTGCAGCAGACCCGGGCAAGTCGCGACGACATCGAACGGTTGCTGCATCTGTTCCTGACGAACTACCTCTACAACCGCATCCCGGTGATCGCCGAACGGCTCGGGCGCATCACCGACCCGGCAGCCGCGCGTCGAGCCGACCGGCAGATGCGTCAGGTCATCGAGGATTGCGTCGTCATCAACCTGCCGCCCGACCCGCTGTCCGTGAACTGGAACGGCCCGCAAGGCCGCGACATCGCCGACCAGGCCATGCAGGTCGCCTACAGCACACTGGAGAGCCTCGCATGACCGTGTTTCGCGTACGCCTCCTGCCGTCCGCCGATGCCCTGGCGCCCGGGGAAGTCCTCCTGGACTTCGCCCCCGGCTCGGCCGCGGCCACCGTGCAGACGAACGCCAGCTTCTTCTCCAACACTGCTCTCCCGCCAGCTGCGGCCGACCTGCTGCTCCTGGGCGTCGCCGCCTACTGCGCCGACCGCATCACCGAGCGGCGGGAGACCGCCGACGCATGGACCCGGGACATCGGCCTGCGTCTGCCCGCCCACGCCCCCGATGCCTGGCCTCGCGAGAAGGCCGAACGAGCGCTCGGCTTCCTGACCGGCGACCGGTGGGACATCCGCGCACACCCCCGTTCCGGAACGCGTACGGACACCCCTCGCGGATTGGTGGAGCGCGAGTCGCTGCAAGCGGACGCCGTGTGCTTGTTCTCCGGCGGGCTGGACTCGCTGTGCGGCGTCGTCGACCTCCTCGAGGAAGACCCGGAACGGCGAATGCTGCTGCTGTCCCACTACGAGGGTGGGCAGACACCCAGCGCTCAGGCCCAGCTGTTT
The DNA here is from genome assembly GCF_044331325.1 of Streptomyces sp. NPDC017246. Classification (NCBI taxonomy): domain Bacteria; kingdom Bacillati; phylum Actinomycetota; class Actinomycetes; order Kitasatosporales; family Streptomycetaceae; genus Streptomyces; species Streptomyces sp. NPDC017246. The sequence continues at coordinate 111,145 of NZ_JBIRMW010000014.1, read as the reverse complement.
CGAAGGCTCCGTACACACTATGGGCCCAGAGTGCGCCGCCAACCGCTGTTCCTGCGGCCGGCTCCGCACCATCCCGCCCAGGAGCAGCCGCTGCCCCCCGGCCGTGAGGCCACCAGCCGCTCGCGGTCACTGCTGTTCCTGACCTCCGCGCTGGCCCTGGCGTCGTCCCTGGGCCCCACGGTCCCGGTCTACCTTCCCGAGAACGGCTACATCGGCGTTAACGTCCCGCTTACCCCGGCACGGTCAGGAAGCTTCAGCACCCGCACCACCCACCCCCACTTCCTGACCCTGCTCGAACAGACCGCCCGGGCGGTCGGCGTGGAAAACCCGCTGGTCAACCCCTACCGACTGGCGACCAAGGGCGAGATGCTGGCGTCCAGCCGCAACGCGGAGCTGCTGCGCGAGCTTGCCCCCCTGAGCGTCTCCTGCTCCCACCCGGAGGTCGCCCGCTACGCCCGTCGCCCGCAGGGCAACTGCGGCTACTGCTTCCCCTGCTTGATCCGGAGGGCGGCCATGGCTCGCGCCGGATGGGACGACCCGGACGACTACCCTTGGGACGCCCTCAGCGACCCCACCCTGCTGGACACGGAGTCGGACCGCAGCGCCGACCTGCGCGCCGTCGCCATCGGCACCCGGCCGGGACGCCCGGACCGGGACGTCCTGCGCAACGGACCGCTGCCATCAGGAGAGCGGCTGGCGTTCCTGGACGTCTGGCGGCGCGGCAGCGCCGAAGTACGGTCCTGGCTCACCATCGGAGCGACCGGGGCTCTCGCCGAGCAGTTGGAGAGGGCCGCGTGAGCGCGCTCTGGGACACCCACTGCCACCTGACGGGCTACGACCACCCGGCCGGCATCATGTCCGAGGCCGTCGACGCGGGTGTCGCCATCGTCGCCGTGTCCGAAGATCCGGGCCAGTACCGAGTGTTGCGCACACGCCTCGGCCGCCGCCCCGGGATCGTGGCCGCGCTCGGCATGCACCCCCTGCACGCCGCCTCGTTCACCGCCGCCGACCTCGCCCGGTTCCTGCGCCTACTGCCCGACGCCTCCTGGATCGGCGAGATCGGCCTGGACTTCTCCCCTGCCGGCCGGCCCTCCCGCCGCGCCCAGCTCCGCATCTTCGAGGGGATCCTGTCCGACCCACGCACGACCACACTCCCCCTCACAATCCACAGCCGCGGCGCCGAACGCGAAACCATCCAGCAGCTGGCTCAAGCCCGCGCCTCACGTGCGATCCTGCACTGGTACACCGGGCCGGTGGGGCTGGTGGAGGAAGCCGTCGCTGCAGGCCTCTGGTTCTCCGTCAACCCTGCCATGATCGCCTCCGCACGGGCCCAACGACTGCTGCAGGAACTCCCGCCCGATCGCGTACTCCTGGAAACCGACGGCCCTTTCACCCGCCAGCACGGCAGGCCGAGCCGCCCGTCCGACCTCCCCGCTCTTCTGCCACGGCTGGCCGCCCTGTGGTCCACAGACGAAGCCGGCGCGCGAAACCAGCTGAACACCAACCAGAGGGCCTTCATCCCGTCGCCGACCGTGTCCTGAAAGCCCACGGCGGACACGAGCGCAGCCGACATCCGCCAGGCCGCCGAAACCTCTCCCCGGTGCCCTGGCCGCCCCGGCATGCGGCGGGCCGGGCGCCCCGGCGCTGATTGACACCGCGGCGGCGCTGGTCGTCGGCACGGCGACGCGCGCCGCCAGTCAGCACCGCCGGCCTGCCGAACACCGACACAGGGCGCGGCGGGTGCCGTACTTCTGGGAGCCGCCGTGGTCGCCGACGCCTGCGGCTGGACGTCGGTGCTGCGGGCGATCCAGGCGGGTCCTCGGCAAGATCCGTACCGACCCGAAGTGGGCGACCGCCTTGGTGTCGGCCCTGCTGGTGCTGACGAACTGCGAAGTCTCCCGGTGACTAATGATCTACACCAGATGAGCAGCAACTTCACGATGCACAAACGCCGAAGTCATCCGCCCACGATCAGGACGAGCATTGGCGCGGGGGCGGCCTTCTGAGGTTCTCGGTCAGACCTCGGCGAGGCGGTTCGAGAGGTCGAGGGCGTCGGTCGCGAGCGCGAGGGCGGCGCAGAGGCCGGTCACCTCGTGGAGGGTCGGGCGGATCAGGCGCGGCCAGTCGTCCGGGGCGGCTGGCCAGGAGGCGAGGTGTACCTCGGTGGTGGCCAGGCTCAGGTGGGCGGTGACGTTCCAGCCGGAGCGAGAGGCGGGTTCCCAGTGGAGGCGATGCGGCCGAGGGGGAGATTCGGGGTTCTGGCGGCGAGCCACGTGACGTCGACTGGACCGTCGTGCCGGGTGGAGACGCGCTGGACCAGCGCGCCGCGTGCGCCGTCCGGCATGGGACGTGCGGCGAGGCTGTGCAGCGGGAGTATGTGCGACGAGATGAGAGCCTCCGGAGAGCGGGGGGGAAGGGGTCAGGACCAGGTGAGGGCGTCGCGTACCGACGTGGGGAGGTAGTCCTCTTGACCGTCGTCGGGGATGAACGCCTTGCCGTCCTGGACGACGACCCCGGTTCCCACGTAGTGGGTGAAGGGGAAATCGGGGTTGACGGCGAGGCGGATCGGCAGGGCAGGGTCGAGGTCCTGGAGCTGGCGGAGCAGGTGGCCGACGGTCAGGTACTGGGGCAAGGAAGCCTCCGAAAGCGGTACGGGCGGGCGGAGTCAGAGCGTCAGTGAGTGTCGAGGCGGAGCAGGTCCCGGAGGATCTCCGGCTTCTGGACGTGGCCGGTGAGGTGCCGTTTGCGGCACTCGTTGACGTAGCCCTTGCCGCGTTGCTTCATCTCCCAGCCGCCGCACGAGCAGACGGCCTGGGTGTACGAGCGCCCCGGGCAGCCGGCGTGGAGCGGCTTGCCGGAGCTGGTGTGCTTGTGGTCCGCCGGGCAGAGGGTGCCGTCGGGGTGGTGGTTGTGAGCGGGGCGTGGAAGGGCACAGTGGATTCCTCGTGTTGGGGAGGAGCCCCTGCACTGCCGGGGCGGTGGACGTCAGGGCGCTCGGTCATTCGGAGAGGCTGCGCTGCCACTGGCGTCGCTCGGCTCGGCGCGCGGCACGGCGGCGGAGGGGCTTGACGTGGCGGCCGGACTGACCGGGCAGGTAGTAGCAGGTGCAGCGGCGACGGGCGAAGGCGCACTTGCGGCGGTAGCCGGGACGGGTGGCCAGGAGCATGCGTGCGATCGGAACCTCCTGCTGGGTCGGTGAGCGGGGACGGGGCCGGTCGGCCCAGAGGGGGGCGGAACCCCGAGAACAGGTGCCGGTGAGCTGGCCGGGCCAGTGGTGCCGCCCGCTCACCGATTCAGCGGGGGGAGTGGGCGACGAGGGCGGCGACGAATCCGGCCACGGCCTCGGAGGGGGTGTCGAGACCGAACTCCTGGACCCACGAGTCGCCTTCGGTGGGCTGCACCTGGACGCGCCAGACGATGCCGCGTGTCCAGGCGGCCGGGTCCTCGGGGAGCCAGCCGATGTAGACGCGGCCGTCCGGGCTCGTCGCGTGGACGTTGGCCTCCGGGATGTCGACGACTGTCCAGTCGAGGGCGTGGAGGAGTTCGAGGACTGGGGTGGCGCAGTGGTCCGAGGAGAGCCAGTGGCGGTCTTCCACGGAGGGGCCGACGACGGCGGGCTGGAGGGTTGCGGAGGCGTTCACGGTTGGATGATCCCTTCGTTGACCTGCGGTTTTCCCGGCACCCGTACGTTGACATGGGGTGGGTCGAAGTCCGTAGTCGTTTCCGGGGGATGCTCGTCTGCCGTGGGCGAACTGATCACGGGCAGACGCCCAGATCGTCGCCGGCACGGGAATGGAACGACGGCCGGGGTTGTCCTACTCGAGTTACGGCAGCGGGCCGTGCGGGACCGAAGGGGGAGCAGGGATGACGGAGTCGGGCGGACATTGGGACGCCGGGCTGGAGCGCAAGATCCGCGCCGCCGGGCGGCCGTGGACCGTGGGTGACATCGCGATGGTCGCCGATGGTCAGTGGGGCGTCGGCGCGCAGCCCGACAGATGGGCGGACGAGGACGCGGTGGTGGAGCGCCGGGTCGCGGAAGGACGGCACGTCGAGCTGACGGTGGAGGAGCTGGCCCGCGTGGTGGGGCCCATCGAGGACGCCCACCACGACGAAGACCCTGCCTGAGCGTTCAGCGGCGCGGCCCCGGTGAGGGCGCCGACGGCCCGACGGCAGCCGTAGGAACTGGCTGGTCGCCTCACCTGGCCCGAGGCATGTGAGGCGAGCCCCGAGCGGGCGACAGCGGCCCGGGACAGGTTCGCCGCCGGCCCCCGGTCCGGGGTCGAGGCGGCTTCGCGTACTTCGACTACACGCCGGATCGCCTGCACGTACGCACCGCTCTCCGCGAGCGCGACGCGAAGGTCGGCCGCCGAGCTGGAGAGCCGGTCCAGCTCGTAGAAGGCCGGCACATACCCGGGCCGGGTCAGGGCGTGCAGAAGATGCTGGTGAACGGACACTGCATTGTCGGTGATGGCCAGGGCCGTACGGATGTGCATGGCCGAGCGCAGGAGCGGGTCGTCGCAGGGGCGACGGACCGCGAGGACTTCCAGGACCTCGATGGGCTGGTCCCAGGCCTTCTCGATCATGGAAGTGGCCTGGTCGAGCGCGGTGGTGTCGGGCATGAAGGAACTCCTGTTGTCCGGAGGGTCGGAGGGATCGTCCGTGAAGGTCCGGGCGGGGGTCAGCGGCTGTGCCGGGGAGCCGACGAAGCGGCCGACGGCCGGGCTGCGGCTGCGGCTGCGGGTGCGGGTGCGAGGGTGCTCGACCGCTTCTGCGCCGAGGACGTAGTGCGGCTCTGGGCCGCCATCACGCGGAGGTCGGCTGCTGTCCGCGGAGCGCGCGCGGCACGGCGTACGGCCTCGGTGACAGCGGTGCGTCGTACGTCGAGCGGAGTCGGAGAGCGGGAGACCCGGGGAGCGGCAGCCGGACCGACCGGCGTCAGCGTGACCAGCGGCTCCATCTCGCGGTGGATCATGTGCCGTTCACGGACCACCGGGGCCGAACTGGCCATGACGGCCGCCGTCGCGGCGACCAGATGGGACGGAGTGCGGGCCGTGAACACCGCCTCCGCCCGCGTGCCCCAGCCCCGGGGACCGGCCCACAGCATGACGGCCTCGGCGTCCCGTCCCCCGCGAAGGGTGTCGATCTCGACACCTGCCAGCCCGTCGGGAGCGGTGATCTCGACGGTTCCGTACTTGGCTGCCCCTCGGTGCCAGCCGGCATCGAGCAGTGGCTGGACGGCATCGGTCCAGTACAGCGACGGGGCCGCCAGGAAGCGTCCGTTGTTCTCGTACGGGTCGGATTCGGCGTAGTCGCGGGCTAGGGCGGTGGTGAGGCCGGCGACGATCTCGGCCGGGGTGACGTGGTTGAAGGTCGCCGTCCAGCGGGGCGTGGCGACGGCCTCCTCGGCCGCGGTGATCCTCCACAGCTCGAAGTCGTCGCCGAACCAGCCGATCCGGATCCGCTGGTCGGGAGAGGTGACGAGGAGCTGGCAGGGGCCGTCGTCGAGGTAGTGGTGCGGCCAGTGGGCGACGGGGGCGAAGCCGGCGTCTCCGGTCCCGTTGGAGCCAGCGAGATATATGGGGCTGACCAGTACCGGTTCGTGGCGGGACGGGTCGGGAAGGGCGGACATAGTCGAAGCTCCAGGCGCGTGCGGGAGGAGGGGAACGCGCCCGCGTGCGTAGCGCGGTGAACGGCTGGAGCGCACGCGGACGCTGTGGCGATGGCGGGGTGTCTCTGGTTCTGGGCGCCACCCGGATCACCTGAACCGTCCCGGGGTCGACTGGGCGGTCGCGGACGCCGGCACCCGTGATTGTGGCTGGGAGGCATGGCTGAACAGAGCGTTCGGTAGGGCAGTGCTCCGGCGCAGGGCTGCTGCGGTCCGCGGGCCGTCCGACCCCAACGGGACGCCGGGGTGGGTCCGCTGGGGCATGGTGACGGAAGCGGGCGGCGACAGGACCCGCTGCGTGGTCAAGGGGGCGCTCCAGTGCTCGACGGTCGCGTAGACGGGGCCCAGCTCCCGGCCAGCATCGGCCAGCACGTAGGGATCGCCGTGGCGTGGGCCCGTGCGGGTGACCAGGCCGTCGGCCTGAAGCCGGAGGAGGCGATGCTGGGTGAGGCTGACGTCCAGGCCGACGCCTTCGGCGATGTGGACGAACCGCATCGGGCCGCCCGCGTCGAGGACTTGGATCATGGCGGTGGAGTGCCGCAGCCGCAGACGCTGTACGGCGTCCTCGACACGTTCGGCTTCGGCCATCGCGCCGGGCGACAGATAGTTTCGAGACCATTCGGCCAAGGTGCGGTGCACGTGCGTCAGGGACTCGCCGAGGGCGCTGAGCCGGTACGGAGCCCCGTGATGCTTGTCGGTTCGGGTGACCAGTCCGTCGGCGTGCATGGCGGCCAGCCGCTTGCCGACCAGCTGCTCGCTGACGAAGGGGAGCCTGGCGGCGACATCCCGCACCCGCATGGGACGGCCTTCCTGGGCCATGGTCATCACCGACCAGGTGGTCCACTTGGGCCCCATCAGGGAAAACGCGTCCTCGATTCGCTGAGCGTCGAATGAACCGATGGGGAAGAAGGCGGGCCGGTCGGGCGTAACACGCGGGTTCATTCGGCCGCCTCCATCCGGGCGAGCAGCGAACGGACCAGAGTGGGCAGTCCCCCTGGTTCGCCGCCGATCCAGATGCGGTCGGCCGCCTCATCGAGGACGTACGCGGCGTCTTCGAGCAGGCCGCTGGAGATCTCCATGCAGGCGTCGGTGATCCGGGAGGCCGCGAGCAGCGACTGGGAGAGCACGTCGACGTAGTCGCCCGGCGGGAGCCCGGCGGCCTCGGCGGCGCTGCGGATCGCCGCCAGCTCCAGCGCGCTGAAGGCGAAGTCGAACCCGTTGTCCTCCTCGGCGTCCTCGGTCGCGGCGAAGGCCGGGTCCCGAGGTTCTGTGGGGATGCCCACGCTCGTGCAGAGCTGGTCGACGGCGGTGGTCAGCTCGGCGAGGGACTCGGTGAACCAGCCCAGCGCGGAGGCGTAGGAGGCCAAGGTGAACAGACCCGCTGGCGTGGCGGGACGCGGATCGGAGACCATGAACTCTTCGAGCCGGTTTGTCAGTTCGCGCACCACGCGCGGGCCGGCGGACAAGGCGCCCAGTACGGGGTGCAGGTAGGAGCGGCTGGCGACCGTCGGGTACTCGGCGGCCAGGATTCCGGAGACGCTCTGCGCGGCCTCGGTGAGAAGGCCGGCCAGATCGTTACGGGACAGCGGGGCGCGGTCGGCGGTCATCGCTGGGGGACCTTTCGGGAAGGGGCGGCCGTGGAGTGTGCCGCTGTGGGAGGAGCTGCCGGGGCGGTCGTCGGGCGGCCGGCGGCCAGGGAAGAACGGGACCGGGTGGCCTGGACGCGGGCCTCGTCGGCGGAGGGCGTCTCGGCTATCTGTTGAGGGGCGGTGCGTAGGTGGGCCGAGCGGTAGACCGCGTAGTCCTTCCGGCTTCCGGCAGCGACGAGATAGACCTCGCGCTTGTGGTTCGAGGTCGGTGGGGCCGGGCGGAACTGGATCACCAGCCGGTACGAGACCGAGGGGTCGACGTAGACCTTGTGGAAGACGGCGAGGCGGCCCTTCAACGGCAGGCAGTCGTCACTTCCGTGGACCAGGTTCTGCAGCTCCAGGAGAGCCAAATCGCGGATCTCATCGGGAAGTTCCCGGAGGTCCGAGATGGCGTCAGGGTGTGCGGCGAAGGCGAAGCGGGCGCGGCTCACGGCAGCCTCCCCTGTACAAGACGCTGGACCGGTCCCGCCGGAGGCGTACGGGTGGCGTCCAGGCTGGCCTTCGGCGTCGCGGACGCACCGGCCGATCGGGCGAGGGCAATGCGGGCCCGGACGACGGCACCGTTGTGATCGCCGTACTCCGGCGGTTCCGGCAGCGGGCCGCTGCGGTCGTCCAGCCAGGAGCGGGCGGCGCCGACGTCGGCGAAGGCACCCTCGCGCATCGTGTAGGTTCCGGCGGCGTGGTCCCACCCTTCGTGGAAGAGGCGGACCGGTGCCTGGGCGGCACTGGAGTCGCGTGTCAGCGTCCACGTCTCGCACGGATCGGAATCCGAGGTGTGGTTGTCGAGGACCTCGTACCGGGCGCCCGACTCGCGGATCTGCCGTTCGACCCACACAGTGAGGTCGTCGGCGGGCTCCATTACGCCGTCGCGGATCTTGGCGATCTTCTCGGGCGGACCGCCGCGTTCGACCAACCACGCCTGAGCGAAGGACACCGTGGCGTGGTGGCTCGTCTCCAGGGTGAACGTGAACCGGGTGAGATCCCGGGCGACGGCGATCGCCATGACCTGGGGCGCGCCAGGCACTCCCCAGGTGGCCGACTGGTCGTGGGCGACGACGAAGCTGTGGGAGCCGTTGGGCGTGGTGTGGTGCTGGGACAGCGCTGTCAGGTCACCGGACCAGATCCTCTCCACCGCTTCCTCGGACGCGGCATCAGCGGGGGCGAGTTCGTCGAGATCGAAATCGAAGGCGAAGTCCAAGCGGTTGTTCTTCATGCCGCCACCCCCGACGGCTGAGGGGCGGGAGTGGTCAGCACCCGGTGGTTGGGGCGGGTCGGGCTCGTCGTGCACGCGGCGAAGGGGCCGTCCGGGGCGCGGAGGTGGACGAGGGCTTGGTCCAGGTGGTCGCGGTGCCAGGTCGAGGGACCGGCTAGGCCGGCCTCGGCGTCGGTGAGCTGCTGCCACGCGAGCCAGAGGGCGTGCAGCCGGGCGACGGCCTCCGGATGTTCGTGCCACTGCGCGCACCAGGGGCGCGTCGTGCTGATCTCCCGGCCGTACACCGGCAGGAGGAGGTGGTTCACCCAGTTGCTGAGGGCGGCGAGTTCGACGGCGTACGCCTCGCCGCCCAGGGCGAGGATGAACACCGAGGTGGGGCCGTTGCTCTTCTCAGGGCCGGCCGCCCCGGCTTTCGCAGCGCCGTCCGTCTGCTGGTCGGCAGGGGGTACGGGATCGGGCTCGGAGCCGAGGCGGTCGAGGACGACGCCCTGGCGCCTGACCTCCGCGATGGTCTTGGCGAGGGCGCTGGCGAGGTCGTCGAGGTCTTCGTCGGAGACCCGGAACGGCTCAGGGGCGGGGGCGGGGGCGGTCGGGTTGGTGTCAGACATGAGAGCGTGCTCCATCTGTGAGACGGCGACATGCCCGAGAGGATGCGGAGAATCCGCAGTTTGGCTCGGCCGGGAAAACGCGGTAGGGAGCCGCTACCCGGCCGCGCAGCGCGGACAACGCGGGAACGGCGGTGCCAGCAACTGCAGCGCCCGAGTGGCCTGTTGGGGTACGACACCGTTGCCGAGCGCGGTGAGCTGCGCCGGGCGTCCGAGTCCCGGGGTGGCGGTGACCCAACCGGCGTCGAGGCCCTGCATCCACTCGACGAAGTCGGCACGGAGCCGACCGGCCGCATCCGTGGGCGCCGGCGCGGGACGGGTGAGCGTCTCCCAATCGCCGCTCGACTCCTTGGCTTCCGGGGACGGCTCCGCCCACAGTGGCAGGACCACCCCCGGCAGGGGAGGGCGCCACCCCTTGCCGGGGCGGCGGCCCGGGGTGCCCGTGTCGCTGGCCCGGGGCGTGGGCAAGAGCGACGCCGCCGCACTGGGCCGGGTCATGTCCCCATTGCCGTGTCGCTGGTTGGGAGATCCCTTGATCCCGTCCGACGCCTTCGGGGTCGGCAGCAGGAGCCATTCGACCTCGTCGGCCAGGTTCGGACCGTGGCCCCCGCTCTTCCTCTTCGCCGGGTGCTGGGAGCCGCCGTTCTTGCCGATGTTGCTGGGCGGCGTCTTCAGCAGGGTCTCCGGCGGGCCAGGCCGTGAGGAAGGTCCGCTCGCGCCGGTGCGGGGCTCCGACGTCGGAGGCGCGAAGCACGAGCCACTTCGCGTCGTACCGGAGGTCGGCCAGGGATCCGAGTACGGCACCGAGTGCCCGCAGAGGAGGCTGACCTGCGGTGTCTCCCAGACACCACGGGCAGGGTTCCACGTCGCCAGGGGAACCGGCGGGGGAGGTGAGGAGGCCTCGTACATTCTCGATCACTACCAAGCAGGGTCGGAGGGCCTCGACCGCACGGGCGACGTGCAGCCACAGTCCCGATCGGGTCTGGGAGTTGAGTCCGGCCCGGCGGCCGGCGACCGAGACGTCTTTGACAGGGGAAGCCGGCCGTCAGGACGCACACCCGGGGGACGGTGGACCAGTCGACGGTCGTGATGTCGCCCAGGTTGGGGACGCCGGGCCAGTGGCGGGCCAGGACGCGCGAGGCGTTCGGATCGACCTCCGCGTGCCAGGACAGGGTGCCGCCGAGAGCGGCCTGCACGCCCAGGTCGAGACCGCCGTATCCGGAGCAGAGCGAGCCGATCAGCGGAGGGCGAGAGGCGGTGGAGGGCATGTCACCGGCCCCGTACGGTCCGGGGCGCGAGAGCCTTCGCCAGTGCCGGCGCGGCGGGGGTAGCCGGTACGGCCTCGTACACGGGGATGGTGGTCCGGCCGAGGGCTGCCCGGAGCCGCCTCGACGGCGGCGATACCGCCGTCGAGGCGGCGTGCAGCGAGTCGGCCGCCTCCCGCAGGGCCGTGTCCGCCGTCCCGAGGGCCTCGTCGATCACACGCCCCGCAGCTTCCCGGGCATCCCGGCTGTCGGGCCGGTCGTGCAGGTGCTCGGTCCGTTCCAGGAACGCGAGCTGCTGGGCCACTTCCCCGAGGGCGGACGCCGCCTCACCGGCGGGCCGTACGGCGGCGGAGAAGCTGGACACGGCCAGGGAAGTGCGAGAGTCGTATTCCCTGTTGACAGTGCGGAAGAGGACCTCGTCGCCCAGCTCGGTGATCAGTTTGCCGAGTTCGGAGATCTGCTGGGCGACGGCGACGCTGCTGGGGAGGCGGTGAGGATCGCCGGGGACCGGGAGCTTGCCGCGCTGGGCGTCGAAGGCCGAGGCCGTGGCACGTATGGCCAGGGCGTCGGCGAGAGGGTTCGTGGTCACCATGAATTCCCGTACATGAGGAGGAGCGGTGGACAGGGGCGTCAGCTGTGGTTGCGTGAGGGTGGGCGTGCGGCGGTCGGGGTGGGCCCGGGGCCGAGCCGGCCCGGTGGCGACGGGGCGGCGCGCGGCGTACTGCGGGTGAGGGCCGCGTGTACCCGCGCCGCTGGTGGCCCGCTCGGAGGAGGAGCGGTGGTTGGCGCCCGTGAAGCCGGCCGGCCCTGCGCGGTCTGCCAACGGGCGCGGACCTCATCGAGCGGGCCGAGCGCGTGCAGGGCGTGGTTGATGAGCCGCCCGGGGGCCAGGACCTCGTCCTCGGCAAGGGCGCGGACGGCGTGGGCGGAGGCGGCTGCGGTGCGCGTGATCGAGGAACGCATCACCTGCTTGCCGAGCCACTCGGCGTCACCGGCCCCCACGCCGTCGCAGATGGTGGTGAACCGGTCTTCTGACAGCGTGCCGTCGGCCAGCAGGCCGCGCCGCTGGGCCTCCCAGAGCAGGGTGATCCGGTCGATGGGCTCGCCCCGGTGGTGCAGCGCCCCGAGGCATCGGTAGAGCTGCCCGTGGACCGGGTCGGCGAAATCCCCGGGACGCAGCCAGTCCACCACCTCGCCCATGGCCCCCGGCCGCTCGACGAGGACGGCCAGAAGGAACTCCTCGTCCTCGGCAACCCGATCGGCCCGAGCCGGCGGAAGGGCAGGCGGGTCGGGGGCCTGCGACGTCGCGGGCGCGACCGGTCGCGGTTCGGTGCCCCACCGCCGTGCGAGATCGGTGAGCACCCCCGTCAGGACGTCCGCGTAGTGCAACGCTCCCTCGACCTCGCCTCGCAGGGCGCCCGCGCGAGCCTCCTGGTGAAGGCGGATCGCGTGCTGGGTGACGGTGCGGTGGATCGCCCCCTCCAGCACCATGCGGCCGTACACCGGAGCGTGCGCCGGACGCGGACAGGCCGAGACCAGCAGATGGGCGTACGACGCGGTCAATCCCCGGACATGGAGGCCGGCCTCGGCAACCGCGTCGGTCACCCACGACAGCGGCACCGGCCCCTCGCCCTCCACCGCGGGGTGGCCATCGCCTCGGAGCTTGCGCAGCGCGGCGAACAGCGCCTGGTGGACCGGCCGGTAGAAGTGGTCCGGCGCGAGCCACTCCAGGTGCGAGAGCTGGCCCGGGTCGAGCAGCACCGCGCCGAGGACCGCCTGCTCGGCATTCAGCAGCGGGTTCATCAACGACCTCGCGTGCGGGAAGCGGACGGCTCACTCGGCCGGGCACGCAGATCGGCGACCGCACGGTCGGCGGCGGCCACCGCCTCAGCGAAGTCGTCCAGCACGGTGGCGAAGGAAGGATCGGCGACGGGAACCGACCCGGCATCGCCGACCAGCCACCACCGTCCCTCGTGCAGGACGACCGGCGACTGCGCCAGCCGCGCGGAACGCGGCATGGGCGCGCTCATGCCGACAGCCCGAAGTCGTCGTGCCCGACGGTCTTCGCCAGGGCCCGCTCGGTGATCGCCTTCGTGGCGCGGGCGGAGGCCGGCCCGACGACCTTGGCGGAGGGCTCCTTGTACCAGGGCCGGATGCTGAGCATGGCGATCCGCAAACCGGTGGCCAGCAGCAGCACCTTGCCCTTGGGCAGGGCGCGGATCGCGTCGGGCGGCAGGATCCGCTCGGTGCGCATGCTCACCGAGGTGGACTTGCCCCCCTCGCTCGTGGAGACCGAGACGGTCTGGACGTCGTGGTCGCCGACCTGTCGGCTGAGGCGGTCGGCGAAGTCAGCGTCGTCGATGCCCGATCCGACGATCTTGACGGTGGCGGCAGACCAGAGGGCGTCCATCCCGGCCTCTCCCCAGCACCGCTGGCCCTGCCGGTAGGACTGCAGGATCGTCATCGGGATGACACCCCGGCTCCCCAAGTGCGAGTACAGGTCCGGGAGGTCGCTGATGCGGCACACGTTCGCCGCCTCGTCGAGGACGCACAGGGCGGGCGGGTCGAGCCGTCCGCCGGATCGCTCGGCGACGATCACGGCCGCGCGCATCACGGCGTCGGCCGCCGCCGCGATGATCGCGGACGCGCTGCCGCCGCCGTCCTTGCTCAGCAGGTACAGCGTGTCGCGGGAGGTGGCGAAGGCGAGGGGCCTGAACTCGGGGAGGTCCATGCTCGGGGTGACCCAGGCGGCCACGTCCGGGTCGAGCAGGCAGCTCGCGTACTGCCTCGCCGTCTCATAGATGCCGTCGCGCGTCTCGGTCGCGCCGGAGACGGTGCCCTGGAGCTGTGCTGCGACCGCGTCGTGGCCGGCGTCGGTGAGCAGGTCCACCGGGGTCCGGTCGGCGGGGGAGGCGAGCCAGGCCAGCACGTCGATGATCGGCCGCCGATGGCTCGCGGCGGCCAGGAACAGCGCGCCGAGCGTGTTGGACGCGGCGGTGGACCAGAAGTCGGAGCCGCTCGACTCGTCCACGCTCGCCGCGACGAAGTGCCCGGCCAGCCGCTTGGCCCCGGTCAGATCGCGGGCGTCGGCCAGGATGTCCCACCACATCTCGCGCGGGTGGTGGGCGATCTGCTGGGGGTCGAGGGTCCAGACCGTGCCGACCTCGGCACGGGCGTCCACCGTGGTGGTGAACGCGTCGTTCGCGGCCTTGTTGCTGGTGAGCAGGACCGGGCCGGGAGCCGCGAGGATCGCGGGGATCGCCAGGCCGGACGTCTTGCCGGAACGTGGGGCCATGATCGCGACGATCACGTCCTCCCAGGACGCGCGGACTTCGGCGCGACCGGGGTCGAGGGTGCCGAGCAGGATGCCGCGGTCATCAGCGGCGACCTCTTTTACCCTCCCGGTCGCTTAGGGAGGGCCGCAGGCTCTTCGCCTTGGCGGTGATCTCCTTGTCCAGCAGCGGCGCCAGGTCGTTCTTGCGGGCGAGACCGGTCTTGGCTCCGGAGCGCCAGCGCATCCACAGCACCAGGCTGGTGGTGATCAGGCCCAGGGTGAGCAGGCCGGGCAAGACGCGGACGCCGACCAGCAGCGCGGTGGTACTCAGGGCCGGCCACAGCACCTCGGGGTGCAGCAGGGCGTCGGTGGCGCGGAACGGGGCCCACGGGCCGCTGCTAACGAGGGAGTTGGTGAGGTTGCCGGTCAGCCAGGCCAGCGAGCCGAAGGCCATGGCGGTGCCGAGGACGCCGAACAGGAGATAGAGGAGCGCGTCGGAGCCGGTGGTGGTCGACGGCGGACTGGTGCGCGGGGAAGGCACGGGCGGTTCCTTGGGGGTGCGAGCGGGCGGGGCGGGGCGCGCTCGGCTCTCGTGCAGCTCACGGACCTACTCCTTGCGGATCGAACGGAACACTTCATCGGGAGCGGGGGGCGGGGTGTACCGCCGACGGGGGCGGCGCGGTGGACGGCGGGGCACTGGTGCCGTTGTTGCTCTCAGCCGCCAGGGGGGAGACCTGGCGGGCAGCGGCCAGCCGTCGGGCCTCGGGAGCGACGGCCTCTCCGACGTAGCCGACGGCCAAGGACGGGTCGATCGCGACGCGGTACCCCAGGTCGGCCAGCATGCTCGCGGCAGAGGAGGAGGCGAGCTGCCGGTCCGGGCCGACGAGGCGCGACGCGAGGCTGTAGGAGGCGGGATCGCCCGGGTTGCCGGGGGCGGCGAAACCACAGGAGCGCAGGATGTGGTGGGCCGATTCGGGCAGGCCGGTCCGGCAGTCGGCCCAGACCAAGTCATCGGCCCAGGGGAAGATTTCGACGTCGGTGCCGTAGGTGTCGGCGAGGTTGGCCATGGAGGGCCCTTCTGGAGAGCGGCGCGGTGGGGTGCGCGCCGGGACTCCTTCGGTGCCGGGCGACGACGGTTGTCGGGGGCCGGTCTGCGGCTTGGAACCACGGGGGGCACTACGGCGGTCGGCGTCCGGATCGCGGGCGGGAGGCTCTGCGGCGACCGGGCTGGTGCCGAGGATGTCGTCGAGCAGTTCCCGGGTCCGCAAGACGTTGACCCTCTCGTGGTACCGGGGGTTGGTCCGCTCGGCAGGGCACGCGGTGATCCCGTCCTCGGCGGCTGCCAGCTGCTCCTGAACGTCCTGGAGCATGACGTGGGCGGCAGCCAGTCGCGTCCAGGTCTCGAAGACCTCTTTGGGCGTTGCGTCCGCGGTGAGACGGGCGATCGTCCCGGGGACGGAGTACGGGTCGGCGGAAGCGCTGGGTAGGTGTCGGACCCGCGGCGGCTTGTCGGAGCTCGGTGCCACGCTGCGGTGTGCGTGCCGGATGTTGAGCTGCATCGCGGCGCCGATGGCCTCGCCGATGCTGGAGTAGAACTCGGGCACGGTTCCTCCGTGAGTTGGTGGTGCTGGCTGGCCAGGTCGGGTGGAGCGCGTGCTCCAGCCGCAGGAACGGTCCTGGGTCTGGGGGCGGAAGGCAGAGGCGGCGGAGTCACGGCGTCACCGGCAGGGGCAGGCTGTCGGCGAAGGACGAGAGCCGTTCGCGGACGGCGGGGTTGCCGGCGGTGACGCCGCACACGAAGCACGTACGCGACAGGCCGGCGGATGAAGCGGACGAGGAGAACACTCGATCACCGCCGAGGACCGGAGGCACGGGGCGGGCGCGCAGCCGCACGGGCATCCGTGGACTCGATACCGAAGACCGAGACGACCTCGGCCTTGGCCGCCGCAGGCGACACGGCCAACGCCGCGCTCTGGGAAGCAGGCAGATCCGAGGACCGCGTCCGCGTCTCGGCCTGGGACGGGCCGCCGGCACGACGCAGCTCGTCCTCCGAGTCGACGACCTCCGACTGCGCCGAGCTGACGAACTCCGCCGCGAAGCCGAACCGGTCAGCCAGCGCGTACGCCTCGTTGTCGAGGTCGGTGATGTGTTCGCTCGCCGCCTCCAGCGCTTCCCGGACACGTTCGGGGCCCCGTGCTCGGGGTGAAGGAGCTGGTCGACCGCTTGCCGAAGGTCCGCCCCGTTCTCGGCCGACCTGATGCGGTCCGTGATCTGAAGGAGCGCGGCTCCGGCGGCGTAGGGCCCAAGGGGATTCGCCGGAGTACTCATCCGGGCCACGTCCAGGGAAGGAGCGAGATCGACGCCGTAACGGGCGGCACGGAGCATCTCGGCCGCGTGGCTGGCGATGGCGACCCGGTCGGCGACCGCGGTGGTGGTGGGAAGCCGGTGGCGCCGTCCGTGCCAGTCCTCGATCTGCCGGAAGCCGGCGTGCTTGAGGATCATCGCGGAAAGATCTTCATTGGCGCCCTTCGCCACGACACTGCCGCTGGCCTCGGAGGAGATGGTGATGAGAGGGGCAGGCACAGAAGTCTCCTGGGCACGGGAAGTCGGATGGGGTGCGGTGGGCATGTGCCCGAGATCGGCCGCGATACGGCGGCACTCGGTCTGGAGGCGGAAGGCGTCGCGATAGCCCTGGTGCAGGCCGCCGTCCTCACGGGCGAGGGTGGCCAGGACGTGCACCTGACGGGGCTGGTTGCGCAGGGCGATCCACCGGCAGGCATCCGGATCGCCTTCCGGGGCGATCCCGACGGCGGACACCAACCGGCGGGCGACGACAGCCCACTGCGCGTCGGTGAGGTCCGGCCGGTGAGGATCGGAACGGACCGAGCAGACCCACGTCGGCCGGTTGGGCGAACGTGCCCCGAGCCGCTCGACCGGAGCGTCGAGAGCATGGGCCAGGTAGGGCAGCGAGCCCGGCTCGGCGAGCAGCTCGATCGGCGACCCGTGACCGTCGCCCGCGATCAACCGGGGGCCGACGTGGGCACCGCGTTCACCCGGCCCGTACAGGTACGCGAGCAGGCCGGCGGTGTCGCTGGCGCGCTGCAGATGGGCGATCACGACGTCTACCTCGAAAGAGAAGGAAGAAACGAGGGCCCGGGAGACCGGACCAACAGGGAGAGAATCCGCAGGATTCGGGATTTAGCCCGGCCGGGGATCCCTGATAGAGGCCCTGCTCACCCGGCCCCTGGCCTTGGTGGGAGAGGAGGCACCGGTGCCCCGCCGAAGCGGGGCACGGGACAGCTAGAAGCGGGGGTTCTCGCTGGGCCGGTCGGCGTCAGTGGCGGCCTGGAGTAGCTCGGTGAGGTCGTCTGCCGCAGTAATCCGCCATTCACTGCGGGCATCGCCCTGACGAGTCATCATGGCGACGGAAGTCCGACCCATATGCGTGAGGAGGGCCTTTGCTGACCTGCGAGCCGTGGGTCCGCGAGTGTGTTTTCTGACTAGCCAGTGTGGGGCTCACCACCATGAGCAAGCTGGTCTCACGGCCGTGTGTTGTCTCGCAGCGCACCCCGCCAGCGTCGATCAAGACTACGACCGCCGTGACGTTCGGTCAGGCGGACTGCGGAGTAGACGGTGGAGGCTGGCAAGATGAGGCCGGGGCGATGGACGTGTGGGGGTTGGAGTTGCGCGAGTTCGTCTACTTGTCGGACGGGAAGATCAGTCAGTTCCTGTCAGAGCCTGGGCGGCTGCGCTTCTTGGGGGCTCTGCGGTTAAATACGCCTGTGGGGGGCGTGGACGTGGACGCACCTGCGGCCGATGGCGAGTGGGAACGGCTGCGCCGACTGAAGAAGATATCCAAGCATCTTGAAGAGAAGGCCCGCTGGTTCGCTGACGACGAGCTGCGTCCGAGAGACTGGATGTGGTTCGAAGCCCCTCTCCACTGCGTCACGCTGCGCGGGGGCTACCGTCACATGGTGCTGTTTGCCGACCCTGTGCCCGGTCAGGACTCCGAGTACGACGACAAAGCGGCTTGTCGCCTGCTGCTGCACGGGTCGGCCCGCCATCTGATCGGATTCGCGCCGACGGTGGTGGACGGCCCCGTACTGGGCATAGACGGAGGCTCCAGCATCGGCACGACGTTCCTCACCACGGCAGGCCATGTCGTCAGGGCACTGCCCGTTGAGCACGACCCTGTGGCTGAGGGCACCGAGTCGCCTTTCGCGTGCGTGAACGGATCGGGTGTGCGTGACCTCCTCACCGCTGTCGACACACGCAACGAGGGCGCCGGCACCGCGGCGTGGATGTATGGGTTCGCACGGGTGACCGCGGACTTGCCCGCCGAGGGCGGTCTTTCGCGCTGAGTGCTGGCCAGCCCGCTCGCCGTGGAAGTTATGCCGACCTGAGGCTGCGCCCTGCCGTTGGGCAGGCCACAGCGATGCACGACCAGGGGGACACGAAAGGAACACGGGATGGAAGACGCCACCGCACCAATAGCGCTGCGCCTGGTCCGAGAGCATCTTGCGCGGATCTACCGCCCTTTGATCGACATGACCGACACGTCCTCCCTGCCGCCGGAGCGACGGGATCCCGTGTTTCTTTCCCGCGCTCTGGCCGCCAAGGCCGTCGAGCTGCTCATTGGCTGCAGGCCGCAGGAAGCTGCCGACTCCGTCGTGGACGGGCCTGACGACTTCGGCATCGACGCGATCGCCATTTCTCCCGATCACACCGAGATCTGGTTCGTCCAGGCCAAGTGGAGCGACCTTGGCAAGGCTGGCTTCGACTCGTCGAATGCCGCCAAGATCGTGAACGCCTTGCAGCGGCTTGCGGACCGCCGTTACAGGGGCTTCAACGCACGCATCCACGCTATGACCAACCAGATAGACATGGCGCTCAGTTCACGGCACTGCCGTGTGCACCTGGTAGCAGCGATGGCGGGAGAGGCCCGACTGAGCCCTCACGTGCAAGACCAGCTATCGCTCGGGCAGGAACAGTTCGGTTTCGCCGGCCGAATCCCGGTAGAGGTACACACTCTCGGTCTGCCCGACTTCTATGCCGCAGCTCGCTCGACCGCGACGCGGCGCTGGGGAAGGGGAATGAACTCCCTAGCGACACAAGCCATCACGGAGGCCACTCGCCGGCGCCTGTTCGACGCCCTCAGAGCAGCGCCCTCCACCTGGTCCGGCGGTCTGGACGAGATCGCCTTCCTCAGCCGGCTCTACGACCTTGGCCGCCTGCCGAGCTTCGACCCCCGCTTTGCGACAGCCGAGGACGATATCGTCCAGCACCGCCTCAACAACCCGGAGGACTGGGAAGACGACTGGGTCTTCACCGACAGTCGCTTCGGGCTCGCCGACGGGCCGGATGCGGCTCTCCTCCGGTTCCTGGCAGAGATGATCCATCCAGCCGTCCGGGCGGATTCGAACGAGGTGGAGTACCTTCTGGCGCTGATCAACGACGCCCTGGCGCCAGATGGATACCAGCTCCGTCCGGCCTCCGTGATCAGCGGCTACCCCGTGTACGAAGCCCGCCGGACGAGCACCGGCGCCGGAAGGCCAACTGCGGCGCCGACACTCTCCACCACGTCTCTCTCCGGCCTGGCCGCCGCTGTCCCTGCCACGCCAGCCCATTCCGCGTCGGACGTCTACGCCACGGTTCGCGAACAGGCAAAGGGCGACCGGAGCGACTACAACCGCGCCCGCCTGCCTCACCCCGACAGCAATCAGGCAGACGTCTTTGATTCCACCCACAAAGCGACGGGCACCCGCGTGGCAGTGAAGCAGCTGCACGGAAAGTATCCGACCGAAGGCCGGGGCGCCCGCATGCGACGGGAGATCGAGGTCGGCATCGCACTCAACGGACACCCACACACCATGCCCATCCTGGACCACGGCACCGACTTCACATGGTTCGCCATGCCCTGGGCAGACGGCACCGCCGAAGACCACCAAGCCGAACTCCAGGACCCTGGACGCCTGCGCGCCCTAATCGACGCCCTCACCTCAGCACTGGGTGCAGCTCACCAGTCAGGCTGGATCCATCGGGACATCAAGCCGTCGAACATCCTTCTCCTGGACGGCCGATGGGTGCTCGCCGATTGGGGTGCCGTCCGCCGTCCACCAGGCCAGACCACCAAGGTCGGGCGTACGCGCCTCGGCATCGGCACCGAAGGCTTCACCGCACCGGAGATCTTCACGACGAACCAAGGCACGCCCCAAGCCACCAGCGACATCTACGGCGTCGGCCGGGTCATCGCCTGGGCCGTCACCGGCCAGATCCCCGCCCCCAACCTGCCCCTGCTCCCTGCCACCCCAGGCCCCTGGCGCAGCATCGTCAGAGCAGCCACACAACAAGACCCCTCCCGCCGGCCTCAGAACATCGGCGAACTGATCGCCCTGATAGAACGTGAGCTCACAGCCATCCCCGAGTCCCCCCACGTACGGGCGACGAGCCTCGTCCAGAAGGCCAGCATCAACCGCATCGGTGCAGCTGACGCACTCCTCACTCTGCTCACCGACCATGCAGACGACTACGAGCTCTATGTGGATGTCCTCACCCAGCTCCCCGTGAGCCAGGCATACTCGGCCCTCACGCGAGACCCTTCCCGCGCGCAGACCGTCCTGCAGGCCCTAGCCGACCACGTTGACGGTGACGGCACGCACATAGTGCAGTTCGGGCAGGCCAGCCAGGTCGCGAAGTGGCTCTGTCAGATAGCCGAGCAAGCAGCTACCCAGCAGCAGTGGGACCTCCTCGACGAAGCCACGCAGACCATGTGCATCTGGGACGGTGCGTGGGACCAGTGGAATGCCCAGGAGCGGATCAGTCCCTGGCTCGACAGCCTGCAGGGCGATGCCGCGGCCGCTGTCGCGGGCATTTTGCGCCAGTACCCTGATTCGGCTGGTCACTTCAGCCATCTTGCCCACTCCCGAATCGTCGACTCGCGAATCCGCCAGGCGGTCGAGCTCTCCCAGCAGTGATATCCCTGGTCTGCTCCAGGGGGTGCGGGACCAGGTGTTCATGACGCCGATACCGTCCGGTGGGGGCACAAGGCCGCAGGTGTCCGTGCCCTCGGCGAGGACTGCCACGAGGTGACCTTCACCGACGGCACCATCTGTCGTCGCGAGCGTGCTGGTCGGCGCGAACGGCGCCTGGTCGCGGGTCCGGCCGCTGCTCTCCGGCGCCGTGCCCTTGTACGCCGGCACGTTGTTCGTCGAGACGTACCTGTTCGACACCGGCACCCGGCACCCAGCCGCCGCGAAGGCGGTCGGCGGCGTGATGATGATCGCGCCCTCGCCGGGCAGGGAGATCTTCGCCCACCGGGAGAGCGGCGACACCCTGCACATGTACGTGGCGCTGTCCAAGCCGCTGGACTGGTTCGCCGTCATCGATTTGACCGATGCCGCCGCCGCGACTGCGCGGATCGCGGCGGAGTTCGAAAACTGGACACCGGAACTCATCGCGCTGATCACCGACAGCGACACCGTCCGCAGCAAGCAGTCCCGCTCTGGGTGCCCTTCAGAGCGGAGGCCGCATAACGGGCCCGGACTGTCTAGCAGAGGTCGGGGGACTGGTCGGTCATGGCGGACCTCCCAACTTGCCGTTGGCGCGTGCGGTCAGCCGGTCAATGCCTTGACTTCCTTGTTCACGGAGTCTGCAGCAGGGGTCAGGTCCCATCGAGCGAGTCCAGAATCCGTGTACCTGGACCACTTGCCCATACGCACGCTGACTCCCCCTCGACGGCCGGGCCTCCGGCCGGAACGGCGACTCTATTCCACTGCTCTGACATCTCCGCCGAGCGGGCGTACCAGGACTTCGTCGAGCGGGACTGGGCAGGCGGGGCACTGTCGGAGCCAGCCAACACCGGCGCGGCATCGGGCATTCCGCACCTTGGAACATCCCGCTGTACCGGCAACGGCCATGGGAGATATTCCTTACGGGAGTTGGGTCAGCGGTCGCGGGTGAACGCGATGCGCGGGTCGACGGGCCGGGCCGCCGCGACGGAGGTGGCGGGGGCTGACGCCGGCGTCTTGCCCGGGAGACTGGCGAGGGCCGGGCTGGTGGCGAGCGCGGCGGCCACGATCGGAGAACTACGGCCAGCGCCCTGGATGCGGTCGCGGGACGATGTGGGCGCGGGGCGGTGGCGGGCCGCTACGTCCTGGACGAGGCGAGGTTGTACCGCGACCTGGACACCGGAACGGTGCAGGGCCAGCGTGGCGTCGGCGACCTTCCCCAGGGACTCGTTGCGGCTGGTGGCGGCGGGCAGTGTGTAGATGTCCAGGCGCTGATCGTGTCGCCAGCCGTGTTCGACCAGGGCGAGCCCGGTGAGCCCGGAGGCGCGGTTGTCGATGGCCGCGACGACGCCGAGCCGCGGATGCTCGGCGAACGCGACATCGGGCTCGGCGTGCGGAGCCCGGGCCGGGACGGGCTTCGCGCCGGGTACCAGGGAGGGGTTGAAGACGGCGTCCGCGTCGACCCGGAAGCCGGCGTTGCGCAGCAGCGCGACGGCCCGGGTGGCGCGGCCTTGCCCGTCACGTTGCTGGTCGGTCAGGGCGTACAGGGTCGGCTCGCCCAGGACGGGGCGGAAGTCGAGCCGCTCCAGCATCCAGGTGCCGGCGGCGAGGTTCTTGGGGTTCGCGGCGACGATGCCGTAGTCGGGGTGGCGGCCGACGGTGACGTCGGCAAGCAGTTCTTCGGCGGAGGTGGGCAACACGGCTGATCCATCCGGTGGTTCGATGACGAGGGAGGTCGAGGGCCGGAATGGTTCTGCGGGTGAGAGGCATGCGGCGTACTCCGAGACGGGAAGAGGTCAGCGACCAGGGGTGGTGGAGGGACGTGCGGGTAGTAGAAGCACGGGACGTGGGGGAGGGTCCGTCGCCAGGCGTGTGCGGACCGTGCGTGGTGCGGCCGACGGTGAGGGCGCGAGAGCAGCGCTCACCCGTGGTTGAGCATAGGCTGGCAGGGCGGTCCGGTCGATAGGACTTCGGCCCTTGGACGTGAGCAGGGCCGAGTCGCACAGGACGGTGAAGCCCTCGTCCTGCAGCGCTGCGAAAGCCCGGGTCACGGCCCGCCGCTGCTCGGTCGGATCGGTCATGGCCGAGGGCAGCCGGTGGTAGCGCTCCCCGTCGAATGAGACGGCGGCGATGAAACCCGTACGGTGGAGCACGACGTCGGCGACGCGCTGCTGCGAGGAGCGCTGCTGCGCGGGGCGTGGCGGCACACCGAGCTGGTCCAGTCGTGTGTCGACGGCGGCGAGCAGACTCGGGACGCTGCCGCCGTACCGGGCGTCAGGGCCGCCGGGTTCCGAATCGTAGATCTCTTCGTACACCGAGGGCCCGGTGTCCCGGTGGCGGATCGCCGTCCAGCTTTCGGGGAACTCGGGCTCCTCACTGGGTGGTTCCTGCGGCGGCGAGATGATCAGCGAGCTGCCGTCGGGGAGGGCGGCGTGGACGATGTAGTCGCTCAGGCCGTACTCGACGGTGACCTCCAAGCCGCGTTGGTGGAGGGGAGCGGTGAGGTAGCCGTACCGGTGATCCTCGTTCGGATCCTCGGAGACAACAGGCGAGGAGGGGGTGCTGGTCCACGCGGTGATGTGTGGTCCCTCTCGCTCGAAGGTGATCAGGGGGTTGTCCTGGTGCATGGGCTTCTTCCGTGGTGGGGTGTTCCAGCGGTCGGCGGCGCGGGCTGCGGGCACGCGGTACTGGGCGGGCGGTGGTCCACGAGGATCTGGCGATCGGAAGGTTTGGTCCCGCCGGGACTCGGTGCTACGGGCGTCAGCGGGAGCGACCCGGCACC
The DNA here is from genome assembly GCF_044331325.1 of Streptomyces sp. NPDC017246. Classification (NCBI taxonomy): domain Bacteria; kingdom Bacillati; phylum Actinomycetota; class Actinomycetes; order Kitasatosporales; family Streptomycetaceae; genus Streptomyces; species Streptomyces sp. NPDC017246. The sequence goes on along the minus strand of NZ_JBIRMW010000014.1, from coordinate 87,685 downwards.
GGTGGGCCGAGTGCCGGTGGGGGCGGGGGAGAAGCGGGCAGCGGCCCGCGTCGGCCGGAGGGGGATCGGGTGAGGGCCACGTGTGCCTGCTCGGTCCGCGAGGACTGTTCGCGGTCCGCTCGGCCGGCCAGGAAGTCGGCGGCCCGTACGAGGGCCGGGCCGCGGATGGACAGCTCGTCGGCGTAGTGCCAGCCGTCGGAGTTGCGGTTCTCCTCCGCCTCGCTCTCATAGAGCTTCCGCGAGCCGGGGAGCGAGGCGTCCATGAGGGCTATGATCTGATCCCACTCGCGCTGGAGCTGTCCCGCCCGTTCCAGGGTGGCGTCGATCCCGCGCAGCCGGCGGAGGTCCTCGCTAACCGGCCCCTCGACGTAGTCAGCACCACGGGCGGCAGCGCGGACGCCGGCCAGGACCTCGGGACCGTGGGCGAGGAAGACCTCCACGTGTTTCCACGCCTCGGCGTCGCGTTTCACCTTGCCGTCCTCGTATCCCTGCTCGTCGACAGGCCAGCCGTCGCCGTCGCAGAAGGAGTCCGAGACCGCGTCCCAGGCGTCGGACGCCTGCCTGATCCCGGCGGCGGCGGAGGCCAGCGCCGGGATGTGCCTCCGCCACGTCAGGCCGTCGGTGGCCGCCGGCGGCCGATTCTCGGCCAGGCCGGGAGAACTGGGAGAAGCAGACATTGTCGAACCTCCGGGCAGGCCCTATGCCGACATCCGGGCGTCGGTATCGAACAGTTCGCGTTCGGCCGGGTGCAGGATGTGCTGCGTAATGAAGGAACGGCCCGCGACCTTCCACAGGCCCCGGCCCTTGGTCAGGGCGGACACCGCCTGGGTCTCGACGCCGGTCAGGCCGAGCAGGGAAGCGGCGGCGTCGAGCTGGTCGGGCTCCTGGCGGTAGATGATGCGGGTGGAGCAGTCGGCCAGGAGGCCCTCGGCCAGGACCCGGCCGCGCGAGCCGGCGTCGCCCGCCGAGAGCAGGTCGCTCAGCCGGTGGATGACCATCAAATTCGCGATGCCGAGACCACGGGAGAGCTTCCACTGAGACTGCATCCGCTCCAGCAGACCCACGTGCCTCATCAGCCGCCACGCCTCGTCGTAGATCACCCAGCGCCGGCCCCCGTCCGGGTCGGACAGAGCGCTCTCCATCCAGGCGGAGGCGCAGGTCATAGCCAAGACCAAGGCGGTGTCGTCGCCGGAGCCGCCGAGGCGGGAGAGATCGATGGACAGCATTGGCGTGGTCGGATCGAAGGCCACCGTCGAGGGGGCATCGAACATGCCGCTGAGGTCGCCGTGCACCAGTCGGCGCAGCGCGTGCGCGAGGTCCTGGGCGGCGGACCCGAGGTGTCCGGCCTGGTGGCCGAGGACCCGGTCGAGGCGTTCGGGGGAGCCGAGGGCGTGCGCGATCTCGCCGAGCAGCGGCACCGTGCCCTGGGCGGCGGCCTCGGCGACGACCAGGTCGAGGGCGAGGTCGAGGGCGGTGTGTTCCATCGGCAGCAGGTCGCGCTTGAGGACGGTGCGCGCCAGGCCGGCCAGGAGCAGCAGGCGGCGCTTTCGGACCTCGGTCGCCCAGTCGTCCTCGCTGACGGAGGCGGGCCGGGCCGGGGCGTCCAGTGGATTCAGCCGGCCTGGGAGGCCGGGGCCCAGGGCGATGCTGTAGCCGCCGAGGGTCTGTGCGACGCCGGTCCATTCGCCCTTCGGGTCGCAGGGGATGTAGATCCGGTAGCCGTGGGCGATCGACCGGGTGGCGATGGACTTCGCCAGCGCGGACTTGCCCATGCCGATGATTCCGGCGAGGACCGCGTTGGGGTTCGTGAAGCCCTCGATCCGGCCGCTGCTGTACAGCGAGAAAGGATCGAAACAGAAGGCGGCTTCGGCGTGGACGTCGCGGCCGATGAAGATGCCCTCCGCCCCCAGGCCGCCCTCGGCCACGAAGGGGTAGGCCCCCGAAGCGGTGGCGGTGGTCATCCGGTGGGCGGGCAGGCTGAGCTTGCCGCCCCGGGCCGAGGCCGGACCGGGACGACCGGTCGGCGGGTAGGTCGGCCGCAGCTCCGGGGCGAGGGTTTCCTCGGCGCGGTGCTTGGGCGGTGTTCCGGCGAGGCGCGCCTGGCGGCGGGCCTCGGCGAATCCGGCTCGGGCGGCCCTCTGCTGGGCCCGCGAAGCCTTGCGCGGCACGTACAGGGGAGAGGCGCTGGCGCGGGTACGGGGCATGAACGGTTTCTCCAGACGGGTGATGGGGTCAGCGGCGGACGAGGCCGGTGAACGGCGCGTGCAGGTCGGCCGGGGTCGTGCGGCGGCGGACCAGGTGCGCGGCGCGCTGGTGGCGCTGGCAGATGGTCAGCTCCGGCGCCCCTTCGGGCAGGCCGGCCTGGCACGCCTCGGGTTCGGGCACCTCGCCCGAATCCGGCCGGGGTGCCGCGTGGTAGGCGGCGTGGACGTGGTCGGCGGCCTGCCAGATCCGGGTGCGGGCGGCGCGGAGCTGGTCGCCTTCGATCGGCACGAGCTGACCGGTACGGGCTGCATGGGCGTCGAGCAGCCCGTGCACCGAGACGAGGTGCGCGTGCAGGGTGTCCAGCTCGGCCCGGCCGGTGACGAGCGGGCCGCCGGGGAGATTGAGCGCGCGGTGGAAGTCGAGCGCGGCGGTGGCGAAGGGCACGAAGTCCTGCGCGGTCGGGCTGGCGGTGCGGGACATGGGGGTGCTCTTTCGAAGGGAGGGGAGGGCCGAGGTCAGGCGGAGAGCGCGAGCGGCAGGGCGGCGGCGGTGAACGCTTCGGCCTGCTGCCAGGTCAGCGGCCGGAGGTCGAGCTGGGCGCCGACGGCGGCGGTCTCCACGACCGCGCAGGCGGTGCGGAGTTCGTCCTCGGAGTCGGCCGAGACGGTCAGCAGCCCGGTGAGGGCGACATCGGCGTGGCCCGCGATGAGCTGGCGTTCGCGGGACTTGATGTCCTGGTACTCGATCGAGTCCGCCTCGGAGTCGACCTGGCCGCGCCGGGCTCGCTCGGCGGCATCGGCGATCACGCTGGCCTTCTTGCGCTGGACGTCGCGCAGTGCGGCGTCCAGTCCCTTCGGCTCGTAGGAGAGTGTCAGTGTGCGCCGGACGCCGCCGGTGAACAGGAGCTGGTGCAGGAAGCCGGCCGACGTTTCGGTCCTCGGCCAGTTCTCCACCCAGTACGTGGCGTGGACGGCCGAGTCGGTCGCGATGTGGTCCGCCTTCTCGACGACCACGACGGGGCCGGCGGCTGCGGGCTCGGCCTCGGGACGGCCGGCGGTGGACCACCGGTCCAGCGCCGTGAGGGCCTTGGGGTCGTAGGCGGTGCGCACGACGGCGGCGATCTCGCGGGCGGTGAGCCAGCCGGTGGGGTTGAGCCCGGCGGTCCGCGCGGCCTGGTCGAAGGTGGAGGTCAGCTGCGCCAGGACGCTGAAGGCCCCGGTCAGACCGCCGCCCGCCTGGTTGATGAGTCGCCGCGCGGCTTTGGTGTCCAGCGCCACCGCGACGTACGCCTCGTGGGGAGCCGCCGCCGGGCCCGCGCTCTGGATCAGCTCGCTGTAGATCGGGGCGGCCGTGGGGGCGTGGGGCCGGCCGTGCTCTTCCCAGTAGCGGCGAAGCGCGTCGCCGGAGTCCGGGACGGTGCGCTCGATCACCTGGATGCGGGCGATCTGCCCGGTACGGGCCAGCGCGGCCAGCGCGCGTCCCCAGCCGTTGACGTTGGCCTGCTGGGTGCCCGGGTCGAGCAGCGCGTATGCGCGGGAGGAGACCTTGACCACGGCGGTCAGCGTGCCCTCGTGGGGATCGTGGACCGCACCGTACCTTCCGTCGGGGGCGGTGACCACGCGCAGGCTGGCGGCGGTGCCGGGAAGGTGGAGGAGTCCTTCGCGGGTCGGCCGACGGGAGGGCCGGGTGAGCCAGACCAGCTGGCCGCGCATCCGCCGCAGGACGTACCGGGTGACGATCGGAGCCCAGTCCGCCAGGGCACGGCCACGGTGGCGGACGAAGACGAACAGGGCGATGACGGCCCACAGCGGGATGAGCTGGAGGGCGCCGACCACGCCGCGGGTGAGGACGACGGCGAGAAGGAGAAGGCCGGTGAGGCCGGCGACGATCAGCTGCGGGGCGGTCAGGCCGAGCAGGATGCCGCGCCTGCTGCGGTGGGGGAACTTCACGGTGGCTGTAGGGGCCTGGTGCTTGCCGGACATGGTGGTTCCAGACGGTGGTTGCGGGCGGAGGACGGGGCGCGCGCGGCGCTCTTCTGGAGGTCATGAGGGACTCCTCTGCTGGTCGGTCGGGGTGGGGCGGGCCGTGGTGTACGGCCCGCCCCGGGGGTGATGGGTCAGGAACCCGACGGCGGCTGGGTGGGGAACACCCAGTTCGTCGGCGTCGGGGAACCGGTGGCCGACGGTCCGGCGGGAGGCGGCGGCGCAGTCGCGGGGCCGGCAGGCGGCAGGGAGGTCATGCTGCCGCCCGGTGCCGACGCGCCGACGCGATGGTCGGAACTGCCGGTGACGCCGTGGACGAGCGCCTCGGGCCCTTCCGCTTCGTCCGCACCGGGACGCGTGATCAGCGGTGGGATCCCGGGCCGCTGGATCAGGGCACGGCCCTTGTCGCCGGTCGCGTTCGGGTCCTCGCCGTACCGGAAGCGGGTCTGCTGCCTGAGCGGACCGGCGTCGATACCCTCCTTGCTGAGGCTGCCGCCGGCGGGATTGATGCCGGAGGCGACGCCATCGGCGCCCGCACCAGGGACCTTGTTCGGGCCCTGGGGAGCAGGAGCACCGGTGCCGGCCTGCATCGCCAGGGTGGCCGCGGTCTTCGCCGCCCCGGCGGCGACCGCCATGCCGGCGACGCCGGTGCGGTGCAGGTCGTCGTGACCGCCGCCGTCGCTGGCCCAGTGCACGAACTTGTACGTCGCGTACGGGCAGAGCAGCACGAGGACCATCACGACGATGCCCGCCATCGCGTCGGACAGCGCCGCCATGCCGTCGTCGGCGTCGCTCTTGCCCATGGCGGAGACGCCGATCAGGAAGACCACGGTCATCAGGAGTTTGGAGACGACCAGGGTGGCGGTGGCCTCGATCCAGCCGCGCCGCCACCGCTTGGCGACCTCCCAGCCGCCGCCGGCCCCGGCGAACACGGCGAGCGAGACCATGATCAGCACGCCGACCTTGCGGGCGACCATGACGCCCCAGTAGAGGAAGGCGCCGATCGCGCACCCGAGGGCGACCAGGGCTGGGACGCCCCAGCCGAGGCCGTACATCGCCCCCAACTGGTTGACCTTCACCACGCGCCGGATCGCGTCGTCGACGGAGGTGTTGGCCGCTTGGAACAGTCCGTCGGAGAGGGCGTCGACCACGGTGATGGCGACGGTGGTGAAGGCGATGGCGGAGAAGCTGAACAGGACGCCGGTCATGGTGCCGAACGCGGCCTGAGCAAGAGCGCGTTCGTCGCGTCGCCAGGCCGCGGTCATGAGCTGGATGCAGAAGATGCCGACGGTCAGAGCGAGCCCTATGGGCAACAGGAGCTCGTAGTTGTCCCGGAACCATCCGGCGTTGAGGTCGATGGCGGTCGTCTCGTTGACGGCCTGGGCGGCGAGATCGGCCGCGCTGGCCGCCAGTTCACCCATCGACTTCGCGATCCACGCGCCGATGCCGTCCGTGACAGTTCCGGCGGGGTTGGTGGCGAAGTCGACGGCGCCGCACACCTTGTCCATCAGCGGGAAGTCGCAGACTCCCATGGCGATACCTCCTTTCCTGAAGGGGGATTAGGGCGCGATAGACGGCATGACGCCGACCAGGGCGCAGGGGTGGTCGGGCCGACACTGGACCGCGAGCGTGGTGGCACGGCTCTCCGCACCGCCGTCGGGCGAGCCCTTCCAGGCGATCGACTGCTTGCCGGAGACCGTGACGGCGTAGACGTACGCCTGGGTGATCGCCCCCGGGTCTTCCTGAAGGGCCCGGGTGAACGCGTTCGGGAAGTGCCCCTCGTACACCTTGGCTGTGGCGAACTGGCCGTTGGCGGCCATCTCCTTCCACAGCACCGCCGAGGGAACGACCTTGTCGACCGAGGCCGGGTCAGCGTACTTCGCCTCTGTGGTCAGCCACCCGCGCAGAGCTTTCCGCAGCTCGGGATGCGCGTACGCACGGGTGTCGTAGGACCACAGCGCTGCGGCGGCTGCCTTCCCGTACGCGATCGGGTCATGGGTCTTCGGCGGGACCGGCAGGGCACGAGGACGGGTGTACGGGGTGGACGACCCGGACGCCGAAGGGGCCGAAGAGGAGACCGTGGGTGAACTCGGTGGTGGAGCAAGGGCTTCGGAAGGGCCCCTGCCGTCGCGGGTGAGGTACGCGGCCAGGCCGGCGAGGCTGACGAGCACCGCCAGGGCGACGGTGCCGAGCAGCGCCCGGCGGCGCACGCGAGATGCGCCGCCGAGGTGGGTGGAGTGCTGAGCCATCAATGGACCTGCGTCCCCAGCGTGCTGAAGAAGGCCACCACACCGTTTGCCGCACCGAGCAGAAGGGCCGCACCGGCGGACACCAGCACGCCCTTCTTGCCGTTGGCCTCCGCCTGGTGGCCGCCGGAGTGGTGACCCCAGGCCCACACGCCCGCGCTGACGGCGAGGGCGCCGACCACGGCGACGAGCCCGAAGAGGTTGATCGAGCCCATCACCTGCTTGAGGACGGACAGACCCGGCAGACCGCCCTCGTTCGGCTTGATCCCGGGGTCGTAGGCAAGCTGAATGACCTGGTCGGCGAGATACATGGAGAACTCCAGTTCGATTGAGTGCACGCCAAAGCCCCGCTGGGGCGAAGCCGCGGTGCGCGAGGAAAGGAGGAGGGGGAAGAAGCGCCGGTCAGACGACTCGGCGGGCCGCGAGAATCCGCGGTTTCCAGGAGGCGAGGGTCGTGATGCGGACCACGTCGCCGGTGCGCGGGGCATGCACGATCAGACCCTGCCCGATGGCCATCCCGACGTGCTCGGGTACGGCGGCCGTCCCCTCGGTGAAGAGCAGGTCACCCGGTTGAAGGGCATCGACCGACACCGCCTTGCCCTCTTTGACCTGCGTGTACGTCGTCCGTGTCAGGGTGACCCCGGCGGCCTTGTACGCCTGCTGCATCAGGGAGGAGCAGTCGCACCGGCCCATGGCGTCCTTGCCGTGGGAGTCGGTGCAGGTCCCGCCCCACTGGTACGGCGTGCCGAGCTGCCCGAGCGCCCACCGGATCGCCGTCTGGACCTCCCGCGGAGCGTCGGCGGGGATCTTGTACTCGGCCGGCAGCGCGCCGGGCGGGATGGTGCCGAAGTCGGTCCCGTCCCCCTCGGCACTGCAACCGCCCGCGATACCGGGCGAAGGACTGCCGCTGCCGGCCGAGCCGGATGGCGAAGGGGCCGGTGACGCGCCACCTGCCTTCGGCAGCAGGGGCTCGATGGCCTTCTGCAGAGCGGTGGCCAAGGGTTCCCACTTGGCGTACGCCTCCGGGAAGCCCGACCGCTGCACGGCCTGGGCGGCCTGGGTGATCGACAGGGACTGCCAGCCTGAGACCTTCCGCAGTCCCTCGTAGAACTTGGTCGAGGCGTACACCGGGTCGAGGATCTCGTTCGCGGTGCCCCAGCCCTGCGAGGGCCGCTGCTGGAAGAGCCCCAGTGAGTCGCGGTCGCCGTAGGTCAGGTTCCGCAGGCCGCTCTCCTGCAGGGCGGTCGCCAGAGCCACGACCTGCCCGCGGGCCGGGATGTTCATCGCGACGCCGGTGGCCTGGATCGTCTTGGCGTTGGGCACCTGCTCGGCCGGGTCGTCCAGGCCCGGCACGGACACTGAACCCTTGTCACCGCCGTCCAGGATGGCCTTCACCTGGGTGGCGACGGCGGCGGTATCCACATCCTGTGCACCGCCGGTCGAGCAGGAGGCCGAGGCGGTCCCGGCCCCAATGGCGAGAATCGGAACGGCCAGCAGCAGCGGAGCGGTCGCGCAGAGACCGACGACGGCTCCGGTGGACTTCTTCATCGCCGCCGCCGTTCACCGAGGCGGCGGTGCCGGCCGGGTGACGGCGTCGGGTCGGGGCGCGGATGTATCAGGGCATGCTGCATCGCAGCGGCTCCTCGGTGTTCGTAGGAGGCGCGGTGCCGACTTCTCGTGCAAAGCCGCCGGCACCGCGCCGATGTGCATCCACCGCTCGGGTGGGCCCGGGTCAGAGGAGTTGGTAGCTCCCGGACGCCGGTCTCAGGTCACGCGCGGCAGCCAGCCGCGCTCGTAATCTCAGGCAGTACACCGGGGCTCCTGACGGCGTGCGAGAAGGAAGAGGACAACGTGCCTCCGATACCGCTCATATGGACGAGACGGCACGGAAAAGCACAGGTCAGCGGGGGTGGAGCGAGGCTCCTGCCCGGTGACAGGGCGAGACAGTAGACCGGGATTCCGGTCGCACCAAACGACTCTCGGACCGGGGCCCGCAGCACGGCCCGCCTCGTTGGGTACGGCCGGAGATCGCCATTAACCTCCAGCACAACCCCGCCCCGGAAGAGCTCCATTGAGCGCTGCCTGGAGCGGGCCCAGCCCCGCCATGCCCTGAGAGAGGCGCTTCCCATGAGCTACACGCTGCACCGAGGCGACGCCCTGACCGTGCTGAAGTCCCTTCCGGACGAGAGCGTCAACGCCGTGATCACCGATCCGCCGTACAACTCCGGCGGCCGTACGAGCTCGGAACGCACCGGACGGACCGCGCGCGCCAAGTACGTCACCAGCAGCAGCGCCCACGACCTCGCCAACTTCCCCGGCGAGAACCGCGACCAGCGCTCCTACCGCTCCTGGCTGACCGAACTGCTCACCGAGGCGTACCGAGCCTCGACCGAGCACTCAGTGGCCATGGTCTTCACCGATTGGCGCCAGGAACCGACAACGTCCGACGCCCTGCAGATGGCCGGGTGGACCTGGAGCGGCACCATCCCTTGGATCAAGCCCGCCAGCCGGCCCCGCAAGGGCGGGCCGAAGCAGGACTCCGAGTTCATCGTCTGGGGCGTCAAGGGATCCCTCGACAACACCCGCGACCTCTACCTGCCCGGCCACTACATCGCCTCCCAGCCCCGCAAGGACCGGGTCCACATCACCCAGAAGCCCGTCGAGATCATGCGGCAGCTCGTACAGGTCTGCCCGGAGGGCGGTACCGTCCTCGACCCGTTCACCGGCAGCGGCTCCACGGGCGTCGCGGCCCTCCGGGAAGGCCGGAAGTTCGTCGGCGTCGAACTGTCCCCGCATTACGCCGACATCGCCGAACGGCGCCTGCGCGCCGAGCTGGAACAGGATGACTTCGCCCTGGCCGGCCCGGAGGAGTGATCATGAGAACGAAGAGCCCGGGGCCAACGGGCCGCAGACGTCGAAGGGCGGCTGGAACATCGAGAAACCGATGCTCCAGCCTCCCTTTTACTTCTGTCAGGCTGCCTCAAACGCCCGCCGGATCAACGGCGCAGCCTTCTCCAGGTCCGCGGCCGAAGCAAGACGCACCTCCAGGTCCCCCGTCCCGAGATGCCCGACACCGCGCATGTCCCGGGTGAAGCCCTCCTCCAGCACGACCGCGTCCGGGTCGAGTCTGAGATAGACCAGGATCGCCTCGTGCTTCGGACGGAAGATCACCGACGCGACGTTCACCAGCCGCCGGTAGGCGATGTAATGCCGCAGCACCGCCACCTCGACCTCGCCCCACGCCGTGAGCGCCGCGTCCAGCTCCGCGTACAGGTCCCGCAGGGACTCCGGCACGAGGCCGGCACCCGCCGGCGAAGGCGTTGCCGCAGGTGTCGGCGCGCTGCCGACCCCCGCGTCCCGCTCCCGGCTCCGCCGAGACGAAGCGGCGCTCGCTGAGCCGGGCGAGGAATCGACAAGCAGCAGACTCAGCAGGCCGCCCTCGAAGACCCGGTAGCGCACCAGGTCGATCTGCTCGGGCAGCCACTGCACGGCCACACGGTCGTGGTGGGAGAAGCCGGCCGCGATGCAGACCACCCGCGGACGCCGCCAGTCGATCGACTCTGCGGCCTCCGCCCCCAGCACCTTCCGGACCAGCGCCTCGAACTCGTGCTGCGCCGAACGCAGCCAGGACAGATACGAGACCGCCTGCGACAGCACCCCGCTGTCGGAGCCCCTCTTGAACTCGATCACGACTGGGCTGCCGTTCTCGTCCAGCCCCAGAGTGTCGATGCGGCCCCGGTGCCATGGACCGGTCGCGTACTCCGACGCCACGAACCGGATACCGAGCATCTGCTCCAGCCCGGCCTCGACCCGCCGCTGCAGCTCCACCTCCAGCGCCACCGTCGAACCGGACAGCTCGACATCCCGCCCGCCCGCGTCCCGCCGGAAAAACATCAGCTCGGCCACCAGCGCCCCCTCCGTGATCTCTGCAGGGACCAATCAACGGGAGGCTCTGGGTATTCCGCCGTGCTTTCTTGGATCAACCTCGAGATCCGACGAAACTGCTCACCAATGGAGGCACCCACAACCGAACGGTGCAATCGACGCTCGCGGTGGCGAGCACGGAACTGTCCGGGGAGAAGGTGACTGCCGTCACGGCATCATGGTGGCCGGTGAGAGGCTCTCCCACGGGTTGGTGAGTGGACGGGTCCCAAAGGCGCACAGTGCGATCGCTGCTGGCCGTGGCGATCAGGCTGCCGTCGGGGGAGAAGGCCACCGCCGCGACGGCAGCACCGTGGCCGCTCAGGGGCTTTCCAACTGGTTGGTGGGTAGTCGCATCCCATAGCTGTATCGAGTGATCATCGCCGGCGGTGGCGATCAAGTTGCCGTCGGGGGAAAAGGCCACGGAGCTGACAGAGCCGCTGTGGCCGCCGAGGAGTTCGCCTGTTGATGTGCGACTGGCTGCGTCCCATAGCGGCACTGCGCCGGTATCGGTGGAGGTGGCGATCAACTTGCCATCAGGGGAGAAAGCGACCCCCGTTACGAGTCCGTGGTGGCTGATCAGCGGGTCGCCGGAAGGCTGCTGAGTAGTCGGCGACCACAGTCGTACGGCGCCACCGTCGTTGGCGACGGCGAGCAGGGTTCCGGTGGGGGAGAAGACCACCGATGTGATGGGGCCGAGGTGGTCGGCCAGCGGGCGACCTGCCGGCGCTCGGGTGGCCGCGTCCCACAGGCGTACCGCGCCGCCGCGGTCCGCCGTTGCGATCAGAGCGCCGTCGGGGGAGTAAGCCACAGCCATTACCGAGTCACGGTGATTCGTCAGGGGCCTGCCGACTGATCGCCTGTCGGCCGGGTCCCAGAATCGCACCGTATCGTCGGCACTCGCTGTCGCGAGTTGGGTCCCGTCGGGGGAGAACATCACCGACCAGACCGCGTCGCGATGGCCGATCAGTGGAGCCAGGGAGAAACCTTCACCGTTCTTGAGCGCGGTGAGGACACTTCTACTGGCGAGACCCCGCGCGGTCAGAAGGTTGAGCCGAGCTCTCAGTTCGGTGTTCTCAGCGGTCAGGCTCTCGTGCGAGTCCTCGCCGTGACACGTACGCTGCGCCGGGACGGGTGCAGGCGGGGCCTCCTCGGCTTTCGATAGCCGTACCTTTTGATCATAACCAGCGGTGGCGAGCAGGCTTCCGTCCGGGGAGAACGTGACGGCCGTGGCGGAGCTGGTGTGGCCGGTGAGGGGTGCTCCGACGGCCTGGAGGGTGGCAGGGTCCCAAAGGCGAACCATGCCGTCGATGTCGGTGGTGGCGAGCAGGCTTCCGTCCGGAGAGAACGCGACGGCCGTGGCGGAGCCGGTGTGGCCGGTGAGGGGTGCTCCGACGGCCTGGTGAGTGGCCAGGTCCCAAAGGCGAACCATGCCGTCGTCGCTCGCGGTGGCGAGCAGGTCGCCGATGGGAGAGAAAGCCACTGCCCTGACGGGACCGGAGTGGCCCATCAAGGGCTTGCCAACTGTCTGGCGAGTTATGGGGTCCCAAAGACGCGCCATGCCGTCGAAGCCGGCGGTGGCGAACAGACCGCCGCCAGGGGAGAATCTCACCGCTGTGACGGGTCCGGTGTGGCCGATCAGCGGCTCTCCTACGGCTTCGAGGGTGTGACGATCCCAAAGGCGTACGGTGCGATCGAAGCTGGCGGCGGCCAGCAGATTGCCGTCGGGGGAGAACGCCACCTCCGTGACCGCCCTGTTCTTCGTGGTCAGGAGTGCCTTGACCTCCTTATGGGCGGCGGGATCCCAAAGGCGCACCTTGCCGTCGTCACAGGCAGTGGCAAGCAGGCTGCCATCAGGGGAGAACACGACTGACCTCATGATGCTGCTCTTGGGAACAGTCAGGGGCTCACCGACGGTTTGGTGGGTGGCGGGGTTCCAGAGAGTCACCACTCCGGCGGCGCTGGCGGTTGCCATCATGTCGCCATCGGGCCGGAAAGCTACTGACCATACGAAGCCCGAGTGGGGCAACACCGGTGGCGCGGGACGAAATCTCAGGCGTCGGCTGTTCTCCGTTGGCGTAGGCGAGTTCGTCAGGTTGGCTGGCGTATCGAGAGCTGGCGCGGTCGGTGAGGTGTCAACCGGGGCAGGTGCCCGCACCGGCTCGGAAGCCGAGGGCGCGTAGCGGACCTCGATGCGCAGCTGTTCGAGCCGGGTCCACTCCGTACGCCATGACTCGACTGCCGGATCATTGCGGCTAACTGGAGACCGGCGATCGCTGGAAAAACTCAGTATTGCCTGGACGAGGGCGATGAGGTAGTCGAGCCTGGGCAGGCGCTTTCCACCGAGGGCTTCACTGATCCCGGAGGGCGACAACGACTGCCCTTTGGGCGCGGCCCGGCTGATCTCGCGCTGGGTGGGGCGGCCGCAATCGACCTGCAACTTCCGGAGGTTGGCGGCGAAACCCTCGAGTTCGCGGTCGAACGCGGCCCTGGAAGCGTCCTCATGCGCCACGTACGTCCCCCCGATGGTCTGTGGGGCTCAGCGTAGGACGCTGGTTGCCGAACAGGACCGAATTTCGCCGAACACCACCGTACAGAGTGCGTGTTCGCTCGTTGTGCCATGCCGTACGGCGATGGCCGGCGGCGATCGAGTCTAACCGGGTTCGTTCGCGCTGTATGAGGCATGGCGGCTGGGGCTGGTGTGCTGGGCGCATGGATGAAATCGAAAAGACCACTCCGTCCCCGGCTCAGCGGGCTGCCCTCACGCACGACTCGGCGGAGGTGGCGTCCCCCCGGGATCGGGTTCTCGACCTCGTCGCGCTGCTGGTCCTGATCACGCTCTCGGCGGGTGTCTTCATGCTCGCCGGCCCCGAGGCGTTCACTGCGGTGACGAGCGTCGGTTTGGGCTTGTTCGCGGCCTGGCGTGGCAGGCCGCCGCGTTCGTGACCGCCCGGCCGTGGGAACGGCCGCTCGGCCCGTGGTCACGGAGCGCTATCGGGTTGATCGGCTGAGGGGATATCGGGAGGTGGCCGTCCGGCCGCCTCCCGTGTCCGTTGACCAGCACGCTCGCACGAGCCTGGAGGGGCGGACGGGACGTGTCGACTCCGTTGCGCGACAGCGTGCTCGGTGACCCAGGACCTGACGGCCGAGTCGACACCCGCGCGGGGCCGTGATCTGAGCCCTCCTTTCTGGTCTCGGACCCCCGGGCGACCTGCGGCTGAGCTCGATGAGGCCTCGGCCGGTGCATTGCTGGGAGCACCTGACCGAACCATCTTCGGCTACTCGTGAAAGTGACGTGATCCTCTCGACAGCGGTCACAGTGATCATATTTCCGCGGTATGCTTTCGCAATGGTTGAACTGCAAGAAGAGTCAAAGCGTGATCGCACCGGGGTCGAGCTGTTCGCGGGCGCGGGGGGCCTCGCCATGGCGGTCCACGGGGCGGGCTTCCGGCCATTGCTGTTCAACGAGTTCGCCCCGCGAGCGTGTCAGACCCTGGAGGCGAACGGGGCGAAGCCTCGGGGGGACGAGGAGCGCATCCCCGAGCCCGGGGAGCCGTGGCCGCTGGTGGCGGGCGATGTCCAGGACCTGGATATGCGCTATCTACGTGGTCGTGTCGACGTCCTCGCTGGCGGTCCGCCGTGCCAGCCGTTCAGCCTGGGTGGGATCGCCAAGGGGGACGAGGACAGGCGCAACATGTTCCCTCAGATGTTCAAGGCGATGCGCCAGATCCGGCCCAAGGCCGTCATCTGTGAGAACGTCGTGGGACTGCTCAGGCCATCGTTCAAGCCGTACCTCGACTACATCTTGCGCGAGATGGAGATGCCCTTCGAGCTACGAGATCCCGAGGTTCCTTGGCAGAAGCACGATGAGGCCCTCATCGAGGCCAGGCGCGGGACCGCCGGCGATCCGTCGGAGCGTTACAAGGTGGTGATGACGCGCGTAAACGCCGCCGATTACGGGGTCCCCCAGATCAGGCACCGCATCATCATCGTCGCCTTCCGGGAGGACCTTGGCGTCGACATCGACCAGTTCAACGAGGACGTGCTTCCCCAGTACTCCGAGCAGGCGCTATTCCGGTCCATGCTTGACGATTCCGACGACTCGTATTGGAAGCGTCATCCCGAAGTCCCCGATCACGTGCGCGCCCTGGCCGTGGCCAGGGCCAGGGCCGGGATCCGTAAGGACGTTTCACTCACTCCGGATGAATCGAAGCCCTGGCGCACCTTCCGGGACGCCATCGCCGGCATCGACGAGAACGAGGGCAAGCCCCTGCCGAAGGTCCCCTGGGACAGGCTCGACCGCAAGGAGTATCGCGCCGGCGGGTTCACCGATCACATTGGATGGCCCGGCGCTCGGATTTACAAGGGCCACACGCCCAATGAACTGGACCGTCCCGCCAAGACCGTGAAGGCCGGCGTGCATGGCGTCCCGGGCGGGGAGTCCGTGATGCTGACCGATGAGCTGGAGACCCCCGGAGGCGCTACCTACAGGCACAGGTACATGACTGTGCGCGAGACGGCCCGCGTCATGACTTTCCCCGACGATTGGAAGCTCGAAGGACCTCGTGGGGAGAAGATGCGGCAGCTGGGCAACGCGGTCCCGGTGAAGCTTGGCGCGGTATTCGCCAATGCGGTAGCGAAGGCCCTCGATACGGCGTCGGGGTCAAGGACGTGATCGATGTGGCGAAGCCACCTCAGAGCCGCTGGAACGACAGGCTGCCCCCCGATCGCGCCTGGAAAGGCCGGTCGGGAAGGACCCGGAAGGCACTGTCCGCCGAACAGGATAAGGCGGCGGGCGGTCGCCATCGGCGTGAGATTGACCTGGGTGACGGCCGCGTGGCTCACGCCTCGGTCTCATTGAGGGTCCTGCCCAAGACGCGGCGCATCCGTGCGTCACTGCGGTGGGGTGACGGGAGGAAGTCCCCGGAGCGCTATCTGGGTGAGGTCGAACACGACAGCCGTGAGGCCAACCTCGCTGAGGGATGGCGGCTGGCCTGGGCTAGGGGCCTCTTGAGGGCGGAGACGTTGCCCGAGGGCTCGACAGCCTCGACGCCGGCGGTCCGTGCCTCAATGAAAGGCAACCGTGGAAGGGATACGAAGCCCGAGAAGGCCCTCAGGTCCCTCCTCTTCAAGGGAGGGCTTCGCTACCGGGTCAACGCACCGCCGATCCAGGGCCTCCGGCGTAGCGCGGATGTGCTGTTCCCGAAGGCGCGAGTCGCGGTCTTCGTCGATGGCTGCTTCTGGCACGTCTGCCCAGAGCATCATCGACCAGCGACGAAGAACAAGGACTTCTGGGCGGGGAAGTTCGCCGAGAACCAGCGGCGGGACGCCGAGACCAACCGGATCCTGGAGGAAGCGGGCTGGACGGTCGTCCGGGCTTGGGAGCACGAGGCACCGGAGGAGGTGGCACGACGGGTCATCTCAGCGGTCCGGCGTGCGACCGGCTAGCTGCGGCTACAGCGCCTCGCCATGCAGTAGGTCGTCGATGGCGTCGGTCAACCTGCGCAGCACGATACGGCCGTCACCATCGCTGTACGCGAGGACGACACTCCCTGTGTCGAGACCGGCCTCGGCGAGAATCCCCAAGGGGATCTCCACCCGGCCGCTCGCATCGATGGTGACTTGCGCTGGTTCCCGGATCATGACGCGAGTCTCGCACGCGGTGAACCGCGGGGCGCTCCCCGGGACAGGGTGCGGAGTGGTTCCAGCAGGGGTTTCGAGATCTACGTCCCACGGGGACTGGTGCTGCCCATTAGGGTTGACGTCATGTTGGTGGATGCCCCGGGACCGGGGCCGGCGGGGGCGCCTAGACGCTGGTGGGCGCGCTTCGCGTCCGCCGGCCACGCATCTGTTCACGACGAAGACGGGGGCCGACTGTGACCGAGAACCAGTACATCAACGTCACGCCACACCCGCGCATCTTGGGTGTGCTTGGCGACATCGAGTTCTCTCACTGGCAGTGCCTGGCCGAGTTGATCGACAACTCCTTCGACGAGTTCCAGGCTGCTGGCGGAACGGTCGACCGGCCCTCGGTCGCGGTCTCGCTCCCCCCGGCCAATTCGCAGCGTGCGACGGCCGAGATCAAGGTGCAGGACAACGGGCGGGGCATGAGCCTGGATGCCGTCACCAACGCCATCAGCGCGGGCTGGACGAGTAACGGTCGACATGGTTCCCTCGGCCTGTTCGGCATGGGCTTCAACATCAGTACAGCCCGGCTCGGTCGGCGTACCACGGTACGCACCAGCCGGGCGGGCGATCCGGACTGGATCGAGGTGACCCTGGACCTGGCGCGGATCGCCAACTCCTCCAAGTACCAGGCACCGTACCGCTTGGTGCCTAAGACGAATCTTGACGAGCACGGCACCACAGTCACGATCGGTGAGCTCAAGCAGGACCAATACACCACGCTCTGTCGCCCTCAGACTCAGACCGTGATCCGGGAAAAGCTCGGAGACGTCTACAGCTACCTGCTGGCGGAGAAGGGCTTCCTGCTCACGCTCAACGGCAAGAAGGTCAGGCCACGCCTGCCCTGCGTCTGGGATGAGAAGCGGACAGTCACCCGCCAGGGCGTGGAGATCCATGCCGTACAGAGGATCGACCGTTCTCTGAGCCCCAAGAAGGCGTGCATGGCGTGCGGGTACTGGAGCACTGCCGACGCGGAGCAGTGTGAGGAATGCGGTCAGGACCGCCTGGAACTGCGGGAGCGCAGGATCTGGGGCTGGATCGGGATCCAGCGCTACCTTCACCGCACCGACTACGGGCTGGACTTCCTCCGCAACGGGCGCAAGATCATACTCAAAGACAAGCGTGTCTTCTTCTGGGAAGACGAGGACGGCATCGCGGAGCCGGATCCGGAGTACCCCATCGACTCCGGTGTCGTGAAAATGGGCCGGATCGTCGGTGAGATCCATTGTGACCACGTCACTCCGAACTATCAGAAGAACGCCTTCGAGTTCGAGACAGCCGAATGGCGTCAAGTCCTGCGCGAGGTCCGCGGGACCAGTCCCCTACGCCCCAAGATCGCCAAGAACCTTGGGCTGCCGGAGAACCGCAGCCCTCTCGCCCTGCTCTACGCGGGCTTCCGTCGCCAGGACCCGGGGCTCAACTACCTGATCCCCGGCGATGGACGTAACGCTATCCACGAGACGGCGGCGAAGTGGGCCGGGTTGATGCGGAAGGGCGACTACGACTACCAGACCGACGAGGTCTGGTACCGAGCCGCCTACCAGCACGACAACCCAATAGTGGTCGACCCGCAACCGGAGAACGACGACATCCTCCCTGGGTTCGGGGCTGGACTCCTCGACCTGGATGACGAGCCGGAAGGCGGTACTGCGCCGGGCGCGACAGCCCCGACCGCGGCTGGTCAAGAACTGCCCGAGGACGAGATCGCGCCGGCGGAAACGCTGGATCAGCGGCTCGAGCGATACCGAGACAGCGCCGACCCCATCGTGGACCTGACAGGCTCGTACTACCTTGAAGAATTGGGCCGGGTGGATCTGACGGCCTGGGCGGTCCGCGGACAGAACCTCGTCACCAAGGATGAGCGGCCCGCGCCTGTGATCGTCTCGATGGTCCGAGCCCCGAACCTGGACGTCTTCGTCGACACCGGCCACTCGCTCTTCCGCGAACATGGCGCGGACATGCGCGACCTGGCGCTCGTCGAGGTCGCGGAGTTCATGCGGGTACGGGCGAACACCGTGTCGATGCCCTTGAGTGAGATCGTGGCACAGCTCAAGAGCCACACCTCCAGCCCTCGACTGACGCCGGCGGCGACGGCGGAGGAATCCGAGAGGCTTCTGGAGCAGGTGCGCGTGGCGATGGTGACGCCCGTGTCGGCGAACCCGGCGGTGCACTGGCTCCTGCTCACGAAGGATGAACGAGCTGACGCCGAGCGCCGATTCGCGGTCGAGGCCGACGGAGCGTCCCCCTGGAACGACGCGATCTCCAGCGGTGAGTTCATGCGCTATGTCCCGGCCAGCGCCGTCATCCGCATCATCCAGGACTCCCCGGAGACATTCCTCGACGGGTGCGTCTTCAAGCGCGGGTACATCGCTCTGAGCGATCCCGGCGCTCGAGCGCTCGTCGTGGAGCGACTGATCAACCCCCTGGGGGACCTCGCGCTCCTGGAACAGCACCGTCCACGCCTGGACGTGGAGGAACTGGCCCGGATCAGGATCAGCTGCAGACTCATCGCGCGCGACCTCGCCGACAACACATAGGGAGAGCGGAATGCGATTCCTTGACGCCGCCTCCCTGCTGGACTCCGGCCCACTGCAGTTCCCTCGCCGCATTGAACGCCTCCTGTGGCACCTGGGCTTCTCTGATGTGTCCAACATCGACGGCTCCGGTGACGAGGGAGGCGACATCCTCGCTCTCCACAAGGGCGAGATCTGGGTGATCCAGTGCAAGTGGAAGCGACACGGAGCCGTAGGGGCCGACGCGGTGGACGAGGTCGCTCGCGCTCGGGACCACTATCGCGCCCACAAAGCCGTCGTCGTCACCAACACTCGCTTCAGCCCTGAGGCCCGGAAGCGGGTGGCGAATCTGGCACGCCTAGGCCCTGGGATCCTTCTGTGGGGCGGGACGGACCTGACGACCAGCTTCGACCGGGTACCGCGCCGCTTTGGGAGAGTGACGCCACGGCCGTACCAGGTCGAGGCACTCCAGGCACTGACCGACGATCTCGATGCCTCGGGTCGTGCGCTCCTCGTACTGGCCACCGGCTTGGGTAAAACGGTCGTCGGAGGCGAGGTGATCGCGGCGCACCTGCGACGCGTCCCCGAGGACCAGGTCCTGGTCGTCGCACACGCGAAAGACCTCGTCCAGCAACTAGAACGGGCGCTCTGGCGGCACCTACCCAAGGATGTCCCGACGCGGCTCCTCACGGGTGACACCCGCCCCGACGATCTCTCCGGCCTCACCTGCGCGACGGTCGGCTCGGCGTTGTCGGCCGCCCGATTCGGATACCGCCCAGGCCTCGTCATGATCGACGAAGCCCACCACGTGGGTGAGGAAGGCCAGTACGACGAGCTGCTGGAACTCCTCAGATCGGCAAGGCATCTGGGCGTCACGGCGACCCCATGGCGCGGTGACAAGCATGACATCACCCATCAGCTCGGCGCCCCCAGCTTCAGCCTGGGGATCGAGGAGGGTATGCGGCGCGGCTACCTCGCGCAGGTTGACTACCGCCTATTCGTCGACGACATCAACTGGGATATCGTCCGCGAGGCCAGTAACCACTCATACGGACTTGCCGAACTCAACGCCAAGCTCTTCCTGCCGCAGCGGGATGAAGCCATCCGCGACGAGCTGGCCACCGCATGGGCCGGCACGCGCAACCCCCGCGCCATTGTTTTCTGCCGGACTATCGAACATGCCGAGCGGCTCGCTGACATGCTGCGGCGCACGCCCCTTTGGTCAGGTGCCCTCGCCATCCACGCGGGACTTGCCAAGAGAGAGCGGCAGAACCGCCTACTCGCCTTCCGGGCCGGCGAAGTGCCCATCCTGACGGCGATCGACATCCTCAACGAGGGTGTGGATGTGCCGGACGTGAATATCCTCTGCTTCGCGCGAGTCACTCACTCCCGCCGTATCTTCGTTCAGCAGCTCGGGCGCGGCCTCCGCCTGCGCGAGGGAAAGGAGCGCGTCACGGTGTTGGACTTCGTCAGCGACCTCCGCCGCATCGCCGCCGCTCTCAAGCTCAAGCGCGCGCTTGAGGGGGATGGCGAGATCGAGACCCTTGCGAAGATCACCCCGTCGAACATCGACTTCAGCGACCAGAAGGTGGCCACCCTCATGGACGAGTGGATCAAGGACGCGGCCAGTCTTGAGACCGCGTACGACGAGCACCGACTCCAGTTCCCCGCCACCCGCGCCCCCCAGGAGTAATCACCGTGGCCTTGCAGCAGCTGCCCGCACCCATTCGCGAGCGCCTTCTCATCGAGATCTACCAGCAGGCCAACGACATGGACTGGGAGTTCTTGAGTCTCACCGAGAAGACGAACCAGTACCGGCGATGGATCGAGGACCCCAAGGTCGGCGGAGTCCTGCTCGCCTACGGGCCGGAGAAGGACGCCCGGGTCTGGATCAAGGATGTCCCCATGAAGGAGTACGCCCGAGCGCAGGAGGGGATCGGGAACTATGCCCGCTACGCGGTAAAACGATTCCAAGGGCCGGAGGAAATCGTTCGTGCGGCATGTGGCAGCGGCTGGGCGATGAAGCCCGATTCGGTGGGGGAGAAGCCGAACCACTGCTACGCCATCGCCGGCGGCGCCACTCGATACATTTGCTGGGGCCGCGCTGGGAACTTTCGTGACCTCGTATGGGCTGCGCTGAACGAGGCCATCGACTCGACGGAGCGGCCCGCGATCGTCATCACGACTCGCAACGGCGAGACTGTCTCCACGGCCGATCAGACGCGCCAGGAACGACTCGCACTGCGTTGCGGCGCCGACCTGCGTTATCTCCATCGCGAGATGGTGCCTAACCCCGACTACCTGGGGGCGGCGGGCGATGGCCGTGGTCAGTTGCAACCTACTCTCATGGACTAGCTACTCCAGCTGGACTTCGCTGTCTGACCTGCGGGTTTCGTGGGGCAGCCGAGTGGCCGGGAACGCTGTAGGTAGCGGCTGTGCCGGGCGGTTGCTGGCGTCGTCGACGCCAGTTCGACCATCTCATCGCGTGGAGTTGTCCTCGGCGTCGGCACAGGTGTGGGGGCGAGGGCGACAAGCCGCCGGGAGTCGACGAACCTCTGCCACTGTGAGTTCGACGGTCCACGTAGTGGCGGGCCCCGCTTACTCGGACGCGGGCGGCTCCAGCTCGGGCGCCTCCTCTTGCCCGACAGTGAGCCGCAGCCAGCGGGCCCCGCTCGCCGCGGTAGAACACCTTCATCTGCTCCAGGACCTCGATTAGAGCGGCGGTGTCGTAGCTGCCGGGCTTGAGGTGGAAGCACAACCGAGGCCCGCGGTCCGGGTCGGTGGCATGGTAGCCGAGGGCGCCGGCCATCGACGCGCGCTCCCAGTTCAGCCGGTGCCGCAGAAGCGGGGTGCGGCCGCGGGGTGCGTCGGTGCGGCGGACCTGCGGCAGCAGCGAGACGCCTGATTCGTCGAGGAAGACGATCCAGGCAGGTGTGTTCACCGCCCCTTTTTGATCCGTGGCCACTCGTGCGCGATCCAGCGGGCGATCTCCGACTCGTCGCGCTCCACCGCCCGCCGTTCGGGCCGCTGCAGACTCCAACCGAGCCGGCCGGTCAGCAGCCGCCACACCGAGGCCTTCGACAGCCTCACCCCCGTCACCCGTTCGGCCACCAGGCCGACCCGCTCCAGGGTCCACAGATCAGCCTCGAAACCATGCGCCTGGGCGCCCCGCTCCAGCGCGGTCCGCACCCGCTCGACCTGGGCATCGTCCAGTTTGGGCGGGCGACCGGTGGCGGGGCGCCGGCGCAGAGCATCGGCGCCGTTCTTCTCCCAGACACGCTTCCACCGCCGCACGCTCTCCTTGCTGACCCCGAGCATCCGTGCGATCTCGGCACCCGAACGTCCCTGATCGAACAACTCGGCCGCCCGCACACGCCGGGCCTCGGCCAACTGCGGCCGCGTCAAAGGGAGGAACAACAGGCGAAGGCTTGAAAGACACCACAGCAGGGTCCCACCAACGAATCCATCACACCCATGGAACTAACGAAAAAGATTAGTAGGGTGCCCTTGGCGGATATTCAGCCTGGAATAGCCGCCGCCTACCCCAGGGGGCCAGATGACCGACCACACTGACGACGGGACCGAGGGCGAAGCCGGCGGGGAAGACCGCACGCCCGCCCCGCAGCCGGAGAGCCCCCCCAACGCGCCCGCGGTTCCGGAGGGAATCAGCGCTACAACGGCAAGCGCCGTTCCGCCGACGACTGTTCCGGTCCCTCGTAAGAGGGAGCGAGTCAAGGTCGTGCGGCCGACGGTCACCTTCGGACCCGTCGAGAACGGCCTCGACTACCTCCTCAGCGTCACCGAGCACCTGTCTGGAAAGCCCCAGCCCCGTGACCTGAAGTACGCCATCCTGCACCTAGCAGCCGCCACTGAAGTGCTCTTCAAAGCGCGCCTGCAACAGGAGCACTGGTCGCTTGTCTTCGAGAATCCCCGAGATGCCACACGGAGCCGCTTTGAGGCCGCTGACTTCATTAGCTGTGGCTCGGAGGAAGCTCTCGACCGCCTTGAGAAGATCGCAGGTCTTGACATTACGCAAACCGGCTCCACTAAGGGCGATTTGGCGCGACTGATCAAGTGGCGTAACGCTCTCCAGCATTACGGCCTTATCGCTGTCCAGGTGGACGGAAAGGGAACTCAGGCTGTCTACGCGCACGCGGTGGAGAAGCTGGCCGCGAACCTACTGGCTTTCCTGATTCCTTTCGTGCGAGAGCACCTGCGCCCCAAGGTGATCCATCGAAAGCCAGGAGAGTGGAACTTCGACGCTGAGATCGCGAAGGTTACCGCAGGTCTTGCCAACATCGAGAAGTATCTAGAGTTCCGCTGGGCAAAGCTACTCCCCGAGCTGGAACCGCTCAAGGATTCGACAGTCACCTGCCCCCTCTGCAAGCAACCTGCGCTGGTGGTGGATGGAAACAGTGACTGTCGATTCTGTGAGACTCAGGTGCGACGCAGCGACCACATCGCCCTTGAGTACGTTAGCGAGATTCAAGAACTCGACCTGCACACTCACTACAAGGATGGCGGGGAAGACCTTGTTCTCGAGTGTCCTGACTGCGGTGTTGACGCGCTGGTGACGGACGTCGAGTTTGTCTCCGGACGCACCATTGCATTCCTCTGCTTCGCCTGCGCATCCGAGTTCGAGGAGCTTGACTTCTGCACCTCCTGTTCGAAGCCGATCGAGGAAGGCGACGAGGATGGGCACGGGATGTGCGAGGACTGTTTTGGTGCCCGGCTGGAGAGGTTTTGACCTTTGCAGACTTGATCTAAGGGCTTGCAGGGAATCAAGGTGTTGCTTCCCGTTCTGCGGCTCGTTGGTGTGGTATGCGCATCCCGGATGAGACTCGTAGCCACCTCTCCGTGAAGTGTGCGGTGTTGTTCCCGCATCTCGACGAGCGGCAGCGTCGGTTGCTGCTGGCTGCCGAGGCCCGAGTCCTGGGGCACGGCGGCGTCCGGGCTGTCGCACGAGCGGCCGCGGTGAGTGAGACGACGGTCCGCAAGGGCGTGCTCGAGCTGGAGGCCGGCGAGGAACCCCTGGGTTGGGTGCGGCGTCCGGGCGGGGGCCGCAAGCGAGTCGTGGAACTCGATCCGGGACTGAGGCCGGCTCTCCTGGCACTGGTCGAGCCGGACAAGAGGGGTGATCCGATGTCGCCGCTGCGGTGGACGGTGAAATCGACCCGCGCACTTGCGAGGGAACTGACCCGGGTCGGCCACCGGGTCAGCGCGGACACCGTCACCGATCTGCTGCGGGAGGAAGGCTTCAGTCTGCAGGCCAACGCCAAGACACTCGAGGGCGGTCAGCATGTGGACCGGGGCGCACAGTTCCGCTACCTCAACGAGCAGGCCCGCATGCACCGGGGCGTTGGCGAGCCGGTCATCAGCGTGGACGCCAAGAAGAAGGAGCTCGTCGGCGCGTTCAGGGACGACGGCCGCCAGTGGCGCCCGGCCGGTGATCCGGTGGTGGTGAACATGCACGACTTCGTCGACCCCCGGCTGGGGAAGGCGATCCCTTATGGGGTTTACGATCTTGCGGCGAACACCGGCTGGGTCAACGTCGGCACCGATCACGACACCGCCGCGTTCGCGGTGGGATCGATCCGCCGCTGGTGGCACGGCCGGGGCCACATCTTCTACCCGCAGGCGACACGGCTGCTGATCACCGCCGACGCGGACGGCTCCGATGGCTACCGCACCTGGGCCTGGAAACTCCAACTCGCCCGTCTCGCCGCCGAGACGGGCCTGACGATCACCGTCTGCCACCTGCCGCCGGGTACATCGAAGTGGAACAAGATCGAGCACCGCCTCTTTTCCCACATCACCATGAACTGGCGGGCCCGCCCGCTGACCAGCCACGAAGTCATCGTCCAGTGCATCTCCGCAACGACCACCCGCACCGGACTGCGCGTCCATGCCGAACTCGACAACAACACCTACCCGACCGGAGTGCAGATCGGTGACGTGGAGATGGCGGCTCTGCCACTGACCCGGCGGCCAGGGCGATCCATGTCGAGTACATGACGGACCACTCTAGGGGGCGGGTGGACGCCAGGGTGGCGCCTGCCGGGGTCTCTCAGAAGAGCATCTGCTCCATCGCCGGCGCGTCTTCCTCGAAGGGCAGGAACGTCACCCCGCCCAGCTCCACTTCGCGCTCGGAGCCGTGGCACAGGACGAGGTCCAGGGCGCGCTCGCGAGGCCGGGGGTGCTTGTGATCGGCGATCCGGCGAGTGCCTGGGTTCACGGCAACGGAGCGGCGGCAGATAGGGCAGGTGATTCGCGGCCATGCGGACATGGCCCCAGGATGGCGTACGGCACCGACATGGCCCCCGACTGGGAGCAAGCAGTTTGCTCTCCGGGGGACTTGGCCAAGGCGGGCCCTGCCTTGCTGCACGAGGGTGTATGCATGAAGGTCTAGCAGGGGCCCGGTGGCACCGCGGCCCGAGCAGACCGAGCGCCAGGGGGCTTGCATGGCATTGCGACGAGGCCGGAAAGGCGATTTGGGGCTCGAAGTCGTGTCGCTGATCGAACTCGCCCTGCCGGAGCCGGATGGGCAAAAACTGCTGATCGACCGGCACGGAGAGGCTGTGACTGCGATTGGCGATGCTCTACGTACGTCGCTGGACAACCCCTCCAGGCTGAAAGGCTGGATGACGCAGTACGCCTTCGAGGCCGTGGTGGTTGCCCTCGGCGCCGTTCGCCTTATCAAGACTGAGGACTCGGGGTTGTTCTACTTTGACGAAGCGGGCGGCGAGCTCCAGCCGCCTGACTTTCGCATCGTCCTGTCCGACGGCACGCACCTTCTGGTCGAGGTCAAGAACGTAGCCCCGAACAAGAGCCCTCTGGAGACCAAGGTGCGGGCCAAGGACATGGCTGCGGCTCAGGCTTACGCCCAGGCCACAGGCGGCCGTCTGCTCTACGCACATTTCTGGAGCGGAGTGGGTATGTGGACGCTGGTCGATCCGTCCGTCTTCAGTCTGGTCGGGAGTCACCAACGCCTGTCGCTCCTCGACGCGATCAAGGTCAGCGAGATGCACCTACTGGGGGATGGGATGCTTGCGACCAAGCCGCCCCTCACCTTCTCGGTGATCATGGACCGGGGCAAGGAACGGGTGGTGGAGCGGCTCGGGAACGGTGAAGAGACCCGTGCATTCACCATCGGTGGGGTGGAGATGCTGAACGCTGGCCAGGTCATCACCGATCCCGACGAGAGGAACTTGGCCTGGTTCCTTTTGCTGCACGGCGACTGGCCGCAGAAGCAGGAGTCTCAATTCGACGAGCTGGGACGGCTTGTGCGAATTGACTTTGTCTCGGAGCCGCAGATCCCGGATGAGGAGGTGGCCCGGCATATCGAGGAACAGGGGCTTGCGTTCTTCGGGTGCCTCAGCAAGCTTTACACGCAGCGGTTCCTCGACGCCATCACTACGGACGAGGGCGAGATCCGCGCATTGCGTGAGGAGCCCGAGCCAGCGCTTCTCGCCAAGCTGGTCGCAGATGACTATTGGGAGCGCGATCACGTTCTCAAGATCTGGCGCTTTCGTATGTACCCGCAGGGCGCCTCCCCAGCGGGCATGAGTGCCCCAGCCGCGCCTGTCGGCTCGGACTACCTCCAATGATGTACACCGCGAGACCGATGCGTTCGGCTGCTTTGGGCTTGAAGTTCACGCAACCATTCGGCATCGCTCCTCTAGCCACTGTCGAACTTCCGGCGGAGAGAACCGCAGCTGCTGGCCCACGCGGAAGCTCGGCATTTCTTCCTTGAGGTGATTGTCGTACACCCAAGAAGCTGGCTTTCCGAGATAGGCGGCAAGCGCCTGGACGTCCCACATCGGCTCACTCACGAACGATTCCTCTACGCTTGCTTCAGCTGCTCTCGAGGACGGTAATAAGGAATGGCGGCCGCACCAAGCGGGTGGCGGGCTGCCGGGCGACGAGGGCCCCGGAGTCAGCACCGATCCAGCACGACGCACCCGAACGGACCGGAACGGACGCCAGCGGAAGTCAGCACCAAGTCAGCACCAGCGCATCTGCGCTCGAATTGCCTCACGCCGTCCGCGCCTCTGACCTGCATGTTTGCGCGAGATGACGCCGCGTGGTATGAGGCGCCCTCCCATTTGGAGAACATCTGGCTCCGCACCAAGCGGTACAACGCGAGCGGGAAAGTGGTCTCCGGCACAGGAGGGGTCTGTTATCTCTACTTCCCCGACCGGCCCTCGGCCGCGCAGCGCAAGGCCCTCGCGGCCCTCGGCATCGTCTGACGCGCCCGTGCGGTCCCGGGGGAAGTGACCCACGTCTCTACCCCGGGGCCGCCCCCGTACCGCAAGGTGGTCGCCATGACCTCCGCATCCTCCACCTCCTCCACCGACGCACGGCTTCTCCCGCGTGCCCGGACCGGCGGTCCCGAGGACGACCGGGGCCCCAAGGTCCTGGAGCACGTCCTCGGCTGGACCCTGGTCGTCCTTCTCGCCGTGCTCGTCACACGGGCGGGCCTCATGTAGCGGGGCCCGTGGAGCGTCCGGGGTTCTCCCGGCGTCCGTGTGATCCTCCGGCCGCCGCGTGATCCCGGTGTCTCGAACGGGCATACTCCCCGCGACCCCGCGCGGCACGCTCGCACGCCCGTGCCCGTGCCCGCGCCCGGCAGGGAGGAGCGTCCGGTCATGGCCGACAGCACCCCGGACGGCGTGGAACGCCGGCTGCCCACCGACGAGGCCCGCGAGCTGCTCGCCCTGACGCGGGACATCGCCCGGCGGGAGATCGCCCCGCGTGCCTCCGAGGAGGAGGCCGACGGACACTTCCCCCGCGAGCTGTTCACACTGCTGTCCCGTTCCGGGCTCCTCGGACTGCCCTACGACCCCGCTCACGGCGGGGGCGGCCAGCCGTACGAGGTCTACCTCCAGGTGCTGGAGGAGCTCGCGGCGGCCCGGCTCACCGTGGGCCTCGGCGTCAGCGTCCACAGCCTCTCCTGCCACGCCCTCGCCCGTTACGGCACCGAGGAGCAGCGGAGCGCCCACCTGCCCGCGATGCTGGGCGGCGGCCTGCTCGGGGCGTACTGCCTCTCCGAGCCCTCCGCCGGATCGGACGCGGCGGCGTTGCGGACGAAGGCCGTCCGGGTGGGTCCCGACGGCGGCGACTGGGTGATCGACGGCACCAAGGCGTGGATCACCCACGGCGGGATCGCGGACTTCTGCACGGTGATGGCCCGGACCGGCGGGGCGGGTGCGCGGGGCATCACCGCCTTCCTGGTGCCGGGGGACGCGCCGGGGCTGAGCGCGGCCGCTCCCGAGCGGAAGATGGGCATGAAGGGCTCGCCCACGGCGCAGCTCCACTTCGACGGCGTACGCGTCCCCGACGCGCGGCGCCTCGGTGCGGAGGGCCAGGGCTTCGCGATCGCGCTGGACGCCCTGGACTCGGGGCGGCTCGGCATCGCCGCCTGCGCGGTGGGGCTCGGCCAGGCGGCCCTGGACGAGGCCGTGGCGTACGCCGGGGAGCGCCGTCAGTTCGGCCGGCCGATCTCCGACTTCCAGGGGATCCGTTTCCTCCTCGCCGACATGGCGACCCGGGTCGAGGCGGGCAGGGCGCTGTATCTGGAGGCGGCGCGGCTCCGGGACGAGGGGCGTCCCTTCGGCCGGTGCGCGGCGATGGCCAAGCTGTTCTGCACGGACGCCGCCATGCAGATCACGACGGACGCGGTACAGGTGCTCGGGGGGTACGGCTACACGGCGGACTTCCCCGTGGAGCGGTATCTGCGCGAGGCGAAGATGCTTCAGATCGTCGAGGGGACCAATCAGATCCAGCGGGTGGTCATCGCCCGTCACCTGGTCGGACCAGAGTCCCGCTGACGCGGACCGTGCGGTCCGCCCAGACGGGGCCGGCGGCGAGCCGTGCCCATTCCCGGTCGCGGTGGCCCGGGAGGGTGCGGCCCTGGCTCGCCCAGAGGGAGAGCACGGCCTTGTAGATGGGCGGGTCGGCGGGGACGGGGGCCGGGGCGGGTGCCTGCGCCGTTACGGGGACGGGGACGGGCGCCGGCAGGGGGCCGTGGCCGGGCGCCGGTGCGGGCGGCGGCGTCGGCGTGGGAATCGGGCGAGGAACCGATTCTTCAGCGCGTGTCTCCGCCTGTCGGTGCCGACCGATGCCGCTGGGGGTGGTGTACAGCGTGGTCATGCCCGGACCAACGCGTCCCGGCAGCCGTGGTCACCGCCCGGGGGATTCGAGAGGCAGTTCGTCCGGTACCCGGTGCACGACTCTGGCCCCCCGAAGCTCAGCTGACGTACCGTCAGTTCTTCTCGCGGAAGCGCTCGCCGACCAGGAGGTCAGCCATGTCCGGGCACCGGCACGTCGACGACCGGCCCGTCGCACTCGACGAATACCCCGTGCACCAGGCCCCGCTCTCGATGAAGCACCACGTCAGCGGCGACCGCAACGCCTACGACCGGTGCATCTTCCACGTCTTCGACCACACCGGCCGCGCCCTGCTCATCGCCGGCCTCGGGGTCTACCCCAACACCGGCGTCGTCGACGCCTACGCCACCCTCCGGATCGGCGACCGGCTGCACGCCGTCCGGGCCTCCGACGCCCTCGGCGACGACCGGATGAACCTCTCCGTCGGCCCGTTCGCCATCACTGTCGACGAGCCCCTGAAACGCCTCTCCCTGCGGTGCGCGGCCGACCCCGACGACCCCGAGGGGATCTCGTACGACCTCACCTGGACCGGCGACTTCCCCGCCGTCTGGGAACCCCACCACACCCAGCGCCACGGCGGCCGGCTCACCCTCGAAGGCCGGCGGTTCGTCCAGGCCGGGCACTGCGCGGGCACGATCAGGGCCGGTGGCGAGGAGTTCACGGTCACCCCGGGGGAGTGGACCGGCACCCGTGACCGCAGCTGGGGAGTCCGCCCGATCCCCGGAGAGGAACCCGGCCGGGGCGCCGAGTTCCGCCCCGAGGGCTTCCACTGGCTCTGGATCCCGATGCGCTTCGAGGACCGCTTCCTCATGGTCGTCGCCCAGGAGGACGCCGACGGCTACCGCACCCTCAACGAGGCCCTGCTCGTACGGAACGGCCACCGCGACACCCAACTCGGCTGGCCCCGCACCGATATCACCTACCGCACCGGCACCCGCCACCCCGAGCGGGCCGCCGTGCACCTCACCGACCCCACCGGAAAGCCCCTGGAGATCGGCGTGGAGATCCTCGCCTCCTCCCCGCTCGCCGTCGGCGCCGGCTATCCGCCCGCCACCGACTGGCAGCACGGCACCTGGCAGGGCCGGGGCTGGACCGACCGGCGTGTCTACGACCTCACCGACCCCGCCGCCCACCCCATGGCCGCCTACGGAGTCACCGACCACGCCGCCCGCTTCACCCTCGACGGCCACACCGGCTACGGCATATTCGAACACGGCTCCTTCGGCCGCCACGACCCCAGCGGATTCGCCGACCACACGTCAACGGCCCTCTGAGGAGACCGACGTGCCCACACCCCGTCCCCGCACCAGCACCCGCGACCCCGAGGAGCTCGGGCGCCGCCTCACCGGCTGGCTGGACCGGCACCTGCCCGGAGCCCGCGTCACCGATCTCGCCGTGCCCGGCTCCAACGGCATGTCGAGCGAGACCCTGCTCTTCGACCTGGTCCACCCGGACGCGCCGGTGCGCGGCTGCGCCCTGCGGCTGGCCGCCGACCCCGCCGCGTACACCGTCTTCCCCGTCTACGACATGGCGCGCCAGCACCGCGTCATGAGCCTCGTCGGGGAGCACACCGACGTGCCCGTACCGCGCGTGCTCTGGCTCGAAGAGGACCCCGAACCGCTCGGCGCCCCCTTCTTCGTGATGGCCCGGGCCGAGGGCCGGGTCCCGCCGGACGTCATGCCCTATACGTACGAGGGGAACTGGCTGCACGACGCGGACGACGCCGAACGCGCCCTGCTCGAATCCGGATCCGTCTCCGTGCTCGCCCGGCTCCACGACCAGTTCCCGGCGAAGGAGGCCGCGTTCCTGCTGCCGGACGGCGTGGGGACACCCCTGCGCCGCCACGTCGACGCCCAGCGTGCCTACTACGCCTGGGTGGTGGAGGGACTCGCCCCCTCGCCGCTCATCGAGTCGGCCTTCGACTGGCTGGAGACGCACTGGCCGGCCGACGAGGGCCCGGCCGTGCTCGGCTGGGGCGACGCGCGCATCGGGAACATCGTCTACGACGGATTCACCCCCGCCGCGGTCCTGGACTGGGAGATGGCGGCCTGTGTCCCGCGCGAGGTCGACCTCGGCTGGACGGTCTACCTCCACCGCTTCTTCCAGGACCTCACCGTCGGCTTCGGGCAGCCCGGGCTGCCCGGCTTCCTGCGGCGCGAGTCGGTCGAACGGCGCTACGCGGAACTGACCGGGCACACCCCGCGCGACATGGAGTTCCACACCCTCTACGCGGCGCTGCGGCACGCGATCGTCATGCTCAGGATCGCGTACCGGCAGGCCCACTTCGGCGAGGTCGAGGTGCCCGCGGACCCCGACGGCCTGATCCTGCACCACGCCACGCTCGCGGCGATGGTGCGGGGAAGCTACTGGTGAACGGAGGGGCCCGGAGGCCCCGCCCGGAAGGAACCTAGGCCGCGCGCCGCATCTGCGGCACCCGCAGCGGACGCGAGCCCGGACCGCCGACGTGCGAGAAGGGCTGCGTGCGCCAGTCGAGACCCTGGGGGAGCGTCAGGAGCAGCGCGGTGTCCTGCTCCTGGACCTCCAGGGTGTCGTCGGCCGGGCGGGCCCCGGTCGCCGACAGGCCCGTACCCGGGCAGACCGTCAGGACGAAGGGGTTCCACGGCGTCGGGCAGAGCGCGTGCTCCGGCAGCACGTCCTCGTCCGCGAGCAGCGCGATGGGCTGCACGCACTCCGGGCAGACGACCCGGAACATCTCAAAGGTGTCGTACGCGTCGAGCTCGTCGGACGTGTCGACCGAATCAACAGGCTCCTGCATGGAGAATCTCCCCCTCGGGTGGGTCGGCCGGATCTGTACGGCCTCGACCACAGCAAGCACTTCCCATACGGCCGTCCGCATAATCGTGTGGCACTACCTCAGGCCGGACGCAAACCTGTGGCGTTCATCACATGCCCTT
Source organism: Streptomyces sp. NPDC017246 (assembly GCF_044331325.1). Lineage (NCBI taxonomy): Bacteria > Bacillati > Actinomycetota > Actinomycetes > Kitasatosporales > Streptomycetaceae > Streptomyces > Streptomyces sp. NPDC017246. Next base: position 56,048 of record NZ_JBIRMW010000014.1, on the reverse strand, counting down.
CGCAGGTGCCCCGTGGCGGCCCATACCGCCTGATATTGGTCGACCTCGGCAGTGCCCCGTTCCTCCGGGAGCAATAGGGTCACCGCATGGAGGAGCTGGATCGTCAGATTGTCGAGTTGCTCGTCAAGGACGGGCGCATGAGCTACACCGACCTGGGCAAGGCCACGGGCCTGTCCACGTCGGCGGTGCATCAGCGCGTCCGCCGTCTGGAGCAGCGCGGAGTCATCCGTGGTTACGCCGCCGTCGTCGACCCGGAGGCCGTGGGTCTGCCGCTGACCGCCTTCATCTCGGTCAAACCCTTCGACCCCAGCGCCCCCGACGACACCCCCGACCGGCTCGCCGACATCCCGGAGATCGAGGCGTGCCACAGCGTCGCCGGTGACGAGAACTACATCCTCAAGGTCCGGGTCGCCACCCCGCTGGAGCTGGAGCACCTGCTCAGCCGCATCCGCTCCCAGGCTGGTGTCTCCAGTCGCACCACCGTCGTCCTCTCCACCCCGTACGAGGCCAGGCCGCCGCGCGTCTGACCCGCCGGCGGGGGGGGTCCGAGGCGCCCGGCGGGGAGTGCCGGGCCGCATCAAGGGGGACCTGCCGGACAAACCGGGTCCGGCCAGGTCCTAGCCTGGTCGCATGAGTGAGTCCATGTCTGCCGCGTCTCCCGCCGAACACTCCACCGTGCTGCTGCGCGGTGGAGAGGTCCACAGCCCCGCCGACCCCTTCGCCACCGCCATGGTGGTGGAACGCGGGCACGTCGCCTGGGTGGGTTCGGAAGGCGCGGCCGACGCCTTCGCCTCCGGCGTGGACGAGGTGGTCGACCTGGAGGGCGCGCTCGTCACCCCGGCGTTCGTCGACGCCCATGTGCACACCACCGCCACCGGGTTCGCCCTCACCGGGCTCGACCTGTCCACCGCCGCCTCGCTCACCGGGGCGGCGGAGCTGATCCGCGCCCATGCCGCCGCCCGCCCCGAGGACCGCATCCTCATCGGTCACGGCTGGGACGCCGCCCGCTGGCCGGAGCGCAGGCCGCTCACCCGCGCCGAGCTCGACGAACTCGCCGGCGGCCGCCCGCTCTACCTGACCCGGATCGACGTGCACTCCGCCGTCGTCACCACCGCCCTCCTCGACCTGGTCCCCGGCATCCGGGACCTGGACGGCTTCCACGACGGGCAGCGGCCCCTCACGGGCGACGCCCATCACGCCGTGCGCGCCGCCGCCTTCGGCGCCGTCTCCGCGCGCCAGCGCACCGAGGCGCAGCGCGCCGCCCGGAGCCGGGCCGCCTCCCTCGGCATCGGCACCCTGCACGAGTGCGGCGGGCCCCGGATCTCCTCCGAGGAGGACTTCACCGGCCTCCTGGACCTGGCCCGCGACGAGGCCGGGCCCCGGGTCGTCGGCTACTGGGCGGACCTCGACATCGAGCGGGCCCGCGCCCTCGGCGCCCTCGGTGCGGCCGGCGACCTGTTCGCCGACGGCTCCCTCGGCTCCCACACGGCCTGCCTCCACGAGCCCTATGCCGACCACGCCGACGCCGCCCACACGGGGGCCGTCCATCTGGACGCGGCCACCGTCGCCCTCCATGTCGTGGCCTGCACCGAGGCGGGCCTCCAGGCCGGTTTCCACGCCATCGGGGACGCCGCCGTGACGGCCGTCGTCGAGGGGGTCAGGGCCGCCGCCGAGAAGCTCGGCCTGGCCAGGATCCGGGCCGCGCGGCACCGCGTCGAGCACGTCGAGATGCTCACGCCGGAGACGATCGCCGCCTTCGCGGAGCTCGGCCTCACGGCCTCGGTCCAGCCCGCCTTCGACGCGTTCTGGGGCGGCGAGGAGGGGATGTACGCCGACCGGCTCGGTGCCGGGCGTGCCCGCACCCTCAACCCGTACGCGGCGCTGCTGCGCGCAGGCGTGCCGCTGGCCTTCGGCTCCGACAGCCCGGTCACGCCGCTCGATCCGTGGGGCACCGTCCGGGCCGCCGCCTTCCACCGCACCCCGGAGCACCGGATCTCCGTCCGGGCCGCCTTCACCGCCCACACCCGGGGCGGCTGGCGGGCCGTGGGCCGCGACGACGCCGGGACGCTGGTGCCCGGCGCACCCGCCGACTACGCGGTCTGGCGCACCGAGGAGCTCGTCGTCCAGGCGCCCGACGACCGGGTGGCCCGCTGGTCCACCGACCCGCGCTCCGGGACGCCCGGTCTGCCCGATCTGTCCCCCGGTGTCGCTCTCCCCGTCTGTCTGCGCACGGTCGTGCACGGGCAGCCGGTGTTCGTACGGCCGAACGAGTGATGTAGGGATATGTCCCCCTGGGACACCTGTTCCGTACGCTTGTCCCCGACCTGCGGATCTTCCCCTCCGGCCTGGCCTTTTGGGAAGTCTCCGCAGGTCAAGCGGGTGTTGACAGTCGCCGGTCACGGGCGGGTAGGTTCTCCGCGTCCACCACAGGACGTCCGACCGGACCGCACCCCCACGCTTTCGCCGAACGCCGCCCGCGCCTCGGCCGCGAGGGAAGGTTTCTCCGGCGGAAGGTGCGACCCGGGTGGGGCCCGGACGTTCAGTAGACAACGGCTCTCGGTCGATCCGCAGCCAGCGGATCCCAGGTCGGACCGAAGGACGACGGGCCCCGCACCGCACGTCCGCCCCTCACAGTCGACCCGCCGCGCCGGAGCACTCCGAGGACCTCGCTATGGTGGGGTCCTGCGTTTGTATCCGAAGGGGCAGTAGTGAACGACGGTGGCCAGAGGCGTTACGGCCCGCTCGGCAAGGCCTTGGTGATCATTCCGACCTACAACGAGGCGGAGAACATCAAGCCGATCGTCGCGCGGGTGCGGGAAGCCGTACCCGAGGCGCACATTCTCGTCGCCGACGACAACAGCCCTGACGGCACGGGCAAGTTCGCGGACGAGATCGCGTCCGAGGACGACCATGTGCACGTCCTGCACCGCAAGGGCAAGGAGGGGCTCGGCGCCGCCTACCTCGCCGGCTTCCGGTGGGGCATCGAGCACGGGTACGACGTCCTCGTCGAGATGGACGCCGACGGCTCCCACCAGCCCGAGGAGCTCCCGCGGCTGCTCACCGCCCTCAAGGGCGCGGACCTGGTCCTCGGCTCCCGCTGGGTGCCCGGCGGCCGCATCGTGAACTGGCCGAAGTCCCGCGAGTTCATCTCCCGCGGCGGCAGCCTCTACTCGCGCGTGATGCTCGACGTGCCGATCCGCGACGTCACCGGCGGCTACCGGGCCTTCCGCAAGGAGACCCTGGAGGGCCTGGGCCTGGAGGACGTGGCCTCGGCCGGGTACTGCTTCCAGGTCGACCTGGCCCGGCGCGCCGTCGCCGCCGGCTTCCATGTCGTCGAGGTCCCGATCACCTTCGTGGAGCGTGAGATCGGCGACTCCAAGATGAGCCGCAACATCGTCGTCGAGGCGCTGTGGCGGGTCACCGGCTGGGGCCTGTCGGCGCGGGCGGAGAAGGTCGGCAAGCTGCTCGGCCGGAAGTCCTCCTGACCCGTTCCCGCCCTTCCGTCTCCTGATCTCTCCTTTACGACGTTCCGGCGGGGCTCCAGGCACACTGGGGTCCATGACGACCGGCGCAACGCCTCCCCTCGCCCCGAAGCGCTCACGCGCGCGTACGTTCCTTCCGCTCGCCGTCGCCGCCTGGCTGGTCCTGGAGATCTGGCTGCTCACGGTGGTGGCGAACGCGGCGGGCGGACTGACCGTCTTCGCCCTGCTCGTCGGCGGCGCCGTGCTCGGTGCCGCCGTCGTCAAGCGGGCGGGCCGACGTGCCTTCCGCAACCTCACCTCGACCTTCCAGCAGGCCCAGGCCGCGGCGCAGGCCGGCGCGACGCCCCCGGCGCCCGACCGGACCGGCACGGAGGACCGCAACGGCTTCCTGATGCTCGGCGGTCTGCTCCTGATGATCCCCGGCCTCGTCTCGGACGCGGTCGGTCTGCTGCTGCTGATCCCCCCGGTCCGCTCCCTCCTCGGGCGGTACGCGGACAGGGCCGCCGCGCGCCGGATGGCCGCCGCGCCTCCCGGAAGCCTCCAGGACGCCTTCCAGCAGGCCCGTATCCACCGCCCCGACGGCAAGGTCGTCCAGGGTGAGGTCATCCGCGAGGACGCCGCTCAGGGCCCGCGTCGGGCCGATGGGCCCCGCCCGCCCCTGACGCCCTGATCGTTCCTCGTTCCTTCGTGCCCCGCCTCCCGGTGAACGGGAGGCGGGGCACGTCGTTCGGCCGGGTGACCCGAGCGCACGGTGGGAGACCCGCGCACGCTCGACGGTGGACCCCCGGGCACGGAAAACGCCGCGGGGCCCGGTACACAGTTCGTGTACCGGGCCCCGCGGCGTCGTGCGTCCGGTGGGTCCGCTAGGCGGACTTGCGGCTGTCGCGCGGATGCACGGCGATGTTCATGGCGCCGGAACGCAGGACGGCCAGCCTTTCGGCGAGGACCTCCTCCAGCTCCTCGCGGGTGCGTCGCTCCATGAGCATGTCCCAGTGCGTTCGCGCAGGCTTGCCCTTCTTCTCCTCAGGTCCGTCCCCATCCACGAGGAGTGCCTGGATTCCGCAGACCTTGCACTCCCACTCCGGCGGAATTTCCGCTTCCACCGAGAAGGGCATCTCAAAACGATGGCCCTTCTCGCATGCGTACTCCACGGCCTGGCGCGGGGCCAGATCGATGCCGCGGTCGGTCTCGTAGCTCGTCACCACGAGGCGCGTGCCGCGAAGAGCTCGCTCACTCATGAATCGTGCCTCCCGGGCTTGTCGCCCACAGGACAGGTGTCGCTGTCGTCGTTATCCGGTCAACGTCCGGTCGGCGGTAAAGATTCCCGTGCCGGGTCATGCGTCGCCCGTCGTGCCGCCCCTTGTTGTACCCACCAGTGCCCGTTTTGTCACATCTGACGGCAGATGTAACCCGGTGTCTTCACCAAAGCAGCACGCAGTAACGGTCCGCCTGGCAGGCCAAACGCGTACACTACCGCCCTTTCACTGCCACGTCTAAATTCGGTCCGGTATGGGGTTCCCCGCGGCTTCCACCGCGCGCCGCACCGGGACCCGGGCGAGGAGGATGAAGCCGACCACGAAGAAGATCACCAGGGAGATGATGGCATCCCGGTAGCTCCCGGTCAGCTGATACGCGAGACCGAACACGAGTGGACCCAGCCAACTGAGCCCCCGGTCGCTCATCTCGTAGGCCGAGAAGTACTCCGCCTCCTTGCCGCGCGGCACCAGATGCGAGAACAGGGAGCGCGACAGAGCCTGGCTCCCGCCGAGGACAAGGCCGATCGCGGCCGCCAGGGAGTAGAAGAAAACCGGCGCGTCGGCCGGCAGGAAATAGGCCGCCGCGAGGATCGCGGTCCACACCGCGAGCGAGCCGAGAATCGTCCGCTTGGCGCCGTGCGTCCGGGCGAGTCGCCCCATGCCGAGCGCGCCCGCCACGGCGAGCACCTGGACCAGGAGGACCGCCGTGATGAGCGTGGTCTGGTCGAGGCCCAGCTCCTCCGAACCGAACAGCGAGGCCTGGGAGATCACCGTCTGCACGCCGTCGTTGTAGATCAGGTAGGCGAGGAGGAAGGAGAGCGTCAGCGGATGCCGGCGCATGTCCTTGAGGGTCTCCCGCAGCTGACGCCAGCCGCTGCCGACCGGTTCCTCCCCGGCCGGGTCCCGGCCCTCCGCGGCGAGGCGCCGGTCGCGCAGCCGTCGCAGCGGTACGAGGGTGAAGGCGCCCCACCAGACACCGGCCGAGGCCAGGCAGATCCGGACCGCCTCGCCCTCCGTGAGGCCGAACGAGTCGTGGCCCGAGTACAGGACCAGGTTCAGGACCAGGACGAGCGCGCCCGAGGTGTAGCCGAAGGCCCAGCCGCGCGACGAGACCGCGTCCCGCTCGTCCGGCTCCGCGATCTGCGGCAGATAGGCGTTGTAGAGCACCATCGAGACCGAGAGCGAGGCGTTCGCCACGATCAGCAGGAACGCGCCGAGCAGATACCGGTCGCCCGCCAGGAAGAACATGCAGGCGGTCGCCGTCGCGCCCACGTAGGCCGAGGCCGCGAGCAGCGGCTTCTTCCGGCCCGTGCGGTCGGCGATCGCGCCCACCAGGGGCATCACCAGGACCGCGACCACGATCGATGCGGACACGGCGTACGCGAAGAGCGAGCCGGCCCGCACCGGTATCCCGAGCGGGTGCACGAAGCCCTCGGCGTCGGCGGCCGCTCGTGCCACCGAGGTCAGATAGGGGCCGAGGAACACGGTGACCACGCTCGTCGAGTACACCGAGCACGCGAAGTCGTAGAAGTACCAGCCCCGCTGTTCCCGTCTGCGCTCCGCGGGATCGGCGGCGTACTCCTCCGGTTCGGTGGTTTCAGCGGTCAAGGCCGCGCCCCCTCGTTCGTCCCCGTGATCGGGCTCGGTGATCCGGGCCCGACGGCACCGGGACGCGCGCTCAGACCCACTCACCCCGCTCGGTCAGCACCGAGCGCAGCGTCTCCAGTTGATCGGTCATGATGCCATCCACCCCGAGGTCGAGGAGAGCGTTCATCCGGGCCGGATCGTTCACCGTCCACACATGGACCTGGAGCCCGCGCGCGTGCGCCTCCCGCACGAAGCGGTGGTCGACCACCGGGACACCGCCCTGGCGCTCCGGAACCTGTGCGGCGATCGCACCGGCCCGTACCGCCGCCGGGATGCCGAACGAGCGCAGTCGCAGCCCGACCACCCCGCTCACCCCGTACGAGGTGGCCAGCTCGGGACCGGCCAGGCGCTGGGCCCGTGCCACGCGGGCCTCGGTGAAGGAGCCCACGCAGACCCGGTCCCAGGCGCGCCGCTCGCGGATCAGGTCCACCAGCGGGTGGAGGGCCGACTCGGCCTTGATGTCCACGTTCCAGCGGGCCTCCGGGAACTCGTCCAGGAGGTCGGCGAAGAGCGGCAGGGGTTCCTTGCCCGCCACCCGGGCCTCGCGGACCGCCGCCCAGGGCAGGTCGCGGATCCGGCCGGCGGTGTCCGTCACCCGGTCGAGGGTCGCGTCGTGGAAGGCGACGAGAGCGCCGTCGGCCGTCGTGTGCACATCGGTCTCGAAATAGCGGTAGCCCGCCGCGGCGGCCCGGCGGAAGGCCTCGGCGGTGTTCTCCAGGCCGTTGGCCGTGCCGCCGCGATGGGCGAACGGGAGGGGCGACGGGTGGTCGAGATAAGGGTGGCGTACGCGAGTCACCGCCGCAGTATGGCGTCTTCCGGTGGCGCGGGGGCGACCGAGGTGCTTCCGGAGTCCGGCTCCGGAACGGCGAACCGTCGGAGGAAGAACTGGGCGAGGGGTCCGATGGCCAGCGCGTACAGCACCGTGCCGACGCCGACCGAGCCGCCCAGCACGAAGCCGGTGGCGACCACCGCCACCTCGATCGCCGTCCGCACCAGCCGGATCGACCGGCCGGTGAGCCGGTGCAGACCGGTCATCAGGCCGTCCCGCGGGCCGGGGCCGAAGCGCGCCGCGATGTACAGGCCGGTCGCGACCCCGTTCAGGACGATCCCCGCCACGAGCAGCGGGATGCGCCCGGCCAGGCCGTGGACGTCCGGGACGAGCGCCAGGGTGCCGTCCATCGCCAGACCGATCGCGAACACGTTGGACACGGTGCCGAGCCCCGGCCGCTGCCGGATCGGGATCCACAGCAGCAGCACCACGGCCCCGACGATGATCGACACCACGCCGATGGTCAGACCGGTCTTCTCGGCGAGACCCTGGTGGAGGACTCCCCAGGGCTCCAGACCGAGACCGCTGCGCACCAGCAGGGCCGAGCTGACCCCGTACAGCGTCAGGCCCACATACAGCTGGACGAGCCGACGGGTGAGGTGCCGGCCGTGGCGGCCGGAGGCGATGGACAAGGGACTTCCCCCCAGGGTGGTGGTAGTGGACTGGCTCATGACACTCTGTGGCGGGAGAACGGGTGCCAACCATGGCCAATTCGAGGAAGGTGGACTGATTTCGATGGCCCAGTGGACTTCGGCGGTGGGGCCGGCGCAGCTCGCCCGGCAACTCCAGGCGCAGCAGCCGCGACCCGCCGGACCCGGCGCCAGGAAGCCGCCCGCCTACCGCGCCCTGGCCGACGGCATCCGTCTGCTCGTCCTGGAGGGGCGCGTCCCGGTCGCCGCCCGGCTGCCCGCCGAGCGGGAACTCGCCCTCGCCCTCACCGTCAGCCGTACGACCGTGGCGGCGGCCTACGAGGCGCTCCGCGCCGAGGGCTTCCTGGAATCGCGGCGCGGGGCCGGCAGCTGGACTGCCGTACCGGCCGGGAACCCGCTGCCCGCCCGTGGCCTCGAACCGCTGCCCCCCGAGGCCCTCGGTTCGATGATCGACCTCGGCTGCGCGGCGCTGCCCGCGCCCGAGCCCTGGCTCACCCGCGGCGTCCAGGGCGCCCTGGAGGAACTGCCGCCCTACGCCCACACCCACGGGGACTACCCGGCGGGACTGCCCGCGCTGCGGCAGATGCTCGCCGACCGGTACACCGCGCGCGGCATCCCCACGATGCCCGAGCAGATCATGGTCACGACCGGCGCCATGGGTGCCATCGACGCCATCTGCCACCTCTTCGCGGGGCGCGGCGAGCGGATCGCCGTCGAGTCCCCCTCGTACGCCAACATCCTCCAGCTGATGCGGGCGGCCGGCGCCCGGCTCGTGCCCGTCGCCATGTCCGAGGGCCTCGGGAGCTGGGACCTGGGCCGCTGGCGCCAGGTGCTGCGCGACGCGGCGCCCCGCCTCGCGTACGTGGTGGCCGATTTCCACAACCCGACCGGCGCGCTGGCCGACGAGGACCAGCGGCGGCAGCTCGTGGACGCCGCCCGCTCGGCCGGCACCGTCCTCGTCGTCGACGAGACCATGGCCGAACTGCGTCTGGACGACGACCTTGAGATGCCCCGGCCGGTCTGCGCCTTCGACCCGGCCGGTTCCACCGTCCTGACGGTCGGCTCCGCCAGCAAGGCCTTCTGGGCGGGCATGCGCATCGGCTGGGTCCGGGCGGCGCCCGACGTCATCCGCTCCCTGGTGGCCGCGCGCGCGTACGCCGACCTCGGCACCCCCGTCCTGGAGCAGCTCGGTGTGCACTGGCTCATGCGGACGGGCGGGTGGGAGGAGGCCGTGGCCCTCCGCCGCGACCAGGCCCGGGAGAACCGGGACGCGCTCGTCGCCGCGGTCCGCAGGGAGCTCCCCGAGTGGGAGTTCTCGGTGCCGCGCGGCGGCCTGACCCTCTGGGTCCGCACCGGCGGCCTCTCCGGCTCGCGGCTCGCCGAGGCGGGGGAGCGGGTCGGCGTCCGCGTCCCGTCCGGGCCGCGATTCGGTGTCGACGGGGCCTTCGAGGGCTTCGTCAGGCTGCCCTTCACGGTCGGCGGGCCGGTCGCCGACGAGGCGGCCGCCCGGCTCGCCGCCGCGGCCCGGCTGGTGGAGTCGGGCGCGGGCGGGGGCACGGAGCCGCCGCGGTCGTTCGTGGCCTAGCCGTCGCACACGGAAGAGGCCGGTACGGACCCGGGGGTCCGTACCGGCCTCCTCGCATGCGCGGTGTGCTCAGCCCTCCGCGGGGACGGGGGCGTGCAGCGGGGCGGGGCCGGGGTCCGGCTCTGCGCGGGGTGCCGGGGCCGGTTCGGGGCTCTTCACGGTGATCGTCTCGATCGCCATGGTCGTCGCCGCGTCGCGGCGCTCCGGGAGGAGTTCGAGAACCGCCTGCCGGTGCGCCTCGCTCGTCGCGTCGTCGTACGGGTCGGGCGTCGCCGGCACCTGGAGGCGCAGGACCGGTCCGGTGCCCAGGCGCGCGTAGCCGCGGCCGGCCGGGACCTGGGGCGTCGGGGTGGTGTGCGGCTCGGTACCGAGGACGGCCGCGATCTCCTCAGGGGCGGCGGGACCGAGCACGATCCGCGCCCTCGTGTGCGTCCGTACGGCCTCGCTCAGCGTGTCCGCGCTGTCGAACTGCTCGGCGACCACCACCGTGACCTGGGCCGCGCGCCCGTGCCGCAGCGGCACCTGGAGCAGCTCCTGCGGGTCGGGACGGCCGTCGGCGGCGGCCAGGTGGCCCAGGACGCTCGGCCGGTCCAGCAGGATCCACAGCGGCCGCCGGGTGTCCTCCGGCGCCGCGTGGCCGGCCTGCCGGGCTCGGTTGGCGGCGATCAGACGGCGCTCCGTCTCGTGCGCCGCCCACTCCAGGCTGGTCAGCGAGCCGGAGAGCCCGCACTCGACGGCCAGGACCCCGTCGCGGCCGGTGAGGCAGGCGTACTCGCCGGTGCCGCCGCCGTCGACGATCAGCACGTCGCCGTGCGGGAGGGCCTGGAGCGCGATCGAGCGCAGCAGGGAGGTGGTGCCGCTGCCCGGCTGGCCGACGGCCAGCAGATGCGGCTCGGCGGAGCGGGGGCCGGTGCGCCAGACCACGGCCGGCGCGTCCTCCGTACCGTCCGTCCCGACCACGGGCACGGTCCGCTGCACGGCGTCCGCGTCGGTGAAGCCGAGGACGGTCTCGCCCGGCACGGTGACGAAGCGCTGGGCGGCGATGGTGGTGGGCAGGGCGGGCAGCACGCTCATGACGAGCCGGTTGCCCTCCTCGTCCCAGTCGAAGCGGTACTCGCGGCCGCGCCCCGACTTGGCGTGCAGCAGCTGCTCGATCCGGGCGCGTGCCGCCGGCTCGCCGTCGGTGAAGTACGGGGGGTACGCGATCCTCAGGCGGGTGAGACGCCCGTCCTCGTCGAAGGCGTACTCCGCGAAGGCTCCGCTCCAGTCGCCGCCGTGGGCGAAGAGCGGGGAGGGGTCGTCGGGGACGGAGAAGTACGGCACGAGGGCCTCGTACAGGCCCTTGAGCCGGGCGACCTCCGCGTCGTCGGGCCCGGTCTTCACGACCGGGCGTTCGCGCCCCTTCCACGCGGCCGCGCCCATGAGCGTCACGAGCGCGAGGAGCGGCCCGTACGGCATGAGGGCGACGACGAGCACGCAGGCCGCGACCAGGAGCAGCGTGGGACCACGCCGCTCCTTGGGGGTCGCGGCCCACTTGGCGCGCGCGGTCGCGGCCAGCTTCCGCAGACCACGGGAGACCGTGATCAGCGGATGGAGCACGTCGGTGGCACTGTCGGCGGCCGTGCGCGCGATCTCTCGACTACGAGCGATCTGTGCGCTGCCGCTGCTCAGAATGCGGGGGAGTGGTCGCCGGGCCACGAAGTACTCCTGAAGTGGTGGAAGGGACGGAAGGGCGTCAGAACTTGATCCCGCCCAGGAGGCCGGCGAGGCTCTGCCCGCCCGCCGTGATGCTCGGGGCGATGGCGGTGCCCGCGAGGTAGAAGCCGAACAGCGCGCTGACGAGGGCGTGCGAGGCCTTCATCCCGTCCTTCTTGAAGAACAGGAAGCAGATGATGCCGAGCAGGACCACGCCTGAGATGGACAGGATCATTGGTTGTTCTCCTGGTTGAGGGGACAGTCACCATGAGTCCTTCCAAGTTCACAGCAAGTATCTATGTGACTAAAGGTGCATTAGGGTGAAAAACGGGTGATTTCACTTGACCGGCGGACGTCGAACGGACTGTCGGGTGGCGAAATGCCCGGCGTGCGCTAGAGGAGCGGCCGTGGGCGGACTGCCGTGATCTTTGCCTCGGTCGAGCGCGGTCATGTCACCGAACGGGCAGTACCCTGTCGATTCACTCGTACGGCCGCGCTTGCCGTGCACCGGCCGACAACGCAGGAGAGAGGCGGTCCCACCCGATGAGCGAGACTCCGGACCCCGAGGTCATCGAGCTGGCGTCCAAGGTCTTCGACCTCGCGCGCACCGGGGACGCCGACGCGCTGGCCGCCTACGTCGACGCGGGTGTCCCCGCGAACCTCACCAACGACAAGGGCGACTCCCTCGTCATGCTCGCCGCCTACCACGGCCACTCCGCCGCGGTGTCCGCCCTCCTCGCGCGCGGCGCCGACGCCGACCGCGCCAACGACCGCGGCCAGACCCCGCTCGCCGGCGCCGTCTTCAAGGGCGAGGACGCCGTGATCCGCGCGCTCCTGGCCGGCGGCGCGAATCCGGAGGCAGGGACTCCGTCCGCCGTCGACACCGCCCGGATGTTCGGCAAGACCGAACTCGTCGAGCTCTTCGGATCCCGGTGAACGGGTACTGAACCCCAGGTGAGAGCGGCGTCGTAAATGTGGTCGCGGTGGCGAAATGGGTGGGTCATCATGACGTCGGGCCCGGCAAAACGGGCCACCGACGAGAGGCTGAGGAAGATGGTCACTGGCAGGCGATGGACGACAAGCGGCCCGACATGTCGCCGCACGGCCTAGGCGTACGGGCGATGTACCGCCCGACCCGGGTCATCCCGGTATCCCCCGGTCGTGTCGACAGCTTGATGTGAGGCGTCTTCCCATGTTCGATCCAGTCATAGCGCCGAGCGGCACCCTGCTCGGCCTGCTGCAGCGGGGCCGCGGCGACGGCACCCTGCACGCACTCGCCGCGCCACGCGCCGAGGCCCTCGCGGCCCTCAACCACTGCGTCCTCGACGATCCCCGCCACGACTGGCAGGTCGAGAACCGCTCCCTCTACTACGCCCGTCTCTACCTGGACCTCCACGGCGGTCTCGAGGAGATCGAGGCGCACCTGTTCGGTGCCGAGGACCACCTCGACACCGAGGAGTCCCGCACCGGACTCGCGCTCGCCGTCCTCGGGCACCTCGCCTCCTACGGACGCCAGGACGCCCTGCTCGTGCTCCGCCGCTACGCGGCGACCGGCACGAACTGGGCCTGGGCCCTCGACGAGCTGGCGCTCCGCGACGACGACGCCGGACTCCGCGCGCTCGCCGGTCCCGTACTGGCCCGCTTCCCGGCCGACGCCGCGGGCGACGCCGAGCTGGCCGGCGTCGTGCGCGACGCCTTCGAGCCCCGTCCGTGGCGCCTGTGGGCCGAGGACCGGCGCGACGCCGTCGGCGCCCGGGTCAGGGCCGCCCAGGAACAGGGCTCCTTCGACCGCTGGCAGCGCCAGATGCGCCCCGCCGGGCCCCGCCCCGGCTGGAGCGTGCGCGCCGTCCTCGACTGGGCACAGGAGGGGTACGAGCGCGGAGCCGTGCTGTACGGCCCCGCCGCCCGCTGCCTCACCGCCGTCGCGGGACCCGAGGACCGGCCCGAACTCCTCGCCGCCGCCCGGCACGGCGCGGTGGGAGCCCGGGGCGCCGCCCTGCACCACCTCGCCGAGTCACGCGACCCCGCCGTCCTCGACCTCGTCGAGGCCGCCGCCGACGGTGACTCCCACGAGGTCGCCGAGGCCGCCATCGCCGCCTACCGGCGCATGTGCGGCGAGGACGCCGTCGCCCGGGCCCGTGCGTGGGTCCGCCGGACCGACGCCCTCGGCGCCGCCGCCGCCGACGTGCTCGCCTGCCGCGGCACCGCCCAGGACTCCCCCTCCGTCCTCGGCGCGCTCCGCGACACCATCCGCTTCGAAGGCCCCGACGCGCCCGTGCTCGGCGGGCTCGTGGACGGCGTCGGCCGCCTCGGCATCGCCTGCGCGGCCCCCGTACTGCGCCACGTCTACCGCGAGACGGCCTCGTCCCAGCTGCGCGGGCGCGTCGCCCGCGCCCTCGCCGCCACCGACCCCACCTTCGCGACCGGCTTCGCCGTCGAATGCCTCTGGGACTGCGAGGAGACCACCCGCGAGGTCGCGGCCCAGCACGCGGAGACCGGAGACGTCCGCGTCGCCGAACGATTGCGCCGCCTCGCCGCCGACCCGGCCGAGGAGGTCGAGGTCCAGACCGCGGTGCGCAACCGGATAGGGCCTGACCTCCAGGTCTGACCCCGGTCGGACCCGGGCCGGGCATCCGGCCCGATCGAGGTCCGGCCCCCCGGTCGGACCCGGTCACCCCGTCACCCGGCTCCGGGGCGGCGCGGCCCCCGGCGGAGAACCCGCCGAGCGAGGCCCCGCCCCGGAGCACCGGCCGGGCCACGGAACGATTCCTGCTCCGAGCCCTCCGGAGCCCTCCGGAGTCCCCGGAGTCCCCGAGGTCCCCGAGACCTCCGGGCCCACCGGCGCTCCCGCGCGAAACGCTCATGGGACGTTCCCTCCCCGTCCAGATCGACGTTGGCGGGGACACGCCGAGCGCGACGAGAACACCCGTATGCGTGTCGTCATCGTCACCGAATCCTTCCCTCCCGACGTCAACGGTGTGGCGCACTGCGCCCTGCAGACCGCGCGCCACCTCGTCCGGCGGGGCCACACCCCGCTCGTCATCGCCCCCGCCGTCGCCGACCCGGCCGCGGACGACGACGCCCCCTGCGCCGTCGTCCGGGTGCCCTCCCTCCCGCTGCCCGGCTATCCGCAGGTACGGGTCGCCCTGCCCAGCCGCCGCGTCGCCGCGGCCATCGCCGCCCACCGCGCCGACCTCGTCCACCTCGCCGGACCCTTCGTGCTCGGGGTACGCGGGATGACGGCCGCCGCACGGCTCGGCATCCCCGCCGTCGCCGTCTACCAGACCGACCTCGCCGGCTACGCCCGCACCTACGTGGGAACCGGCGAGGGCGCCGCCTGGCGTCGCCTCCGGGCCGTCCACGGAGCCGCCGACCGCACCCTCGCCCCGTCCTCCGCCGCCGTCCGCGACCTGGAGGCGCACGGCATCAGCCGCATCCGGCTCTGGGGCCGCGGGGTGGACACCGTCCGCTTCCGACCCGGACTCCGTGACGACGCGCTGCGCGCGGAACTCGCCCCCGAGGGGGAGCTCCTCGTCGGCTACGTGGGCCGTCTCGCCCCCGAGAAGCGCGTGGACCTCCTCTCCGGAGCGGGGAGACTCCCCGGCGTACGGGTGGTGGTCGTCGGGGACGGGCCGAGCGGGCCCGCACTGCGCACCGCGCTGCCGGACACCCTGTTCCTGGGCCGTCGCACCGGCGCGGACCTGGCACGGATCTTCGCCTCCCTGGACGTGTTCGCCCACACCGGACCGTTCGAGACCTTCTGCCAGACCGTGCAGGAGGCCATGGCCAGCGGCGTCCCGGTGATCGCGCCGGCCGCCGGTGGGCCGCTGGACCTGGTCGACCACGGGCGTACCGGGCTTCTCGTACCCCCGGAGGACCCGGACGCGCTGCGCGAGGCCGTCGCCGGGCTCGGCGCCGCGCCGGAGCTGCGCACGGCGTTCGGCCTCGCGGGGCGGGCCGCCGTCGAGGGCCGTACCTGGGAGGCGCTGGGCGACGAGCTGATCGGCCACTACCTGGAGGTCCTGCGCGAGCGGACGGCGGTGGCGGCATGAGCGCCGGGCGTGTTGACCGGGTTCACAGCGATAGCGGGACCGAAGCTGTTCACGGGCGTGAAGGGGAGGGGCTGCGGATCGTGCGGCTCGCCAACTTCGTGACCCCCACATCGGGCGGCCTCCGCACCGCCCTCGACCAGCTCGGCCGCGGTTACCGGGCGGCCGGCCACGAACCGGTCCTCGTCGTCCCCGGCGACGTGGCGAGCGACGTCCGCACCGAGCAGGGCCGGGTCGTCACCCTCCCCGGCCCCGTGCTGCCCGGCACCGGCGGCTACCGGGTCCTCGCCGACCGGCGCCGGGTGCGCCGCCTCCTCGACGCACTCGCCCCGGACCGGATAGAGGTCTCGGACCGGACGACCCTGCGGTGGACGGGGGAGTGGGCGCGGCGCGCCCGCGTGCCCTCCGTGATGGTCTCCCACGAGACCGCGGACGGCGTGCTGCGCACCTGGGGCGTGCCGCCCGCGGTCGCGGCCCGCGCGGCCGACCGGCTCAACCGCCGTACGGCGTGGGCGTTCGCGCGGATCGTCTGCACGACGGAGTGGGCGGAGCGCGAGTTCGTACGGATCGGGGCCCGCAACGTCGTACGGGCTCCGCTCGGCGTGGACCTGGACCGCTGCCGCCCCGGGCGTCGCAGCACCGTGCTGCGGGCCCGGCACACGGACGGGGAGCGGGTGCTGCTCCTGCTCTGCTCGCGGCTCTCCGTCGAGAAGCGGCCGGGCACCGCCCTGGACGCCCTCGCCGAGCTGCGGGACTCCGGGATCGCGGCGGCGCTCGTGGTCGCCGGTGACGGGCCGCTGAAGGGCGCCCTGGAGCGCCGGGCGCGGCGGCGGCGGCTCCCCGTGCGTTTCCTCGGGCACGTCGCCGACCGGGAGGCCCTGGCGGACCTCCAGGCGGCGGCCGACGTGTGCCTGGCCCCGGGGCCGGCGGAAACCTTCGGTCTCTCCGCCCTGGAGGCCCTCGCCTGCGGGACGCCGGTCGTCGTCAGCGCCTCCTCCGCCCTCCCGGAGGTCGTCGGCACGGCGGGGGCCTCCGCCGTCGACACCCCGGGCGCCTTCGCCTCGGCCGTACGCGGACTCCTCGCGGCCCCCGAGACCGCCCGCCGCAGGGCCGCACGCGCGCGTGCGGAGGTCTTCACCTGGGAGCGCTCCGTCACCGCCTTCCTCCGGGCCCACGACGCCGTCACGAGCCCCGCGGCACGCCGAGCCGAGGAGGTACGCCGATGACGCGGGACCAGGCGTCCGCGTCGGCTGTGGTCTCCGAGCCGGTCGTGGTCCCCGCACCGGTCGCGCCCTCCGCGTCGGCTGTGGTCTCCGAGCCGGTCGTGGTCCCCGTCCCCGCCGCGGTCCCTGGCCAGGGCACGACCTTCGTCCCCGCCCCCGTCCCTCCGACCCGACACGGTGCCGGTTCCGGTCGGGGCACCGGGACCGGGACCGGGATGGGTCCCACCGGCACCGTCCGCTTCGTCGTGCTCGGCGACTCGCTCAGCGAAGGCGTCGGGGACCGGGTGGAAGGGGCCTGGCGGGGGTGGGCGCCGCTGCTCGCCGAGGGGCTCGCGGCGGAGGGGCGGCGGACGGCCCTCCTGAACCTCGCCGTCAGCGGCGCCCTCAGCGGCGACGTCGCGAACCGGCAGGCCCCCCGCGCCCTCGCCTTCCGGCCGCACCTCGCCTCCGTCGTCGTCGGGGTCAACGACACCCTGCGCCGCACCTTCGACATCGGGCTCCTCGCCCACCACCTGGACCGGGTCCTCGCCGACCTCGACGCGGCCGGAGCCATACTCCTGACCGCCTGTCTGCCCGATCCCGGCCGGATGCTCGGTCTGCCGCCCCCGCTGGCGCGTCCGCTCGCCCGCCGCCAGCGGTCCGTCAACGCCGTCGTGCACGCCCTCTCCGTCCGGTACCGGGCCGTCCATCTGCACCTCGCCGGCGACACCTGGACCGAGGACCGCACCCTGTGGAGCGCCGACCGGCTGCACCCGGGCGAGCGAGGGCACCGGGCCGTGGCCGAGGGCTTCCACCGGCTCCTCGCCGACCGGGGACTCGCCCATGGAGCCGCACCCGAGCGGGAGCCCCTCCAGCCGCCGCCGACCCGCGCCGAGGCGGTGCTCTGGCTCGCCACCGCGGGCACCCGCTGGCTGCTGCGCCGCAGCCACGACCTGCTCCCGCAGCTTCTGCTGCTCGCCGGCGCGGAGCTGCGCCACTGGGCCGACGGCACCGGTCCCGCCCCGCTCGACGCGCGCGCGGACGACGCCCTCGCCGCCGCGCTCGCGGCCACAATGGGGAGATGAACGGGAGCTGGGAGTTCTGGATCGACCGGGGCGGCACCTTCACCGACATCGTGGGCAGGCGTCCCGACGGCCGGCTCGTCACCCGCAAGGTGCTCTCCCACGATCCCGCCCGGCGTCAGGACGCCGCCGTCGCCGGAATCCGTCTCCTCCTCGGCCTCGGGCCCGACGAACCCGTCCCCGCGGACCGGATCGCCGTGGTCAAGATGGGCACCACCGTCGCCACCAACGCCCTCCTGGAACGGCGCGGCGAACCGACCGTCCTCCTCGTCACCGAGGGCTTCCGCGACGCCCTCCGCATCGCCTATCAGAACCGGCCCCGGCTCTTCGACCGTCACATCGTGCTTCCCGAGGCGGTGTACGCGCGCGTGATCGAGGTCCCGGAACGCGTCGACGCCCACGGGCACGTCGTCCGGCCCCTGGACGAACCCGCCGTCGCCGAGGCGCTCGCCGACGCCCACCGCGAGGGCTTCCGCGCCGCCGCCGTCGTCCTCCTGCACGGGTACCGTCACCCCGCCCACGAGGCCCGGATCGCCGAGATCGCGCGCGCCACGGGATTCACCCAGGTCAGCTCCTCGCACGAGGTCAGTCCGCTGATCAAACTGATCCCGCGCGGGGACACCACCGTCGTCGACGCCTACCTCTCGCCGATCCTGCGCCGGTACGTCGACGAGGTGGCCCACGAACTCGCCGGAATCCGCCTGATGTTCATGCAGTCCAACGGCGGACTGCGCGAGGCCGCCCATTTCCGGGGCAAGGACGCCGTGCTCTCCGGACCGGCCGGCGGCGTCGTCGGCATGGCCCGCACCTCGGCCCGGGCGGGACACGACCGGGTCATCGGCTTCGACATGGGCGGCACCTCCACCGATGTGTCGCACTACGCCGGAGCCTTCGAGCGCGAACTCGGCACACAGGTCGCCGGGGTACGGATGCGGGCACCGATGATGAGCATCCACACCGTCGCGGCGGGAGGCGGGTCCGTCCTCCACTTCGACGGACGTCGCTACCGGGTGGGCCCCGACTCGGCGGGCGCCGTCCCCGGCCCCGCCTGCTACCGCCGTGGCGGACCGCTCACGGTCACCGACGCCAACGTCATGCTGGGCCGTGTCCAGCCCGCCCACTTCCCGGCCGTGTTCGGCGAGAAGGGCGACCTGCCCCTCGACGCCGACGTCGTGCGGGAACGGTTCACCGCCCTCGCCGAGGAGGTCGGCGGCGGCCGCACGCCCGAGGAGGTGGCCGCGGGCTTCCTGGAGATCGCCGTCCTCGACATGGCCAACGCCGTCAAGAAGATCTCCGTCCAGCGCGGCCACGACATCACCCGGTACGCCCTCACCAGCTTCGGCGGCGCCGGCGGTCAGCACGCCTGCGCCGTCGCCGACGCCCTGGGCGTCGACACCGTCCTCGTACCCCCGCTGGCGGGCGTCCTCTCCGCGTACGGCATCGGGCTCGCCGACGCCACCGCCATGCGGGAGCGGTCCGTCGAGGCCGAACTCGACGCGTCCGGCACCCTCGCGCGCGTGGAGGCGCTCTGCGCCGAACTCGCCGAGCGGACGCGCGCGGAGCTGCGCGCCGACGGCCTGCCGGACACGGCGATCACGACGCACGCGCGCGTGCTCCTGCGCTACGCGGGCACCGACGCGAGCCTCCAGATCGACCTCGCCCCCACCGAGGAACTGAGAACCGCGTTCACGGCCGTGCACCGCGCGCGGTACGCCTTCACCATGGACCGTCCGCTCGTCGTCGAGGCCGTCTCCGTGGAAGCCGTGGGCAGGGCAGGGCCGCACGGCCCCGTGCACGCCGGTCCCGCCGTCGGCCGGGACGAACGGGAAGGCCCGCCCGCCCCCCGCGCCACCGTCCGGATGCACAGCGCGGGCACGCCCCACGACGCCCCCCTCCACCGGCGCGAGGACCTGCGGCCGGGCGACACCGTGGACGGGCCCGCGATCATCGCCGAGGCCGACGCCACGACCGTCGTCGACAGCGGCTGGCGGGCCACCGCGACCGACACCGGACACCTCCTCCTGCACCGGGTCGGCCCCCGCCCCGCGCGCGTGGCCGCCGGCACGGAGGTGGACCCCGTCCTGCTGGAGGTCTTCAACAGCCTCTTCATGGCCATCGCCGAGCAGATGGGCGTCCGCCTGGAGAACACCGCACAGTCCGTCAACATCAAGGAACGCCTCGACTTCTCCTGCGCCCTCTTCGACGCCGAGGGCAACCTCATCGCCAACGCCCCCCACATCCCCGTCCACCTCGGCTCCATGGGCGAATCCATCAAAGAGGTCCTGCGGCGGCGCGGCGACGACCTGCGCCCCGGCGACGTGTACGCGATCAACGACCCGTACCACGGCGGCACCCACCTCCCCGACATCACCGTCGTGACCCCGGTGTTCGACGACTTCGCGGGCCCCCGGCGCCCGGCCCGCCCCGACGATTCCGCCGCCTCCGGCGCCCCCCTCCGCTTCCTGGTCGCCTCACGCGGCCATCACGCCGAGATCGGCGGGATCACCCCCGGTTCCATGCCGGCCTTCAGCCGGACCGTCGACGAGGAGGGCGTCCTCTTCGACAACTGGCTGCTCGTACGCGACGGGCGGCTGCGCGAGGCCGAGACGCGGGCCCTGCTCACCGGCGCCCGCCACCCCTCCCGCGACCCGGACACCAACCTCGCCGACCTGCGCGCCCAGATCGCCGCCAACGAGAAGGGCATCGAGGAACTGCGCCGCACCGTGGACGAGTTCGGACTCGACGTCGTCCGGGCCTATATGCGGCACGTCCGGGCCAACGCCGAGGAGTCCGTACGCCGCATCGTCGCGCGCCTGGACGACGGCGCCTACCGCTACGAGACCGACGGCGGCGCGGTCATCCGGGTCGCCGTCCGCGTCGACCGCGAAAGCCGGTCCGCCGTCCTCGACTTCACCGGCACCTCCCCGCAGCTGCCCGGCAACGCCAACGCGCCCACGGCCGTCGTCATGGCCGCCGTCCTGTACGTCTTCCGCACCCTCGTCGACGAGGACATCCCGCTCAACAGCGGCTGCCTGGAACCCCTGGAGATCCGCGTGCCGCCCGGCTCCATGCTCGCGCCCGAACCGCCGGCCGCCACCGTCGCGGGGAACGTCGAGACCTCCCAGGCCGTCACGGGCGCGCTCTACGCGGCCCTCGGCGTCCAGGCCGAGGGCTCCGGCACGATGAACAACCTCACCTTCGGCAACGCGCGCGTGCAGTACTACGAGACGGTCGCCAGCGGCTCCGGCGCGGGGGACGGCTTCGACGGCGCCGACGCCGTCCAGACCCACATGACCAACTCCCGGCTCACCGACCCCGAGGTCCTCGAATGGCGCCACCCGGTGCGGATCGACGCCTTCGCGGTACGGGAGGACGGCGGCGGGCGCGGCCGCTGGCGGGGCGGGCGCGGGGTGGAGCGCCGCATCCGGTTCCTGGAGCCGATGACGATCGCCCTCCTCACCGGACACCGCAGGGTCCCCCCGTACGGCATGGCGGGAGGCGAGCCGGGTGCGCTCGGCGAGAACCTGGTGGAACGCGCCGACGGCACCGTCGAGCACCTCGGCGGCGCCGCCACCACGGAGGTGGGCCCCGACGACGTGCTGGTCCTGCGCACCCCAGGGGGCGGCGGTTACGGCCCGCCGCCCGACGAGGACTGAGTGCCGGCACCGCACCGGCGCACCGGGACGTCCGCACCGAGCCGACGCACCGAGGCGGCGCACCGGGGGACATCCGCAGCGCCGGGCCGTGCCACCTCAGCGCACCGGCGTGAACCGCACCGGTGTCCCCGGCACGGCCTGCGCCGCCGCCCCCAGATCGGTCTCCCGGACCACTCCGACCACCGGGTAGCCCCCCGTCGTCGGATGGTCGGCGAGGAACACCACGGGACGGCCGTCGGGCGGCACCTGGACCGCGCCCAGAACCATGCCCTCGCTCGCCAGCTCTCCCGGCAGGGCCCGTTCGAGGGCGGGCCCTTCGAGGCGGAGTCCGATGCGGTTGCTCGCCGGGGACACCCGGTACGCGCGCGTGGCGAGGGTGCGCAGCGCCGCGGCGGTGAACCAGTCGTCGCGCGGCCCGAGCCGGACCCGCAGGACGAGTTCACCGGGCGGGCCGGGCCACGGAGGAGCGTCGACCGCTCCCCGTACGGCCGCGCCCGAGTCCGGCCCCAGCGGCAGGACCGTCTCGTCCGCCAGTGGCGGGGGCCCCAGTCCGGACAGCAGATCGGTGGAGCGGCTGCCCAGCACCGGTTCGACGTCGATCCCGCCGCCGAACGCCACGTACGCGCGCAGCCCGCGTACGGCCGCGCCGATCTCCAGGACGGACCCGGCCGGCACGCGGACCGCGGTACCCCAGGCGGCCGGGCCGCCGTCCACCCGGATCGGGCAGGGCGCTCCGCCCACCGCGACGGTGACCGCGCAACGGGGCCGCAGGGCGCAGCCGTCGACGGTGGTCTCCAGGACGGCCGCCGTCTCCGGGTTGCCGACGAGACGGTTGACGAGCCGTACGGCGGCCGGGTCGAGGGCGCCCGAGCGGGGCACGCCGAGATGGGCGTAACCGGTACGCCCCAGGTCCTGCACGGTGGTCAGCGCCCCGGCCCGGACGACGGCGACGGCTCGGTCGCTCATCGCCCGCCCTCCGCCGTGGACCCTTCGGGCGTGAACCGGACCCGGGCGCCGGGGGAGAGGAGCGCGGCCGGCTCCCGACCGGTGTCCCAGAGCACCGCGTCCGTGGTGCCGATCAACTGCCAGCCACCGGGGGAGGAACGCGGGTACACACCCGTGTACGGCCCCGCCAGCGCGACGGAACCCGCCGGGACGGCCGTACGGGGTGTGGCCCGCCGCGGCACCGTGTACCGCTCGCCGAGCCCCGTCAGATAGCCGAAGCCCGGGGCGAACCCGCAGAACGCGACCCGGAACTCGGTCTCCGTATGGATCCGCACCGCCGCCTCGACGGACACCCCCCACAGCGCGGCGACCTCCGCGAGATCGGGCCCGTCGTAGCGGACGGGTATCTCGATCGCCCCGCCCTCGCGCGCGGGGAGCGGCTCCACCGCCCAGCCGGTCAGCTCGGCCGCGAGCCGGTCCGGATCCGCCACGCCGTCCAGCAGCACCGTCCGCGCCGCCGGCACGATCTCCCGCACGGCGGGCAGCGCACCGGCCGCCCTCCGCCGCAGCAGCTCGGCGTGGAAGGCCTCCGTCTCCTCGCCCCCGGCAAGCTCCACCAGGAGCGCCCGCTCACCCACGCGCAACGCGCGCACGGCGGCGGGGCTCACGCGAACGCCTCCACCCGCACCCCGGAGGTCTCCAGGCGCTCCCGGACCTTCCGGGCGAGGTCCACCGCGCCCGGGGTGTCGCCGTGCAGGCACAGCGACCGGGGTCGTACGGCCACGGAACTCCCGCAGTGCGCGGTGACCACCCCGAACCGGGCCATGGCCACCGACCGTTCCACCACCGCGGCCGGGTCGCTGACGACCGCGCCCGCCTGCCCGCGCGGCACCAGGGAGCCGTCCGCCCGGTAGGACCGGTCGCCGAAGGCCTCGGGGACGACCGGAAGTCCGGCCGCCGTGGCCGCCTCGTGCAGCTGCGACCCGGGCAGCCCCAGGACCGGCAGGGCGCGGTCGGCGAGCAGGACGCCCTCGACCACGGCCGCCGCCTGTTCCTCGTCCCGGACGACCCGGTTGTAGAGCGCCCCGTGCGGCTTCACGTAGGCCACGCGCGCGCCGGCCGCGCGTGCGAAGACCTCCAGAGCGCCGATCTGGTACGCCACCTCGGCGGCCAGTTCGGCCGCCGGGACGTCCATCGAGCGCCGCCCGAAACCGGCCAGGTCGCGGTACGAGACCTGGGCCCCGATCCGTACCCCGCGCTCGGCCGCGAGCTCGCACACGCGCCGCATGGTGGCCGCGTCCCCGGCGTGGAAGCCGCAGGCCACGTTGGCGCTCGTCACGACGGACAGGAGCTGCTCGTCGTCGGTGAGCATCCAGCGGCCGAAGCCCTCGCCGAGGTCGGCGTTCAGGTCGATGGAGGACTCGCCCGAAGCCTTTCGCGAGGCGTCGGCCGGCTTCTGGTCCGGGGGCGTGGGCATCTGCACCTCGCGGGAGGGAGGAGGAGCGTGCCGGGGCGGCACGGGGACCGTACGATGCCGTCAACCTAGAGGATCGTTGAACGATCCGACAAGATGGTTGTCACCCGGCGCGGGTCGGCTCGTGCGTCGACCCGGCCGCGGACGACGGACCAGAGCGACGAACGAGAACGACGGACCAGAACGACGGACGACGGAGAGAGGGAACGCCGTGGCGACGAGCGAAGCCGGGGACCTGACCCACGACCGCGCGCTCCTCGGGCGCACCAGCACCGCGGAGCGGGTCGCGGACATCCTGCGCACCCGGATCGCGGAGGGCTACTTCCCGCCCGGCACCCGGCTCTCCGAGGACGGCATCGGCGGCGCGCTCGGTGTGTCCCGCAACACACTGCGCGAGGCCTTCAGGCTCCTCACCCACGAGCGGCTCCTGGTCCACGAGCTCAACCGGGGCGTCTTCGTCCGCGTCCTCGCCGTCGGTGACGTGGACGACATCTACCGCACCCGGCGACTCGTCGAATGCGCCGTCGTACGCGCCCTCGGGCAGCCGCCGTACGCCCTCGACGCCCTCGCCGGAGCCGTGACCGAAGGCGAGAGGGCCGCCGGGGCGGGCGACTGGCAGGCCGTCTCCACGGCCAACATCCACTTCCACCGCGAGCTCGTCGGCCTCGCCGGCAGCGCCCGCACCGACGAACTGATGCGCGGTGTCCTCGCGGAACTCCGACTCGCCTTCCACGTGGTCGGCGACCCCCGCGTCCTGCACGAGCCGTACCTGGCACGGAACCGGGAGATCCTGGACGCCCTGCGTGCCGGAGAGCGGACCGGGGCCGAGGACCTCCTGGCCCGCTACCTCGACGACTCCCGCACGGGTGTCACGGCCGCCTACGCACGGGCCGTCGGGACCCCGTCGGGCCCGGCGGCCTGACCTCCCCGATCTGCGCCGTTTCGACCGTTGTCAGTTCGAGGACCTAATCTGTGCACCGTGACTTCGCCTGCCTCGACGGACCTCGTTCCGCCCCAGCTCAGCGCGGGGCCGCGGCCCGCGCAGGGTCCGGCCGCCGACGAAGGGCTCGCGCGGCGCCTCCGCGCGCTCGCGTGCACCGCCCCACTCCACGATCTCGACGCGCGCAAGGCCAACCTGGCGGGCGAGTACACGATCTACGCGATGGCCGAGGTGGCCCTCGCCGCGATCGACCTCATCACGCTCAACATGGACTTCGACACCGGCGCCGACCACGAGCAGATCGTCGCCCGTCTGCTGCCCCGCGTCGCCGCCCAGGCGCCCACCCGCCCCGCCGCCGAGCACGAGCGCGTGGCCCGCTGGGTCCTGGAGAACCTGATCAACGTCGGCAGCGTCGACCGCGGCTTCCGCGCCGTCTACGGCACCTTCGGCGCCGACGGCGTGTACATCCGCAGGGACTACGACTTCAAGCTCATCGAGGAGGTCCCGGGGTACGGCGGCGGTGTGTACCTCCGCACCACCGACGAAGCCGTGAACGTCCTCGTCGGAGCCCTCGACACGGACGTCACCAGCGCCCAGATCGCCGCCGAGGTGAAGCTGGAGGTCCTCATCAACCGGGGCCGCCTCGCCGACGCCCAGCTCGCCGCCGAGCAGGCCCGGTACCGGACCGTGCAGTACGCCGAGACGCTCCGCAAGACCCTGGAGGCCACCCGGCGCAACGTCCGCGCCGTGGACTGGCTCAACGCGGTCCCGGACATGATCGCCGAGGCGCTCGACCACGTCGCCGACCGCTACCGCCACGAGAACGCGATTCTCACGAACATCCGCAAGGCCCGCGACGAGGCCGAGTCCACGTCCGACGCCAAGACGGCCGAGCACAAGCGGCGTGCCGCCGAGCTCGTCGACATAGTGAAGGACTGCATCCGGCGCCACACCCAGCTCCAGTCCCGTCTCCTGGACGCCGGGCCGCTCTTCCGGGCCGAGCAGGACCGCCAGGCCTTCGCCGCCCCCACCGCGTACACGGGGCTCGACCTGTACGGGCAGCTGGTCGCCCCGACCCTGACACTCCCCGTCGAACAGGCCGCCGGGGTCACCGACGCCTTCTTCGCCCGCGGCACCGGACTGCGCACCCCCGCCTCGGTACGCCTCGGCGACCTCGTCGACCTGCTGCTCACCCCGCCCGTGGAGCGCGAGCACCTCGGCGCGGAGATGCCCGAACCCGACCTCATCGCCACCCCAGACGACTCCCGCTTCAGCGAGGCGCAGCTCGCGAGCGCCCTGCGCCTGCTCGACCTGGAGCACGACGCCCCGCGCCGTCTCTCCGGTCTGCTCGCCGAGGCCCGTGAGCTCGACGGCGACCTGCCGTACCTCGTCGCCCTGCTGGCCGTCCACGCGGCGAGCCCCCCGGTCGGCACCGCCTACCGCCAGGGCGAGGAGCGCCTTCTCTTCGCCGTCGACGACGGCACTCCGCTCGACGACCCCGAGTTCGGCGGCGCCGACCTCATCGTCGGTACGGCGCTGCTCGACGCGGCGGGCATGGCAGCCGACCGCTCGGAGGCCTCGTGACCCTGGTGCCACCCGCCCCGGCGACCGTCCCCGCGGACGTCGCCGTGCCGCCCGCCCGACCGGGCGCGCCGGGACCGAACCCCATGACCGCCGACCGTACGGATCCGGCGGACACCGGCGTACGCGACACCTCCACGCCCGTGCCCGCCCCGGCGACGGAACCGGACCGTACGGCCCCGCACCCGGAGCTCGACCCGTCGCACCCGGAGCGGGCAGCCGCCGAGCCGGATGCGCGGGTCACACTTCCGGACCCGCAGTACCCGCATCCGAACCCGCAGGACCCGCACCCCGAACCGGAGTACGCGCACCCCGAGCCGCCTCAGGACCCACCTCCCGAGCCGCCGCAGGACGCCTACCCCGAGTCGGCCCCTGAGCGGAATCCCGATCCGGCCGCCGATCCGGCCCCTGAGCGGGATCCCGATCCGGCCTCCGAGCCCGAGTCGCCGTACGCGGAACCCGATCCCGCCCCCGCCGCCCACCGGACCCGCACCACTCCCGGCCCCCGCGTACGCCCCGTCCGCGTCGACCCGCCGGCCGGCGCGTCGCGCGGTGACGGCGCGGACCGCCCCGCGCGGGCGCCCGGTACCCCGCCCCGGTTCGGGGTCGTGGCCGTGCCCGAGCCGTCCCGTACGGCCTCGTCCCGGCGCGGCGGTGTTCCCTCGGTGCGCGCCGTGCGCCTCACCGACGTACCGGCCACGCGCGCGGACCGACCCGTGGACCGCCCGACGGACCGCCCCGCCGACCGCGCCGCCCGCCCGGCCGTCACCCCGGCGGCCGTCACCCCGGTCCCGCTGCCCGTCCCCCGACCCGCCACCCCCGTCGTCCCGACATCGACCGAGAGCCGTACCGAGGAGCCCCAGCCGTGAGCGAAACCCACGCCGAGTACGCCGACGCGTGGGGCGAGCAGGAGCCCCCGCAGCCCCCGGTCGCCTCCACCGGCGGCGCCTCGCCCGTCACCCCCGCCGACGCCTCCGACGCGGCCCGGCTCGTCTCCTTCGGGCTCCAGCCCAAGCTGCTCCCGGCCCGCGACGCCGAGTACGGGGAGCTGCTCCGCCGCTACCGCGAGGACCCCGCCTTCGCGCGCCTCGCCGACGCCGTCGCGACCGGCCTCGGTCTCGTCGTCCTGGAGGTCTCCCCGCGCGCGGGGATGGCCGTCACCGCCGGTGAGGACTCCGTCTTCGCCGTCCGCATGGGTGACTACGCCCGCCGCGCCTCCACGGACTCCGCCGACCGCTTCCTGCACGGCCTGGCCCACCTCGCCGTCGCCGCCATGGCCTTCCCCCGTCCCGAGGACCTCGCGGACGACGCGTACATCGGCCGTCTCACGGTCAACGGCGTCGACGCGTTCGTACGCCAGGCGTGTCTGCGTCTGGAGCAGCGGGCCGAGGAACTGGGCGAGAACACCGACCCGGCGTCCGACGCCCCCGGTCTGGAGGCCGCCTGGCGGATCTACGCCCGCCGCAGCGCCACCGGCGCCACGAAGGACGCCCGCCGCCTGGCCGGATCCACCACCGGCATCGTCGGCAAGGCGGCCGCGTTCCTGACCGACTCCGGCTTCCTCCAGCGCACCGGCGACGAGGGCGGCGGCTCCTACCGCACCACGGCCCGCTACCAGCTCCAGGTCCGTGACATGGCCGGTTCCGCCGCCATGGCCGAGCTCCTGGAACTGGGCGTCGTCCCCGTCAGCGACGGCTCCGCGACCCTCCTACCGCCGCCCGAGGGCGACGACCTGGAGCTCGCCGCCGACGCGGGCCTGCCCTTCCACGCGTCACCGTCCGCGTAACCGCCCCGCGTAACCGTTCTTCCCGAGCACGAGAGCACGAGAGTCCCTCGCCATGTACGAGCTGTCCCGGGTCCGCCTGTACTCCATCGGTCCCGCCGGTGCGCGCTACGCCGACACCGTCCTGGACCTGCGCGGGGTCGGCGCGCCCGTGCCCCACCCCGCCCCCACCCAGGCGGAGTTCTTCCAGGAGGAGCCGGTCGGACCGCCGCGCCGGCCCGCCCCCGCGGGTGTGCTCTTCCTGGAGAACGGCGGCGGCAAGTCCGTCCTCCTCAAGCTGATCTTCTCGGTCATGCTCCCCGGTCACCGCAACACCCTGGGCGGCGCGAGCTCCGGCGTCCTGCGCAAGTTCCTCCTCGCCGACGACTGCGGGCACGTCGCCCTGGAGTGGCAGCACACCCTCACCGGCGAGCTCGTCGTCGTCGGCAAGGCCAGCGAGTGGCGCGGCCGGCAGGTCTCCTCCGACCCGCGGAAGTTCGCCGAGGCCTGGTACTCCTTCCGTCCCGGCCCGGGGCTCAGCCTGGACAACCTCCCCGTCGCCGAGGCGACCTCCGTCCGTCCGCCCGTCGAGGGCGCCTCCGGAGCGACCGGCCGCCGCCGCACCATGAAGGGCTTCCGCGACGCGATCACGGACGCCGGCAAGGCGTACCCGCACCTGGAGGTCTACTGGGAGGAGATCCACGACCGCTGGAACGAGCACCTCGGCGAACTGGGTCTCGACCCCGAACTCTTCCGCTACCAGCGTGAGATGAACGCCGACGAGGGCGAGGCCGCCGGCCTCTTCGCCGTCAAGAAGGACTCGGACTTCACGGACCTGCTGCTGCGGGCCGTCACCGACACCCGGGACACCGACGGCCTCGCCGACCTCGTCGGCGGCTTCGGCAACAAGCTCGGCCGCCGCGCCGAACTGACCGCCGAACGCGAGTTCACGGCCGGCTCCGTGGACCTCCTCAACCGGATCGTCGAGGCCGCCGGGACCCGCTCCCACGCGCGCGAGATCCACACGGCGGCCGAGCGCCGCACCCGCACCCTGGCGCGCCGGCTCTCCGCCCGCGCCGCCGTGGAGCGCGCCCGCGGGACCGAACTCGCCCAGCAGGTCACCTCCGCGGGCCACGCCGTCGCCGAGGCCGAGACCGCGCGCGGGCGCGCCGCCCTCATCGCCGCCGAACTCGCCTACCGGCACGCCTCCCTGGCGCTGACCGCGGCCGAGAAGGGCGCGGCCTCCCAGCGCCGCGAGCTCACCGACGCCCGCACCATGCACTCCGCCTGGCAGGCGGCCGAGGTCGTCCTGCGCCACCGCGCCGCAGGCGACCGTTCCGCGCGCGTGGCCGCCGCCATCCGCGAGGCCGAGCGCGACGCCGCCCCGGCCCTCGCCGCCCGCGCCGAGGCCGCCGCCGACCTCGTACGGGCCCTCGCCGCCGCCGCCGAGGAGGGCGAGCGCCACGCGGCCGAGGAGGAGGAGCGCTCCACCGCCCTCCAGGACGCCGGCGAGACCGCCCACCGCGACGCCACGGCCGCCGCGACCGAGGCCCAGCGCGCCCGCAGCGAGGCCGGCCACCTGCGCCAGCGCCTCGCCGAGGTCGAGCAGGAGACCGCCGAGGCGGTACGGGCCGGCTGGCTCGACGACTCCGCGCCCGACGCCGACCCGGCCCGCGCCGCGCTCGCCGCGAGCGACGCCGAGAAGACGACGGTCGCCGCCTGGGACACGGCCCGCGAAGCCGCCCGTACGACCATGGAACGCGCGCGTGAGGCCGCCGGGGCGGAGTCCCGCGCCGAACTCGCCGCAGCCCGCGCCTCGGACGCCGCCGAGGCCGCCGGAAACGCCTACGACGCGGAGCGCCGCGCCGCCGAGGTCCTGGCCGCGGAGGAGCGCCTCGCCGAACTCCTGAGCCTCCCGGCCACCGGCTCGCACCTCCCGGCCCCCGGCTCGCCCCTCCCGGGGCAGCGCGCCGCCACCCCCGACGCCCAGGAGGCGCCCGGGGTGGACGCGGGCACCGCGCCCCAGGGCCCGCTCACCGTCACCGAGTTCGACCGGTACGCCGACGAGCTGCGCGGCATGCTCGACCAGGCCGTCACCTCCGCCGAGCGCCAGCTCTTCGAGCTGCGCACCGCCGCGGCCGACGACTCCCGCATCCTCGGCGCCCTCGGCGACGGCGGCCTGCTGCCGCCGGGTCCCGATGTCCTCGCCACCGTCGAGTACCTCGGCGAGCACGGCATCCCCGCCCTCCCCGGCTGGCGGTACCTGGCCCAGGCCGTGGACCCGGCCGACCACGCCCGCGTCCTCGCCGCGCGCCCCGAGCTCGTCGACGGTGTCGTGATCACCGACCCGGTCTCGTACGGACGCGCCCGCGAGGTCCTCGGCACCGCCGCCCTGCTGCCGCGTTCCGCCGTGGCCGTCGGCACCGCCGCCGCTCTGCTCGCCCCCGTACCGGCGCAGGACACGTCGGAGGACACCGGGGTCTTCCTCGTCCCGCCGAACCCGGCCATGCACGACGAGCACGCCGCCGACGAGGAGCGGCACGCCCTGCGCGCCCGCGCCACCGCACGCGACGAGGAGATCCGCACCCTCGCCGCCCGCCTCGCCGGCGACCGCTCCCTCGCGGCCCGGATCGGCTCCTGGCGTGCCGACTGCCCGCCCGGGATGCTCGCCGAGCTCGCGGCCGTCGCCACGACCGCCCGCGAGACCGCCGAGGCCGCGTCCGCGACCCTCGACGAGGCCCGTTCGGTACGCGCGGAGGCCGACGAGGCCGCCGCCGAGGCGACGCAGGTGCGGGACGAGCGTCAGGAGGCCGCCCAGCGCGCCCGCCGGGTCGCCGACGCCCTCGCGGGCCTGGCGTTCCGGCTGCGCGAGCGGTCCGCCTGGCAGGCGAAGCTGCGTGAACTCGCCGACGACGCCGCCGAGGCCGAGGCCCGCGCCCAGACCTGTCTGGAACGCGCGCGTGCCGCCGACGAGGACCGCCGGGCGACCCAGCGTTCCGCCGACGACGCCCACCGCACCGCCCGCGCCCTGCGGGCCGAGCGCGCCGAGATCGCCGGCGCCCCCGACACCCTCCCCGACGACGCGCCCGCGCCCCGGGCCGCGCTCCCCACCCTGCGGGAGGCCTACCGGGCCGCTTCCCAGCTGTACGAGAAGGTCGGCGTCGGCGCCGATCTGCGGGCCGAGCAGGCCCGCGCCGAGGGCGACGAGTCCGCCGCCCTCGCCGAACTCGACCGCCTCACCAACAAGGTCCGCACCCGCGCCGAGCAGCTCCTGGAGTCCACCGACGGCGCCGACGGCCCGTCCCGCCAGGCGGCGGCCGCCCGCGCCGAGTCGCTCGTGCAGATGCTGGAGACCCGCGCCTCGGAGGCGAGCGAGAAGCTCGGCCGACTGCGCGGCGAGTCCGAGCGCCTCGCCCCCGAGGACGGCGGGGCGCACACCGAGCTGCCCGAGGAGCTGGTGCCCGCCGACTCCGAGCGCGCCCAGGTCCTGCTCCGTACCGCCACCGTCGAACTGGCCACCCGTACCGACGCCCTGGAGGCGGCCCGCGCAGCCCACACCGGCCTGCTCCGGGACCACCGGGCCGCCGAGGACGCGGCGGGCGGCTTCGACGAGACCGCCGCCCTGCTGCGGGACCTGCTGCGCGACCACACGGACGAGGAGCGCGAGGAGTCCGAGCCGTACCCCGGCACGCTGGAGGAGGCCCGGACGACGGCCGCCGAGGCGCGCCGCTCGCTGCGCGGCTGCACCGCCGAGCTGTCCGCGGCCGACGCGGCCGTGCGCGAGGCGAGCGACATCCTCGTACGGCACGCCAACTCCACCCGCTACGAGCAGGTCCGCACCCCGGCCCGCCAGCAGATCCGCGAACTCCCGGCGTCCGCGCTGCCCGAGCACGCCGCCAAGTGGGCCGAGGCCTTCGCGCCGCGGCTGCGGGTCCTCACCGACGAGCTGGAGCAGCTGGAACGCAACCGCGACTCGATCGTGGACCGGCTCCGTGGCCTCGTGGAGTCCTCGCTCACGACGCTGCGGTCCGCGCAGCGGCTCTCCAGGCTCCCCGAGGGGCTCGGCGAGTGGTCGGGGCAGGAGTTCCTCCGGATCCGCTTCGAGGAGCCGGACCAGGCCACCCTCGCGGAGCGGCTCGGGGAGGTCGTCGACGAGGCGACCCGCGCGGCCGTCAAGAAGAACTCCGATCTGCGCCGCGACGGTATGTCCCTGCTGCTCCGGGGCGTGCAGGCGGCCCTCGAACCCAAGGGCGTCTCCGTCGAGATCCTCAAGCCGGACGCGGTGCTGCGCGCCGAGCGGGTGCCTGTCGGGCAGATGGGCGACGTCTTCTCCGGTGGTCAGCTGCTCACCGCGGCGATCGCGCTGTACTGCACGATGGCGGCGCTCCGCTCCAACGACCGGGGCCGTGACAAGCACCGGCACGCGGGCACGTTGTTCCTGGACAACCCGATCGGCCGCGCCAACGCCACGTACCTCCTGGAGCTCCAGCGGGCCGTGTCGGACGCGCTGGGTGTCCAGCTGCTGTACACGACGGGTCTGTTCGACACGACCGCGCTCGCCGAGTTCCCGCTGGTGATCCGGCTGCGCAACGACGCCGATCTGCGGGCAGGGCTCAAGTACATCAGCGTGGAGGAGCACCTGCGTCCGGGACTGCCGCAGTCCGGCGGGGAGGGCGAGACGATCCACGGCGAGATCACGGCGACGAGGATGTTCCGGCGCCACGCGTCCGACGAGCCGGCCCGGGCGGGGTCCCTCTAGCGCAACGGTGAGCGGCCCGGCCCCCTCGACAGGGGGCCGGGCCGCTCAGTGTTCTCCCGGGTGCCTCAGGCCGCCTCGGAGAGCGATGCCGTCTCCGAGCGGTCCTCCTCGTGCTTGGCACGGAGCGGCGGACGCGCCGTGCTGCTCGGTTCCGACACCACGCCGTTGCGCTGACGCCACACCTGACGGGTGATCCAGACGTCGAGGACACTCCAGGTGGCCACGACGGTGGAGACCACCGCGCTGACGGTCACCGGGAACGCCATCCACGAGCCCGCCACGGAGCAGAAGAACGCCACCACTCCCTGGATGAGCGTCACCGATGTGATCATCATGGCCCGCACCGCCGCGGTGCGCACCGGGTCGGGCATCCGCCGTCGGGCCCGCTCGTCCTCCACCCACAACTGCCGTGCCGACCGCGCCTCGTGTTCCATTGTCCTGTCACTCCCCACCACCGAACGACTTAAGGAGCGGCTGCCCGTCTTGAGCGCCTTTACGCGGACAGAACCCTCCCCGTACTTATTGACGCACGAGAGAGGGAAAAGGTTTCGCCCGACCTGGGGTGAACGCCACTCGACAGGGACCGGAACAGACAGTTCCAGCCATCTCCGCAGGCCGGAGAAATGGCGCATCATCAGGTGTCCTACGCCACATTGACCAATCCCAACTCCCCGAATACCAGGACATCTCATGATCAACACTCACTCGACAGGCTGAAAATAGCCCGGACATGCCTTCGGGATGTCCGTGATGCAGTAGTAGGCTCACGCCGCCGTTTGTTGAAACTCAAGGTTGACGCCGGGTGTTGACGCCGGACGTCACGAACGTGAAGGACCTCCGTGGCCGCGGAGGCCGAGCTGGGGGAGGCCATGCGCTTTCGCGGGAAGTCCATCCGCCGGAAGATCGTGGCGTTGCTCCTCGTACCGCTCGTCTCCCTGACGGGCCTGTGGGGCTTCGCCACGGCCCTCACCGGTCGCGAGGCCGACCAACTCCTCGACGTCGGCTACATCGTCGACAAGGTCGGCTACCCCCTGGAGGACACCGCCCGGGTCATCCAGCTCGAACGCCGCCAGTCGCTCATCTACCTCGCCGACCCGCGGGGCTCCGAGACCCTCGGCTCCCTGCGCGAGACCCGCCGGGCCACCGACCGCCAGATCGCCCGCATCCGCGCCAACGCCAAGGACCCCGGCGTCCGTGAGGAGATGCGCCCGGTCACCGCCCAGCGGCTCACCTCACTCCTCGAAGCGCTCGACGGCCTCGCCTCGCTGCGCCGCTCCGTGGAGAAGCGCGACATCGGCCGGATGCAGGCCCTCGACTTCTACAACCGGCTCGTCGACCCCTGCTACAGCTTCCTCATCACCCTCCACGCCCTCGAGAACGTGGAGATGGACAAGCAGGGCCGCGCCCTCGTCGGCATCACCCGCGCGCGTGAGCTGCTCTCCCGCGAGGACGCCCTCGTCCTCTCCGCGCTCGTCGCCGACCGCGTCACCACGGAAGAGATCCGCGAGATATCCAACCTCGTCGCCAACCGCGAGCAGTTCTACGAGGTCAACCTCGAACTCCTCCCGGCGGCCGAGCGCGAGCACTTCGAGAAGTACTGGCGCAGCCCCGACAGCCAGGCGCTGCGCACCGCCGAGCACGCGATCGTCGAAGAGGGCGCCACCGACAACCCGCGAGCCGTCACCCCCGTCTACTGGCAGGAGAACGCCAGCCCCGTCCTCGACGACCTGGCCCGCGAGAACACCGCGGCCGGCGACCGCTACCAGGACCGGGTGCAGCCCGCCGCGTACAGCGTCCTCCTCAAGGCGGGCGTCGCCGGAGTCCTCGGCTTCCTCGCCCTGCTCGCCTCGATCATCATCTCCGTCCGCATCGGCCGTGTCCTCGTCCGCGACCTCCGCCGCCTCCAGAAGGAGGCCCAGGAGGTATCCGGCGTACGCCTGCCCAGCGTGATGCGCAGGCTCGCCGCGGGCGAACAGGTCGACGTCGGCACCGAAGTGCCCCACCTGGGATACGGCCAGGACGAGGTCGGCCAGGTCGGCCAGGCCCTCAACACCCTCCAGCGCGCCGCCGTCGAGGCCGCCGTCAAGCAGGCCGAACTGCGGCGCGGCGTCTCCGAGGTGTTCGTCAACCTCGCCCGCCGGAACCAGGTCCTGCTGCACCGTCAGCTCACCCTCCTCGACACCATGGAACGGCGCACCGAGGACACCGACGAGCTGGCCGACCTGTTCCGGCTCGACCACCTCACCACCCGTATGCGGCGGCACGCCGAGGGCCTCGTCATCCTCTCCGGCGCGGCGCCCTCCCGGCAGTGGCGCAAGCCCGTCCAGCTCATGGACGTGGTCCGCGCCGCCGTCGCCGAGGTCGAGGACTACGAGCGGATCGAGGTACGCCGACTGCCCCGGCTCGGCGTCGGCGGCCCCGCCGTCGCGGACCTCACCCACCTCATCGCCGAACTCCTCGAGAACGCCACGGTGTTCTCGCCCCCGCACACCGCCGTCCAGGTCCTCGGCGAGCGGGTCGCCAACGGCTTCACCCTGGAGATCCACGACCGCGGCCTCGGCATGAACCCCGACGCCCTGCTCGACGCCAACCTCCGGCTCGCCGAGACCCCCGAGTTCGAGCTCTCCGACACCGACCGCCTCGGCCTCTTCGTGGTCAGCCGGCTCGCCCAGCGTCAGAACGTCCGCGTCTCGCTCCAGACCTCCCCGTACGGGGGGACCACCGCGGTCGTCTTCATCCCGGCCGCGCTGCTCACCGACGCGCCCGAGACCCAGGGCGCCGGCTTCCGCCTGGACCGCAAGACCCTGGAGCACGGCGGCCCGGCCGACGAGGAGACGGCCGACGGCGGCGTCCTGCCCAGCCGCCGCCCGGCGCTCGCCAGGGTCCCGGACGTGACCGAGGGCCCCGGCCCGCTCGACGGCCCCGTCGAACTGGAGGGGCCGATCGGGACCGAGGACTTCGACGGCCTCCTCGACCGGTCCGCGGATCTCCTCGACACCGAGAGCGAACGCGGCGGTCTCTTCCTGCCCCGGGGCAGGCGCCGCACCGGACTCGCGCCGGCGGGCGAGCAGCACACGCAGCCCACGGACCGGTCCGACGGCCGCGGCGATGACGAGAAGCCCGCCGACGGGGGAGTCGTCGGCCCCGTGCCGCTGCCCCGCCGCCGCACCACCCCGACGCTCGTGGTGGACCACGGCCGGCGCGTCGACGAGCCGGGGCGCGGCCGCGCCTTCCCCGACCGTACGCAGCCGCTCCCGGACCGCCCGCACCAGCTCCCGGACCACGGCGCCTCCGGTCGTCCGGACCGGACCCACGCGCTCCCCGACCTGGACCAGCCGCCGGCCGGCCGCGCGCACCCCGCCCCGGGCCGGGTGACCGAGGACCACGGCGTCCTGGGCCACCACGCCCACGGCACCGGCCGAAACGACCCGCCCGCACCCCAGCGCGGTGCCGGGGGCCGGGACGACCTGCCGGTACCCCCGCGCGGAACCGCCGGGCGGGACGACACTCCCGTACCCCCGCGCGGGACCGGACCCACCCTCGTCCCCGTACCGCCGGAGGGTCCCGTGCCGCCGGAGAGCCCCGAGCCGTTCGGCGGACTGCCCCGACGTGTCCGCCAGGCCAGCCTCGCGCCGCAGCTGCGCAGGACCGACGGCTCGGCCGACCGTGGCACGGGCGGACGCGCCGACGACGGTACGAGCGGCGGCGCCACCCCCGCGGACCCCGATTCCTTCGAGCGCGACGCCGAGGAGGTACGCGCCCGCATGGCCGCCATGCAGCGCGGCTGGCAGCGCGGGCGACGGCACAACGCCGACCCTGACGACCCGACAGCACCTGGAACGACACCCGAGGGGGACGGTCGATGACCGCACCGAACGCCGCAGCACCCAGCAGCACCTCCGGCCACGGAAACGGCGAACTGAACTGGCTCCTCGACGAGCTCGTCCAGCGCGTCCGCTCCATCCGCAAGGCCCTGGTGCTCTCCAGCGACGGCCTCCCCACGGGCGCCTCCCAGGACCTGACGCGCGAGGACGGCGAGCACCTGGCCGCCGTGGCCTCCGGCTTCCACAGCCTCGCCAAGGGCGTCGGCCGCCACTTCGAGGCGGGCAAGGTCCGCCAGACGGTCGTCGAGCTGGAGGACGCCTTCCTCTTCGTCACGGCCGCCGGTGACGGCAGCTGTCTGGCCGTGCTCGCCGACGCCGACTCCGACGTCGGCCAGGTCGCCTACGAGATGACGCTGATGGTGAAGCGGGTCGGGGCCCACCTCACGACGGCCCCCCGGACCGGCCTGCCCGCGGGAGGGTGAGTGGGACGGCATGAGTGACGCAGCCGAGCGGAACCAGCTGAACCAGCAGCGGAACGAGGGCCCGGCCCCGGGCCACCACCACTGGTTCGACGACGAGGCCGGACCGGTGGTCCGTCCGTACGCGATGACCCGCGGCCGGACGAGCGCCGCCACCCGCCACCGGCTCGACCTGATCGCGGTGGTCGTTCCCGAGCCCGCCGCCGACGATCCGGGCCGGGACCAGACGCTCTCTCCCGAGCACGTGGAGATCGTCGAACGCTGCTCCGAGCAACCCCAGTCGATCGCCGAGCTCGCCGCAGGACTCGACCTCCCCGTCGGGGTGGTCCGGGTGCTCGTCGGTGATCTCGTCGAGGACGAACTCGTCCATGTGACCCGCCCCGTTCCGCCGGCCGAGCTGCCGGACGTGAGCATTCTCCGCGAGGTGATCAATGGCCTTCGGGCGCTCTAGCCGCAAGAAGCCCTACGTCGAGCCGGTGACCCTGAAGATCCTCGTCGCGGGCGGGTTCGGGGTGGGCAAGACGACGTTGGTGGGCGCGGTCAGCGAGATCAGGCCCCTGCGGACCGAGGAGATCCTCAGCGAGGCGGGGCGGCCCGTCGACGATCTGCACGGTGTCGAGGCCAAGACGACCACCACGGTCGCCATGGACTTCGGCCGGATCACCCTCCGCGAGGACCTCGTCCTGTACCTGTTCGGTACCCCGGGACAGGACCGCTTCTGGTTCCTGTGGGACGAGCTGGCGCAGGGCGCGCTCGGCGCGGTCGTCCTGGCGGACACCCGTCGTCTGGAGGACAGCT
This sequence comes from Streptomyces sp. NPDC017246, assembly GCF_044331325.1. Lineage (NCBI taxonomy): Bacteria > Bacillati > Actinomycetota > Actinomycetes > Kitasatosporales > Streptomycetaceae > Streptomyces > Streptomyces sp. NPDC017246. The sequence continues at coordinate 18,353 of NZ_JBIRMW010000014.1, read as the reverse complement.
TCGCGGCCATCGACTACTTCGAGCGGCGTGGCATCCCGTTCACGGTGGCCGTCAACTGCTTCGAGGGCGCGCAGCGCTTCCCCGCCGAGAGTGTGCGCGGGGCGCTCGACCTCGATCCCGAGGTCGAGCTGCTGATGTGCGACGCCCGGGACCGCGAGTCCGTGAAAAACGTCCTCGTGGCCGTCGTCGAACACGCCCTGGTCCTCGCGGACCGGAGCCACGCGGCCGCGACGACCTGAGGGGCCCACCGCCCGGCCGGGCGGTGGGAGAGGACCGACGGCGTCCGCGGGCAACGGCGCCCGGGGGCGCGGCGCACCGCCGTCGTGCCCTCGGCGCACCGCCACCGCTGTCGTGCCCTCGGCGCCCTCAGCGCACCGCCACCACCGCGGACCCGTGCCCGAACAGGCCCTGGTTCGCGGTGATGCCGACCCGCGCCCCGGGCACCTGCCGGCCGCCCGCCGTGCCCCGCAGCTGCCAGGTCAGCTCGCAGACCTGGGCGATCGCCTGGGCGGGCACGGCCTCACCGAAGGAGGCCAGCCCGCCGCTGGTGTTGACGGGCAGGCGTCCGCCGAGGGCGGTCGCCCCGTCCCGGAGCAGCTTCGCGCCCTCGCCCGCCGCGCACAGCCCGATGTCCTCGTACCACTCCAGCTCCAGGGCGGTGGACAGGTCGTACACCTCCGCCAGGGACAGGTCCTCGGGTCCGATCCCCGCCTCCTCGTAGGCGGCGCGCGCGATGGAGGCGCGGAAGGAGTGCGGGGCCGGGGCGACGGCCACCGCCGAGTCCGTCGCGATGTCCGGGAGGTCGAGCACCGACCTGGGGTACGTGGGGGAGACCGTCGACACCGCCCGGACCCGCACCGGGTCGGGGTGCCCGTGGCGGCGAGCGAACTCCATGCTGGACAGGACGAGCGCGGCGCCGCCGTCCGAGGTGGCGCAGATGTCCAGCAGTCGCAGCGGATCGGCGACGACGGCCGAGGCCGCGACCTGCTCGGCGGTCACCGGGGAGCGGTAGCGGGCCAGCGGGTTGAGCGCGCCGGCCGCCGCGTTCTTCACCTTCACCTGGGCGAAGTCCTCGGGTGTGTCGCCGTACAGGGCCATCCTGCGGCGCGCGTACAGCGCGAAGTACGCGGGGTTGGTGGCCCCGAGCACCCGGAAGCGCAGCCAGTCGGGATCGTCGGGGCGCTCGCCTCCTGCGGGGGCGAAGAACCCCTTGGGCGTGGAGTCCGCGCCGACGACGAGGACCACGTCCGCGAGCCCGGACAGAATCTGCGCCCGCGCGGTCCCGATCGCCTGGGCGCCCGAGGCGCAGGCCGCGTACACGCTGGTGACCCGCGCTCCCTGCCACCCGAGCGCCTGGGCGAAGGTCGCCCCGGCCACGTATCCCGGGTATCCGCAGCGCATGGTGTCCGCGCCGACGACGGAACCGACGTCCGTCCACCGCAGGCCGGAGTCGGCGAGCGCCGCGCGTGCGGCGGCGGTCCCGTAGCCCACGAAGCTCTGACCCCACTTGCCCCACGGGTGCATCCCGGCCCCGAGGACGGCGATGTCGTTCACGACTGCTCCTCCCGTGCGACGGGCTGTGCGGTGGACCGTGTGGCGGGCTGCGCGACGGGCCGCCAGTTCCAGGTGGTCCAGATGTGCTCGTCGTCCTCGTTGAGGACTCCGGGCACCACCTCGACCTCCGTCCCGACGGCCAGATCGGCCGTGGTCACCCCCGGCGCGGCCTGCCCGAGGACCACCATCGCCTCGGCCGCCAGCTCGACGACGACGAGGGTGTACGGCTCCCAGGGCGTGTCCGGATCGGAGACGTACGGGGCGGGCGGACGGTAGCGCCCGTCGGTGTACGACCAGACGCGGCCGCGCGGTGAGAGCGGCACTTCGGCGAGCTGCCCGCCTCCGGGGCAGACCGGATTGCGGCACCCGTCGTCCGCGCGCGGGAAGAAGACCGACGCGCAGGCCGTGCAACGGGTGCCCAGCAGCCGGAACTCCGCCTCCGGCACGGTGTCGTCCGTGAACCACCCGGCCACCACAGGTCTGCGCGTCCGTGCCATCAAGGCCTCCCGTACCACCGATCACCACGATCACCACTGATCTGACGAACCGTCAGGAGTGTGTCACGGGAGATCCGGACGCGGAAGACTCAGTGCCCGGCCACCGACCTCCGCGCCACCGGGAAGTCGAAGAACGTACTCGGGAACGGCTCCGGCTTGAAGGTGAAGTGCCACCACTCCTCCGGCAGGTTCACGAACCCCTGCTCGACGAGTGCCCCCTTGAGCAGCTGCCGGTTGGCCCGCTGCACACCCCCGACCCGCGGGTCGTCCGTGTGCGAGAGCGTGTCGAAGCAGTCGTACCCGGTCCCCATGTCCACGGAGTTGTCCGGGAAACGCTCCGCGCGCGGCGCGTAGCACTCCGTCAACCTCTCGCCCGGCACGTACGCGCGCGTGGGCACCGCCGGCAGCCGCACGATCGTCAGATCCACCGTCGAGCCCCGGCTGTGCCCGGACTTCTCGGCGATGTAACCGTCCGCGAACAGCCTCGACTTGTCGACGAGCGGATAGAACTCCTTCTTCATCCCCTCGTCCTCCAGGTCCTTCGCCCAGCGCACGAAGTGGTCGACGGCCCGCTGCGGGCGGTAGCAGTCGTAGACCTTCAACGTGTACCCCCGGGCGAGCAGCCGCACCTGGGCGCGGTGCAGCGCCTCGGCCGCTGGCCGGGTCAGGATGCACAGCGGCTGCCGGTAGCCGTCCACCGGCCCACCCACGAAGTTGTGCGGCGTCGTGTAGCGCATCTCCTGAAGAATCGTCCGGTCCACGGAACTCAGGGCCACGAACTCCCGTGGCGCCTTCGGCTCCGGCGCGGCCGACGCCGGGGGAGCGGGGGCGGCGACGCGCCCGTGACGGCGAGCAGCCCGGCCGCGGCCGCGACGGCGAGGGTACGGATGGCGGAAGCAAGTCCTGTCATGCGCACCGTCTATCAGTTCCGGCAGCGGCGGGAAAGGGCGATCGCATACGGTCGGCCCGTGAAGGACTCCCAAGGCACCTCCTCCGGCCCGTCCCGCGGCACCTCGCACTGCACCGCCTGCGGCGCCGCCCACCCGGCCGACGGCTGGCCCCGCACCTGCCCGGCCTGCGGCCACACCGCGTACCGCAACCCGCTGCCGGTCGCCGTCGCCCTCCTCCCCGTCACGGACGGAACGGGAACCGGACTCGTCGTCATCACCCGCACCATCGAGCCCGCGCGGGGCGGGGTCGCCCTGCCCGGCGGCTTCATCGACCACGGCGAGGACTGGCGTGCCGCCGTCGCCCGCGAACTCCGTGAGGAGACCGGGATCACGGCCTCCGCCGAGGAGGTCGGCCTCGCCGACGCCATGAGCTCCCCGGCCGGCCACCTGCTCCTCTTCGGCCTCCTCCCGTCCCGCCCGGCGACCGAACTCCCGCCCTCGGCCCCGACGAACGAGACGAGCGGCCACCATGTGCTCCGCGCACCGGAGGAGCTGGCCTTCCCGCTGCACACGGAGGCGGTACGGAAGTGGTTCGCGGGGGCGTACGGCTGAGGTCCCGGCCGGCGGAGCGGGGCGCCCATCTGCGGGGGCCGCGCCCTGAGGTACCCGGCGGGGCACCCGACCCGTACCCCGCCGCCTCACCAACCCCCGCTCCTCACATCCCCCGTACCCGCACCGGCAGCCCGGCCTCCTCCACCCCGTCGTCCGTCACCCGCTCCACGACCACCAGCCCGTCCACGAGCCGCGACTGGTACCGCTCGATCTCGGCCGTCTCCCAGCCGTCCCCCGTGTCCCGTACGACGAGACCCCCGCCCGTCCGTCCCGCGGCGGGCGCCCACACCTCCAGGGAGAGCTCGCCGTCCTCGCCGCGCACCGGGAGCACCGCCCCCGCCCGCGCCAGGACCGGCAGCCGGGAGAGCGGCGCGTCCAGCAGCACCTGACCGGTTCCCTCGTACGCCTGCTCCGTCGCCGTGTCGTACCAGCGGCCGCGCGGCAGCCGCACCGCCCGCCGGTCGGCACCCGCGGTCAGGACGGGTGCGACGAGCAGCGCGTCGCCCAGCAGGAAAGCGTCCTCGCAGTCGCGCAGCACCCGGTCCTCGGGCGTCCCCCACCACACCGGGCGTACATAGGGCGCTCCCGTCATCCGGGCGAGCCGGGCCAGCGTCGTGAAGTACGGCCGCAGCCGTTCCCTCTCGGCCAGGGCCACGCGCGCGTGCTCCAGCACCTCCGGACCGAACTCCCAGGGTTCGCGCCGCCCCGCGTCGATCGCCGCGTGGGTACGGAACAGCGGCAGCCATGCCCCCAGCTGGTACCAGCGCAGGAACAGCTCCGGCGTCGGACTGCCGTCGAAACCGCCCACATCGGGCCCCGAGTACGGCACCCCGCACAGTCCGAGCCCCAGGACCAGGGCGAGCGAGGCCCGCAGCCCCGGCCATCCCGTCGACACATCGCCCGACCAGGTGCCCCCGTACCGCTGCATGCCCGCCCAGCCCGAACGCGAGAAGAGGAAGGGCCGCTCGGCGGGCCGCAGCCTGCGCAGCCCCTCGTACCCGGCCCGCGCCATCGTCAGCCCGTAGACGTTGTGCGCCTCACGGTGGTCGCCTCCCCGGCCGTCCAGGTCGTGCCGTGCCGACCGGGGCAGCGTCGTGTCGCCGAAGGGGGCGAACGACACCGGCTCGTTCATGTCGTGCCACACGCCGGAGAAGCCCTGGCGGAGCCGTTCCTCGTACAGCTCGCCCCACCACTCCCGCACGGCGGGATCGGTGAAGTCCGGGTAGGCGCACTCGCCCGGCCACACCACCCCGTGGACCTCGTCGCCCCGGGCGTCCCGGACGAAGGCCCCCGCCGCCCGCCCACCGTCGTACACCGGGTTCCCCGGTTCGGCCTTCACCGCCGGGTCCACGATCGACACGAGCCGCACGCCCTGCTCCCGCAGCTCGGCGGCGAGCCCCGGAAGGTCGGGGAACCGCTCCCGGTCGACGGTGAACACCCGGTGGCCGTCGTAGTGGTCGATGTCCAGATGGACGGCGGACAGCGGAAGACCGCGCTCCCGGTATCCGGCCACGATCCGCCGGACCTCCCGCGCGCTGCCGAACCCCCAGCGCGCGTGCTGCGGTCCGAGCGCCCAGTCCGGCGGCAGCGCGGGCGCGCCCGTCAGCGCCGCCCAGCCGTGCAGTACGCGCGCGGGGGTGCCGACGACCACCCAGCAGCGCAGCGGTCCGCCGTCCATCCGGACCTCGCTGGTGCCCGGCCGGTCGTGCCCGGACCCCGCGCCCTCCTCGCCCTCGGCGAGGGTGACCCGCCCGTCCCAGGAGTTGTCGTGGAAGGCAAGGTGCGTCCCCGCGTCCGAGACGACGAACTGCACGGGCATGGTGAGGTAGAGGGGATCGTCCCCGGGGCCGAAGCTCCCCTTGGGGTCGGTGTTCCACAGCCGGTACGAGCCGTCCCGCAGCCGTGGCCCCGCCGACCGCCCGCCGAGCCCGAAGAACCGCGCGTCCGCCGGCACCTCACTGCGCTGCACCCACCGCGCCGCGCCCGCCGCCGCTTCCGTGCCCGCTTCCGCGCCCGCCGCCGCTTCCGTGCCCGCCTGTGCCACCGGCTCCCACCAGCGCGGCGGCAAGTCGCGGCGCAGCATCACCCCGCCCGGTGTCCGGATCTCCACCGCCCCGTGCCGGGAGACCGCCACCGTCACCCGCTCGGACACGATCCGCCAGCCGCCGTCCGTGTCCGGTTCCAGGGAGGCCCGCGGATCCGGATCGGGCGCCTCACCGGCAAGGGCGTACGAGGGCAGCGGCTCGGCCCCGTCCCACCCCCAGAACACGGTGCCGCCCGCCGACACCCGGATCCGCAACGAGGACCGGGCGAACCGGATGGTCCCTCCACCGGGCGCCGCCTCCGCCCCCGTCGCGTGCCCCGGTACGCGGGCCCGTTCCGCCCCCTTCGGCGGCAGCCCCCACGCGTCCGTACGACGCTGCCGCCACGCCGCCCGTACCGTCCGCAATCCCTGCACCGAGCCGAACACCTTCATCGAGCGCACCAGTTCACGACCGTCCATGCGGCTCACCCTGCCACCCACCAGGGGCGGAACAGGCTCCGTTCAACTGGCGTTCACCCGTGGTGGGAGCACATATTCAACTCCCCGACCATGGGCGGGCAGCCCTGGTGCGAATGACGATCACATGGCATCGTCCTGTCAGCCGCGTCGCGCGCACACCCCAGCACGTGCGCGGGACACACGCAGACCCCGCGTACAGCCAGGGAGCCGCCCCAATGACATCAGCGCAGACCGATCCGCTCTGGCAGCCGGACGACGAACGCATCGCCACGGCCGCCGTCACCCGCTTCCAGAGCTGGGCCGCCGAACACCACGGCGCCCCTGCCGACGGCGGGTACGCGGCACTCCACCGCTGGTCGGTCGACGAGCTCGAAGCCTTCTGGCAGGCGGTCGTCGAGTGGTTCGACATCCGCTTCTCCACCCCGTACGAGCGGGTCCTCGGCGACCGCTCGATGCCCGGCGCCGACTGGTTCCCCGGGGCCACCCTCAACTACGCCGAGCACGCCCTGCGCGCCGCCGACGAGCGCCCCCATGACACGGCTCTGCTCCATGTGGACGAAACACATGAGCCCACGCCGGTCACCTGGGGCGAGCTCCGCCGCCAGGTCGGATCGCTCGCCGCCGAACTCCGCGCCCTCGGCGTACAGCCCGGCGACCGGATCAGCGGCTATCTGCCCAACGTCCCGCAGTCCGTCGTGGCCCTCCTCGCCACCGCGGCCGTCGGCGGTGTGTGGACCTCCTGCGCCCCGGACTTCGGCGCCCGCAGCGTCCTCGACCGCTTCCAGCAGGTCGAGCCCGTGGTCCTCTTCACCGTCGACGGCTACCGCTACGGCGGCAAGGAGCACGACCGTCGCGACACCGTCGCCGAACTGCGCGCCGAGCTCCCCACCCTCCGGGCGGTCGTCCACATCCCGCTGCTCGGGACCCCGGCCCCCGAGGGCACCCTCGACTGGGCCGACCTCGTCGCCGCCGACGTCGAGCCGGTCTACGAGCAGGTCCCGTTCTCGCACCCGCTGTGGGTCCTGTACTCCTCCGGCACGACCGGTCTGCCGAAGGCGATCGTCCAGTCCCAGGGCGGCATCCTCGTCGAGCACGTCAAGCAGCTGGGCCTGCACTGCGACCTCGGGCCCGACGACGTGTTCTTCTGGTACACCTCCACCGGCTGGATGATGTGGAACTTCCTCGTCTCCGGCCTGCTCACCGGCACGACCGTCGTCCTGTACGACGGAAGCCCCGGCTACCCGGACACCGCCGCGCAGTGGCGCGTCGCCGAACGCACCCGAGCCACCCTGTACGGCACCTCCGCCGCGTATGTGATGGCCTGCGCCAAGGCGGACGTGCACCCCGGCCGCGACTTCGACCTCTCGTCGGTGAAGTGCGTCGCCACCACCGGCTCCCCGCTGCCCCCCGACGGCTTCCGCTGGCTCCACGACGAGGTCCGCGAGAACCTCTGGATCGCCTCCGTCAGCGGCGGCACCGACGTCTGCTCCTGCTTCGCGGGCGCCGTCCCCACCCTCCCGGTCCACATCGGGGAACTCCAGGCGGCGGGTCTCGGCACCGACCTCCAGGCCTGGGACCCCTCCGGCAAGCCGGTGATCGGCGAGGTCGGCGAACTCGTCGTCACCAACCCCATGCCGTCCATGCCGATCCACTTCTGGAACGACCCCGACGGCAGCCGCTACCGCGACAGCTACTTCGAGATGTTCCCGGGTGCCTGGCGCCACGGCGACTGGATCACGATCACCGACCACGGTTCCGTCGTCATCCACGGCCGTTCCGACTCCACCCTGAACCGTCAGGGCGTACGGATGGGGAGCGCCGATATCTATGAGGCCGTCGAACGCCTCCCGGAGATCCGCGAATCCCTCGTGATCGGCCTGGAGGAGCCGGACGGCGGCTACTGGATGCCGCTCTTCGTGCACCTCGTCGAGGGAGCCACCCTCGACGAGGAGCTGATCGCCCGCATCAAGCGGACGATCCGCACCGAACTCTCCCCGCGCCACGTCCCCGACGAGATCATCGAGGTCCCCGGCGTCCCGCACACCCTCACGGGCAAGCGCATCGAGGTCCCGGTCAAGCGCCTCCTCCAGGGCACCCCCCTGGCCAAGGCGGTCAACGCCGGCTCGGTCGACGACCTCGGCCTCCTGCACTTCTACGAGTCCCTGGCGGCCTCCCGCCGGGGCTGACCGGAGCGCCCCGCCGCGCGGGGCCGCCCCCGCTAAGCCCTCGGTGCCCCCGGCAGCTCGCCGGGGGCGCCGACGCACGCCTTGGCGAGCACCGCCGACACCCCGAGGACCGTGCCCGCGGATCCGGCCGTCGTCGTTCCGGTGAGGACCGTGCGCTCCCCGAGGAACACCGAGGTCGTACGGTCGAAGATCCACTGCGTCTGCTCGCCGTACGCGGTACGGGCGACGGCGACGCCCTCGCGACCGGCCGCGTCCTTCGCGGACGGCACCACGGTGACCCCGGGGATCCGTGCCGCGGCCTCGTACAGGGCGGCGGTGACCTTCGGGGGAGCCCAGGTCTCGGCGAGCAGGGTCCCGATCGCGGTGAAGGCCCGCTGGTCCGGATCGCCCCCGGACCGACGGGTCTCGTCGCGGATCAACCGCAGGAGCGCCTCAGGGTCCGTCGGAAGCGTCGCCACGTACGCGTGGGTCGGGTTCGTGACGGAAGGCGGCTCCGCCCCGGCGGTGGACATCCTCGGCGCGGCCCCCCGGTGGTCCAGCTCGTACACGGGCAGCGGGGGACCGAGCGGGGTGTCGGCGGAGCCGGGCTCGCGCAGCAGACCGGGACGGCTGCCGTCGGCCGAAAGCCACACCTCGCGCCGATGGGCACGGGGCAGTGTCGCCGAGCCACCCGAAGCACTGCGCCCGGCATGGGCGACGAGGCTCTTCACATAGACGTACCCGTCGGGCCCGGCATCCGGCGCGGGCGCGGCCGCGGCGGCGAGCGCCGCTCGGGACAGCACCCGCACGGCGCCGGGCGAGGCCTCCTGACCGGCCGTGACACGCCCCGTGCCCGGGGGCCCGGCCGGCGCCTCGCGGGGCGCGAGGACGGCGACACCGGCCACGACCGCGCAGGCGGCCATCGGTGCGGCGATCCAGCCGAGCCGGAGCCCGGCGCGCCCCCGGCGCTCACGGGACGGACGGGCGACCGCGCCGCCCTCGGAGGCGAGGGCGGCCCTCAGGACGGTGTGCCGCAGGTCGCGGTCCCGGTCCGGCGCGAGCGGGGGCACCGGCGGCGGGGGCAGCAGCTCGGCGAGCTCGGCACGCAGAGCCTCGTCGGTGTGGGCGTGCTGGTGCGGCGTGCGGGGGGCGAAGGCGTTCATGCCTGGTTCTCCGGGATCGATCGGGGCACGAGAGCGGGACGGACGACGGACCGGGCGGACACGGCTCCGGCGACGGGATCTGCGGCGGTTCGTTCTGCGGCGCTCGGCTTCGCCGCGGCTCCGGCAGCCGTACCGGGACGGAGGGCGGGACCGACACCGGCACGGCTGCCGGCACCGCTGCCGGCGGAGGGCCGTGCCACCGCCGGTACCACCACGCCGGAGGACGACCGCACGGCGGCGACGGCCGCCCGCTCCTTCCGCCGCGAGGCCCGCAGTTCGGCGTCGGCGAGCTTCCGGAGCCGTTCACGCGCCCGCGAGAGCCGGGACCGCACGGTCCCGACCGGAATGCCCAGCGCCTCCCCTGCCGCGGCGTAGTCGAGCCCGGCCCACACCACGAGCGTGAAGACCTCGCGCTCGCGCCGCCGCAGCTTCCCGAGGGCGGCCCGGGCGGCCCGTACCTGCTCCCCGTCCGTCATCCTGGCGAGGACGTCGTCGGCGAAGTCCGGCAGGACACCGCGCTCCGGCATCCGGGCGAGGGCCGCGTCCCGCCGCCGTGCCTCACGCGCCGCGCCCCGCATGATGTTGGTCGCGATGCCCAGCAGCCACGGGCGAAGGCTTCCGCCGTCGGCGTGCACTCTTCCGCGACAGCGCCAGGCTTCGAGGAACGCGGCGGAGACCACGTCCTCGGCCGCCGTCCGGTCTCCGCAGACCCGGAAGGCGTAGTGGTACAGCACGCGGGCGTGCTCGTCGTACGCCTCGCCGAGCGCGGAGGGGTCTCCGGCCCGGAAACGATCTCTCATAGGTGATTCCACATCTGGCACTGGGCGCCGGTTCGTCCGGGTTCCCGTGACCCGCGCCACACCGCGAGGCCTGTGACCCGGGTCACGGGAACGCCCCGCCCGTCGTGAGCAGTGCTTGGCATGAACGATTCCTCGCCACTCCGCCGCACGGCCCCGGGTACGAGCCGCCGCACGATCCTGCGCTCGCTGGCCCTGGCCGGGGTCCTCGCCGGGACCTCCCTCGCGACGACGTCGCCGGCCGCCGTCGCGAACGGCGCCCCCGAGACGTACACCCTGACCATCCGTCATCTCGACCGGGAAGGAGCCGCCACCGGCGGCTACCGGACCCACCTCACCGGCATCTCGGGCCCCGGCGCCTCGGAGGAGGCCACGCCCTACGACGAGTCCGGCACGGTCACCGTCCGGCTGCCCGAGGGCCGCTATCTGCTCGACTCCACCCTGGGCGGAGCCGACGGGGCCACCGGAACGGACTGGATCGTCCAGCCCCGCCTGGACCTGAACCGCGACACGACGGTCACCGTCGACGCCCGCACGACCGCGCCGGTGGACGTCCGTCCGCCGGAGTCGGGCGCCCGCTACCTGAACAGCCTCGGGTTCGTCGAGGTCACCCACGAGGGGACGACCCGCTCCGCGAACATCATGACGGCGAGCCCGGGCCTCCGCGTGGCCCACCTCGGTCCCGCGGCCGAGTCCGGCTCGGTCAGGGAGTGGTTCGACACCTACTGGTCCGGCGCGACAGCCGACTACGCCCTCGGCTACACCTTCACCTCCGAGCGCGCCCTGACCGGCCTCGTCCGGCACCCGGCGGCGGCCTCACTGGCCACCGTCAAGATCCGCGCAGCCGCCCCGGAGGGCACGACCGGAACCGGGTTCGTCTCGATCCAGCCCAGCGCCGGCCCCACCGTCGGGCTCGTCCAGCCCCTTCGGCTGCCCGGGACCGCGACCGTGCTGGTGACCCCCGAGCGAGGCCGGTGGGACGTCGAGTACACCGGCCCCGCCGCCCCCGGGACCCCGCCCAACCGCTACCTCGCACCCGGCTTCCCGGTCCGCGCGGGCGCCACCACCACCCACACCTTCGACAACGCCGTCTTCGGCCCCGCCCTCGACCCGGCACCCGGCGCCCGCCCCGCGGGCGTCCGTGACGGCGACACCCTCGCCCTCGACCTCCCGCTGCTCGCGGACGGCGACGGCCACGTGCCCACCGCACCCCACTTCCACGGCGCCACCACCACGCTCCACCGCGACGGGGTCCTGATCTGCACCCGACAGGGCGACCCCGGCCGTGCCACGTTCACCACCACCCCCGGACGGGCCTCTTACCGGCTCACCGCCACGGCGACCCGCGGCGACGGCTCCCCGACGAGCGGGCGGGTCACCGCGGCCTGGACCTTCACCTCGGCGGCCGCGCCCCGCCCCGCCGCGCTGCCCCTCAGCACCGTCCGCTTCGCCCCGGCCCTCGACCTCGACGGCACCACCCCGGCGGGGACCGCGGTACGCGTACCGGTCACCGTCCAGGGAGCGGCGGCCGAGACCGGAGTCCGGTCGCTCACGGTGTCGGTGTCGGCCGACAACGGCACCACCTGGACCCGTGTCCCCGTCGTCGACGGCAGGGCCGCCTTCCGCACTCCCGGCCCCGGCCGCTCCGTCTCGCTCCGCGCCGAACTCACCGACGCCCGGGGCAACACCCTCACCCAGACCCTGAGGAACGCCTACCGGACCCGATGAACCCCGGCCGCCCCGGCACCGACCCGTACGCGGCGACACCGAACGCTCCGGGGAAGACCTTTCCCCGGAGCGTTCGGCGGCTTTCCGCGGGTGTCATCCTCCGTACGTCGCCTGCGCGTCACCCAGTACCTCCGCGAAGTCCGCCGCGAGGCGCTCCGCTTCGCCGGGTGCGAGCGTCGCCGTCGTGATCCGTACGGCCGGCGGAGCCGCGATCCGGAACCGCGCCCCCGCGGCGACCCACCAGCCCTGGGTCCGCAACCCGTTGACGACCGCCGACTCGTCCCGCACCGGCACCCATACGTTCAGCCCGCTCGCCCCGACCGCCCGGATCCGGTGCTTCCCGAGCGCGCCGATCAGAGCCGCCCGCCGCTCCGCGTACGCCGACTCGCCCGACGCCACGAGCCCACGGACCGCCCCGTCACCGAACAGACCGGCCACCGTCTCCTGGAGCACGTGGCTGACCCATCCCGAGGTCATCAGCATCCGCCCGTCGTGCCGCGCGAGGGTGACCGCGTCGCACGCGACCCCGGCCCACCGCAGGTCGATCCCGAGGTGCTTCGACACGGTCCGCACCTGCGCCCACCGGTCGAGCCCGGCCGCCGCGAGCGTGTACGCCGCCGCCCCGCCGACCTCCGCGTTGTGGTCGTCCTCGACGACGAGCACCTCCGGGAACTCCCGGAGCACCGCCACCAGTTCGTCCCGTCGCGACCGGGTGAAGAAGGCCCCGGTCGGGCACTGCCCCCGAGGGCTGCACACCACCGCGCGCACCCCGCTCCGGAGCGCCGTGCGCAGCGACTCCGGTACGAGCCCCTCGCCGTCCACGGCCACCGGGACCATCCGCAGTCCCAACGCGGGCACCAGGTCGAGGAGATGGTGGAAGCCGGGATCCTCCACGGCCACCGCGTCACCCGGCCGCAGCTCCGTCGAGAGGAGCCGCGCGATGCAGTCGAGCGCCCCGTGCGCGAACGTCACGTGCCGCGCGGGCACCCCGTCCCGCTCGAACCACGCCCGGGTCACCTCCTCGAGCGCCGCGAGGCGCGGCGCGGCGCGGTGGGAGCCGTACACCGGGGGGACCGCCGAAGGCGGCCGCAGTACGGGGAGGAAGGCCGGGTCCGGATGCCCGCCCGCCAGGTCCACCAGGCCCCCCGGCACCCGTGGCGGACGCCGGGAGGCCACCGACGGGACCTCCGCCACCACGGTTCCGCCCCGGCCCCGCGTGACGATCAGCCCCCGCTGCCGCAACTCCTTGTAGGCCGTCGCGACGGTCCCGGGGCTCACCCCCAGCGCGTCGGCGAGCCGCCGCACGGGCGGCAGGGCGTCACCCGGGGCGAGTCCGCCCTCGGTCACGCCCCGCTCCACGGACGCGGCGATCCCCTTGGCCGTCGTACCTTCGATCGCATATTGTGCTGCCACGTAATCAAATATGTATCAATACAAAGCAGTTGGCAAGGGGGACCCATTGAGCCGCTCCACCCGCTCCACCCGGACAGCCTTCGAGGACCGCATCCCGGGCGGCGCCGACGGCCGCCGCATGCTCGTCATCGGGTTCATCGACAAGTGCGGCACCGGACTCTGGTCCACGGCCATGGCCCTCTACTTCACCTACGTCACCGGCCTCGGCCTGGGCCAGGTCGGCCTTCTCATCGCCGTATCGGGCGCCGCCGGCATCGCGGGCGCCCCCCTCGGCGGCCGACTCGCCGACCGTTTCCCGCTCGTCCGCGTCATCATCTGCACCCAACTGCTGCGCGCCGCCGCCCTCCTCGCCCTCCTCACCACCGACGACTACCTGCTGCTCGTCCTCTTCTCGGCCGCCGGCGCGCTCCCCGACCGCGCCACCAACGTCCTCACCAAGCTCTACGCGGCCCGGGTCGCCGGCCCCGACCGCATCCGGTACCAGGCCATCAACCGCACCACCTCCAACCTCGGCTGGACCCTCGGCGGCCTCGGCGCCGCGGCCGCCCTCGCGGTCGGCACCAGCACCGCCTTCCACCTCCTCCTCGTCGGCGACGCCCTGTCGTACCTGGTGATGGCCGCGCTCACCCTCCGCTGCGCCGAACCGCCCGCCCCCACCTCCCGGGTGGCCGCCTCCTCCACCGACCCGGCCCCCGTCACCAAGCCCTCCAACCCCTGGCGCGACCGGGGCTTCCTCGGCTTCACCGCCGCCGATTCGGTCTTCTTCCTCCACGACTCGATCCTCCAGGTCGCCCTCCCCCTCTGGATCGTCCACGCCACCGACGCCCCCGTCGGCCTCGCCCCGCTCCTGATGGTCGCCAACAGCGCCCTCGTCGTGATCTTCCAGGTCCCGCTCTCGCGCTACGGCTCCTCCACCGAGGCCGCACGCCGTCTGCTCGCCCCGATCGCCGGACTCTTCGCCGTCGGCACGCTCGCCCTGGCCGTCTCCGCCCTCGGCGGCAGGACCCTCTCCATCGCCGCCCTGATCACCGCGGCCGTCGTCCTCACCTTCGCCGAGATGATCCACACCATCGCGTCCTGGGAGATCTCCGTCGCCCTCGCCCCCGACGACGCCCAAGGCGCCTACCTCGGCGTCCACGGCCTCGCCCAGTCCACCCAACGCTTCGTCGGCCCCCTCCTCATGACCGGCATCGTCTCGGCGGGCCCCCTGGCCTGGCCAGCCCTCGGCGCCGTCCTCGTCGCCACCAGCGCCGCCCAGAACCGCCTCGTCCGCCGACGCCTGCCCGCGACGTCACTGTCAGTGGCGAAGGTTACGGTGAGTGAGCACTGATAGGACCGTCACCAGGGGGAGACATGACACGGACCGGCACCACCCACGCACACCTCCGCCGCGCCCTGCGCCGCGAAGTCCCCAGCACCGTCGGCCTCCTCGCCGACGAGCACGACTTCACGGCCATGCGCCAGTACCGGACCTTCGCCTTCGACGACCACACCACCTACCTCCGGCAGGTCGAGGCCCTGCTCAAGACCCTCGCCGGCCAGGGCGGCCACACCACCGTCACCCTCTTCGACCCCGAGGAGTACGCGGCCTACTGCGCCGAGACCGCCATCGACCCCGACCACCCCACGAGCCGCAGCCGCTTCACCGCACACCTCGCCGCGACCGGCGCCCGGATCACCTACACCGGGCAGCCCCTCAGCACCCTCCTCCCCGAGCTCGTCGACACCGCCGTCCGCCACGCCACCTGGGAGTACGCCACCACCGTCCTCGCCACCGCGGGCGACTGCGCCACCTGCGGCAAGGACATCGGCAGGGCCGCCTTCGAGCGGGCCGCCCGACTCCTCACCCGGCTGCTCGACGCCGCGGGCCCCGGCGCCCACCACCTGGTGTGCAGTGTCCGGGCGGCCGACGACCAGCTGCTCGCCGTCCTCCACGCCCATGGCACCACCGGGCCCGCCGCAGCCGTCGACGACGCGGCGGCCGCCGAACTCACGGCCGTCCTCGCCACCGGCATCGCCCTCGACGCCCCCGGCGGACTCGTCCTGCGCACCACCGCCCCCGGCGACCGCGACCGACTCCACGGCTGGCGCCTCACCGGCGGCACGCTCGTCCCGCTCACCGAGGCCGAGGTCTTCGCCGCCTACTGCACCGACGCCACCACCGGAGAACCCCTCTCACCGGAACCCGGCGTCGACCACCGCGCCGGTTTCCCCCTCGCGCCGGACCCCGACGACGACTGGACCACCCACCACTGACCCCGGACACGCCGAAGGGGCTCCCCGTCACCTGCGTGACGGAAAGCCCCTTCGGCGAGCACGGCCGGGAATCACTCCCCGGACAGCACCGCCTGAGCGGCCACACGCGCCTCGTGCGCCGTGTCGGCGGCACGCGCCGCGGCGGCGGCCCGCTCACACTGCGCCAGCGTGTACTTGGCGAGCATCGCCCGCACGTACGGAATGGAAGCCGCACCCATCGAGAGCGAGGTGACACCCAGACCCGTCAGCACACAGGCGAGCAGCGGGTCGGCGGCCGCCTCGCCACAGACACCACAGCTCTTGCCCTCGGCCTTGGCGGCCTCGGCGGACAGCGCCACCAGGTCGAGCAGCGCCGGCTGCCACGGGTCCTGGAGCCGGGACACCGCACCGACCTGGCGGTCGGCCGCGAAGGTGTACTGCGCCAGGTCGTTGGTTCCGAGCGACAGGAACTCGACCTCCTGGAGGATCGAGCGGGCCCGCAGCGCGGCCGAGGGGATCTCGACCATCGCACCGAACTTCGCCCGCAGCCCCGCCTCACGGCACGCGTCGGCGAAAGCCTTCGCGTCCGTACGGTCGGCCACCATCGGCGCCATGACCTCGAGGTACACCGGCAGACCCTCGACCGCCTTCGCGAGCGCGGTCAGCTGCGTCCGCAGCACCTCCGGGTGCTCCAGCAGCGACCGCAGACCCCGCACGCCGAGCGCCGGGTTCGGCTCGTCCACCGGCGTCAGGAAGTCCAGCGGCTTGTCGGCACCGGCGTCGAGCACCCGCACCACGACACGGCCCTCGGGGAAGGCCTCCAGCACCTTGCGGTAGGCCTCGACCTGCTTCTCCTCGGACGGAGCCTGCTTGCTGTCGTCCAGGAAGAGGAACTCCGTACGGAAGAGACCGACACCCTCCGCACCGGCCTCCACCGCCGCCGGCACGTCCGCCGGACCGCCGACGTTGGCCAGCAGCGGCACCTTGTGGCCGTCCGAGGTCGCACCCGGACCGCTGGACGTGGCCAGCGCGGCCTTGCGCGCGGCGGCGGCGTCGGTCAGCTCCGCCTTCTTCTCCTCGCTCGGGTCCACGAAGAGCTCACCGGTCGAACCGTCGACCGCGATGAGCGTGCCCTCGGCGATCTCACCCGCGCCCGGCAGCGCGACGATGGCCGGCACACCCAGCGCCCGCGCGAGAATCGCGCTGTGGCTGGTCGGCCCGCCCTCCTCGGTCACGAACCCGAGCACGAGCGTCGGGTCGAGCAGCGCCGTGTCGGCGGGCGCCAGGTCCCGCGCGATCAGCACGTACGGCTCGTCGCTGTCCGGCACGCCGGGCATCGGCACACCGAGCAGCCGCGCCACGATCCGGTTCCGCACGTCGTCGAGGTCGGCGACGCGCCCGGCCATGTACTCGCCGGCACCGGCGAGCAGCTCGCGATAGTGCGAGAAGGCGTCGTAGATACCGCGCTCCGCCGTGCTGCCCACGGCGATCCGGCGGTCCACGTCGGCGATGAGCTCCGGGTCCTGGGCGATCATCGCCTGGGCCTCCAGCACGTGCTGGGCCTCACCACCGGCCAGGTTGCCGCGTGCATTGAGGTCGGCGGCCACAGCTTCGACGGCCTGACGGGCGCGCCCCTGTTCGCGCTCCGCCTCGTCCGCCGGAATCTGCTTGGCCGGCGGTTCGAGAACCGCCGTGCCCATGTGCCGGACCTCGCCGATCGCCACACCGTGGCTGACGCCGACGCCTCGCAGCGTTGTCTCCATCTCACCCGTCTCCGATAGAGCGGCGGCACCTGCCGCCGCGTTGAATGTCGAACTCGCGGTCGTCACGGGGACGAACCGGCTCAGCTCCAGCCGAAGAGCTGGTCGCCGGCCTTCACGTCGCCGTCTTCAACGACGGAGGAGAGCGAGTCCGCAGTGGCCTCCAGGGCCACGATGGGACAGATGGGGGACTTGCCGGCGGCCTCGACCGCAGCGGGGTCCCAGCGCACGACGGCCTGGCCCCGCGTCACGGTGTCACCCTTCTTCACGAGGAGCTCGAAGCCCTCCCCGTTGAGCTGAACGGTGTCGATGCCGAGGTGGGTCAGCACACCGTGTCCCTCGCCGTCGACGACGACGAACGCGTGCGGGTGCATGGAGACGATGACCCCGTCGATGGGGGAGACGGCCTCAGAGGGCTCACGTACGGGATCGATGGCGGTACCGGGACCGACCATCGCACCGGAGAAGACCGGGTCGGGAACTGCGGCGAGACCGATGGCGCGTCCAGCAAGCGGCGACGTCACGGTTGTCATGGGAAGCCTCCCAGGGGCGGAGATTGTGTAGGCGCCGTCACTACCTGTCCTGGACGGCGTACTGTTCTGAAGCGTAAGTCATAAGAAGTCCTAGTTCCGCCCGGGACGTACCAGTTGGACGGAGCTAGGGACTACCGGAAACGATTTGCCTCAACTGACGGTGGGATGTACTGTCGTACTCCTGCCTGACCCCAACGCGGCCTTGAGTCGCGGGTCGGCAGCACCTATCAAGCCAGATCCTAACCCCAGTGGTCTACACCTCTGCATGCTCGCAGGGGATGTGGTCGGGGGGACCGAGAAAGCCTGGTAGTGTTTGACCCCGCCGGGAACGGAAAAGCGAAAGCGAATTCCAATCCCAGCAGCCCGCTCCAGCGGGTGGCAGAAACGGGAAATCGGATCTGCTAGGCTGGAAACACGAAATACCGAAGGGAAGCCCGGAGGAAAGCCCGAGAGGGTGAGTACAAAGGAAGCGTCCGTTCCTTGAGAACTCAACAGCGTGCCAA
>NZ_JBIRMW010000013.1:159877-246918 GCF_044331325.1 Streptomyces sp. NPDC017246 | reverse complement strand
TTCTGGTTGTCGCTGACGAGCACCACGGCGGAGAAGGCGGCCAGGGCGCCCTGGATGACGTATACGGACATCGAGGGTGTGTCGAAGATCCGGGGCCGTATGACGGGTGCCAGGAGCGTCCATGCGAGGACGGCCCCCGCGACCGATGTGGTGACGGTGTGACGGGGGAGGATGCGGAGCAGCGCCGGGGCGGCGAAGGCCAGGGCGAGTGCCGGCATGAGGTAGGTCGCGTCGGGCTGGCTGCGTGCCACGGCCGGGACGGCCACGAGCGCGCAGAGGACGGCCAGGGTGCTGGAGACCGCGAGCAGTCGGCGGCGCGGTCCTTGGCCGGGCGTCGTCGGGAGGTCGCGGATCGCGGCGATGATGTTGAACCTGCTGATGCGCACGCTGGTGGCCAGGATGGCGGCGAAGGCGATGAGCAGGCCCATGGCCAGTCCGTTGAGGACGCTTGTGGGGGTGATGGCGAACGCGATGCGGATGCTGCTACCGCCGACCGACCAGCCCTGGAAGATCCGCGCGGCCACCACGGCGACGCCCCAGCCGACCGCGACCCCGATGGCCACGCCCAGTGTGCTGGGGGGTGGGCCTCGACCCACAGCATCCGTCCGGCGGCGTCGCAGACCGCGAACAGATGCTCCCCGCCCGTCGCGTACGCCCCCATCAGCTCCCTGATCACCGGCATCGCCGCCGCCAGCGGATGACCGTCCCGGTACGCGGTCAATTCGTCCTCGTCGAGCTCCACCCGGGCAGCCCCGTCCGGACTCACGCGTGCGCGTGCGGAGCGCCGCCACGACGCGGCGACCAGCGGCCGGACGTTCCCGGTCTCGGCAGGGACCCCGTCCGTCGTGGTCGAGGGTTTCGGCCCCGTCCGCCCGGCAACCCACGCATCGCTCAACTCGGCCTCCTCGTCGAGGTCGTCCGGCCCGTCGGGCACATCGTGATGCGGCGGCGCGCCGCAGACAAGCGTCCCGGCACTCGGGCATATGCACCCTGTCCGGGAGCCGCCCCCGACCCGTCCCCGACCCGTCACGTAGAGTGGGGCTCGGGCCGTGACTGGCGCTGGAGGTGGATCACCACCGGGGAGCGGCCCGGCGGGAGCGCGTTCCACCGGCGCGACCGTACCGATGCCGTGCGCCTGGGCGAATCACCGGTCAGAGACGACGCCCAGGAGTTGCCATGTCCACCAGCACCGCCACCCTCATGGACGGCACGGCCCTCGCCCGCCGTACGGTCGAGGAGACCGCCGCCCGCGCCGCCGAGATCACCCGTCGCACCGGCGTCACCCCCTGCCTCGCGACCGTCCTGGTCGGCGCGGACCCGGCCTCCGTGACGTACGTGAAGATGAAGCAGAACCGCTGCGCGAAGGCCGGAATCCGCTCCCAGCACGTCGAGCTCCCCGCCTCCACGACGACCGAGGAGCTCGTCGCCGCGATCACGGCGCTCTCCCAGGACCCCGAGGTCCACGGCATCCTCCTCCAGCACCCCGTCGGCCCGCACATCGACGAGCGCGCCGCGTTCGAGGCCATCGCACCGGAGAAGGACGTCGACGGTGTCACCATGGCCTCCTTCGCCGCCATGGGCTTCGGTCTGCCCGGCTTCGTCTCCTGCACGCCCGGCGGCATCATGCGCCTCCTCGACGCGTACGACGTCGAACTCCGGGGCAAGCGCGCCGTCGTCGTCGGCCGCAGCGCGATCCTCGGCAAGCCGGCCGGTCTGCTCCTCCTCGGCCGCGACGCCACCGTCACCTACTGCCACTCCCGGACCGAGGACCTCTCCTCCGTCGTCCGCGAGGCCGACGTCCTCGTCGCCGCCGTCGGCAAGCCGAACTTCATCAAGGGCGCCGACATCAAGCCCGGCGCCGTCGTCGTCGACGCCGGCTACAACCCGGGCAACATCGGCGACGTCGACTTCGCGTCGGCCGCCGAGCGCGCCTCCCTCATCACCCCGGTCCCCGGTGGTGTCGGTCCCATGACCATCGCCGTGCTCCTCGCCCAGACGGTCGAGGGCGCGGAGCGCCAGCTCGGCCTGTAGGGACGACGTGTGACGGGGCGGCAGCGGCGGTGGTGGCGTGCGGGAGCGGCGCCGACGATTGTCACGGTTCTGTACGGGCGTCGCCCGGTGCGCGGAAATGGGTGGCCGGACGGCCGCCGAACGGCGAACCTGGACCGCGTGCCGCACCCGTCCACCGACACCCCACCGCCGGACCGCCGACCGGGCGAACCCGACCTGCTCGGCGCGTCCGCTGCGCAGGCCGAGTCCACCCCGCGTGACGTGTCCCCTGCGCACGTCCAGTCCGGCTCGCGTGACGCGGCCGAGCCGGGCGACGCGTCCGACCACGTCGATGCGTCCGGCGCGCGTGACGCGTCCGGCGCGCACGACGTCTCCGACCCGGACTACTCGTCCGGGTCGCGCGGTTCAGGTGACCCGGTCGGTGCCTCGACTCTGCTCGGTGCCTCGGATCTGCTCGGCGCGCCGGACCAGGTCGGTGCGGCAGCCCGCCCCGGCGGTGCGTCCCGCTCCAGCGACGCTGCCGGCCCCGGGGATACGTTCGGCCCCGGCGACACGTCCGACGCCGGCGACACGTCCGGCGGGAGTCGGGCGCGCCGCTCCGCCGTGGCGCCGCGAGCCGGCTCCGAGTCCGGCTGGTCTCCCCGGCTCGTCCGGCTCGGCGCGCCCCGGCCCGGCCCCGCCGCGCGGCGCGCCAACCGGTTCGGCGTGCCGCTCGTCCCGCTGCTCGTGGCCGCCCTCGTGGCGACCGCCTTCCTCGCCGCCCGTGGCGGAACAGAGCAGAGCGTGTCCACCGCCGGCCGGCCGGGCGAGGACGCGATCGGCGCTCCGCCGCCCGTCGTCGGCGGAGACGGCCGGCCCGAGGCCACCCCGCCCGGCGACGGAGGACCGGCCGACACGCGCACCGGCGACACCGGGGCCACCGGCACCCGTACCGCCGACACGCCGACGGCAGACGCGGGCACGGACGGCACACCGACCCGCACCGCGCGCCCACAGCGGTCCGCTCCCCCCGGGGACAGCCCGTCCCCGACGCCTTCCCGCACCGGGAGTACCACCGCCCGCCACACCCGACCGCCTCCGCGACGCGTGACGGTGGCTCCGAGCGGCCCGTCTCCTTCGAGGCGCTGCGCGTCGGCGACTGCTTCGACATCGACCGCGACGCGCCGGGCACCGCCCTCCGGCGCGCCTGCGACACGCCGCACCAGGCCGAACTCGTCGCCCGGCTCCGCCTGACCGGCCTGCGCGCCACCGACGCGGCGATCCGTGAGGCGGCGACCCTGCTGTGCCGCGAACCGCTGCGCCGCAAGGCCGCGCGGCAGCCGGCCGGCACGCGCTGGACCACCTTCGTCCAGTACCCGTACCGAACCAGCTACCTCCTCGGTTCGGACACCGTCGCCTGCAGCCTGGCCGCCTCCTCCGCCACCGGCGGCAAGATCAGCCACCGGCTCCGGTAGGGCCGGCGGCGAGGGCCGTCGCCAGGGCGGTGGCCGGATCGCGGTCGGGCGGTCCGGCGGGGGACCAGCGGGCCCCGGACTTGAGGTACGGCCACCAGCGCCCGTCCTCACCGAGCCGTAGCTGCGTCTCCGCGCCCACCACGGTCCAGCGCGCGCCCGCCCGTCGCAGTACCGGCCGCTCGTCGTCCTCCCAGGCCTCCGAGAGCCGGGCCCCGGCCCAGGTGAGAGCCTCGGCGTCCGGCGTCCACTCCTCCTCCAGTACGGCGAGGGCGGCGGCGCCCCCGAACCGCCACGCGCGCATGGCCAGGTCCATCTCCGCCCGTGTCCGCCCCGAACCGGAGGTGAGCCGCGCCGCGATCCACGGCGCGGGGGAGCCCGACGCGAGCCGCACCGCGTCCTGCGCAGCCGTCAGCGGCGGCGCCTCAGCAGGGGATCCGCCGACCGCGCCGCCACCGAGCACGCCCGACGCGCCGACGGTGAGCGCCTCCACGAGCATGCGGTGGGCGCGGTCCGCCGCGTCCGACGCGAGGAATTCGAGCGCCTCCGGGTCGATCCCCGGCCCCGGCTCCGTATCCGTGTCAAGGGACGGCGACCGGCCCGGCGCGTCAGGGGCGACCGGTGGGGCGGGCAGCGGCGGCAGCAGGAAGGCCGCCGCGTACGCCTCCTCGGCCGACACGCCGGGCATCCCGCCGACGCCCTCGGCGCCGTCCGCGTCCGGCGTGTCGTCCGCTCCCCGCCCGCCGCGCACGGCACGGGAGACGCTGCGCTCCTGCAGCTGGTCCAGGAGGGTGCGCTCGCCGCGCCCCCGCATCAGGAGCAGCACGAAGGGGTCCTCGTCGAGCAGGCGCGCCACCTGGTAGCAGAGCGCCGACGTGTGCGGACAGTGGTCCCACGCCTCGCAGCCGCACTCCGGATCGAGGTCGCCGATCCCCGGCAGCAGATCGAGTCCGGCCGCCGCCGCGTCCTCCACCAGGTGCGGCGGCATCTCGCGGTCGAGGAGTGCCGCGATGTGGCCCGCGCTGTCCACGGCGAGGTCGAGAAGCCGTTCCCACTCCTCCTCCGAGAACTCCCGGACCAGCACGTCGCTGCGGTGCGCCGTGCCGTCCCGGTCCTTGACCACCGCCGTGATGCGGCCGGGCCGCACCGACACGGCGCCCACCGCGCCCGCCCGCGCCTGCCGGCGTCCCGCCTTGAGCTGCTGGCCGTCGAGCGCCGTGTCCTCCAGGGCCTTGAGCCACGCCCGGCCCCACCAGGTGCGGGTGAAGGCCGCGCCCTGCGAGGGAGGCAGCGCCGCGAAGGTCCGCTCGTCGCCCTCGTGTCCGTACTCGCTCATCGTCCGTCCCCCCGCAGTCGTACGAGCTCCGCCAACTCGGCATCGGTCAGTTCGGTCAGCTCCGGCGGGGTGTCCCCGCCCGCGCCGAGGACGGAGTCCGCCAGCTCCCGTTTGCGGTCGAGCATGGTCGCGATCCGGTCCTCGATCGTGCCCTCGGCGATCAGCCGGTGCACCTGAACCGGTCGGTCCTGTCCGATCCGGTACGCGCGGTCGGTGGCCTGGGCCTCCACGGCCGGGTTCCACCAGCGGTCGTAGTGCACGACGTGTTCCGCGCGGGTGAGGTTGAGGCCCGTGCCGGCGGCCTTCAGGGAGAGCAGGAAGACCGGGACCTCGCCGTTCTGGAAGCGGACGACCATCGCCTCGCGCTCGGCGACCGGTGTCCCGCCGTGCAGGAACTGGGTCCGTACCCCGCGTGCCGCGAGATGCGCCTCCAGGAGCCTGGCCATCCCCACGTACTGGGTGAACACCAGCGTGCAGGCGCCTTCGGCGAGGATCGTGTCGAGCAGTTCGTCGAGCAGTTCCAGCTTGCCCGAACGGCCCTCGATCCTCGGCCGTTCCTCCTTGAGGTACTGCGCCGGATGGTTGCAGATCTGCTTGAGACCGGTCAGCAGCTTCACGACCAGACCGCGCCGCTCCATGCCGTCGGCCTCGGAGATCGCCTCCAGGGTCTCCCGTACCACCGCCTCGTAGAGACCGGCCTGTTCCGGCGTCAGGGAGACGGTGCGGTCGGTCTCCGTCTTCGGCGGCAGCTCGGGTGCGATGCCCGGGTCCGACTTGCGGCGGCGCAACAGGAACGGACGGACCAGCGCGGCCAGTCGTGTGGCGGCGGCCGGGTCCCGGCCCCCCTCCACGGCGGCGGCGAACCGCGTCCGGAAGGTGCCCAGGCTGCCGAGCAGTCCCGGGGTGGTCCAGTCGAGGATGGCCCAGAGCTCGGAGAGGTTGTTCTCCACCGGTGTGCCGGACAGCGCCACGCGCGCGCGTGCCCCGATGGTCCGCAGCTGCTTGGCCGTCGCCGAGTACGGGTTCTTGACGTGCTGCGCCTCGTCGGCGACGACGAGTCCCCAGGTCCGCGCGGCGAGTCGTGGCGCGTCGAGCCGCATGGTGCCGTACGTGGTGAGGACGAAACCGCCGTCGGCCAGGTCCTCCAGGTCACGGGTGGCGCCGTGGAAACGGCGCACGGGCGTGCCGGGCGCGAACTTCTCGATCTCCCGCTGCCAGTTGCCCATGAGCGAGGTCGGGCAGACGACGAGGGTGGGCCCTGCGGAGGCCGGGTCGGACTGCCGGTGGAGATGCAGGGCGATGACCGTGATCGTCTTGCCGAGTCCCATGTCGTCGGCGAGACAGCCGCCGAGGCCGAGCGAGGTCATCCGGTGCAGCCAGTCGAGACCGCGCAGCTGGTAGTCGCGCAGGGTCGCGGCGAGCGCCGGGGGCTGGGAGACCTCCGGCCGGCCGCCCTCGGGATCGGCGAGCCGCTCCCGCAGCCGCTCCAGCCAGCCGCTCGCCGCCACCTCGACGGTGTGGCCGCCGATCTCCGTGGTGCCGGTGAGAACGGCCGAGAGGGCGTCCACCGGAGTCAGCTTCCGGTCCGAGTGGGACCGGGCCCGGTGTACCTCGGCCGGGTCGACCAGCACCCACCGGTCACGCAGGCGCACGAGGGGTCGCCCGGCCTCGGCGAGCCGGTCGAGCTCGGCGCGGCTCAGCTCGTGATCGCCGACGGCGAAGCGCCAGTTGAAGCCGAGCAGAGCGTCGGCGGAGAGGAAGGAGGGAAGCCCGGAGGAGCGGCTCTCGTCGGACTCCTGAGAGTCCTCGGCTTCCCCGGTTCCTCCGATGCCCCCGACTCCTCCGGGTCGCGTGGCCTCTCCGAAGCCCTCGGGGGGGCGCCCCGCCTCGTGGGCCGTTCCACCCGTCGGGCCGATCACCGCGCTCGCGGTCAGCCGGTCGGCGAGCTCGCGCGGCCAGTGCACCTGGACCCCGCTCGCACTGAGGGCGCGCCCCGGCGCGCCGAGGAGCTCCGCGACCTCCTCGTCGGCGAGTTCGACGGTGTCGGGTACGGCCGCGGTCAGGAGCGGGGCCAGCGGGGGCCAGGCGCGGGCGGCGCGCCGCAGTGCGAGGAGGGCGTCCATCCGGGCCCGGGGACCGAACGCGGCTCCCGTCCGGCCGGAGCCCGCCCATACCTCCGCCGCGTCCGCGACCAGCGTCGGATCGGCGACGCCGTGCAGTTGCAGCACCGCACGGAAGGTCGGCGCCTCCTCCGACTCGGCGGTGAAACCGGGAAGTTCGAGCCGGAGCGAGAGCCGAACGCCCGCGTCGTGCACTGCGGCCACATCGGCGGCCCACGCCCGGTGCTCGGGAATCGTCTGCGGCGTGTGGGTCGCGAAGGCCGGCCCGCCGGCGGCGAGGGGAGCCGCCGGGGTACGGGGCAGGGCGTCGGCGACGGCGTCGGCGAAGGCGCGGAGCAGCGCCTCGGGTTCGGGAAGGAGCGGCGGCTCGTCCGACGACAGCGGTACGGCGTGGGCCGTGGGCGGCATCGACGCGGCGAGCGTCCGCAGTTCGGCCAGTTCGGCGGGGCCGAGGGGACCTGCTCGCCAGGCGTCGACGTCACCGGGCGTGAGGCCGGGTAGGAGCAGGCCGCGGGCGACGAGGTCGAGGGCGAGGAGCGAGGCGGCGCCCCAGAAGGCACTCGCGGGGGACGCGGCGTCGGAGAAACGGGCGCGGGCGAGCAGCGGCAGGGAGTCCCGTACGGAGAGGGTGAACGCGGGAACGGTCACCGGCCGAAGGGTCTCGCCGTCCACCACCGTGATGTCGACGGGGACCGGCGTGGCGTCCGGGGCGGTGTGTCGGGCGGTGCCCGGTGTGTCCGAGGTGCCTGTGCCCGTGTCTGTTCCTGCGCCTGCGCCGGTACCCGTGCCGTCGGGTGTGTCCGGCAGTGCGTCACCGTCCGGCGACCAGAAGGCGATCCGGCCTGCGCGAGGCGGATCGGCGGGAAGGAAGACGGCGGAGAGGCGGGTGAGTTCGCGGGGGAGTTTCAGAGCGGGTTCGCGGGCGGGATCATCGGGTCCGTGCGACAGCGACAACGCATTCCTCAAATTTGACTACCTGACGTCCGAGCCGCCGAGGGTACCTGACGCGAAGCCGCGACGGCGCGCTCATCTCGCGTGATCCACACCACAGCCCCGCGAGGGTGGGGATCTCCCTACCTCCGGCCCCCGGCGCGCCCCCGCCCCGGGGCGGGTGGTGACGCCATGGCTCCGGACGCCCGCGGATCCGTACGTTCTCGGTAGGCGCCCACAGGCCGAACGAACACGGAACCCGCCGAGTCGCCGCCGGATCCCGACCGACAGAAACCGGAGCCAGCCATGTCCCAGGCCACCATCCTGCCCCCGGCCGCCGCACCCGCCGCGGCGCCCGGCCGCGCCAGGGGCGGCAGCGAGTTCTCCCCGCTCCTGCGGATGGTCAGGGAACAGGGCCTCCTCGAACACCGCCCCGCCTGGTACGCCCGCGGCATCGCGGTGAACCTCTTCGGCATCGCCGCCGTGGTGGCCGGACTCGCCCTGATCGGTCCCTCCTGGTGGGTCCTGCCGCTCGCCGTACCCCTCGCGCTGCTCTCGGCCCGGGTCGCCTTCGTCGGCCACGACGCCGGACATGCCCAGATCACGGCGAACCGGAAGGTCAGCCGGATCGTCCAGCTCGTCCACGCCAACCTTCTGCTCGGCATGAGCAGGGAGTGGTGGAACGACAAGCACAACCGTCATCACGCCCACCCCAACCACCTCGACAAGGACCCGGACGTCGCGGCCGACATCCTCGTCTTCGCCGAGCACCAGACCACCGGTCGCAAGGGGCTGCGCGGATTCCTCACCCGCCACCAGGCCTGGCTGTTCTTCCCCCTGACGACCCTGGAGGGCATCGCGCTCAAGGTGTACGGGGTCCAGTCCCTGCTGGCGAAGGACGGACCCTGCCGCACCCGCCGCGAGCGGCTCGTCGAGGGCTCGCTGCTCCTCGCCCACTTCGCCGGATACACGGCCCTGCTGCTCACCCTCCTCACCCCCGCCCAGGCCCTCGTCTTCGCCCTCGTCCACCAGATGCTGTTCGGAGTGCACCTGGGTATGGCCTTCGCCCCCAACCACAAGGGCATGGAACGGCCCGACGAACACGCGGACGGCGAGAGCTGGGGTCATCTGCGGCGCCAGGTGCTGACCTCGCGCAACATCCGGGGCGGCGTCCTGACCGACTGGTTCCTCGGCGGGCTCAACTACCAGGTCGAGCACCACCTCTTCCCGAGCATGCCGCGCCCCCATCTGCGCCTCGCTCAGCCCGCCGTCCGTGCCCACTGCGCCGCACTCGGCGTCCCGTACACCGAGACCGGCTTCGTGGACTCGTACCGCCAGGCCCTCGGTCATCTTCACGAGGTGGGCGCGCCGCTGCGTTCCGAGTGGGCCGAGTAGGGTCGGGGACGGTCACGCGAGGTGTGATCATCGGTTCGGCAGTCGGCAGTCGGCAGTCGGCAGTCGGGGCAGTCGGTGACCGGCGGTCGAACCCGCCGGTGGCCGGCTTTCCGGCCGCGGGAGAGCGGAGAAGGGGGAGTTCCTCGCCATGAGCGACGGTACGGTCACCACGGTCAGCAGTAACGGCACGTACACGTTCACCAAGCCCAACAGGGAGGGCATCACCCTCCTCGCCGGGCTCGGCGTGGAGGGCGACGTCCACGCTGGCGTCACGGTGAAGCACCGCTCCCGTGTCGCTCAGGACCCGACCCAGCCCAACCTGCGCCAGGTCCACCTCATCCACGCCGAGCTCTTCGACGACGTCGCCGGCGCCGGCTTCGAGGTCGCCCCGGGCGACCTCGGCGAGAACGTCACCACCCGGGGCATCGACCTCCTCGGTCTGCCCACCGGCACCCGTCTGTACCTCGGGGCCGAGGCCGTCGTCGAGGTCACCGGACTGCGCAATCCCTGTGCCCAGATCGACAACTTCCGGCACGGACTCCTCAAGCAGGTCCTCGGCCGTGACGAGAACGGCGAGATCGTGCGCAAGGCCGGGATCATGGGGATCGTCCTGAGCGGCGGGGAGGTGCGGCCCGGCGACCCGATCCGCGCCGAGCTGCCCGAGGGCCCGTACCGCCCGCTGGAAAGGGTCTGAGCGAGAGCGCAGAGCCGGCCGGAGGGGTCTGGCCGGGAGCAGTGCTCACCGGACCAGGGTCTGACCGGAACCGAGCTGCCCGCCGGGGCCGGTCGGCGCCCCCGGCTCACTCCTCCAGAGCGCAGGAGTTGACCACGTCACCGCTCGCGGGCCGCGCGATCGTGCGGTCCGTCGGCGGCGCCGTACCGTTCTCCACCCAGCGCGTCAGCGCGTCGAACGCGGAGCGGTAGCACGGCAGGATCGGACGCAACTGGTCCGGATACGTGTCGTACAGGCCGTCGGTGTGCGTCCCGTCCCGCACCGTGTAGTACCGGTGCAGCCCACCCCGGCCCCGCGCGTCGATCATCCGGGTGTAGACGTCCGAGTCCGTGGCGATGGGCAGCAAGGTGTCCAGGTCGCCGTGGAGTGTGATGAGCGGCTTGCCGATCCGTCCGTCCAGCGCGACCTTCGCGACCGCTCGGTGGACGGAGGCAGGCCGGGACGCGTAGTCGTACGAGGCGTCCGAGGCACAGGGCGCGAAGATCTGCTCCACGGTCGCGCCGGCGGTGGCGCCGGGGCACGCCGGATCGTACGAGGGGTCGAACTCGGCCCGGAAGATCTTCTGCGTCAGTCCCCAGTACGCCTTCTCGTGGTACGGCCAGAGGAAGCGTGAACCGGGCGCGAAGCCCGCCCCGATCAGATCCTCGTCGGAGGCCTGCCCGAGCGATCTGGCCACGGTCACCGGGAGGCTTGTCAGCAGATTGGGGCCCCGCGTGGTCCACAGCACGCCCTCCCAGTCGACCCCGCCGTCGTACAGCTCGGGACGGTTCTCCAGCTGCCAGCGCGTCAGGTACCCGCCGTTGGAGATGCCCGTCATGTACGTGCGTTCCGGGGACCGGCCGTAACGCTGCCGCACGGCCTTCTTGGCGGCCCGCGTCAGCTCGGTCACCCGCCGGTTCCACTCGGCGACCGCGTCGCCCGGGCCCCGTCCGTCGGTGAAGAAGTCCGGTCCCGTGTTGCCCTTGTCCGTGGCCGCGTAGGCGAAGCCCCGGGAGAGGACCTGGTCGGAGATGAGGGCGTCCGTCGAGTACTGCCGCCGGGTGCCCGGCGCGCCGGTGACGACGAGCCCGCCGTTCCAGCGGTCGGGCAGCCGGATGACGAACTGCGCGTCGTGGGCCCAGCCGTGGGTGGCGTTGAGCCGCGAGTCGTCGGGGAAGTAGCCGTCGACCTGGACTCCCGGCACACCCGAGGGATTACGGGTCCCCCGGGCGGCGAGCCCGGCCTGGTCCGTCGTGTCGGTGTACGGCGTGCCGGCCAGCCCGGCGGTCGTCAGATCCGCGAGACAAGCGGACTGCTGGTGTTCGGCGCCGGGGACCCGGAGCCGGTCCTGCCGCGCGCAGTGCGAGGTGGCGGGCTCCTCCGCCCCGGCGGGGCTCGCGGGGGCGAGGACGGTGACCCCGGTCAGAAGCGCGGCGAACAGGGAGACGCCTGGGAACAGGCGCATGAGAGACCTCCGGTGGGGCGACGGAAAGGGATGGGCGCCACATCGTGCGGCGCGCCCCTCCCGCCGGGCCATGTCCTGGGACCACACCTCGGTCCGTCGTCCTATGGGGCACAGGATCGAGACAAGGACCACCGAAGCCGTGGTCAGCGGTCTCGGCCGAACTCATTACGCTGCCGGAGTGGACACTCCGTCGGCGGACGAGATACGCGCGATGCACCTGAGGCACGCACCGAATGAAGAGGCCTTCGAGCTCGTCTTCACACACTGCGAGATCGTGTGGAAGGTGGCCGAGCGGCTGATCTCTCGGGCGGCCCTGGACGTCGACGTGGACCTCGTGCGCGCGGGCTGCCTGCTGCACGACATCGGCGTGTACCGCCTCTTCGACGCCGAAGGGCGGCTGGACGGCCGGAACTACATCCGCCACGGCCTCCTGGGGCACGAGATCCTCGTGGCCGAGGGGCTGCCGGAGGTCGTGTGCCGGTTCTGCTCGTGCCACACGGGGGTCGGACTGACCAAGGAGGACGTGGTCAGCCAGGGTCTGCCGCTGCCTCCCGCCGACTATGTGGCGATCACACAGGAGGAGCGGCTGGTGATGTACGCGGACAAGTTCCACAGCAAGAGCACACCGCCGAGGTTCCTGTCCCCGGACACCTACGCCCGGTCCGTGAGCCGGTTCGGCCAGGACAAGGTCGTGGCGTTCGGGGCACTGCGCACGATGTTCGGAGACCCGGAACTCGACGAGCTCGCCGCGACGTACGGCCACGCCCTGACCTGACGGCTCGCGGCTCCTCAGGCCGGGCGGGCGAGCGGCACGACACGGACAGGGGCCGGACGCACGGCTCAGTACGGGCAGGCACCGGGCGCCCGCCCCGGGGCGGACACGCGGCCCCACCTGTCAGGGGCGGTCGTACGGTTACGGTGCCACCCGTCAGGACGGCCATGTGCGCACGCTGCCGGCCCGCGGGACGGCCATACGTTCACGGTGCCACCCGTCAGGACGGTCGTACGGCCATCGCGTCGAGGGATTCGAGGAGCGCGGGGAGCCGGGGTCCCCGTGTCACCGGCAGCACCTCGCGCGGCAGCTCGTCGAGGAGGATGAACGCCATGTCGTCGGCCCTGGCCGCGAGCGACCAGCCGGGGCCGTCCGCGCGGAGCATCCGCGTACCGGCGTCCGCGCCGGGGGCGGACCGCACCCGGCCCACCGGCGGCGGGTCTTCCAGATAGCCGCGCAGCTCGTCCAGGGCCCGCCTGACTCCGGCGGAAGAGCCGCCGCCGCTGGGTGCCGCCCCGGCGGGTACGGCCCCCGGGGCTGCGGCCTCGGTGCCGGGAACCGCCGGGCCCGCCGGAGCCGCGTCGTCGTCGCTCACCTGGGCGCGCCAGGCCGCCCACTGGAGGGCCACCTCGTCGGCGCCGAGGCGTCGCTGGGCAGGACCCCACTCGTCGCCGGAGGGCGGGACGAGCGGGGCCGGGTCGCCCTCCTCCGGCGCGGGGTCGTGCGGGGCCGGTACGCCCGGGGCCCGGCTGCGCACCGCCAGCGGCCAGCCGGGCAAGCCGGCCACCACCGAGTTCTCGTCGGGGGAGAGGTCGTAGGCCATGCCGCAGTCCCAGGAGGAGATGGCCACCGCGACGAGCGAGACATCGTCGACGACGACCGTCCAACGCGCCCCGAGCCCGTCCTGGCCGAACACGAGCCCGTACCCCTCCGCGTACGGCTGCAGCCCCAGCGCCGCGCAGGCCGCCGGGTAGTCGTCGCCGAGCACGCTCGGGAAACGCGCGGGTGTCAGCAGGGCCGCGGTCAGTACGAACAGCGCGTCGGCATCGCCGTCGGCCTCGGCCTCGGCGATCGGGTCGGTCCCAGCCACGCATGCCTCCCCATCTGGTTGTCGGCGCACCTTAACCAGTGAGTAGGGAGGCCTGTCCATAGCCCGGAGCCGTGACCTGCATCGCCGTAGGGCCGCGACGGCCGACGATCAAGCCTTTCGCGCCGCACGTCCCGCGCGTCACTCCCCGGCCGACCCGTCGGATCGTCCCGGAGCACGAGGCTCCTCGCGGAGTCCGAGCAGCGAGCGGGCCACGGCGCCGGGCGACTCGTTCCGTTCCCGGGCGAGGGTGAGCAGGGCTCGGCAGGCCAGCTCGTTGACCCCGAACGACAGCATGCCGGGGGAGACCCTGCTCGCCGCCTCCTCGGCCCTCGCCGGGTCGTCCTCGGCGCACGCGGCCACGTACTCCGCCGCCGCCTCGAAGAGGTTGTGCCCCTGCCGGGGCCGGGGTGGCGTCGGCGCGGCGGTCTCGGGCGCCCGCCGGGCGGAGGGAAGGAGTCTGCGGAGTCGTTCCGATACCCGTGCCACGCCCCACCGCCTTCCCCGGGCAGGACTGCCCGGCATGTCCACGGTAAGCAGTGAAGTGCCGGGAAAAAAGAGGGCGTTGGCGTCGGTGATGGCAAGGTGCCGTGATGGAGGGCCGACGAGGTACGGCGTGGGAGGAACACGGCCCGGTCGAGCGGCCCCGGTCGAGTGGCCCCGGTAGAGCGGCCCCGGTCGGGCGGAGCCGGGGCGCGCGGGGGACATGACGGATGCCCCTCACGAGAGCGACAAGTACGCGCTCAAGTCCGTGGGCGCCGGTGGAATCTACGTGTGCGACGAGGGGCTTTCGAGTACGCAGCCGCGCGACGGCCGGGCCACGAAGCCGCTGGCCACGCGCAGCATCAAGATCGACTACCTGTTCGGCCCGTCTGCCGGGACGGTCGTCTCGTGCGACGTGACGGCCGACGAGGGCCAGTCGGACCACTACCCGGTCAAGGCGCGGTTCCGCTTCTGAGCGCGGTGACCCGGAACCCGGTCCGGGACACCCCGAGGGTGTCCCGGACCAGATCACTCCGGTTGCGGAGGCGTGTCCGTACCGAGGAGCGGGAGGTTCTTCTCGACGGCCTTGCGCCAGGAGCCGTCGGAGATCATCCGTTCGAGCGCGGTCGTGACCCTTCCCCGAAGCGGACTGCCCTTCGGGAGGCCGACGCCGTAGCGCTCGTCGCTGACGCGGAAGCCGGCGAGCTTGAACCGGCCCTTGTACGTGTCCTGCGCGGCGTAGCCGGCGAGCAGCGCGTCGTCGGTGCTGAGGGCGTCGACGGCACCCGAGGCCAGGTCGTCGACGCAGCGCGAGTAGGTGTCGCGGGTCACGACCTGCGCCTGGGGGGCGAGTCTCGCGGGGATCATGAGTGCGGAGGTCGAGCCGGTGGCCGCGCAGACCTTCTTGCCGTTGAGATCCGTCGGGGTCCTGACGGAGCTGCCCGTCGGCAGCAGGACGTCCTGATGGGCCACAAGATAGGGGCCGGCGAAGTCGATGCTCTTCTTTCGTGCCTCGTTGATCGTGTAGGTGGCCACGACGAGGTCGACGTCGCCGCCGGCGAGGGCTGACTCACGGGTGGCGCTCCGGACCTCCTTCCAGACGACCTCGGCCGGAGCGTGTCCGAGTGCGCGGGCGAGGTAGTTCGCGACGTCCACGTCGAGACCGGCGTAGGTGCCGTCCGGCTTCTTCAGGCCGAGACCGGGCTGGTCGAACCTGATTCCGATGGTGATCTTGGGGCCGCCGCCGGTCGGGCTCGCCGCGGACGCGTCAGTGGACGGCGTGGACGGCGTGGACGGCGTGGACGAAGAGGACGCGCTCTGACCGCCGGGCCGGCCCGCGACACGGTCGCCCTCTCCGCCTTCCTGCCCGCCACCGAGGGGAAGGAGGTTCCAGACGAGCACGCCGCCGAGCACGACGACGGCCCCCGCCGCCGCGGCGTACACCCCGGTACGCGGCTTGTGTGCCGAGGGCGGCAGGGGAGGCCGGGGCGGTGGCGGAGGCGCGAGAGGGAAGGCGGTGGCGGTGTCGGCGGTGGCATCGACGGAGAAGGGCGGCGCCGCGGCTGCCTGCGCTCCGCCGCCCGGCGGGATCGCGTCCCGGGGCTCGCCGTCGACGGCGGGCCGCCCGCCGTCCGCGACCGCTTCCGGAGCCTGAAGTGGAGCGTGATCCTGATCCTGAGGTAGAGGTTCAGGTTGAGAGCGGGCGAGGCCCGGGGCCGGGGGTTCGGCTTGAGGTCGAGTCTCGGCGTTCGCCTCCGCTTCGACGTCTGCGAGCAGACGATCCAGCGACCCGCCGTCCGGGCGTGCGCCCGGATCCCGTACCAGCACGCTCGTCAGCACCCGTGTCAGCGGCCCGGCGCGACGGGGCGGCGGCACGTCCTCACCGAGCACGGCCGCGAGCGTCGCGAGGGTGTTGGCCCGGCGCAGCGGGTGGTGACCTTCGACCGCCACGTACAGGGTCATCGCCAGGGACCAGAGGTCGGCGGCGGGCCCGCCCTCCTCGCCGCCGACGCGTTCGGGTGCCATGTAGTCGGGCGTGCCGATGATCGAGCCCGCGGCGGTGAGGGCCGTGGCCCCGTGGATCGCCGCGATGCCGAAGTCGGTGAGGACGGGCAGGCCGTCGGGCCGCAGGAGGACGTTCGCCGGCTTGATGTCGCGGTGCTGGATGCCGGCCGCGTGCGCGGCGCGCAGTCCGGCCAGGATTCCGCGCCCCAGAGTGGCGGCCGCGCCCGGTGTGAGGACGCCCCGGTCGAGCCGGTCCTGGAGCGAGCCGCCGGCGACCAGCTCCATGACGAGCCAGGGGTACGTGCCTTCGCCGCCGTCGACGATGTGATGGATGGTCACCACCTGGGGGTGCGCCACGCGCGCGAGGGCCCGGGCCTCGCGGAGGACCCGGATACGGAGTTCCCGGGCGCCCTCGGGGTCGTACTCGGCCAGTGCAGGGTCGGGAGGGCGTACCTCCTTGAGGGCCACCTCACGGTGGAGTGCCAGGTCCCGTGCTCTCCACACGGTGCCCATTCCGCCCCCGCCGAGCCGCGCCAACAGCTCGAACCGATCGTCGACAACCCGCGCCACTCACAGCCCCCTCGCCCCGACACGGCCCCCGGCGGGACCTGGTGAGTCCCGCGGCCTCGGACCGTCGCCCGCCCCGACTCTGCCACATCCGGCCGACGGATCCGGCCGGTTCGAGGAGGGCCGATCGGCGGCGGCGCTCCGCCCGCGTCCGGGCCATGACGCGGCCCTGACACGCGGCGGATGTCACTCCTCCGCAGCCGGCCGGACGCCGCCGTGCAGGCCCGTCGCGCCCGGGCCGTGTCCTGGCCAACGCCTCGGTCGACGCTGTGGGGCTGGGCAGGGCCGTATGAGGCCGTGTGGGGCCGTTGCGAGGCGGTGGGAGGCGGTGGGAGGCCGTGCACGGTGCCGGTGCGGGGCCGCACCGGTGCGCGTGGAGGCTCAGCCCTCCCGTACGGCCGTGGCGAGATAGCGCGCGTCCTCGTCGACGTAGCTGACGAGCCGCCAGCCGGCCTCGGCGAGTACCGGGCGCAGCCGGGGTTCGGCGCGTAGGTCCTCCGGGGTGATCCGCCGGCCGTGGCGGGCCGCGAGCGCGGCGCGGCCGATCGGGTGGAAGAGCGCGAGCCGGCCGCCGGGCCGTACGACACGGGCGAGTTCACGCAGGTCGGCGACAGGTTCCGCGAGGTGCGAGATGAGCCCCGCGCCGAAGACGGCGTCGAGCGCGCCGTCGCGCACAGGGAGGCGCCCGACGTCGGTGAGCAGCAGTGTCGCGGTGCCGTCGGCTCCGCCGCGACCGGCCCCGGCGGCCTGTTCGAGCATCTCGGGGGTGAGATCGGCGCCGAGTACGGTGCCGGAGGGGCCGACGGCGGCGCGGAGCGGCGGGAGGGCCCGCCCAGTCCCGCAGCCCGCGTCGAGCACCGCGTCGCCCGGGCGCAGACCGAGTTCGTCCACCGCGGCCGCGTAGGCGGGCCCGTCGTCGGGGAACCTGCTGTCCCAGTCGGCGGCGCGAGCGCCGAAGAACTCTCGGACGTGTGTGGGGTCATCGCTCATGCGGACATGATCCCGTACCCGGAGGGGTGAACGATCTGTGTGCACGTTCGAGTCCTGCGCGATCGTTCGGGATCATCTCTCTGTCATATTCCATCAGCTTTCGAAATGCGCCCCTGGTGCGCCCCCCGATGCGCACTAGCGTCCCTGAGCCATGGGACACCTGGACCACGCCACCTTCGGCTGGCTGACACCTGCACTGTCGTACGCGATGGCCTGCGTCGGTGCCGCCCTCGGGCTGCGCTGCACCGTACGGGCACTCGACGCGACAGGCCGCTCGCGACGCAACTGGCTGCTCACCGCCGCCTCCGCGATCGGCACCGGCATCTGGACGATGCACTTCGTGGCGATGCTCGGCTTCGGCGTGACCGGCACCGACATCCGCTTCGACGTTCCGCTCACCATCCTCAGCCTCGTCATCGCCATGGCGGTGGTCGGCGTCGGAGTGTTCGCCGTCGGCTACGGACGCGACCGCGTCCGCTCGCTCCTGATCGGCGGGCTCACCACGGGAGTCGGCGTGGCGAGCATGCACTACATGGGCATGGCCGCTCTCCGGCTCCACGGCGAGGTGCGGTTCGACCCCCTGCTCGTCGGCCTCTCGGTGCTCATCGCCGTCGTCGCCGCCACCGCGGCTCTGTGGGCGGCCCTCAACATCCACTCGCCCGCGGCCGTCGCCGTCGCCTCGCTCGTGATGGGCGCGGCCGTCAGCAGCATGCACTACACGGGCATGTTCGCGGTGCGGGTGGACGTGACGCCCTCCGGCGCGAGCCTCTCCGGGGCCACCGTCATGCAGTTCATCTTCCCGCTCGCCGTCGGCCTCGGCTCCTACCTCTTCATCACCTCCGCGTTCGTCGCCCTCTCCCCGACCGCGAAGGAGCGGGCCGCCTACGCCTCGGCCGGGCGCCTCACCGAGCCCGACGAGCGTGCGGCGGACGTCGCGCCTCCCGGCTTCCGCGCCGCGCAGACCGCCCGTACGCCCGTGAACTGATCCGTACTCCTCCCGTCTCACCCCCTTCCCGTCTCACCCCCTTCCCGTCTCACCCCCTTCCCGTCTCCCCATTCCCGCCTCACCCCTCTCGTAGGACCCACCGCACCAGAGACAGTCGCAGCCGGAACGAGGAGGCCATGCGAACTCCCCGCAAGACCAAGGGCACCGAGGCGACGGCGCCGCCGTCGGCGGCCGCGCGCGGGCGTCGCGCACACGCCGGGCCGCCCGCCGACGAGCCGGGGGAGCCCACCCCCGAGGCCTCCACCACCGCTGGCCACGCGGCCACCTGCCACGCGGCCTCCTCCCATCGAGCCGGCACCACAGCCGCCCCCGCTCCGCCCGCGCCTCCTGCCGGAACCGGAGCAGGAGACGGATCAAGAGCAGACGCCAGAGCAGGGGCCGGATCCGGAGTCGACGGGCGCCTCGATGCCCGCCTCGACGTCCGCCCCCCGCGGCACGGTCTGCGCCCCCGTACCGTCCGCGCCAAGATCGTCTCGCTCCTGATGGTCCCCGTCGTCTCGCTGCTCGCGCTCTGGGGATTCGCCACCGTCACCACCGCCCAGGACATCGCCCGGCTCCGCCAGCTCCAGCGCGTCGACGCCGAGATCCGCGAGCCCGTGACGGCCGCCCTCGCCGCCCTCCAGGCCGAACGGCGCGCCGCCGTACGCCAGGTGGCCGCCCCCGGCGCCACCCGGGCCGCCGAGCTCAAGGACCGGATTCGCCGGACGGATGAGGCCGTCGGCCGCCTCCGCCTGAACGACACGCACACCGTCGGCGACACCGGCGATCTGCCCGGCGACGTCGGCGACCGGGTGAGCGCGTTCGTCGGCAAGGTCGAGGGCCTCGCCAAGCTCCGCACCGCCGCCACCGACGGACGGGCCGACTGGGACCAGGTCTACGAGGAGTACACCGCGGTGGTCTCCGCCGCCTTCGCCGTCGGCGGCGCCCTCACCGGCATCCAGGACACCCGACAGGGATCCGACGCGCGCGTACTCCTGGAATTCGGCCGGGCGGGGGAGATGCTCTCCCGTGAGGACGCCCTCCTCACCTCCGCCCACCTCGTCGGCCGGTTCACCGAGGAGCGGCTCCGCGCCTTCTCCGGCGCCGTCGAGACCCGGCGCACCCTCACCGCCTCCGCCACCGCCGACCTGCCCGCCGCCGAACACGCCGCGTGGACCCGCCTCGCCGCCGGAGACCACACCCGCCTCATCCGCGCCGAGGACCGGATCAGCGCCGCGAGCCCAGGGCGCCCCGCCGCCCAGGCGGTCACCTCCACCGACTGGGACGACACCCTCGCCGCGGTACGGAACGGACTCACCGCGATCGAGACCGACGCGCGCACCGCGGCGGCCGATCGCGCCGACCCCTTCGCGGGCGGTGTCCTCAGCGCGGGTGGCGCTGCGGTGGTCCTCGGCCTCGCGGCCGTCGCCGCCTCCCTCGTCATCTCCGTACGGATCGGCCGCGGACTCGTCGTCGAACTCGTCAGCCTCCGCAACACCGCCCTCGGCATCGCACGCGGCAAACTTCCCGCCGCCATGCGACGGCTGCGCGCCGGAGAGGAGATCGACGTCCAGGCCGAGGCGCCCCCGGGACCCGTCTCCCAGGACGAGATCGGCCAGGTCGGCGAAGCCCTCACCACCGTCCACCGCGCGGCCCTCTCCGCCGCTGTCGAACGCGCCGAACTCGCCAGCGGCATCTCCGGCGTCTTCGTCAACCTCGCCCGTCGCAGCCAGGTGCTCGTCCACCGCCAGCTCAACCTCCTGGACAGCATGGAGCGGCGCGCCGACGATCCCAACGAACTCGGCGACCTCTTCCGGCTCGACCACCTCACCACCCGTATGCGCCGCCACGCCGAGAGCCTGATCATCCTCTCGGGGGCCGCCCCCGGCCGTGCCTGGCGGATGCCCGTCCCCCTCACCAACGTCGTCCGCGCCGCCGTCTCCGAAATCGAGGACTACGCGCGCGTGGAGGTACGACGGCTCCCCGAGACGGCCGTCGTCGGCGGCGCCGTCGCCGACCTCACCCACCTCCTGGCCGAACTCATCGAGAACGCCGCCCAGTTCTCCCCGCCCCACACCAAGGTGCGCGTCAGCGGCGAACCCGTCGGCAACGGATACGCCCTGGAGATCGAGGACCGGGGACTCGGCATGGGCAGGGAGACGCTCGCCGAGGCCAACACCCGCATCGCCCAGTCCGAGGCCCTCGACCTCTTCGACAGCGACCGGCTCGGCCTGTTCGTCGTCAGCAGGCTCTCCTCGCGTCATGACATCAAGGTGCAGCTGCGGACCTCGCCGTACGGCGGCACGACGGCCGTCGTCCTGCTCCCGACCGACCTCCTGCAGGGCGCGCTGCCGCCGGGCCGCGCCACCTCGGCGAGCGGCCACGGACCCGACACGCCTCACGCCGGAACCCCGCACGTACGGGATCCCGGTACGCCCGCCCCCGGCGCGGGCCACTCGGGTACGGACGACCGGCGCGGCCACGACGGGCATGCGACGGACGACCGGCTCGGTGCGGACCGGCTCGGCTCCGACCGTCGTACGGACGACGCGCGCGCCGCACGCGAACGCGAGGAGGCGCATCGCGCCGAGGCCCGCCGCTTCGGCCGCCCGCAGATGACCCGCCCCCCGGCACAGTCCGGTCCGCCCCCCGTGGGCCCCGCGCTCGCCGCAGGCCCGCAGGCGGGCCCCGCCCTCGCCGGGGGCACCCCCGCCGGACCCGTTCCGGCGCCCCGTGGGACCGCTCAGAGATCACCGGCCGGAGCCGGGCCCGGGAACCTGCCGAAGGAGGCGGGTGGCCCCAGGCCGCCGGTCCCGCCGCAGGCGCCGCCCTCCTCGCGCCCACAGTCCCTGCCTCGCCCGACCGCCGTGCCCGCGCTCGCGCCGCCCTCGGAGCCGGGGCCCCCACCGGCCCGGGTCACGGAACTGCGCCGCCGCGGCCCCTCCGTACCGCCACCGGCCCGTGAACAGCGGCCCGGCACACCCGCCGGCCAGGCCGGTCCCGCGGGGCACGGCGACCCGGAGGGCGAACTGCCCCGCCGCGTACGGCAGGCGAGTCTCGTTCCACAGCTGCGTGAGGCGCCCGCGCCGGCACCGGTGTTCGTACCGACGGCGCAGGGCACGGACGCCCGCACCCCCGAGGTCGTACGGGACAGGATGTCGGCCTACCAGGACGGCTGGCAGCGGGGCGGCGGCGCCGCTCCGGGGAGCAGGCGCCCTCTCGGAAGCGGTACCGGTACCCATGCGCGCCCCGGCCACGAACCCGGCCACGGAACGACCCCCCTCGACGACCCCCCTTCCGAAGGAGACCACGCATGATCGACCACGAGAGGATCTCTCACCACCGACCCGGCGAACTCGACTGGCTCCTCGACGACCTCGTCATGAGGGTCAGGGAGGTCCGCCACACCGTCGTGCTCTCCAACGACGGACTGGCCGTCGGGGCCTCGAACGGACTCAGCCGCGAGGACGCGGAGCACCTGGCCGCCATCGCCTCCGGCTTCAACAGCCTGGCCAAGGGCGCGGGACGCCAGTTCCACACGGGCGGGGTCCGCCAGACCATGGTCGAGATGGACGACGGCTTCCTCTTCGTCGCCGCGGCGGGGGACGGCTCCTGCCTCGCCGTCCTCAGCTCCGTGAGCGCCGACATCGGCCTCATCGCCTACGAGATGGCCCGCCTCGTGAAGCGCGTCGGCGAGCACCTGCACACCCCGCCGCGGCTCACGGTGACCCCGCCGGCCGCCGGCTGACCCGGAGACATCCATGAACGAGGACAGCACCGGCGGCGGCCCGTCCGCGCCGGGCAGTCAGTGGTACGACGCCGACGCCGGACCGCTCGTACGCCCGTACGCGATGACCGGCGGACGGACCAAGCCGGGGCCCAGCAACGTACGGTTCGACCTCATCGCCCTCGTCGTCGTGGACGACGACCCGCCCGGGCCCGCCGAGGAGTCCCTCCTCGGACCCGAACACCGGTCCCTGCTCACCCTGTGCCGGGCCGAGACCCAGTCGGTGGCCGAGCTCTCGGCCGACGCCGACCTGCCCGTCGGCGTCGTCCGGGTCCTCCTGGGCGACCTCCTCGAATCGGGCTTCGTGCGCGTCAGCCGGCCCGTACCGCCCGCACAGCTCCCCGACGAAAGAATCCTGAGGGAAGTAATCGATGGCCTACGAGCGCTCTGAGAGCACCGGTGCGGACGACGGCGCGGACACCACCGCCCTCGCCCTGAAGATCCTGGTCGCCGGTGGATTCGGTGTGGGCAAGACCACCCTCGTCGGCGCGGTCAGCGAGATCCGGCCGCTCCGCACCGAGGAACAGCTCAGCCGAGCCGGGGAGCTCGTCGACGACACGGGGGGAGTCGACCAGAAGACCACCACGACCGTCGCCATGGACTTCGGCCGCATCACGATCCGCTCCGGGCTCTCCCTGTACCTCTTCGGGACGCCGGGCCAGGACCGGTTCTGGTTCCTGTGGGACGAGCTGTCACAGGGTGCCCTGGGGGCCGTCGTCCTCGCCGACACGCGGCGGCTCGAGGACTGCTTCCCCGCGGTCGACTACTTCGAGCACCGGAAGATCCCCTTCGTGGTCGCCGTCAACTGCTTCACGGGCGCGCGTACCTACGGCGCGGCCGACGTCTCCCGCGCGCTGGACCTGGACCGGGGCACACCCGTGGTGCTGTGCGACGCACGCGACCGCGACTCCGGCAAGGAGGTGCTCATCCGGCTGGTCGAGTACGCCGGACGGATGCACACCGCCCGGCTCCTCGACACCGTGGGCTGAGCCGCCCGGGCGTCACCGGTACGCCGGCGGCGGACCGTGTCCTCGGTGTCCAGGGCGGGCCGGACGATCAGCCGCCGGCCGGAGCGCCCAGCGTGGACCGCGGTGCTCAGCGGATCCTGTGCTCCGTCCAGAACGGGCCGAGGTCCCTCGACGTCGCCGCCTGCGCCGCGCGCTTGAACTCCGCGGGGGTGGCGACGCCCAGCCAGTGGTCCCGCACGTAGCGCCGCAGCATGCCCGCCATCGCCGGGCCGCCCAGGACGCGTTCCAGGTCGTGCAGGGCGCAGGAGCCGCGCCTGTAGACGACTTGGCCGTACTCCGAGCGGTGGCCGTCGGCGAAGTAGGCCATGGACCGAGTGACGGCGGCCGTGTCGCTGGGCCACTGGCCCTGGTCGTCCCAGCAGGTGGTGGTGTCGTCGCGGTAGTACAGCTCGGTCGCGTACTGGGCGAAGGACTCGTCCAGCCAGGGCGACGCGAACTGGTCGTTGCCGACGATGCCGTAGAACCACTGGTGGGCGATCTCGTGGACGACGGCCGACCCCTCCGGTTCGGTCCACAGCAGCACGAGGCCCGGGAACTCCATGCTGCCGAAGTCGTCGAGGTTGTCGCTCATGACGAGGTCGAGCTCGCCGTACGGGTACCGCCCGAACCGCTTGCCGAACTCGTCGACCGAGCCCACGGCGTCCCTCAGGTCGACGGCGACACCCTCGGGGGACGTGGCGGCGGTCCAGTACGCGTTCAGCCGGACCCCGCCGGGCGTGGTCACCGTCTTCGACCGGAAGGGGCCCGCCGCCCACGCGAAGTCCCGCACCCCGCGCGCGACGCTGGTGCTGATCGTGCGGCCGGGTGCGCCCGCGCGCCGGGTGGTGACGCCAGTCGTGGGAACGAGCAGTGCACCGGGATGGTCGAGGACGACCCTGAAGTCACCGGCCAGGGTGTGGAAGCTCTCGCCGAAGCCGACGTCCGGGTCGAGGTGATCGCCCTGCGCGTCACGTACCGAAAGCAGGGGCAGCGCATTGCCGAGGTAGCGGTGCGCACCGTCCTTGCCGAAGCGGTGGACGCGGTCCGGGACGGTGATCGCGAGGTCGAACGAGATGGTCGTACGTGCCCCGTACCGCAGTGGCTCGGGCAGGTCGATCCGCAGCGCGGTGCAGTCGACGGCGAGCGGCCGCGGCGTGCCGCCGGCCACCCTGCCCACCCGGACCGGGGACGGCTTGTCCGGAGTCCCGCAGCCGTCGGTGCCGTTTCCCCACAGCCGGATGTCCACCGAACTCAGCGAGGTGCGGGCCGCGTTGCGGAAGGACACCGACTGGCGTCCGGTCCAGCGAGAGCCGTCGTCGTCGGAGCGGAGTGTCACGTCGTACGACGGGCGGTTCGGCGTCGGTGTCCGGGTCGGGGCCACGGCCTCGGCAGAGTCCAGGGGGTCCTGCGCCGCGGCTGTTCGAGGGACGAGCAGCAGGGCGGCCGCGAGAACGGGCAGCAGCGCCCGCCAACACCTGAGCGAGGTCATGGCAGGCACGCTAGAACGCCCGTGCGGCCGGACGGGCGGGTTCCGGAGCACGGGCGGGTTCCTGAGTGCCACCGCTCCCTCTTCCGGGCGGCGGGTTTCGGTTTTCCGGATCGATGTTTGCCGGTCGGCCTTTTCGGCTGGCCCCTTTGGGTCGGTCTCTTTCAGTCGACGCCCTCCGGCCGGAGACCGCTAGTCGGCGACTAGTCGGCGACACCGCCTCTGGCGATCACCTTCTGGATGCGTACGCGGACGAGGAGTTCGCCCGGGACGGCATTGCGCTCCCCGAACTCGTCCGCCCGGTCCTCGCCCATGTAGCGGGCCCCGATGCGGCCGGCCCAGTGACGCAACTCCGCCGGTTCCTCGCTGAGTTCGGCTTCACCGCTGAGCGAGACGAAGGCGAACGGCGGCGTGTCGTCGTCGACGCACAGGGAGACGCGCCCGTCGCGTGCGAGGTTGCGCCCCTTCACCGTGTCCTTGCCCGTGTTGAACACGAACGTGTCGCCGTCGAGGAGGAACCAGATCGGCACGAGGTGCGGACTGCCGTCCTCGCGGACGGTCGCCAGCTTGCCGGTGCGGGTTCCCGCGGACACGAAGGCCCGCCACTGTTCATCGGTCATCCTCGTCATGCCCCCATCCTGCGGCACGCGCGGGCGTGGTGCAGTGCTTGCCCTGTTCACGACAGTGCGTAAGGCTTGCGGCGATACGGCGGACCACTGCGGCACGGGGACCACGGCAATCCGGGTCTACGGGGACGCACCACCCAGGGGGAGGACCACTGATGGCGTTGGACAAGGGACTGGACTGGCTTCTCGACGACCTGACCCAGCGGGTCGGATTCATACGGCACGCGCTGGTGCTGTCGAACGACGGCCTGGTGACGGGCGCGAGCAGCGGACTCGCGCGCGAGGACGCCGAGCATCTGGCGGCAGTCTCGTCAGGCCTGCACAGCCTCGCCCGAGGCTCTGGGCGGCACTTCCGGGCGGGCCGGGCGCGGCAGACGATGGTGGAGTTCGACGAGGCACTGCTCTTCGTGACGGCGGCGGGCGAGGGCAGTTGCCTGTGCGTACTGAGCGCGGCGGAAGCGGATGTCGGTCAGGTGGCGTACGAGATGACGCTGCTGGTCAACCGTGTCGGCGAACACCTCGGCGTGGCGGCACGGCAGCCGAGCCGTCCTGGGGGTGGCGTGATCTGACGCTCTGGCGCTCTGACGCTCTGACGCGGTGGCCGATGGGCTGAACGGCCTGCGGGTGGTGCCGCGATGGGTTGTCCACAAGGCGTTGTCCACAGGTCGTGCGAGGTTCGTCACTCTGCGTTACGTTCTCGGTGGTGGGTCAAAGAGATCCGCACGGAGAGAACACGGACGCACGGGGGAGGGCCACGGGATGACGGTGGACGAAGGGGCGCGCACGGTGACACCGGTGCGGGCCGCGCAGGAACTGGAACTGAGGCGCGACGAGTTCCGGCTCGCGGTCCAGCTCGGCCTGGTGAGGACGGTCCCGGTGGGAGAGGGCGGACGGCGGCGGATCGAGCGGTGCGAGCTCGACCGCCTCAGGGCCGCGCCGGATTTTCCCGCCGGCTTGCGCGAACGGGTGCGCGCGGTCGGTACCGGGGAGGCCGCGGCACTCCTCGAGATCACCCCGGAGCGGTTCACCAGGCTGGTCCGGACGGGCCACCTGAGTCCGGTGCGGTTCTCGCTGAACCGCTACCGGGCGGTGGTGTGGACGTATCTCGCCGAGGAGGTCGCCGAGTTCGGCCTCGCCTGCCCGGCGCTGCTCACCGGCCGGCTGCCGCTGGAACTCCGCGAGCGCCTCGCCGCGCACGAGGACCTGCGGCCCAGGAACTGGCGGGCGCGGCGGCTCGGCGTGCTGCTCCGTGCCACGGACGATCCGTGGGCGCGGACCGCAGCCGTCGCCTCGCTGCTCGACCCGGTCCAGGTGGCCGAGGTCGTCGACGACCCGTACGAGCGCGCACA
Source organism: Streptomyces sp. NPDC017246 (assembly GCF_044331325.1). Lineage (NCBI taxonomy): Bacteria > Bacillati > Actinomycetota > Actinomycetes > Kitasatosporales > Streptomycetaceae > Streptomyces > Streptomyces sp. NPDC017246. The sequence goes on along the minus strand of NZ_JBIRMW010000013.1, from coordinate 220,356 downwards.
CCTCGACCGGCTTCGCCCGCCGGCGCCGCCCGGCATGCCGGTGCAGGCGGCGGCGCGAGAGATCGCCGAGCGCCTCACACGCGCCGACGACCCGGACGAGATCCTCTGGTACCGGATGAGCCTGGCCATGTCCCTGGACGAGGCGCGTGCCGAGCAGCCGGCTCCGTATCCCGGCGAGGGGCGAGCGATGGTGCCGGGGGTTGTCCCTTCGGCCGGGACGAGGGCGGGCTTCGGGCGCCGGGGGTCACCGCCCCGGCCTCCGGTGCTGACCATGGCGCCCGTGCCGTCCGTGCCGCTCGTACCGTTCGAGCCGTCCGCCCGGCCCGCGTCGTTCGTGCCGCTCGGTGCGGGGGTGGGGAGGGGCCGGGGGAGGGGCCGGGCGGAGGTCCCGGCGTCACCGCCCATGCCTCCGACGCCGCCGCCTCGCGTGCTGGCGGCACCCGAGGCGCCTCCGGCACTCGTGGGGCGTCCGGCACCCGCGGTGCCTTCGGCTCCCTCGGTGCGCCCGGCGGTGGGCGACCGTCTACCGGGACGTCCGGCCCGCACCAAGCTTCTCGACCGGCTGCGGCGCAGGAAGGCGGCAGGGGACGGGCGGGGCGGAGGACGGAGGCGCCCGGTGGCCTGGCCCTGACGGCGACGTGTGACAGAGGAGTCTCCACCGAAGCGGCGGCGTCGGCGTGCGGTGCGGGCGGGCTGTGGGGAGGATGGGCCCATGCTGCTCGCCCGTGTCGCGGAGGTGTCCCGGGAGGTCTCCGCCACCTCCGCGCGCTCGCGCAAGATCGGCCTCCTCGCCGAGCTGTTCGCGGAGGCCGAGCCCGAGGACAGCCCCCTCGTGATCGCCTACCTCTCGGGCCGGCTGCCGCAGGGGCGGATCGGCGTGGGATGGAGTGTCCTGAAGGAGGTGGCTCCGCCCGCCGTACCCCCTGCCGAACTGCCCGGTCTCACGCTCGGGCGGGTCGACGAGGCGCTGACGGAGCTCGCCGAGGTCTCCGGCACGGGGGCTCGCGCCGAGCGGACCCGGCTCGTCCACGCGCTGTTCGCCGCCGCCACCGACGACGAACAGCGGCTTCTGCTGCGGCTGCTCACCGGGGAGGTGCGCCAGGGAGCTCTCGACGCCGTCGCCCTGGAGGCCGTCGCCCAGGCCGTCACCGTGCCCGCCGCCGAACTGCGGCGCGCCGTCATGCTCGAAGGGTCGCTGCCGCCGGTCGCCCAGGCGGTGCTGGCCGAGGGTGCCACGGCGCTCGACCGGTTCACCCTCAGGGTCGGCAATCCCGTACAGCCCATGCTGGCGCACACCGCCGCCTCCGTCACCGAGGCGATCGCAGCCCTCGGCGCCTGCGTCGTCGAGGAGAAACTCGACGGCATCCGCATCCAGGTGCATCGACGCGGCGACGACGTCCGTGTCCACACCCGTTCGCTCGACGACATCACCGACCGCCTGCCGGAAGTGGTCGCGACCGCCCGCGCCGTACCGGCCGACGCGTTCATCCTGGACGGCGAGGTGATCGCCCTCGACCCCGACACCGGCCGCCCCGTCTCCTTCCAGTCCATCGCCGCCCGGGTCGGCTCCCGCACCGACGTGGCCGGCGCGCACGCCGGTCTGCCGCTCACGCCCGTCTTCTTCGACGTCCTCGCGGTCGACGGCGAGGGACTGATCGACCGGCCCGGCCACGACCGGCACGCGGTGCTCACGCGGCTGCTCCCCGAGCCCCAGCGGGTCCGCCGCCTCGTCGTGACGGATCCGGCCGACCCCGCGCAGGTCGAGGAAGCCGAGCGGTTCTTCGCCGACACGCTGGCCCGCGGGCACGAAGGCGTCCTGGTCAAGGCGGGGGACGCGCCCTACGTGGCGGGGCGCAGAGGACGCACCTGGCTGAAGGTGAAGCCGGTCCACACCGTCGACCTCGTCGTCCTCGCCGTCGAACGTGGCCACGGACGCAGGACCGGGCTCCTCTCCAATCTCCATCTCGGAGCCCGCACCGCCGACGGCGGTTTCGTCATGCTCGGGAAGACCTTCAAGGGGCTCACCGACGAGATGCTGCGCTGGCAGACCGAGCGGCTCGCCGAACTCGCCGAGGAGGACGACGGATTCACCGTGAGAGTGCGGCCCGAGCTCGTCGTCGAGATCGCCTACGACGGGCTCCAGACCTCGACCCGCTACCCGGCCGGTGTCACCCTCCGCTTCGCCCGTGTCCTGCGCCATCGTCCGGACAAGCCGGCCTCCGAGGCAGACACCGTCGAGGAGATCACCGGCAGGCGCTGAGCAGGTGCTTTTGAACTGCTCTTGAAGTCCTGCAGGTCAGCCTCGTGCCGCGCAGGATCTTGTTGTCAGCGTGACCGTCTATCTTCGGCACATGACACAGAGGGATGCTGCCGCGTTCGGTCGTGAGTGGGCTCGTTTCGAGTCGTGGCTCAGGTCGCACTCTCCTGCCGACCACGCAGTCTTGCGAAGGCCGGCGGAGCGCGATCGGCTCGTCGAGCTGGAATCACGGCTCGGCTTCGACCTGCACCCGGAACTCAGGGCAATGCTCGAACAGCACGACGGAGCTGCCGGACCTGTTGCGGTCCCCGGTTCCCGCGGACCGCTGCCTGCTGGCGCGTTTCTTCCCTCCGGACACCGACTCAGCGGTGTGGACGACATCGTGATGATGTACGACGTCCTCGCGGACGTCGGCAAGGACAACATCGACGCCGACCTGTGGGAGGAGGACGCGTTGGCAGTGAATCTCCATCACTGCGTGCCTTTCGCACTTCCCAACGATGGCGGTGTCGCCTTCATCGATCACCGTCCCGGGCCCTCGTACGGTCACGTCTACGAGATGGGCATCGGGTCAGGAGACCTGGAGGGGATCCTCTGGGCGACCAGCCTGACGGAGTTGTTCCGAGCCCTGACCGGGGCTCTGGAGACGGGCGGCCCCTTTCTGTACTACTGGCCCGCTCCCTACGAGGACGCATCGGGCCACCACTGCCTCGAATGGGAGATCCGAACCTGAGGAAGCCTGAGGGGCGGGCGGCCCTCGCGGGACGGCGTCGCGCGAGGGATGCTGGAGACGTGGCACGACGAGCGTCGGTGCGACGGGCGCGGGGCGCTGGGAGCGACGGGCCGCGAGGAGATGAGCGACGTGTACGACTTGCACATCGACACCGACGTGACCGTGCAGCTCAACGACTGCTGCCGGGAGGACGCGCAGGCCGTTTTCGACGTCCTCGACGGTGTCTACGAGCTGGAGGACGCGACGGCCCCGAGCCCGCAGGCGGCCGAGGGGCCTTCCCCCACCGTGTGGACGGCCATCTTCGACACGGCGGGCGGACGGCACCAGGAGGTGCGCCCCACTCACCTGACCTCCCCGGTAGGCGCCACACTCAGTGGCGGCTACCACGCCGTCGGCGAGGTTCAGAAGGTGCTCGCCGTCGGCTTCGACATCCAGTCCATGCAGTCCGTCTCCGGTGACCAGGAGACCGAGGCCCGACTCCTGCTCGCCTCCCGCTGAGCCGGAGGCGCGAACTCCCCGGACGGAGCGGACGGGCGCCGTCCGGGGTTGTCGTGCGCCCACCCGCGCGGGTGTCGTCCCTCTTGATGTGCCCACGTGCCCACGTGCCCACGTTTCCACGTGCCAGGGCGTCTGCCCGCGCGCTTGAAGGACCCCGCCGACACCCCCGGTATACACCGTGTGTAGAGTGCTGCGTCGGCCGTGATTACTGCCCTGACCTGGTGGTTTTCCGGCTGAACCGAAGACAGCGCCGGGGAAAGCGGGTTCCATCATGTTCCGATCCAGGCTGGGCCGACGCCGAGGGGCGGCTACTGCCCTGCTCGCCGCGGCGTCACTGATGCTGACGCTCGGAGGCTGCGGAGTCGCCACCCTCACTCCGCAGGACGCCCGGGGCGAGGGCGGAACGGACGACAAGCCGGGCGCCGCGGCCCGCCGTGTCGACTGCGCCGAGGTCAAGTGCATCGCGCTGACCTTCGACGCGGGACCGGGCAAGGACACCCCCCGGCTCCTCGACATCCTCAAGGAGAAGAAGGTCCGCGCGACCTTCTTCCTGCTCGGCAGCAAGCACGTCGACCGCTACCCCCAGGTGGTCAAGCGAATAGCCGACGAGGGGCACGAGGTGGCCAACCACACCTGGACCCACCAGATCCTCACCGATCTCGACGAGGCGGAGGTGCGTGACGAGCTGTCCCGCACCCAGGACGCCGTCGAGAAGATCACCGGCCGGAAGCCCACCCTGATGCGCCCTCCGCAGGGGCGCACCGATGGCGTGGTCGCCGGCGTCAGCAGGGATCTCGGACTCGCTCAGGTCCTGTGGAGCATCACCGCCAAGGATTACGCCACCACCGACTCCGCCCTCATACGCCAGCGTGTGCTCGACCAGGCGCACGGTGACGGGATCATCCTGCTCCACGACATCTACGACGGCACGGTTCCGGCCGTTCCCTCGATCATCGACGAGCTCAAGCGGCGGGGTTTCACCTTTGTGACCGTGCCGGAGCTGCTCGCCCCGGGCAAGGTCGAACCGGGAGCCGTCTACCGTCCCGAGAGGGACTGACCAGACCTGCCGAAACCGGGTGAGGTGACTCACACCGCCCACGGGGGCATGCTCGGAACATTCGGGAAACGCTGACCGTTCCTACTTATGTGACTGCGAAGGGGTCCGGTCCCCAAGGTCCCCCCCCAGAGGTGACCGCTCTTCGCGTCACGGCGATCGGCCCCGGTTGGAATCCCCCGTCCAACCGGGGCTCTGTCGTTTCCGGTCACCCTCCCGCACGGCGGGACTGCGGCGCACGAGGGGCGCTCACTCCGGCGCGTTCGACCCGTTCGAGTGAGCATCGGCATGGTGGCCCCAGCCTCGGGCAGTGATCATCCCGAGCCGTCGAGTCGATCACTCGCCGGCCGTCCGAACAGGGACGATCGACCGGGGGACCTCATGCTCCGCACCACCGCGCACACACGTCACGCCCTCCTGACCGCAGCCGCCGCACTCCTGCTCTCCGGCTGCACCGTCGTGGGATCCGGAGCACCCGAGACCCCCGGGATCCCCGCCGGTACGGCGGCCCAGGACGCGCTCCTCAAGGCCGCCGAGCACCGGCTCGTCGTGGACTGTCTGCACGGCCAGGGCCTCTCGCTGACGTCCAGGCCCCGCGCCCCGGACGAGGACCGAACTCTTCGGGCGGCGCTCTTCGGCGCCGGTCCCCGAGAGCTGTCCGTCACCCTCGCCACAGGGGCCACCGTCACCGCCCACGAGGACGGTTGTCTGGCCAGGGCCAGACAACGGCTCTACGGCGACCAGCGTCGCTGGTTCCGGGCCCAGGTCGTCGTCGACAACCTCCGTGCCGAAGCCCAGGCCCGGGTCGGCGCCTACCCCACCCACCGCGCGGCCCTCGCCCGCTGGAACCGGTGTGTGACGTCGTCGGGCAGCGCCCCGCGCCCCGACCGCCCCGATCCGGCCGTCGCCGCCCGGTGCTCCCGCGAGACCGGACTCGACGAGGTCCGGGCCCGGCTGGAGGCCGCCGAGCTGGTCACGGTGCGCGCCCTGCGCCGTGAGGAGCTCACCACGTACCGGCAGCTGCGCGACCGCGCACTGCGGCGGGCAGTCGAACTGCCCGTGACCGTCCCCTCGCAGAAAGGCCCCACCCTCTCGTGAAGCGACTTCTCGTCACCACTGCCGCGGCCCTGTTCGCCGCCACCGCCGGCCTCGCCTTCGCCGCCTCCGCGGGGGCCGCCGAATGCCCCAGTGGGGAGTTCTGCGTCTGGCAGGACTCCAACTTCGGCGGCCAGCGCGCGAACTGGAGCGGAGACGACGGCTGGTGGGAGAGCTGGATCTCCGACACCGACTCCTCCTGGGCCAACCACGGCATCTCCGGCCCCGGCATCAAGGACCACGTCAAGGTCTATGAGAGTGCGTGGCAGGGCGGCAGCATGACCCTCTGTCTCGCCCCGGGACAGGAGGTCGGCTACAACGGTGCTGCCAATGACCGCGGTGACTCCCACATCTGGTCGATGGGCTGCTGACCCGGCTCCGCGCTCTCCCGGTGCAGGGCCTGTGCGGCGACCTTGGTACCGCCCCCGAATCAGCCGTGGGCGATGGTGCCCGTCGGGTGGCGGAGGGCCGAGGTGAGCATCAGGCCCGCGCCACGGACGACGCTGGTCGACGGGTCGTTCGCCAGGCGGAGACGGGCGCGGAGGAGGTGGGCGAGGCGGCCGGTCACGTCCAGGCACAGGGCTCCGCCGCCGGTCACCAGGACGCCGCGCCGCAGCGCTCCACGCACGGCACCGGTGCGGTCGTGGCGCCACAGGTCGCTCACCATGTCGGCCGCCGTCGCCGCGACCGTGTCCGGGGCGCCGCGGTAGTCCGGGGCGCCGTCGGGGTCCCGGACGTCGTCGACCCCCACCTCGGCCAGCCGGGCGTCCTCGACGAGGCCGTCCACGACGAGCGTGACCTCGGTCAGCTGTGCGCCGAGGTCGACGACGAGCAGCGGGCCGCCGCCCGGTGGGGCCGCGTAGGCCGCCGCGGCGCGGGCGCTGTCCACGGCGATGACCCGTGTCGGGCCGAGCGCGTCCACCATCTGTCGGGCGGCCTGCCGCTCCTCGGGAGCGGCGAGCACGGGGTGGGTCAGCATCACGACGGTGTCGTGCCCGCCGTCGCCCGGGGCCGAGGCGGTGAGGCGTCGGAGCAGCCGGAGCTGGGAGGCCGTGTCGGTCACGCGCCCGCGTCGCACCGGACCGCTCGGCACGTCCGCGAAGACGCCCGCCCCGGGTGCCCAGGCCCGGGTCCTGGAGCTGCCGATGTCGAGGGCGATCCCCCGTACAGGCCGCCTCGCGCCCGGGCCGCCGCCTGAAGATCCGAACGATCCCATCGCTTCCGTCCATTCTCCGCGGACCCGCTGATTGTGAGGTCGATACGGCCTCACTATGCAGTATCCGTGGCAGGAGCGCCATGAAGCTTGTGGATCGAAGGGCTCTCCGTGAGGTGGGGTCAGTTCTCGGCGCCCAGCCACAGGTCGGGGCCGAACACCTCGTAGTGAATGTCGGCCGCGGCGGTGCCCCGGCCGATGAGGTCGCCTCGGACCGTACGGAGGAACGGCAGCGGTCCGCACAGGTACGCGGTCGCGCCGGTCGGCAGATCGAGGGTGGTCACGTCGGCGCGGCCGGGCCGCGCTCCGGAGTCGCCGGGCTCCTCGTACCAGAGGTGCAGCGTTCCCTGCGGCAGTGCATCGACCAGGCGTCGCAGTTCGTCGGCGTGTGCGTGGGAGGCGGGGGTGCGGTCGGCGTGGACGACCACGACGGGGCGGGTCGAGCAGGTGGCGGCGAGGTGGTCGAGCATCGCCAGCATCGGGGTGCTGCCGATCCCGGCGGAGGCGAGCAGCAGGGGTCCGTCGCCCTCGGGCAGGACCAGGTCCCCGAACGGGGCGGAGACCTCCACGGTGTCGCCCACGCGTGCGTGGGTGTGCAGCCAGGAGGAGACCTCGCCCGCCGGGTCGCCGTCGACCCGCTTCACGGTGATCCGCCACTGCGGGTGCCCGGGGGCGGCGGACAGGCTGTACTGGCGGATCTGCCGGGCGCCGTCGGGCAGCGCGACCTGGACGCTTACGTACTGGCCCGGCCGGAACGCGGCCGTGGCGGTTCCGTCGGCGTGCCGCAGGACGAAGGAGACGGTGTCCGCCGTCTCCTCCCGCCGCTCGGCGATCTCCATGGACCGCCAGACCTGCCCTTCGGCGACGCCGGCTTCCTGGTAGAGGCGGGTCTCCACGGCGATCAGCGCGTTGGCCATCAGCCAGTACACCTCGTCCCAGGCCCGTGCGACCTCGGGCGTCACCGCGTCGCCGAGGATCTCGACGATCGCGGCGAAGAGGTGCTCGTGCACGGTCTTGTACTGCGAGGAGGTGACGCCGAGCGAGGCGTGCTTGTGGGCGATCCGCGACAGCATCACGTCGGGACGCTCGTCCGGCTTCTCGAGCAGGGCGACGGCGAAGGCGGCTATCGAACCGGCGAGCGCCTTGCGCTGCTCGCCGGCGGCCTGGTTGCCCCGGTTGAACAGGTCGCGCAGGAGCTCGGGGTGGGCGGCGAAGAGGCGGTCGTAGAACCGCTCGGTGATCCGGTCGAGCGCGCCGCCGACGGCGGGCAGGGTGGCGCGGACGACCGGGACGGCCTGCTCGGACAGCATGGGAACTCGCAATCTGGTAGATGATTCGCGTATTTAACGGGGTGCGTGCGCGCTGTCGGGCGCGAACGGCTCAGGGCGTGGGGCGTGGGGTGAGGGAGAGGAGCAGAGGGCCGGTGGGTGAGTCCACCAGCTCCGCCACGGTCAGGGGGTCCAGCGTGCGGTAGAACGCCTCCTGCGCCTCGCGCAGCGCCCCCCGCAGCCGGCAGGCGGTGCGCAGTGGGCACGGGGGATCGCCCTCGCAGGCGACGACCTCCTCCTCGCCCTCCAGGGTGCGGGCCAGCCAGCCCACCGAGGAGCGCCGGCCCCGTTCCGTCAGGGCCAGGCCGCCACCACGGCCGCGCCGCGCCTCGACCACGCCGAGATGCTGGAGCCGGGTGACCACCTTCGCCATATGGGCGTAGGGCACGTCCATGGACTCCGCCACCTCGCGGGTGGTGACGGACTCCTCCGGAGCGGTGACCGCCAGGCGCATCACGGCACGGAGCGCCAGGTCGGTGAACTTCGTCAGTCTCACGCCGTGACCGTATCAAAGCGGTATCCGGCATACGCATTAAGGGGTGGGGCCTCGTCTCCAGCGTCGCCACAGCCACCAGCCGCCCGAGAGCAGGCAGCTGGTGGTGAGCACGATCCCCACGACCGGCCATCGTCCGCCCGCGATCCGGAGGTCCGTGACGATCACCAGGAAGAGCGCGACGGTCGGCAGGAGAACGGAACCGACCGCGCGCAGCCCTGCCTTGGCCAGGGCCGGGTCGAGTCGCACACCGCGCGGGGAGCGCAGATCCAGGGAGCCGACGTAGAAGACGGTGGCCCGGTCGGTCAGCCGTGTGGTGCCGCGGTAGTACTGGACGGCCATGTAGGGCAGCCAGACCAGCGGCGCCACCAGGCCGACCAGGAACACGGCACCGAGGAGTGCCCACCGGCCGATGCGGACCCACAGGCCGGCTGCGTCACCCGGTGTGACCAGCCCGAGGAGCCGTGCCATCCGCGCGATGAGGTTCCGGAACCCCGCCGTGCGCCCCCGGCCACCGCCGGTTCGTGGCCGGGCTCCGGCCCCGTCCAGCGCGGCCCGCGCGGTCTCGGTGTCCCCGTACACCCCTTGCAGGACGAGCAGTTCGGCCCCGCGCTGCGGGTCCGTGGCGTCCCGCCCCTCGACGGCGGCGATTTCGAGCACCGTGCGTACCTGGGAGAGGAGCGCGGCGCAGAAGGCCAGCGGGATGAGCAGCAGGAACGGGCCGCCGACGAAAGCGCCTTCCGCCGTCACCGTACGGCGTCCACGGGCCACGACCAGGGTGCGCAGGGCGGCCTCGTCGGCCTCGGGGTGCTCCCTGCGGAGGCGGGCGACGGCCGGTCCGGCCCGGGGGCCCAGATGGCGCAACGCGAAGGACGCGAGCGACTCCGGCAGCCTGCCGGGCTCGGCCATGATCTCCCTCAGCAGGGAACCGGCGAGCCCGGCGGCCGGTGCCGCCCGCGTCCTCCCGCGCACCTCCGTGCGCGCTTCCCGTGCGTGCCCCTCCCGGGCCTCAGGCCAGGACCTTGGCCTTGGCCTTCTCGAACTCCTCGGGAGTGATCGCGCCCTTGTCCTTCAGTTCCGCCAGCCGGGCCAGCTCGTCGGTGGCACTGCCGCCGCCACCGCCCTCCGGCGTCGAGGCGGTCTTGCGGATGTAGTCCTGGAAGGCCGCCTCGCTCTGCCTGGCCCGCTTGAGGTCACGCGCGCCCATGCTCTTGCCCCGGGCGATGACGTAGACCAGCACCCCGAGATAGGGGAGCACGATGCAGAAGATCAGCCAGCCGGCTTTGGCCCAACCGTTGAGGGAGTGGTCCCGGAAGATGTCGGTGATCACCTTGAAGAGCAGGAACAGCCACATGATCCAGATGAAGAACCACAGCATGGTCCAGAAGAGGTTGAGGAGAGGGTAGTCGTCCATTCCTGCACGCTCCGTTCCGACGCCGGCCGGGAGAGGCCAGGTGTTGGAGCGAGTCTCACCCAGCCTCGGCGCCCCCGCATGTCGTGGCCGCTCGGCCTGCGGCCCGCCCGCCGCCGTGTTCGGATGGAGGGCGTGAACCGCGCCCGTCGCCGGGGGCCGCATGCGGAGCCGCGCCGGGCAGAGAAAGGCTCAGACGGCGGGCAGAGCAGGGCTCAGACGGCGGTCAAGGCGCGGCTCAGGTGGCGGTCAAGGCACGGCTGAGACGCCAGGCAGGGCATGGCTGAGAGGCCGGGCAGGGCACGGCTGAGACGCCCCGCGGGGCAGGGATCAGGCGCCGCGCAGGGCCGCGAGCGCGCGGTCCGCGTGGGCGCTCATGCGCAGCTCGCTGCGTACGACCTCCCGGATCCGCCGGTCCTGGCCGATCACGAACGTGACCCGCTTCGTCGGCGCGAGCGAGAATCCCCGCTTCACCCCGAACCGGTCGCGGACGGCACCGTCCGGGTCGGACAGCAGGGGGTAGCCGAGCGAGTGCCGGTCGGCGAACTCCTGCTGCCGTTCCACCGCGTCCGTGCTGATCCCGACGGGCAGCGCGCCGACGGCGCGGAACTCGGCCGCCAGATCGCGGAAGTGGCAGGCCTCGGCGGTGCAGCCGGGGGTGAGCGCCGCCGGATAGAAGAAGAGGACGACCGGTCCTTCGGAAAGGAGACCGGTGAGGGAGCGCGGGGCGCCCGTCTCGTCCGGAAGGCTGAAGTCCTCGACGAGGTCACCGACGTTCATAGAGGCCCGTCCCCGATCCGTACCCGATGTGCCACCGGCGCGTCCGGTGGCCGGCCGGTGACGTTACCCCAGAGTAGGAGCCGACGTCACCCCTCGTACGCCCTCGCTCCTCGGGGTGCCTCAGCCGCTGTGCGCCGCCTCCGCCGCCTTGCTGCGGGCCGTCGCCCGGCTCCGTGCCGTGGCGCGCCGGTCGAGGACGGCGAGGGCGCGCTCGCCCCAGCGCAGGTTCTCCTCCTCGAAGAACCGGCCGCGCATCAGCGTGAGGTACGGGCCCACCCGCTCCGCCTCGTCGAGGTACGTCTCCTCGTCCCGGCCGGCGAGCATCCATTCGCGCAGCCGGTCGTAGCGGGCCAGTTTCGCCCGGGCCGTCTCCATCCGCTGGGCCACGAACCCGCGGACGGCCGTCGTGTCGCCCTCGTCGCAGGCCTGCACCTGCACCATCAGCTCGTCACGGACGGCGCTGGGCCGCGGCGGCGTCGAGGTGTAGGCGGCCAGATCACGCATCCCGGGCTCCGTGAGGCTGAACATCCGCTTGTTGGGGCGACGTTCCTGCTCCACCACGCGCGCCGTGATCAGGCCGGCCTCGGCGAGCTTGTCCAGCTCGCGGTAGAGCTGCTGCGGGGTGGCGGCCCAGAAGTTGGCGACGGACACGTCGAAGATCTTGGCCAGGTCGTATCCGGAGGCCTCGCCCTCCAGGAGAGCTGCGAGGACGGCGTGCTTGAGGGACATCCGGCCACGCTAGCAGCACGTTGAATAGTTTCCTCCGCACCTATTCAACCGGCGATCCCCGAGCCGGACGGGGCTCTCTCGCTGGCACGTCCGTCCGGCGCCTGCCTAGGCTGGAGGGAGGGGACGGCAGATCCGAGGGGCAGCGCGATGGACAACCACACGTTTGTCTACACCACCTATATCCGGACCACCCCCGACGAGCTCTGGACCGCGCTCACCGACCCGGAGAGCACTCGCCGGTACTGGGGCGTGGCCTTCGAGAGCGAGTGGACGACCGGCGCCCCCATGGTCTGGGACGAGAACGGACGCAGGACCGTCGACCCCGAGCAGGTCGTTCTGGCGGCCGAGCCCGGCCGCCGCCTCTCCTACACCTGGCACACGTTCACCCCGGCCTGGGCGGAGGCCGTGCACCTCGGGCAGGACGTGTACGAGCGGCTCGCCCGTGAGCGCCGGTCCCGGGTGACCTTCCTGATCGAGCCCTCCGGAGACACCGTCAAGCTCACGGTCACACATGGCGACCTGGAACCCGGCGGTCTGATGAGGGGGATGATCGGCGAAGGCTGGCCCGCGCTGATCTCCAGCCTCAAGTCCCTTCTGGAGACGGGGGAGGAGCTCCCGGAGCCGCCCCGCTGACCCATTCGAGTCGTCTCGTCCACCACTCCGCCGCCACGCCCGGCGTCTTGATCATCCGATTCTCCTTTCATCCGATTTGATACTGCGGTCGGCACCGCTCGCCGGCATCGCCGTCAGAAAGGGGAGGGTGTCCGACGTGTCGTCACGCAGATACGTACGAGGGTGGGGAGCGTTGTCCCTGGCCGTCGGGGCCGTCCTCGTCAGTACGGCTGCCCAGTCGCCCACCGAACCGGACGCACGCACCACCGCGGGCCCGGAACCCGCCACCGTCGTCACCGTGGACGGCTGCACCACTGTCGGCGGCCTCTGCTCCGCACCCCGTCACACCGTCGTGCTCGACGGTGCTCCGGTCCTCACCGGGCGTCCCTTCACACTCGGCCCCCGGGCCTCCGGGCCGGTGGAACTCGCGCTGCGCACCCGCGGAGTCCTCGCCGACGTCACCGTCACCGACCAACGCGGCCGCCGCGTCGCCGGCACCCCGAGCCCCGACCGCACCCGGTGGACCAGCACCGCACCGCTCCCGGCGGGGTCCCGCTACGCCGCCCGCCTCGTCGTCGAGCAGAGCGGGGCCGAAGACCCCCACCGTCACCTCGCACGGCTGGACTTCCGTACGGACACGGCCCCCGCCGGAGAACGGCTCACCGTCACCTTCGGGCCGGAGGACGGCGGCACGTACGGCGTCGGCCAGCCGGTCACCGCCGAACTCAGCCACCCCGTACCGGCGGACGCCCCGGAGGCCCGGCGGATCGTCGAACGAGCCCTCCAGGTGCGGACCCGACCTCATGTCGAAGGCGCCTGGTACTGGGTCGACTCCGACACCCTGCACTACCGGCCCCGCGGCTACTGGCCCACCCACGCCACGGTCCGGGTCCGCAGCGGCCTCGACGGGGCTCGGATCACCGGCGGCCTCTTCGGAGGCCGCTCGCAGCCCCTCACCTTCACCACCGGGGACCGGATCGAAGCCGTCACCGACGTCTCCGCCCTGCGGATGACCGTGTTCCGCGACGGACAGCCGCTCCGCACCCTCCCGGTCACCACCGGCAAGGCCGGCTACCGCACCCGGGGCGGTACCAAGGTCGTCCTGGGCAAGGAGCCGCTCGTGCACATGCGCGGCGACTCCATCGGCATCGCGCGCGGCAGCCGCGACTACTTCGACCTCAAGGTCCGCTGGGCCACCCGGGTGACCTGGAGCGGCGAGTACCTCCACGCGGCCCCCTGGTCGCTCGACGTCCAGGGCAGTGAGAACGTCAGCCACGGCTGCACCGGAATGAGTACCGAGGACGCCGCCTGGCTCTTCGCCACCGTCCGCGAGGGCGACCTCGTCCGTGTGATCAACGGATACGGCGAGCTCATGAGCCCCTTCGACAACGGCTTCGGCGACTGGAACCTCAGCTGGCCCGAGTGGCGGCGCGGGAGCGCCCTCGGCCCGAGTGCGGCCGGCCCCCGTTCGGCAACCGCCGCGACGTTGCTGCGCCCGGCACTGTGAACCGCAAGGAGCTGAGATGACGGACATCACCCAGGTCGCCGTCGGGGACGGGACCCTCTACGTGGAGGCGCGGCGCCTCGGCCCCGACGCGGAACTCGAAGGGCTCGGTGGCCGGCTCCCCGACCTCTCCGCCGTCACCGAGGCGCTCTCCTCCTTCGCCGGACAGATCGGGGACGCCCTCCACCGGGCGGCCCCGGACCGCGCGACGGTCGAGTTCGGCTGTCAGCTCGGCCTGGACGCCGGCAGACTCACGGCCCTCGTCGTCCAGGGCAGCGCCCACGCGAGCCTGCGCGTCACTCTCGAATGGACGAGGCCGCCGCACTGAGCAGCCGGAGTCCCCGCCTAGCGACCGCGTCATGACGGAGGAGCGAGGCTCGGATGCCGCATCCCGGCCTCCGAACCCCGGCCTGCCGTGCTACCGGTACTCGACCGTGAGCGTCACCGGCGTGTCCCGGTTCACGAAGAGGTACGCCGTCCCGGTCGGAGCCGCCGTGAACCCGAGCCGGACCTGTGTGACCCCGCCCCGGTTCAGCGCCGCGAGCGCCTCCGCCGAGAGATCCGTCGACACGGCGCTCCCGGAGGTGAACGCGTCGATCCGCGCCGCGCCCGCCACCGTGGCCGCCGCCGACCAGTCCGCGGGCTCGACCGCGCACGCCCCGAAGCAGCCCGTGCGCACGTCCGCCTGGAGCCGGTTGCCCGTGGGAGAAGCCCAGGGATCGCCCGAGCCGCTGGTCCTGCTGACGGTGAGCCAGGCCCGGGTGATCTCCTTGCCCGCCGGGATCGTCGAGGTGTCGAAGGAGAACACCGACCGGTTCACCTTGCCGTCCGTGCCCCGGCCGAGCGCGAACCCGGAAAGATCCTCCAGGGTGCCGACCGCGGCGCCCGAACCGTCCGCCGCGGCCTTCACGTACCCGTCCTCGGCGTCCGTGCTGGAGAGGACCGTCCGGCCGGAGGTGGGCGGCGGCGTCCCGGCGCCGCGCAGCGCACGCACCATGCCCATGATCGCCTCGATCTGCTTCCCGCCGTGGCGGGCGTAGGCCGTGTCGCCGAGGTAGCCCCACCAGTTCCAGCAGCCGTTCGGATTCTCCAGGGTCGTGGTGGGCGCCGCCTGCGGATACAGCACGATCATGTCGTTGGTGTCGGCGTACTCGTTCAGGTACGCGCCCTCGACGAAGCGGGTCCCGAAGCCCTGGTACGCGTACCCCTGCTTGCAGCCGTGGAGGGCCACGAGCAGCTTGCAGCGCGCCCCCTGGACGCAGGACGCCGGGACGTACGCGAAGCCCTCGGCGCCCATCGACAGGGCCGCCGCCGAGCCGCCCGGCGCGTACACGTTCTGGTCGAAGCGGATGAGTGAGCCGCCGGTGCCGGAACCGGGGGCGGCGACCGATCCGAAGAGGTGCCCGAGCAGCGCCCCCTCCGCGTCGATCCCGCAGCTGTTGAGGAACGGGGTCTGCGTCACCGTGCACGAGTTGGGGCCGAGCGGCGTGATCCAGGCGTGGCCCGCCGCCGTGGACCGGTTGTACTGGACGCGGGCGCCGAAGTGGCCGTAGTAGTCGGCGAGCGCGTCCGCCACCGGGCGCTTCACCGTCGAGTCGCCCGAACCGCTGAACACGTACACCGGGTCTCCGGCCAGATTCTCCACCGGGTCGACCTGGCCCTGTGCCGACCGGTCGCGGGTGGCCTGCTCCAGAGCGGCGAGCTGAAGGTTCTGCGTGGTGTCCATACAGGCGTTGAGCGCCGTGGCGAGCTGGCCGCGCGCGCAGTCGTACGGCCCCGAGGCGAACGCGGCCGAGCCCTGGAAGGTGCCCGAGTAGGCCACGTGCAGCTGGGTGGCCATGTAGCCCCCGGACGACACCCCCGCGCTGAACACGGAGCCGATGTCGTACCCCTGGAGCGTTCCGGGCACGGGCGGGGGAGCGGCGGCCCCGGCGGGGACCGCGGTGGGGAACAGGGTCGCGGCGGCGCAGAGCAGCAGCGCCGCGAGGCGGCGTGGCCCGCGAAGGAGGGCGGGGCGCGGTGCACCCCCGGGGCGGGATGGACTCATCGGACGGAATGGAAGCGTGAGACGGGTTGAACGCATGAGGTCTCCCGGATGGCTCGTTCCTGACGGAGGTTCGGCCGGGAGGCTACGGGCGGTTCGGAGCCCTCCTCCATGGGCGAGGACGCCACAATCAGGCCCGCCGGGTATGGCGGCCCGTCACCTGGCAGCCGCCACGGGGGCGACCGGTGCGAGCTGCGAGGATGCCGTCATGGAACCTCACGAGGAGAAGAACGGCCCCCTGGCCGAGGCGATCGCGCTGCGTGAAGAGGGCCGCCGGGAGGAGGCCCGCGAGCGGCTCGTCGCACTCGCCGTCCAGCACCCGGACGACGCGGAGATCGCCTACCAGACGGCCTGGGCGCACGACGTCCTCGGCCTGGAGGCTGAGGCCGTGCCGTACTACGTACGCGCCCTGGCGGGCACCGGGCTCGGCTCCGGGGACCGGCGCGGGGCTCTCCTCGGCCTCGGCAGCACCTACCGGGTCCTCGGCCGCTACGAGGAGGCCGTCACCCTGCTGACCGGCGCCGTCGAGGAATTCCCCGAGGAGGGGGCCCTGCGGGCGTTCCTCGCGATGGCCCTCTACAACACGGGCGAGCACCACGAGTCGGCCCGCCTGCTGCTCCGGCTGCTCGCCGCCACCAGCGAGGACCCGTCCGTACGCACCTACCGCCGGGCCATCGAGCACTACGCCGAGGACCTCGACGCGACCGAGTGACGCGAGGCCGGCCCGCGGTCCGCCCGGGGCGGTGGGGTGGACTCTCGCGATCCGTCGGCGGAACTCGGTCCGCAGGCGGACAGCGGCCCGCCGGTCGTGGCGGGCCCCTCAGCCTCGCCCGCCCCCTCAGCCTCGCCCGCCCCCTCAGCCTCGCCCGGCCCGTCGGCCTCGCCGGGGCCGTCAGTCGTTCACAGCCGTCAGGAGCACAACGGCGTCGTCCAGCGCCGTCAGCCCGTGCCGCTCCTTGGGGATCATCCGCAGCGTGCCCGCCGAAAGCTCCTCCGCCCACCCGGCCGCCGTCAGGTTCACCCGGCCCCGCAGCACCTGGAGGCTCGCGGCCGGCGGCGCGTTGTGCTCGTCCAGGGACGTGCCGGCGGTCAGGGCGATGACGGTCTGCCGGAGCACCCCGTCGTGCATGACCAGATGGGCGCTGCGCCCGTGCGCCGCGGTGCGGGCCGCGACCAGATGCTCGTCGGCGAGGGCGGTGAGGTCCAGCTTCATGACTCTCCCTGCGGGGTGCGCGGGCGGATACCCCCAGCCTCCCGCGTGCCGTCCGGGACGCAACTCGGGGCCGCCGGTCGTGCGGAGCGCACCACGACCAGCCCGCCGACGGCGACGAACAGCCCGGCGGCGAGCAGAGCGGCCGACCAGCCGTGCGCCGCGTACAGCCAGGACCCGACGAGGGAGCCGAGGGCCCCGCCGCCGAACGTGGCCAGCATGAAGACCGTGTTGACCTGTGCCGCCACCGCCCGGCCGATCCCGAAGATCCGCGCCTGGTTGGCCACCTGGCAGGAGCTCACCCCCACCACCAGCAGATTCGCCCCCGCCACCAGCGCCACGGGGGAGTGGGGGGCCAGACCCGCCGCGCCCAGGCCGAGCCCCGCGAGCAGCAGCCCCCAGGTGCTGACGCGCTCGGGGCCGTACCGGTCGGTGAGCGGACCGGCCGTCGCCGACAACAGCGCCGCGGGCAGCGTCAGCACCCCGAAGAGGCCGGCGGCACCCGGCCCGTACCCGAGCGGCGGCGCGGCCAGATGGAAGGCGAGCACCGCCCAGAACACACTGAACGCGGCGAAGACGCACGCCCCGAGCAGCGCCGGGACCCGCAGGTCGCGGTGGACCACCAGAAGCCGCGGCAGCCCCGCCAGGAGCCCGGCGTACGAGGTCCGCCCGCGTGCCCCGAGCCGCACGGGCAGCCTGCGCGGCAGTACGCACAGCAGCGCCCCCGTCGCGGCGGCGGCCACGACGTAGGCCACCCGCCAGCTGCCGCCGGCATCGGTCACGGCGCCCGAGACCGTTCGGGACAGGGTCGACCCCAGGGTGAGTCCCAGACCGACGAGGCCCACGACGCGGCCCTGCCGCCCGGGGCCCGCGAGCGCCGCCGCCACCGGCGTGAGGATCTGCGGCAGCACCGTCGTCGTGGACAGCGCGAGCGTCGCCAGCGTCAGGGTGACCACGTCGGGCGAAGACGCCGCGACGAGCAGGGCCACGCAGGTGAGCCCGAGCAGCACGCGGGTGAGACGGCGGAGCCGCGCGGTGCCGGCCAGTGGCACGAGCAGCAGGATGCCGACCGCGTATCCGAGCTGGGAGGCCGAGGCGACCAGGCCGGCCGTCCGCTCCGAGACGTCGAGGCCGCGTGCGACGGCGGCGAGGAGCGGCTGCGGGAAGTAGATATTGGCCACGGTGACCGCGCCGGCCAGGGCGAAGAGCGGCATGTTCACGGGCCGGGCGGGTTCTGGGGCGGCACGTCGACTCGGTTCCACGGACTCTCTTCCGTACGGCGAGGGGGATGCCTCCAGGCTCCTCGCCGTCGACCCGGTCGAACAAGATGCGATCATCGAACCGGCGTTGAGTCACGCTAAACGAACGAGAGGAGGGCTCCGGTGCTCGAACGGTACGAACTGGAAACGTTCCTCACGCTCGCCGAGGAGCTCCACTTCGGGCGCACCGGCGAACACCTGGGCGTCTCCACCGGCCGTGTCAGCCAGACGGTCAGGAAGCTGGAGCGCCGCGTCGGCACCCCGCTGTTCGCCCGCACCAGCCGCACGGTCGCCCTCACCCCCGTCGGACGGCGCCTGTACGAGGACCTCCTGCCCGCCTACCGGCAGCTCCGTACGGCCCTGGAGCGCGCCACCGACGCCGGACGCGGCATCCACGGTCGGCTGCGGACCGGCTTCGCCACCCCCTGGGGCGGCGAACTCCTCACGGCCGCCGCCGACGGCCTCCTCGCCCGCCACCCCGGCTGCGAGATCACCGTCCGCGAGGTCCCCCTCGACCGCGGAGTCCGCCCCCTCCAGGACGGGGAACTCGACGTCCAGCTCACCGCCTTCCCCGTGCGCGAGCCGGACCTCACCACCGGCCCGGTCGTCCTCCGGGACGACCGTGTACTGCTGGTGCCGGCCGCACACCCGCTGGCCGGCCTGCCGTCCCTCGGTCTCGACGACCTCGCAGGTCTGCCCCTGATCACCACCGAGGGCGCCAACCCCCGTCACTGGCTCGACCACCACTACCCCCGGCGCACGCCGTCCGGAGCCCGCATCGAACGGGGCCCGGTCGCCGCGACCTGGCAGGAGGTCCTCTCCCACGTCACGGCCGGCCGGGGCGTCGCCCCGGGCGCGGCCCGCGGCGCCCGCTACCACCCCCGCCCCGGCATCGCGTACGTCCCGCTGAGGGACGCCCCGCCCCTGGAGTACGGACTGGTCTGGCGCACCGCAGCCGACTCCGCCCTGATCAGGGCGTTCGTGACGGCGGTCGGCACGCCGCCGTCCTGAAGGCCGACGGACCGGCCGCCGAGCCGCGGAATCGGCGACCGACCGGGAGGATCGGCCGCCGCCCCGGGGGATCGGGCACCGTCCCAGAGGGATCAACCGCCCTCCCCTGGGATCAACCGCCGTCCCGGGGGACGAGAGCCCCCGTCAGATGGTCGTACGCCACATGCGCGTGGAGCCGGACGCCGGTGACGAGGGTGTCGTCGTCCGCGTAGAAGTGCGGGTTGTGATTGGTCACCAGACCGCGGCCGCCGGGCACGGGCACCGGCCGCCCGGACGCGTCCAGGGTCGCGTCCTGGACGCCGAGCATCACGTACAGGCCGCCGAACCGGCTCACGAGCTCGGAGACGTCGTCGTACCCGAGCGTCGCTCCGCTCTCCACCACCCGCTCCTCGCCCACCACTCGGCGGAAGGTCGGCAGCCCCGCCTCGACCCACGGCCCGCTGTTGTGCACGGGTGGCACCGCCTGCAGGTACTCCACCGTGGCCGTCGCCCCGTACGCCGCCGCCGAGTGCTCCGCGAGCGTCGTGAGACGCTGCTGGACCCGGCCCATGTCCGACTCGACGGCGCAGCGGACCGTGCCCCACAGCGTCACCGTCTGCCCGACGATGTTGAAACGGCCGACGTCCTCGACGTGCCCGATGGACACGGTGACCGGGTCGAAGGCGGAGACCTGCCGGTACAGCTGACCGATGCCCGTCAGGACCGCCCCCACCGCCGGCATCGGGTCGACTCCCTCCCAGGGAGTGGAGCCATGGGTCTGCTTGCCGGTGACGACGATACGGACGAGGGTGGACGCGCCGTACTGATTGCCGATCCGGTACCCCACGTACCCCTTCGGATACGGCGTCACATGCAGCCCGAACGCCATCGTGGGCACGGGGTCGGCGAACGCGCCCGCCTCGACCATCGCCCGCGCCCCGCCCTCCTCGGTCACGGGAGGCCCCTCCTCGGCGGGCTGGAAGACGAGGAGCACGGTGCCCGGCAACCGGTCGCGCACCCCCGCGAGCACCGTCGCGGCGCCGAGCAGGGCCGCGGTGTGGCAGTCGTGCCCGCAGGCGTGCGAGACGGGGAACGGGCCGCCCGGGTAGTCGCCGTCGACCACCTCGGAGGCGAAGTCCGTCCCGCACAGGTCCTGGACCGGCAGCGCGTCCATGTCGGCCCGCAGCGCCACGACCCGCTCGCCCGGCAGCCCGCCGCGCAGGACGCCCACCACCCCGTGCCCGGCGACGCCCGTACGGACCTCGTCGAGCCCGAGGGCGCGCAGCCGGTCCGCCACGAGGCGGGCCGTGTTCACCTCACGGTTGGACAGCTCCGGATGCCGGTGCAGATGGCGCCGCCAGGCCACCACCTGATCCGCCACCTCGGCCGCCCGCCTGTCCAGTTCGTCATGGATCGCCTCGCTGCCCAACGGGACTCCCTCTCGTTCCGGCCGGCGCCGTCGTCACGGGGTACGTACTCCACCCAGGCTGCCATCGGAAGCGGGGCCCGGCACCGCTCCGGCACCGTTCCGGGATCGCGCGGGTGAGCCGGTCCAGTGACCGGAGGGCACAGAGGGGTCTGCGGCGGGCGAGGGGGCGGCGTCACCGCGCCGACGTACCGCCTAGCCGATCGTCACTACGCGCGCCCAGTCGGGCGGTGCGTCCGGCACGTAGTCGGGATCGTCCTCGTCCCACGAGCCGGACCTCTCGCGGGGGAAGAGCCCGACCACGGTCCGGCACGGCGGCCTGCTCTCGGGCCAGGGCGTCTGGCCGTCCGTCAGGACCACGATGACGTCCGGCCGGGGAGCCGCCCGCAGCGCCCGCGTGAACCCCGCACGCAGATTCGTACCGCCACCGCCCACCAGGGGAATGCCCTCGGCACGGCACAACGGGTGCACGGTGTGGGCGGCGGCGTCGCACGACAGCACCGTCACCAGGTCGCGGCGGCCGCCCACGGCCCGGGAGATCGCGGCCACCTCCAGGAGCGCACCGCCCAGTTCCGCGTCGCTCACCGAACCGGAGGTGTCGACGATCACCGAGACCCGGGGAGGCCTGCGCCGAAGACTCGGCAGCACGGCGCCCGGCACCCCCGCCGAACGCCGGGACGGCCGCCCGTAGGAGTAGTCCTCGCCCGCGCCCGATCCGGTGGCCGCCGAACGGACCGCCGCCCCCAGCAGTTCCCGCCACGGCTGCGGGGGATGGAAGACCTCCTCCGCCCACCGTTTCCACCCGCTCGACGCGTTTCCCGGCCGGCCCTTGACCGCCTGCGCCACTCGGAAGCGGACCGCGTCCCGCTGCTGTTCGCTGAGGCCGTCGGCACCCTCCGGCCCCAGGTCCCACTCCCGGTCCAGCCCGTCGCTGCCGCTTCCGCAGTCCAGCCAGGCGAAGGCCTGCGTGCCGGGACCGAGGCCGAACTGGCGCAGGTAGTCCTCCATCAGCTCCCCGGAGGGCAGCCCGAGGAACTCCGGAGTGACCGCGCCCTCGGGCACGACCAGGCCGTCCCCGAACGCGTCGTCGTTGATCTCGCAGTCCGCCGCGATGTTCATCAGGAGCCTCGCCCCCGGACCGGTCATGCCCCGCAGCCGGGCGACGCGGTCACTGCGCCCGTGGTGGTCGCGCAGGAGGTGCGACACCTCGTGGACCCACACCCCGGCCAGCTCCTCCACCGGCGTCCGGTCGACGAAGCCGGGGGAGACGTAGCACCGCCAGTACCGGTCCACGGCCATTGTCGGCACACGCCGGGACTCCACCGTGTGCAGGGCGAAGAGCGCCGTCGCCAGGTAGGGACGGGCCCGGACGGCGAGCAGCCGGGCGGCGAAGAGCTTGTCGAGGTCGAGGGGCCTGACGGTGAGGGTGTCCGCGCCGCCCCCGCCTGCGCCCCCGCCCGTACGCCCGCCTGTGGCCGTGCTCATCGCGCGGCCGGCATGGCGGCCGAGGCCTTCGCGACGACGGCTGCCGCCTCGTCCGCCCGCCGGGACATCGAGACCGCCCCCGCGAGCCGCTCGATGGTCGGTGGCACGTCCCACTCCTCGCGGCGGAGTGCGGCGAGCGACGTCGCCGGGACGACGACCAGATCCGGCGCGCCCGTCTCCACCGCCCTGGCGAGGAGGGCCCAGGCCGCGTCCCAGCGGGACTTCTCCGGGCGTGCCCGGACGGCGGCCACCACACCGTCGAGTGCGGCCTGCCGCAGGTCCCCCCGCTCCGGAAGGACGGCGCCGGCCGGGTCGGCGAGAAGCGTCTCGGGGTCCGGGAGGTCCATCCGGTCGAGACAGGCGAGCAGTTCGAGCCCGGGGCCGTCTCCCACGGTGCCCCGGACCAGGAGGGAGAGCACCTCGCGTGAGGAACCGGCCGCCGTGGCGAAGGCGATGAGACCGAGGCTCATCTCCCAACTGCGGGGCGAAGGCCAGGGCCCGCCCCGCCGGGCTTCGCCGTTGGGCAGCTGGTGGACGAGCTTGGGGCGGGCCGCGAGAAGCCCGCACACCGCGCGCCGGGCGAAGTCCACGGCATGCGGCAGACGCTCCGGGTCGAGCCGGGGCAGCGTCGCCCTCGGCCAGGTTCCGCCGAGGCCGCGCACCACGACGTCGTGGTCGTGGAT
This sequence comes from Streptomyces sp. NPDC017246, assembly GCF_044331325.1. NCBI lineage: Bacteria > Bacillati > Actinomycetota > Actinomycetes > Kitasatosporales > Streptomycetaceae > Streptomyces > Streptomyces sp. NPDC017246. The sequence goes on along the minus strand of NZ_JBIRMW010000013.1, from coordinate 197,552 downwards.
CCACTGGAGGTGCACGAAACGGTTGGCCAGGGGCGGGCTCAACTCCCAGCCGTCCGCGGCCGAGGCCCGGGGATTGGCCGCGGCCACGATCCGTACCCCGGGAGGAAGACGCAGGGCGCCGATCCGGCGTTCCAGGACGAGACGGAGCAGGGCGGCCTGCACGGCCGGCGGAGCCGTGGACAGCTCGTCGAGGAACAGCAGGCCACGACCTGCCCGGACGAGTCGCACGGCCCAGTCCGGCGGGGCCATGGGGACGCCCTGCTCGGCGGGATCGTCCCCGATCACGGGCAGCCCCGAGAAGTCGGAAGGCTCGTGGACGCTGGCGATCACCGTGGTCAGGGGAAGGTCCAGGGCCTCGGAGAGCTGTGTCAGGGCGGCGGTCTTGCCGATGCCGGGCTCACCCCACAGGAGTACGGGCAGGTCGGCGGCGACGGCGAGAGTCAGGGCCTCCAGCTGGGTGTCGGGGCGCGGTTCCGTGGTGGATTCGCGGAGCAGGGCGAGGAGTTCGCCGGCGACGTCGAGCTGGGAAGCGGACGAGGAAGCGGACGAGGAGACGGCAGCGGAGACGGAAGTGGAAGAGAGGGAGGACGGCGGCGGGGTGCGCAGGGGCATGAGTGGTCACCTGTGGGTTCGTCGTGGGACAGGAGGATGGGTGCCGGGACCGAGGCAGGCGGCGCCGGCTCGTCGCCCGTGAGCCGGGCCCGTCGCCGCTTCGGCCGGGCCGGCGAGGCCGGGGCCGCTCAGGTCAGCGGGTGAGGGTGTGGCGCGGGTGGGTGCGGTGGTGCCGGGGCCGGTCGGGCCCGGGCAGGGCGCGACCGGGCCCCGGGCCGTACAGACCCGCCCGGAAGAGCCCGTACGTGATCCGCCGCCGGGCAGCCGTCTCCAGAGCGTCCCGCAGCGCACCGCCGCGCAGCACGGCGCCGGGGCCCAGCAGGCCCTCGACGACGGCCAGCGCGCCGACGGTGTCGCCGTGGTCCAGGCGTTCGCGGACACCGGTGAGGCACTCCGGGCGGCGGTGGGCCTCGTCGACGGCCTGAAGACAGGGGAGGGGAGGTCCGCCGAGCGCGACCAGAAGCTCCTCGCGACGGAGTTCGGCGGGGCCGTGGTCGAGTGGCGCCAGAACGCCGTCGGACAGACCGATCCGGTGCAGGACACCCCGGCAGTCCACGAGACGCGGCTGCCCCGGCCGGTCCCCTTCCGGGGGCGGTCCGGTCGGCGCGTGGTCCGGTACGAGTGCGGAGGCGACCAGCGGATGCAGTCGCCCCGCCTCGATCAGACCGGCGCGCAGCAGCTCCAGGTCGGGCGGAACCCACGTCGAGGCGTCGGGAAGAACCGGCAGCGCCCGCAGATCCGCAACCGAAGCCGCTGCCGGCGCCGTGACGGATGCCGACGTCGCTGCGCGCCCGTGCATCGACATGGCCGCCACGGAGGTGTCACCGCGCGCGTCGACATCGAGCAACAGCTGACGGCGTGCCCCGAGTCGCACGCGGACGCGTCCGGCGGTGAGCCCTTCGGCCCGCAGCAGGATTCCCGCCTCCGCAGCCCATCGGTCGACGGCGCGGCCCGGTTCCCGTTCGACCGCCAGCGTCGGATCCGTGGACGCCCCGCCCGCCCCGGAGCGGAGCCGCAGTTCGTCGCTGCGGTGGGCGTCCCAGAGGTGGCGGTGCAGGTCGAGGCGGTGGCGCGGATGGGGACGGGCATGCGGATGGCGGTGCTCGCCGGCCTCGGCCCGGGACCGGTCCCACAGCGCGAGGCTCATCCGCTGCCCGGCATCCGCCCATGAGGGCGGGGTCCGCACCACGAGGTATACGGCGTGGGATTCGGCGTCCGTCGAGACGTCGTACCGTGCCAGTGGGACGGTCAGTCCCGGGCGCAGCAGTCCGTCGGGGGCGATCCGCGGCATGTGCCAGCGCAGCAGATCGGGAGCGAGCCGGCGGAGGTCCGCCCGGACCCGGTCGGCGAGTTGCCGCCCGTAGCAGCGGGTCGTGGAGCGCAGGTCGAGATCGACGTCGATGCCGGCGGCGGCGCAGGCGCCCGCCCAGTCCCCGACGGAGCGGCGAAGGGCGGCGGTCTCGATCATGGAGGGCGGCACGGCGAACTCGCGCACGCGCAGCCAGAGGGAAAGGCGGGTGTCGCCGTTCGCGGTGGGAGTGAGCATCAGCACTCACCTTGCGCGGACGGGACCCCCGATCTGGAAGCAGAGTAGGTCGTCATCGCGATGATCGTATCGACGCCTGTTTCGCGGGTCCAAGGCTTTTCTCCGCGCGGGCAGTTCGTCCACCGAAGCACGGCTCCCGGCGGTCGGTGCACGCCCGGCAGCTGGCGCGAGAGGTCCTCACCGCAGGGGGTGAGGACATCTCGCGCCAGCTGCCGGACATCTGCGTCATTCGATGAGTCCCCGGCCTGCCGGTCAGGCGATCTCCTGGCCCGCGGACGCCTTCCGTGTCTGCACGCCGGTGACGACGAGTGCCAGCCCCACGACGACGATGCCGAGGTAGGCGGTGGACGGAAGGTCGACGACCTTGTGCAGCCAGCCCCACTCCGTGCCGAAGAAGGTCTGCGAAGCGAAGCTGACGAGCCCCTGGGCTCCTATGACGTAGCCGATGCTTTCGACGGTGTATCCGATGGTTGTTCGCACGGATCAATCCTCGTGCGGCAATGCCGCAAGATCCTCCTCCGCAGGGCCGAGAACGCAGTAGGCCGAAGGATGCAGTCGCTTGAGCAGTGCACCGGCACGGCACGCAGGCGCGGCAGAGCGGTCGACACCAGACTGTCCGGCGGTTCTGAGGGCGGCAGCGCGATAGAGCGCGCCAGCGGTCGCGGGGGAGGCACCCCGCTGCGCGGCAGATCACCGGTTGCGACGAAGGCCTCCTGGTCCGGGCCTGTCGTGGAGTCGGAGCCGGCTCCGAGGTGCGCCTCCGCGCCGTCGCGGATGCGCTTCAGCAGGGCGTGGGGCGCTCGGTCGTCCGGCGCGGTGGCCGGTCTGAAGGTGTGGTCGATCAGACGACGGAAGCCCGGCGGGGATCGACCGGGTCGATCTCGTGCTCGTCGAAGAGGGTTTCAAGGGCCTCCAGGCCGCCCTCCCAGCGGAAGTTCTTCTCGGCCTCGGTGATCGGCAGGAGCCAGAGAATTCGGGCGTGGGCCCCACCTGTCCAGGTGCAGATCTCGAACTCGGGCCCCAGCGGATAGGGCAGGCTCACGAGGTAGTGGTCACAGGCCGAGTCGTCCAGCCACGGCCGGCCGATGGGGACGGTGTGTCCGACGTCGAGTCGTTGCTCGACAGGCCCGCAGTGGTAGTACGCGTTCATGGTGACGCTCTCCAGGTTGGCCCACTCGTCGCGCGGTGCCGCGAGGAAGAACTCCGTCCCGTGACCGTCGTGCTGTGTCGCCTCCCAGCAGCCCGATGTGACGTAGAGCCACCAGTCCCCCGGATGGGCGGGATGGATCCGGAAGATCCGGAACCCGGGCGCGCGGTCCTCGATCGGCCCCTCCACTCCGGCCACCTCGTCGATGGCACGGCCGGGAAGAGTGCTGCGGAGGTGGTCGAGCAGAGCGGTGCGTGCTGTGGCGTTCGACATTCGATCATGATGCCTCCGGGCGCCCGAAACTCATCGCGGGGGTGCGGCCCCGTTCACCCGCCCTGTCACACCGAGTGCGACGGACCCTCCGTGCCTGCTCGGTCCGCCGCTCCCGGTCGGTTCTCCCGTCGGTACGCGCCGGGTGCGGTTCCGTGCGTGCGTTTGAAGGCGTTGGCGAAGGCGAACTCGGATGTGTAGCCGACTTGGGCCGCGATGGATCTCAGTGGTGCGTCCGATGTCCGCAGCAGGCCTGCGGCGGTGGTCATACGCCACCAGGTCAGGTAGCCGAGGGGTGGCTGGCCGATCAACATGGCGAAGCGTCTGGCGAAGGGAGCCCGGGAGAGCCCGGCTTCCGCCGCGAGTCTCGCCACGGTCCAGGGTGCCGCCGGGTCCCGGTGGACGGCATGGAGGGCGGCGGTGACAGGCGGGTCGTTCAATGCGGCTGCCCACCCCGTGGTGGTTTCTCCGGCAGGCTGTTGTGTGAACCAGATGCGGAGGATGTACAGCAGCAGGGCGTCCAGGAGCGCGGGCACGGCCGCGTCCGTGCCCAGGCGCGGGTTCTCCAGCTCGGCGGCCAGGAGTGTCACGGCGGCGCGCACCTCGGGGTGGCGGTCGGGGTGCGCCGGCAGATGGATCAGGTCCGGGAGGGTCAGTAGCAGCGGGTGAGTGCGGGACGGGTCGAGCCGGTAGGCCCCGCAGAGCACAACGGTGGCCGGACCGCCGTCTCCGCTCCGGTCGACGCTGTCCGAGGCGTAGGCCTCGTACCGCTCGTGGTCGTCGGGGCCGCAGGCAGGTGCTGTCACGGGGGTTCCCGGGCTGTCGGCCAGGGTGTGCCCGCCGCCGTGGGGAAGGAACACCACGTCGCCCTCGCCCAGTCGGACGGGCTCCGCGTCGGAAGGCAGCAGCCAGCAGGAACCCCGCAGGATCACCTGGAAGCCCGCCGACCCGGGTACGGAGGTGAACTCCTGCCCCCACGGGGCGTGCCACCGCACATACGCCGACCGGGGCCGGCCGGTCCGGGTCACCGCGACCACGTCGCTGAGTACGTCCATGTGCTGAGAGTAGGGGTGGGGGCGAGACGATCGCGTATGAAGGGGGCGGTCTGACGCATGGATCGTCTCCTGCGCGGTCCGTAGATTCACGGCATGACGATGATGAAGACCGCGCGTATCCATGAGTTCGGCGATGCCTCCGTGATCCGCTACGAAGCGGTTCCCCGTCCGCGACCGGCCTTCGGTGAGGTGCTCGTCCGTGTCGCGGCGACCTCGTTCAATCCCACCGAGGCCGCTCTGCGGGCGGGAATGCTGCAGGCGTTCCTCCCCGTGGACCTGCCCTACACGCTGGGCTGGGACGTCTCCGGCACCGTGGTCGAGATCGGCGCGGGGGCGGAGGGCTTCGCCGTCGGCGACCGGGTCGTCGGGCGGATCGACAGCGGGGGTGCGGCCGCCGAGTACGTCCGGGCGCCCGCCGCCGTGCTGGTCGCGGCACCGGCGTCCATCCCTCTCGCGCACGCGGCAGCCCTTCCCCTGGCCGGTCTGACGGCCTGGCAGGCGGTGTTCGAACACGGGAAGGTGGCCGCTGGTGAGCGGGTACTGGTCAACGGTGCGGGAGGCGGTGTCGGAGGCTTCGTGACACAGCTCGCCAAGCGCGCGGGGGCCGAGGTGATCGCCACAGCCGGTCCGCGGAGCACCGAGGCGGTCCTGAGGCAGGGGGCGGACCGAGTGATCGACTACACCGCCGGGCCGGTGGGTGCCGCGCTCGACGGCGGGCCGGTGGACATCCTGCTCAATCTGGTCCCGCTGAGCCCGCCGGACGCCGCCGCGCTGGCGCCTCTGGTGCGGCCGGGCGGGCGGATCGTCTCGATCGCCACCCCGATCGAACCGGCTGCCGGTGCCGGGGTGAGGGCGACGCACATGGTCGCTCGCAACGATGTCGCGCATCTCGCGGCGCTCGTGGAACTCGTCGACGCGGCCGCGCTCGGCGTCGATGTCAGCGCCTCACGTCCACTGGCGGACCTCGCCGACGTGCACCGCCTCGGCGAATCCGGCGGGATCCGCGGCAAGGTCGTCGTCATCCCCTGAGCCCGGGCGGCGACCGGCACACGAACGGCCGCCCGTCCCACCGTGGAAGGGCGGGGCGGGCGGCCGTTCGGACGGGCGACCGGTGTCAGCCGGTGAAGACCTCGGTCAGGGACCAGAGGGCGAGGCCCGCCATGCAGATGCCGCCGATGCGCTGCACCGTCTTGAGCGGCACGCGCTTCGCGATGAACCGGCCTGCCACCAGGGCGAGGGCGGAGACGCTCATCAGGGCGGCGAGGGAGCCGATCGCCGTGGACCAGGTGCCGTTCGTGGCGGCCAGGTTGGCGGTGGTGATCTGGGTGAGGTCGCCCCATTCGCTGATGAAGACGGCCATGAAGGCGGTCGAGAAGACGGGCAGGAAGCCGGTGACGGTCTTGCCGCCCTCGTCTGCCTCGTCGTCGTCGCCCCCGCCGCGCAGCAGCATGAAGGCGCCGAAGCCGAACAACAGGGCAGAGACCAGTTTCACGGACCAGCCGGGGAGCAGCCCGAGCAGGCTGCCGGCTCCCACGGCGATGGCCACATGGGCCAGGAAGGCGGTCGAGGTGCCGATCCATACGTACAGAGGACGCATCCGCGTGCCCATGGCGAGGGACGCGAACATCGTCTTGTCGGGAAGCTCGGCGAGGAAGATCAGCCCGAAGGCGGTGAGGATCGCCAAGGGGTCGAGGTGCATACCGGGGCTCTCTGCTCGGTCCGGGCCCGTGGACTCGGCACGACACCTCGGTGGGCGACGGGAGGACCACTCGGCCCGGCATGACGGACCACGCCCACGAAAGCGCGGACGCGGTTGATGCCTGGCCGAAGGTCTCGCCCGCCCGCGTGAGACGCGGACCCGGTCACCGGGAACCCGAGGGTTCCAGTATGTCGACGACCGATTTGCAGGGCTACTCCCCTTCGCTGCCGTTCAGTGTACCCGACCTGGGCACATGGGTGAGTAGACAGTGTCTACTGAATCTTGGTAGACACTGTCCATGGATGACGGAACCGAAGATCATCAGGCACCCGGGATCGGGTACGGCGGAAAGACCGACGGGGAGGGCGACGGAGGGAGCGACGGAGGACACGGCGGCGAGAACGGAGACGAGAACGGAGGCGACCGCGACGGTGGCGACCGTCGCGGTGACGGCGAAGGCGGGCTGCGGGACCGGCTCGTCGGCGTCGGCGTCGAGCTGGTGAACGCCGAGGGCGTCCAGGCCCTCTCGCTCCGTGAGATCGCCCGCCGCGCGGGTGTCTCCCACGGCGCTCCCCGCCGCTACTTCCCGACCCATCTCGACCTCCTGTCGGCCATCGCCCGACAGGGCTTCGCCGAACTCGCCGCCCGTGTCGCCGCGGAGGACCGGGAGAGCGCCGCACCGCGCGAACGGATCGCGCTCCTCGCCCGCGTCTACCTCGACTTCGCCGGGGCCCGCCGCGGAATGTACGAGCTGATGTTCCGGCACGACCTGCTGGAGAGCGGCCGGCTCGGGCTGCGCGAGACGAGCCTGCCGCTCTTCGCCCGCCTCGCCGGGCTCGTCGCGCGTGTCCACCCCGGTGCGGCCGATCCCGCCGTCCTCGCCGGCGCGCTCTGGGCCAACCTCCACGGCATCGCGCAGCTCTGGCACTGGGGCAGCCTCCGCCTCGCGACCGGCGGCGACGACCCCGCCCCGCTCCTCGCCGCCGCCCTCGACGCCCACCTCGGCCCCGCGGAGCCCGCCCCGTGACCCCGCGCCGCACTCCCGTCCTCGCGTGCAGCGTCGTGGGCGCCGCCGTCGTCGCGCTCGACGGCACCGTCCTCACGATCGCCCAGCCCGCCCTCCAACGTGATCTGCACGCCGACGTCGGCCAGGTCCAATGGACCAGCACCGGCTATCTCGTCGCCGTCGCGAGCCTCCTGGTCTTCGCCGGCCGACTCGGCGACCGCTACGGTCACCGCCGGGTCTTCGCCGTCGGCGCCCTCGGCTTCGCCGCCGTGTCCGCGGGCATCGCCCTGGCCCCCGGCATCGGCGCGGTGATCGTGCTGCGCGCGCTCCAAGGGGTGTGCGGAGCGCTCCTCCAGCCCGCCACACTCGGCATGCTGCGCACCGTCTACCCGCCGGAACGGCTCGGAACGCCGATCGCCGTGCGCACCGCCGTCATCGGCCTCGCCGCCGCGGCCGGTCCGCTCGTCGGCGGCGCGCTGGTCTCCGCGTACGGCTGGCGCGCGGTCCTCCTCCTCGGCGTACCCCCGACTCTCGCGATCGGTCTGGTCGCCCTCGTCACCCGGGAACACCGGGCCGAGCCGGCCCCGGCGGACGAGCCCGGTCCGAGCCGCGTGCCGACTCCGGCCGATGCGCCGGGCCCGTCCCTCGATCCAGCTCCGGCGGATGCGCCGGGTCCGTCCCCCGCTCCGGATCCGGCCGACGGGCCGGTACCCGCCCCACGCCCCACCCCGTCCGGACTCTCCTCGCTCGACGCCGGCGGCGCCCTGCTGCTCGCCGTCGCGCTCGGGCTGCTCGTCCACGGGCTCGTCGACGCCGCCCGGCCCGGCGGCTCCGTCGCCGGGCTGCTCGCCTGCGCCGCGGCCGTGGTCGCCGGGTGCGCCTTCGCCCGGCACGAGCGCCGTGTCGCGCGCCCCCTCCTGCCCACGGAGCTGCTCCGGAGCGTGCCCGTCGTCGCGGGTCTCGCCGTCCTTCTCGCCGCGTCGGCCGCCCTGTCCGGCTCGCTGTTCGTCGCGACGTACTTCCTTCAGGACGTCCAGGGGCTCGACCCCCTCGACTGCGCGCTGCGCATGCTGCCGCTCGCCGCCCTCATCGTGCTCGGCGCGCCGCTCTGCCCGCTGCTCCAGCGCCGTTTCGGGCCCCGGCGCACCGCGACCGCAGGCGCAGTCCTGTTCGCGCTCGGAGTGCTGCAGCTCTCCCGGCTCGACGCGACGGCCGGCGCCGCCGCCGTCTGCGTCAGCGCGGCTCTGCTCGGCGCCGGGTTCGTCACGCTGATGGTGACCGCGACCTCGGTCGTCGTGCACCGGGCGCCCGAGGCCCACGCCGGAGTCGCCGGCGGCCTCCAGCAGACCGTGATGAACATCGGACCGGCGCTCGGCGTCGCCCTCGCGACCCTCCTCGTCGCCCTTGTCCCGATCGGCGGATTCGTCCCGGCCGCGGGCGTCGCCGCCCCGGCCCTCACCGTGGTCGCCGCGCTCGCCGTCCCCGCCGCCCTCGCCCTGCCCGGGCCGGACCGGCGGCGGACACGCCCGGGTTCGAGGTCACCCCGGTCAGGACGGCGACCTTACGTACGATCATGAGATGCCCGCTGGTCACCCGGGCCGTCCCGGCACCGCGACGCGCACCCAGTTCAACCTCGGTCGCGCACTGCCCTTCCTGGTCCTGGCCCTGACGTTCGCCGCCGATCTGATCACCCCGGACCGGGAGCGCTTCGATCGGCTCCTGGTCGCCGCGCCCGCGCTCGCCGCCGTCACCTGGAGCGTGCGCGGGACGATCGGCATCGGGCTGCTCGCCATGGGCGCCCGGCTCGTCCTCGGCCTCATCCGGGGGGAGCCCCTCGTCCCCGACATCGTCGCCAACGAGGCCGTGATCGCGGGAGTCACCGCCGCCGCGGCCTGGGTCAGCCGGGTCCGCACCCGCTACGAGCAGGACCTGCGGCAGCTCACCGCCGTCGCCGAGGTGGTGCAGCGGGTCGTGCTCCGCCCGCTCCCCGCCCGCCTCGGCCGCTTCGAGCTGCACCTGCTGTACGTGGCGGCCGAGGCCAAGGCCAGGATCGGCGGGGACTTCTACGAGGCCGTACGGGTCCCGGGCGCGGTGCGGATCATGCTCGGCGACGTCCAGGGCAAGGGCCTGGGAGCCGTCGAGACCGCCTCCGTCCTCCTCGGCTCCTTCCGCGCCTCCGTCGACGACGCGCCCGGCCTGGCCGCCCTCGCCGACCGGCTCGACGAGGGCCTCGCCCGCTACGGAGCCTGGGACCCGGACTCCGACGCCGCCGAACGTTTCGCGACCGTCGTCCTCGTGGAACTCCCCGACGGCGAGGACGTCGCACGGCTCCTGAGCTGCGGTCACCCGGCCCCACTGGTCCAGCGCGGTGCCGAGGTCGAGCCCGTGCACTTCGCCGACCCGTCGCTTCCCGTCAACCTCGCGGGCCTCGCCGACGATTCCCACCGTCATGTCGAGGAGGTGCCGTTCGGCCCGGGGGACCGGCTGCTCCTCTTCACCGACGGCGTCAGCGAGACCCGAGACCTGACCGGCACCTTCTATCCGCTCGAAGTGCGGCTGCGCGGCTGGGCGCGGGAACCGGCCAGTGAGGTTCCGGCGCTGCTCCACAAGGACCTGACCCGCTACGGCTCCGGCGGCCTCGACGACGACGTCGCAGCCCTGCTCGTGGTCCACCCGCCCGAAGCCCGCTCCCTCTGACCCGCCCCGGCCTTCCTCGCTGCCGTCCCCGCCGTCCCCGCCGGCCTCGAAGCGCGCCGTCACGTGCCCGAACCCCGTCCCCGTCGTCCCCAAACATCGACTTCGGGGCGTCTTGTGTCGTTCCCGCCCGGTTGCGTGATACGTGCGCTGTTCGTGCGCTCTGGCCGCTCCGACCCACATACGTGAGGCTTGCGACCGTCCGCACCGCGGACAGTCACCAGTCCAGTCGAGAGGAACGGGTGCACGTGCCCCAGGACAACCCCTTCACCACCGGCTCGTCCGAACACTTCCCCGGCTTTCCGGACGTCTCGGCGGCCCTGACCGCCGCCGAGACCTCCCGGATCGCCGGGCGCGGCCTCTGGGCCGCCGACGGAACGGTGGACCCCGGTGCCGTCCGGCTCGGCCAGACCCTCGCCAACGCGCTCCTCGGCGGGACGACCGACGGCACCGACGGCGCCGAGGCACTGCTCCCCGCCGAACTCGCCGCGTACGTCCAGGAGGTACGCGGCCTGGCACTGCCCGCGTACCACCGCATCGAAGGGGCCGCGGGGAGCGAGGGAGACACGGAGAACGTCCGGCTCTCCGCCTTCAGCCTCCGGCAGCTCGGACCCGGCCCGCACCCGCTCGTCGTCGTCCCCGCCGGCTGGACCCCCTTCGGCTGGCCGCTGTTCCTCTGGTCGTACCTCGTCCTCGCCCACAAGGGCTACCACGTCCTCGCCTACACGCCGCGGGGGCTCGGCATCCCCGGCCTGCCCTCCACCTCCAGCGGCCTCGTCGACGTCGCCGGACCCCACGACTGGGCCGACGGCTCCGCCGTCATCGACTTCGCCGTCGACTACTTCGCCCCGAGCGTGATCGGCTTCATGGGCGAGTCCTACGGCTCCGGCATCAGCCAGCTCGTCGCCGCCCACGACGACCGGGTCGCCACCGTCGTCGCCCTCAGCACCTGGGGCAACCTCGCGACCAGCCTCTACGACAACAACACCCGCCACCTCGCGGCCGTCAAGGCGCTCCTCGCCCTCACCGGCGGGCCGGTGGAGAGCAAGTTCGACGAGGAGAACCAGCGGATCCTCGCCGACTTCCAGGCCGACCGGAACCTGGACACCGTCGTGGAGTGGGGCTCGAAGCGCGCCCCCGAGTCGTACCTCCCCCAGACCAACGAGAAGGGCACGCCCACCTTCTTCTCCAACACCTGGCACGAGAGCCTCTTCGCGGTCAACCAGGCCCTGGACACCTTCAACGGCCTCGACGTGCCCAAGCGGCTCAACATGTGGATCGGCGACCACGCCGCTCCCGAGGGCCCCGCGCTCATCGGCCCGCCCACCACGCCCGGCGAGGTCAACCTGCCCATGGCGGAGGCGTACGCCTGGCTCGACCACCACCTCAAGGGCGAGAACAACGGGGTGGAGGACTGGCCGCAGGTCTGCAACCAGGTGATGTTCACGTACGTGACGGAGCCGATCCTGGACCCGCAGACCGGAGAGCCGACCGGCGAGAACCGGATCGTCGTACCCGCCCGCCGGGAGACCGGCGCCGACTGGAGCGAGGTCACCCACAGCACCGAGGCGTTCGGTCTCACCGGGGACGGCGGGAGCGGGGCCGACGGCCGGCTCGTTCCCCTCGGCGGAGGAACGCCCGGGGCGGAGGAGACCGGCTGGCGGCGCGCGTTCCTCGCGGGCGTGGACACCGAGGCCACGGCCATGGACGCGATCATGCAGACCGGCCGGGCGGAGTGGGCCGGGAACCCCAAGATCTACGACACCCGCAAGATCGACCGTCGGCACGCGGTCGCGTGGACGACCGAACCGCTGGTCTCGTCCGACGGGGCGGAGACGGCCGCACGTCGCGTCCGGGGCACCCCGCGGGTGCGCCTCACGGTCCGCTCCACCGCCACCTCCGCGAGCCTCTACGCCCATCTGCTGGACGTCGCCGAGGACGACACGGCCCGCATCATCAGTCACGAACCGCTCAACGTCTACGGATTGACGCCCGACCAGGACACGACCGTCACCTGGAAGCTCCAGGCGGCCGCGTACGACATCGCCTCCGGGCACCGGCTGATGCTGGTCGTCGACAGCAAGGACCCGCTGTACGGCGACGCCTCCGTCACCTGGACGCAGACCGTCGTCGGCTCCCCGGAGGACGAGCCGTCCTTCCTGGAGCTGCCGCTCGGCTGAGGTCCGGTGGCCGGACGGCGGACGGGTACGCGGCTCCCCGCACGCGGACCCGTCCGCCGTCGTGTCACACCGCCGGGGCCAGCCCCAGATGCTCGCGGAGCGTCGTGCCCGTGTACGCGGTCCGGTACACGCCCCGCTCCTGGAGCTCCGGCACGAGCAGCTCCACGACGTCGTCGAGCCCGTCCGGCACCAGGTACGGCGTGATGTTGAAGCCGTCGACGGCGCCGTGCCGCACGAACCGGGCGAACTTCTCGGCGAGCCCGGCCGGAGTGCCCACGTGCCCGCGCTGCTGCGGCCCGAGCTCGATGACCGCCTCGCGCAGCGACCAGCCGTTGGCCTCGGCCTTCGCCCGCCACCGGGCCACCACCTCCCGGGGGTCCTCGACCCACCGGGTCCCGAAGGTCCCCTTGTCCTGGGCGGCCACCGGATCCTCGGCGGGCAGCGGCCCGTCGGCGTCCCGTCCGGACAGGTCGATGCCCCACAGCCGGCTCGCGATGCCCAGCGCCACCGCGGGCGTGACCTGGGAGAGGCGGACCCAACGGGCCTTCTCCTCGGCCTCCTTCTCGGTCGCACCGATGACGATCTCCGTGCCGGGCAGGATGCGCAGCGCGTCCTCGGCCCGGCCCGCCGCGCGCAGTCTGCGCCGGATGTCCCCGGCGAAGGCGAGGGCGTCGTCGAAGTCGGTACCGTGCGCGGAGAAGATGACGTCGGCGTTCCGGGCACCGAAGTCCCGGCCGTCCCCCGAGTCGCCCGCCTGGAAGATCACCGGATGACCCTGGGCGCTGCGCGGCAGGGTCGGCGCCAGGTCGACGTCGAACTGGGCCCCTCTCGACCGTACGCGTCCCACGGCGCCCGGCACCGACCAGGTACGGGCCTCGACGGAAGCGGCCACGGCGTCCTTCTCCCAGCCGTTCCAGACGGCGCGCGCGACGGTCAGGAACTCCTCGGCGCGCCGGTAGCGGTCGGCGTGGTCGAGGAAGCCGCCCCGCCGGAAGTTCTCCCCGGTCCAGGCGTTGTGCGTGGTCACCACGTTCCAGCCGGCCCGGCCTTCCGAGAGGAGGTCGAGACCGGCGAGGCGCCGGGCGAGGTCGCCCGGCTCGTTGAAGGTGGTGTTGGAGGTGGAGACGAGCCCGATGCGCTCGGTCGCGGCGGCGAGCGCGGACAGCTGGGTGATCGAGTCCGGGCGGCCGGCGACGTCCAGTTCGTGGACACCGCCCTCCGACTCGCGCAGCCGCAGACCGTCCCCGAGGAAGAAGGCGTCGAAGAGGCCGCGCTCGGCGGTGCGCGCCACTCGGAGGAAGGACGCCGGATCGATCTGCGAACCGCTCGACGGGTCGGACCAGATCGTCCAGTGGTTGACGCCCTGGAAGAACACCCCGAAGTGCAGCCGGGCGTCCGGGCGGGGGACGTCGGTCGGGTCGGTGCGGGTCATCGGGTCTCCTCCCGGACGAGTGCGGCGGCGCCGTCGGTCGTGAAGCGGCTGAGAGGCCGGGCGAGGCCCAGGGAGCCACGCAGAGTGGTGCCCGGCAGCGGGCGGGCCGCGATCCGCCGGACGAACAGTTCGGGCAGCACGAGCCGGGAGAGCACGGCCAGGTCCTCGTCGAGGACGAGCGGACGCAGCCGCACCCCGTCGACCCGGCCGCTCAACTCGGTGAGCAGGGAGACCAGTCCTGCGGCGGGTCCGGTGTACCGCAGCCGGTCCGGGCGGGCGGTCCACGGCGCGTACCGCTCCAGCTCGGTGATCCGCTCGCGCGCCGTCGCGCCCGGGGTGTCCAGGGCGACCTCGATCTCGGCGAAGGCCAGCGGCGGCGCGCCCTCGCCGGACGTCGCGGACGCGGCCGCCTCGCCGACCTCGGCGGCGGTGGTTCCGCCGACCAGTGCCACATCGATCAGTTCGGCCGGTACGAGACCCGTGCGGGCGAGGACCACCGGCCGCCCCTGCGGAGGGCGCGGCACGATCGACGGACCCCGCACGGAGTACGTCTCCCCCGTGAAGTCGACGGTGTGGAGCCGCGACCGGTCCAGATAGCGGCTCGTGGCCACGGACCTGATGACCGCGTCGTCCTCCCATGAGTCCCACAGGTCTCGTACGACCCGGAGGCCGTCGCGGGCCTCGCGGGCCCGCGCGTCGGCGCCCTCGACCGGAGGCCGGCCCCAGGCACGCGCGGCGGCGGGGTCCTCCTCGACCCCCACCACCCATCCGGCCCGGCCGGCCGACACATGGTCGAGCGAGGCGAGCTGCGAGGAGACGTGGAACGGCTCGGCGTAGGTGGTCGCGAGGACGGGGGCCACCCCGAGGACGCTCGTCGACGCGGCCACGTACGCGGCCCGTTCCACCGCCCCGATCCGGCCCACCGGATCGGCGCCGGAACCCGGCGGCAGAATCGAGTCGTCCAGCGTGACCAGGGTGAACCCGGCGTTCTCGGCGACGGCAGCGACCCGGGCCTGCCGACGCGGGGTCAGCAGCTCGCCGGGGGAGTGCGCGGCACGTCGCCACGCGGCCGGATGGGCACCGTCACCGTCGATCTCGACGGCCAGGCGCAGGGCAGGGCGGGGCATGGGAGGTCCTTCCGGAAGACAGGAGCGCGCGGCCGGCCACGGGCGCGCGGAGACGCGCCGAAGAGGGCCGGGTCACGGGATGTCGGCGGACGCGCGGACCCACGCGGGGCGGGGTCAGGCGCGGCAGGAAGGACAGATGGCCGATGAGGTACGGCAGTAGTCGACGTGCCGTCGGCAGACCAGCGGCGCGCTCACCCGGAAGCCGGTGCGGAGGTCGGCGGGGAGGCTGTCAGGGAGGCCGATACGGGGGCCGCGCGGCGCCGCGATCGATACGCGCACATCCGCCTCCCCGCAGGCCCTGGCCCAGAACCCGTCCACGTCCGGAAGGGAGCGCCTCAGCTTAGGCAGGCCGCCTTCCGCACTGTCAAGGCCGTCCCGGGAGGTGGTCGGGCGGACAGCGTTCCGAGGAGCGGGAGCCGGCCGGCGGACCGGCAAGTGGACCGGGCACGGCGGCACTTCCTCCGTGGCGGCGACCGGTGGGCGGGGGCGCGGCGGACGGGGCGGAGAGGGAGGGACGTGGCCGCGCCGCACGCGTGGCCTTCGGGGATGGGCCGGACGTCGTACGGCGGAGTGCAGACCGTCCCGTGTCCGCCCCTGGTCTGACGGGACATGGGCCCGCAGACGGACGCGTCCGTCCGGCCGTGGCCTCTAGCGTGCCCTCATGATCCGATTCAGCAGGGCGGCCGCGGCCGCCCTCATCGCCTGCTCCCTCACGTTACCGGCGGCTCTCGCCACGGCGGGCCCGGCCTCGGCCTCGGCTCCCGTCGGCACCGACGTCACGTCGGCGTGGCAGTCGCCGTTGTCCTCGTCCGGCACACCGGCCTGGCGATCGGCCCCGTCCTCGTCCGGCGCGCCGGTCGTCACCCGGGCCGCGCTTCCCGCACCCACCGGCCCGTACTCCGTCGGCAGCACCGTCCTGCCGCTCGTCGACCGGTCCCGTACCGACCCGTGGGTGCCCACCGCCGACGGGCGCGCGCTCATGGTCACACTCCACTACCCGGCCGCACGGGCCGGGAGCGGGCGCCCCGCGCCGTACGCCACCCGGGACGAGGCACGGCTGCTCGCCGAGCAGCTCGGGCCCGGCGTCTCCGGCGACGTGCTCGCCCGGACCCGCACCCACAGCGGGACCGACGCGCGGCCCGCGCCGGGCAGGCGCCCCCTGGTGCTGCTCTCGCCGGGCTTCAGCGTCTCCCGCTGGACGCTCACCCATCTCGCCGAGGACCTGGCCTCCCGCGGTTACGTCGTCGCGTCCGTCGACCACGCCTACGAGTCCTACGGGATCAGCCTGCCCGGCGGCCGTACCCTCACCTGCGTCGCCTGCACGGCTGTGGACGAGGGCGGTGTGCCCGCCAGTGTGGTCACCACGACCCGGGCCGCCGACATGCGGTACGTCCTGGACCGGCTCACCGGGCCCCGGCCCGTCTGGAAGTACGCCGACGTCATCGACGCCCGTCGGATCGGCATGGCCGGTCACTCCATCGGCGGGGCGAGCGCGGCGAGCACGATGGTGGCCGACCGGCGCGTCGACGCCGGGATCAACATGGACGGCTCGTTCTGGGAGGACCTCCCGGCGGAGGGGCTGGGGGGCCGCCCGTTCATGATGCTCGGGACCCACGACGACATGCACCTGCCCGGCGGGATCGACACCAGCTGGGACCGGGCGTGGACCGCGCTCGACGGGTGGAAGCGCTGGGTCACGGTGGCCGGCTCCGAGCACTTCACCTTCTCCGACGGCCCCGTGATCTCACGTCACTTCGGCCTGCCGCAGCCCGAACTGCCCACCGACCGCGCCGTCGCCGTCACCCGGACGTACGTGGCCGCGTTCTTCGACCAGCACCTGCGCGGCCTCGCGCGCCCGGTCCTCGACGGCCCGACCCCGGCGAACCCGGAGGTCCACTTCCAGCACCGCTGACCCGACCGTCGGCGGCTCGACGAGACGCCCGGGACCGGCACCGCCGGCCCGGCCGCCCCGTATCGCTCAGGAGCGGTACGGGGTGTTCGCCTCCGCCCAGTCGGCCAGCGCCCGCGCGCACTCGGCGACCGATTCACGCCAGGTGCGCGCGGCCCCGTCCCCGGCCTCGTCGCTGACGTGCTTCACGATGCGCAGCGGCACCCCGGACAGCTCCGCGGCCACCGCGAGCGCGTACCCCTCCATGTCGACCAGCGGCGCCCGCTCCGCGAGCCGGGCGCGAGCGGCCTCGTCCGAGATGAACGCGTCCCCGGTGGCCAGAACCACGTCGCCACCGTCCGGGAGCGACAGCGACGACCCGTACGTCTCGCCGGTCAGCGTCGCCAGCAGCTCGCCGTCGAGGTCGTGCTGCACGACCGTCCCGACGACGTGCGTCCCCGTCCAGCCGGGCCGCAGTGCCCCGGCCGTGCCCAGGTTCACGATCCCGGACGGCCGCGGGCCCCGGCCGAGGACGGTCGCGAGCGCGGTCGCCGCGTTCACCTTGCCCATGCCGGTCAGGAGCACGGGCAGATCCGTCTCCAGGAACTGCGCCTCCTCCTTGACGGCGAGGACGATCAGGGGACGGTCGGCCGTTATCTCTCCCAAGAGTTCCATGGAGGTCACGCTAGTTCGCGCGCCCGCCCGCAGTACAACCGGGACCGGAAGTCGCCCCCACCGACGGGCCGGGACTCACCCCAGGGAGAGGCCGCGTTCCGCGAGCACCTCGCCGAGCACGCGCAGCGCCTTCGGCCCCACACCGTGCAGGGCGGCGAGCTCGGCGGCGGGGACGCCCGCGAGCTGGTCGAGGCGGGTGTATCCGGCCGCGGCGAGCGCGCGCGTGGCGGGCGCGCCGATGGCGCGGGGGAATTCCGTCTCGGGACGGTCGGATCCGGTGGGCATGGACCGATCGTGCCATGCGGGCGACGGTCCGGCACCACCTCCGCCCCAGCCCCGCGTTTCGCGGTTCACACCGGCAGCAGGCGGCCGATCAGCGCCCCGAGCTGGCGGGCGTTCCGGCAGGGCCGCATCTCGACGAGACCGGCGTAGGCCGGGGCCACCGAGTCGCCCGTACCCCACAGCGAGGGCTGCTCGGGGTTGAGCCAGTGGACACGGCGTGCCCGGTCCGCGATCCGTCGCAGCGCCGCGAGGTTCGGGTCGGAGCCGTTGGTCCGGGCGTCCCCGAGGACGAAGACGACCGTGCGCGGGCCGAGGGCCTCCAGATACCGGTCGGCGAACTCCCCGAGCGCCGTCCCGTAGTCGCTCTGCCCGTGCCACCCGGTCAGCTCCGCCTCCGCGAGGATCCGGTCGCCGAGCCCCGCCGGATCCGCCGAACCCCGGGCGATCAGCCCCGTCACCTCGTCCACCCGATTGACGAAGGCGAACACCCGCACCCGGCTGAACTGGTCGTGCAGCGCCTGCACGAGCAGCATCGTGAACTGCGCGAAGCCGGCCACCGACCCCGACACGTCGCACAGCAGGACCAGCTCCGGCCGCCGGGGAGGGCGCCGTCGCAGCACGGGCCGCACCGGCACGCCCCCGGTCGACAGCGAGCGGCGCAGTGTCCGCCGCAGATCGATCTCCCCGCGCGAGGCCCGGCGCCGACGGGCCGCGAGCCGGGTGGCGAGCTTCCGCGCCAGCGGCCGTACCGTCCGCCGCAGCTCGTCCAGCTGGGCCCGTCCGGCGAGGAGGAAGTCCACGGTGTCCGCCGTCCCCGCGACCGCGCGTCGTGCGACCCGGCCCCGGCCCTGCCGCTCCGCGACGCGCCGCCGGGCCGCGGTCCTGACCCGCTCGCGAAAGGCCTCGATCCGGCGCCGGATCTCGTCGTCGAGGAGCCGCTCGGTGAACTCGGGGTCCTCCGCCCCGGGAGCGGCCCGGAGCCGCTCCCGTACGCGCGCCAGCAGCGTCTCCGGCCGCAGCCGGGACAGCGTCTGGTACGAGGACCAGCCGTCCGACCCGGGGCCGGAGCCGTAGCCGCCGAAACCGCCGACCGCCTCGGCGGCGAGACGGTCGAGAGCGGCGCCGTCAGCCGCGGTGAGGGCGTCCGCGAGGCGGTCCCGCAGCGCCGCGAGAGCCGCCGGGGTGTTCTCGTACGCCTCCGCCGCCGCTGTGTGGCCCAGTGGGAAGTACAGGTCGAAGACCTGGTCGAACACCGGTCGCTGCCTCTCGCCGTGGAGGAGGGTCGCCGCCAGCGCCTCCCGGAGCCGCCCGCGGTCCGTGAGACCGACCGCCTCCACGGCGTGCCCGGCGTCCACGGTCTCGCCGGTCCCGATCCCGAAGCCGTGGGCGCGCAGCGCGCCCACGAGACCGGTGAGCCGGGCCGCGGTCGCACCGGGCGCCGTGGCGGCGGCGGAACCTCCCGGGGCGTCGGGGGCGTCCGCGGGCCTCACACCGCGTCCAGGTCGAGCTTGGCCGCCGCCTTCACGATGTCCTCCTGGTGCTTCAGCAGGACGCCCAGGGTCTCCCGTACGACCCGTTCGTCCAGTCGGTCCGCGCCGAGTGCCAGCAGGGTCCGGGCCCAGTCGATCGTCTCCGAGACGGACGGCAGCTTCCGCAGGTCCATCGCCCGCAGCGCACCGACGACCCGCACCACGGAGTCGACGAGGACGGCGTCGAGACCGGGGACCTTGAGCGTGACGATGCGTCGCTCCAGTTCCTCCTCGGGGAAGCCGATGTGCAGGAAGAGGCAGCGCCGGCGCAGCGCCTCGGACAGCTCGCGGCTCGCGTTGGAGGTGAGCACGGTGAAGGGGCGCCGGGTCGCCGTGATGGTGCCGAGCTCGGGAACCGTGATCTGGAAGTCGCTGAGCACCTCCAGGAGGAGGCCCTCGACCTCGACGTCCGCCTTGTCGGTCTCGTCGATCAGGAGCACGGTCGGCCGCTCGGACCGGATCGCGGTGAGCAGCGGCCGGGGGAGCAGGAACTCCTCGCCGAAGATGTCCGTCCGCGTCTCGTCCCAGGACTCGCCCCGCCCGGCCGTGATCCGCAGCAGCTGCTTGGCGTGGTTCCACTCGTACAGCGCGCGGGACTCGTCGACGCCCTCGTAGCACTGGAGCCTGACCAGCCGCGCGCCCGTCACCTCGGTGACGGCCTTGGCGAGCTCCGTCTTGCCGACGCCGGCCGGGCCCTCGACGAGCAGCGGCTTGCCGAGCCGGTCGGCGAGGAAGACAGTGGTGGCGACGGCGGGTGACGCGAGGTAGCCGGTCGTGGCGAGCTTCTCGGCGACGTCGTCGACGGAGCTGAAGAAACCGGTCGTCATGGCTGTCCCCCCGGGGAGCGGAATCTCGTACTGGCCAGTAGCCTCTGCTTGTACTTGATCAGATCGGGCACCGTCGCACAACCGTCCCGCGCGAGGTGTGCCGCGCGCGGGACGCCACCCGCTGGTGCAATGGGGGAACCGGGTGTGCCACCCGGGGACCGCGCGGCGGTGGAGGTGTCGTGGCGGAACGGGACGAGGAACGGGACGAGGCCCTCCTGGCCAGGGTGCGGGCCATGGAGCGGGCGATCGGCGAGATCGGTACGACGCTCGACGAGACGAGCACCTGCCGCGAACTCGCCGGCTTCGTCGCCCGCCACCTGCGCGCGGCCACCGAGGTCGACCTGCTGACGGAACAGGGCGCTCCACTCCGCCGCGCGGCAGCCGCCTCCGGTCCCGAAGCCCGCGGTCCCGAAGCCCGGGGCCCCGCGGCCCGCGGCCCGGCGGCCCACACCCCCGCCACCCACCGTCTCTCCGTCCCCCTCGCCGTCCACGGCGAGGAACCGCTCGGGACCGTCGGCGTCGCCCGGAGCGGCGGCGGGCCCTTCTCCGACGACGAAGCGGCCCTCCTCCGGTACGCGGCCCGGCTCGCGGCCCGCCACCTCGGGCATGCCGGTCGCCTCGCGGCCACCGAGGACACCGCGCTCCATCTCCAGCGCGCCCTCGTCGCCGAGCCCGGCCGTCCCCACCCCAACCTGGAGATCGCGGGCGCCTACCTCCCCGCCGGGCCCCGTGCCCTCGTGGGCGGCGACTGGTTCGAGACGGTACGGCTCCACTTCGGCCGCAGCCTGCTGGTCGTCGGCGACGTCATGGGACACGGCCTGGACGCGGCCGTCGACATGAACGCCTACCGCACGGCCCTCCGCGAGGTCGCCGCGACCGACCTGCCGCCGCACCGGGTGCTGCGCCACCTCGACGCCGTGGTCGCCGAGGACGACGCCCGCCGCCCCGCCACCGTGCTGCTCGTCCGGGTCGACCCGGCCCGTGGCACCGCCACCTTCGCCTGCGCCGGACACCTGCCGCCCGCGGTGTTCGGCGCGGACGGCTCGGCCGCGCTGGTCGACCTCACCGTGGGACCACCCCTGGGCACCGGCGTCGGGGGGTACGAACCGACCACCCGACCGCTCCGTCCGGGCGACACCCTGCTGATCTTCACCGACGGACTCGTCGAGCGGCGCGGCGAGGACATCGACGTCTCCCTCGGCCGCCTCGCCGCGCTCAGGCTCACCCCGGACTCCGGCCCCGGACAGGTCGTCGACGAGGTGCTCCACCGCCTCGGCGCACACGACGCGGAGGACGACGTGGCCGTCCTCGCGGCCCGCATCCGCGCACGTGCCCCACAGTGACACCGGGTCACGTCATCCCCACGGAACGCCGTGACACACAGTCACACAGCCCCTGCTCGCGGCATGTTTCACGCCTGAGCGGGATTCTTCCCGCAGGACGCTTGTGCGCGGCCCCCGGGCCCGGCACGCTCCTCCGTATGAACACGGCCAGGCATGCCAGTGAACGTCTGATGAGCTGGCCCTCGCTGACCCCCGGTCGGGCCCATTGCGGCGCCGAGATCGGACTGGGCACGGCGACGGAGGAGATCGTGCATTTCCACGGTGAACACGAGGCCGACGTCCACCTCACCCGCGCCATGGTCGCGAAACTGCGCCCGGCGCTGCTGGGGTCGAGCGCGGTCCGTCTCCGTGCCGGTTCGGGCTGGGTGACGGTCCGTCTGGACATGGGGTCGGACATCGATCTGCTCGCCACCCTGGTGAGCGCGGCCCTGCAGGCGAACGGCGTCCCCGACGTCGCCCCGGACGGCTGCACCCGGACCCGCCCGGTCACGGGGATCATCCGCTGAGCCGAGCGCGGGCTACGCGCGCGTGCTCCCGGAAACGTCTTCCGGGACCCGTCCCGGAACCGGTCACGGGACGGGGAAGAGCATGCACGTGCTGGTCGCGTGCGCGAGCAGCCGGTCCTCGGCGTCGTACAGGCCCGCCTCCGCGAGTGCGGTCCTGCGGCCCCGCGACAGCACCGTGCCGATCGCCCGGACCTTGCCGGTCTCGGTCGTGATCGGCCGGAGGAAGCGGGTCGAGAGGTCGAGCGAGGTGTACGCCGTGCCCTGCGGGAGAGTCGAGTGGACCGCGCAGCCGGCCGCCGAGTCGAGCAGGGTCGCGTACACCCCGCCGTGCACGCTGCCGATCGGGTTGTAGTGCTCCTCGCCCGGTTCCAGGACGAACACCGCCCGTCCTTCCTCGACCTCCTCCAGGCCGAAGCCGAGGAGCGCGGCGATCGGCGGGCCGGGGAGCCGTCCCGCCACCATCTCCCGCAGGAAGTCGAGCCCCGCCATCGACCCGGCGGCCCGGGCGGTGGCCCCGGCGTCCTCCCACTCGACCGTGCGCGACCGCCCCATGACCACTCTCCGCCCGCCGTGGCCGGCTGACTCCCAGCTGGCTCTGTACCGCGAAGCTAGCTGTCCCGAAAGCTGACTGTCAACGACACAGTCAGGTGGCTACAGTGTGACGATGAAGTGGCTGGAGACGGACACGGAGAACTGCCCGGTTCGCCGCACGCTCGACCTCGTGGGCGAGAAGTGGACCCTGCTGATCCTGCGCGACGCCTTCAACGGCGTCCGTCGCTACGACGAGTTCCGCCGGCACCTCGGGCTCTCCGAGGCGGTCCTCGCCGACCGGCTCCGCAAGCTGGTCTCGGCCGGCGTGCTGCGGGCGGAGCCGTACCGTGAACCCGGCGCCCGTACCCGGTACGAGTACCGGCTCACCCCCAAGGGGGTCGACCTCTGGCCCGTGCTCCTCGCCCTCAAGCAGTGGGGCGACACCCACGCCGGGGAACCCGAGGGTCCGGTCCTCGACATCCGGCACACGGACTGCGGAGCCCCCGTCCGCGTCGTCGTGCAGTGCGAGGACGAGGAACGGGCCACGCTCACCGCCCGTGACGTCACCGTCCGCCCGGGCCCGGGAGCCCGCCCGATCCACCCCTGAGACCGGGCCGGAGGAGAGCCGGCAGACGCCCCGCCCCGACGCGCACGACACCCGTTCGGCCGCACCTCTGCGATGTCCGGCCGTCCGGCCGGGTACCTCAGGAGGCATGCCCTCCACACCCGGTCCGCCGCACGACGGTGTCCCCACCGAACACGGCCACTGGTTCCAGCGGCTCCACGCACGAGTCCTCGCCTCGCCCGTCGGCCTCGCGTGGAACCGGGGCCGCGCCATGGAACTCATGCACCGCGCCATGGGCTTCGCGGCGCTCAGCCTCCTCACCCTCGTGCCCCTGCTCATCGTCGTGGCCGCCGCCGACCTCGCCAGCGGCCAGGGCTTCGCCCGCTGGCTCGTGCAGGGCCTGGGAGTGTCCGAGGTCTCGCAGGAGGAGGTCGAGCGGCTCTTCGGCCAGCCCGGGCAGGCCCTGCAACGCACCACCGCCTTCGGTCTCGCCGCGCTCGCCGCCTTCGGTGTCACCTTCGGATCCGCCGTACAGACCGGGTACGAGCGGGTCTGGGACCTTCCCACCGCCCGCTGGCACACCATGTGGCGGCACGTCGTCTGGCTGGCCGTCCTCGTCGCCTGTCTGCTGGTCTTCGTCGCCAATCCCGCACCGGCCGATTCGCCCGCCCTGTTCACCGGCCTCGTCGCCCTCGGCGACCTCGTCGGCACGTTCTTCTTCTTCTGGTGGTCGCAGCGCTTCCTGCTCTGCGGGCGCATCCGCTGGCGCGCTCTCGCACCCGGTGCCGTCCTGACCGCCCTGGGCCTGCTGGGGCTGCGGATCTTCTCCCAGCTGGTGTTCTCCCCGCTGATCGCCTCGAACGCGGTGACATACGGCCAGTTCGGCACCGTCCTCGTCCTGCAGTCGTGGCTGGTCGGTGTCGGCTTCGTCGTGTACGGCGGTGCTCTCGTCGGCCGCCTGGTGCACGAGTACCTGCTCCGGCGCCGTCTGCGCCGCGCACGCACGGCGGGCACCTGACCTCACGGCGCACGAGCGACGAGTGCCCGATCCCGGGGTGCGAGGGCGACCGGCGCCGGCCCCCTGCGCGCGTACGACCTGCGTGCGATCCCCCCGGTTCCGGAGCCGACCCGTGTCACCCCGGGTCGTACACCCCTGGTCCGATGCCCCGGACGCGGGCGGCCATTACGATCACCGCATGCCTGTCACCCCGTCAGCGCCGTTCCTCAGAAGAGTCACCCCCGGTGGGTGGGCCGCGATCGCCTGGCTCGCGGGCATGCTCTTCACCGCCCTCCTGCGGATCCGGCTGCCCGGCCAGGACGCGGCCGAGGTCATGGCCGGCGTGGTCATCGTGCGCTGGGACGGGCTCGCCATGCTGTGCATCGCGACCGCCCTCGCCCTGCGCGGCAGCGCGCTCCTGACCCGCCGTCCGACCGCGTCCCTGACGTACCTCCTCGTGGCCGCGGTGATCGCCAGCACCCCGCTCAGTGTCATGGCCATCCCGGCCGCGCAGTACCTCGCCGTGGACGTCGCCCTCTACGCCATCGCCGCCGCCCGCCCGCCCCGCGAGGCGGGCAGGGCGCTCCTGCTCTCCCTCGGTGTCCTCTTCGGCCATCTGGCGGTCCGGCTCCTGTCGGGCTGGAACGTCGCCACCACCGGCGCACTCGCCGTCGCCCTGACCGCGGCCGTCGCCTGGCTGCTCGGCCGCTCGGAGCAGCAGAGCCGGGTGCACGCCGAACGGACCCGCACCCAGAGCGCCGCCCAGGCCGTCACCTCCGAACGGCTCAGGATCGCCCGCGAGATGCACGATTCGGTCGCCCACAGCATCGGCATCGTCGCCCTCCAGGCCGGCGCCGCCCGCCGTGTCATCGAGACGCAGCCCGCACAGGCCCGTCAGGCCCTCACCGAGATCGAGACGGCGAGCCGCGAGACCCTGGCCGGACTGCGCCGCATGCTCGGCGCGCTGCGCACCGACGAGCCGGGCGACCCCGGCCCACGACCCGCCGAGGGCACGGGGCTGCCCGAGATGCCCGGCCTCGCCGTCCTCGACCGGCTGGCCGAGGTCACCGCGGCCGTCGGTGTCCGGGTCGCCGTCCGTCGCGTCGGAGCGCCCCGAACCCTCCCGCAGGACATCGACCTCTCCGCCTTCCGTCTCGTCCAGGAGTCCGTGACCAACGTCGTACGGCACTCGGGGGCCGACTCCTGCACGGTCACCGTCGATCAGCAGGACCCGGAGGCCCTTGTCGTCACCGTCGAGGACTTCGGCCCCTGCCCCGGCCCTCGCCGCGGACGGGACCACGAACGGGACCGCGACCGTGACCCGGGACGGGACCGGGACGGCGAACGGGACCGCACCCACGACCAGGACCGCGACCGGACCCGCCCCGCAGGCGGGTCCGGCTACGGTCTCGTCGGGATGCGGGAGCGAGTCGCCCTGTTGCACGGAGAGTTCGACGCGGGACCCCGCCCCGGCGGCGGCTTCCGTGTCACCGCCCGCCTTCCCCTCCCCACAGGAGCCACCGTCCGATGAGCGAGACCACCACCGAGCGCCCCGTCCGGGTCGTCCTCGCCGACGACCAGCCCCTGGTGCGCACCGCGCTCCGGATGGTCATGACCGACACCACCGACCTCGTCGTCGCGGGCGAGGCGGCGGACGGCGCCGAGGCCGTCCGCCTCGTCGAGGAGACCGGCGCCGACGTCGTCGTCATGGACCTGCGCATGCCCGGTACGGACGGCATCGAGGCGACCCGTCTCATCACCGCCGGCTCCAGCGGCGCCCGGGTGGTCGTGCTCACCACCTTCGACGACGACGACCACGTCTACGGGGCGCTCCACGCGGGCGCGTCCGGGTTCCTGGTCAAGGACATGGCCCTGGACGACATCCTCGCCGCCGTCCGGGTCGTGGCCTCGGGCGACGCGCTGATCGCCCCCAGCGTCACCCGGCGGCTCATCAAGGAGTTCACCGACCGGTCGAGGTCCGTCCCCGCCGCGCCCCGGCGCGGGGCCGAGGGGATCACCGACCGCGAGCGCGAGGTCCTCACCCTGGTCGGCCGGGGTCTCTCCAACACGGAGGTGGCCACCGAACTCCACATCAGCGTCGCCACCGCCAAGACCTATGTGACCCGGCTGCTCGCCAAACTGGACGCACGCGACCGCGTGCAGCTGGTCATCATCGCGTACGAGGCGGGCCTGGTCTCCGCTGCCTGAAAGTGATCACACGATCCGGTGATCCGCCCAGGAGCGGTCGGCCCCCGGCCCCCGGACCGCTTGGATGAGGGTGATCCCATCGGCCCGTCGAAGGAGAGCCGCCCATGGCGAACATCTGGCTGCCGCCCGTCGAGTACGTCGCAACCCTGCCGAGAGCGACGGCGTACGCCTGCCTCTACTTCACCGACACCGGGGGCCGCCCCTTCCAGCTGCGTGCCAGCTACCGCGCCGAGCTGTGGCAGTGGCCCGGTGGGAACATGGACCCGGGGGAGACCCCCTGGGAGACGGCCGTCCGCGAGTGCCAGGAGGAGACCGGGATCGTCTTCGCCGGGGAACCGCGGCTCCTCGGCACCCACTTCGTCACCGACCGCGGCGACGACTGGCCCGCCAACCACATCGGCTTCGTCTTCGACGGCGGTGACCTGACGGACGAGCAGATCGCCGGCGTCGTCCTCGACCCCGAGGAGCACAGCGAGTACAGCCTCCGCACGCTCGACGAATGGGAGCGGGAGATGGAGCCCGGAGAGTTCACCCGGCTCGCGGGCATCGACCGGGCCCGCAGGACCGGCAGGCCGCTGTACCTGGAGACCGGCCGCGAGGTGGACCGGTCCTAGGGTCTGTCGTCACATTCCCGTCTGCCCCGCGACGCCTGGCACGCACTCTCGCCGCACCGGGCGAAAGTGCGAGTACGTCCAGTACGAGCACTTCCCCCCGGCACGCCGAGAGCACGCACCAGACGCCGCAGGGCCGCCCTGCGGGCGACGACGGGAATGTGACGACAGACCCTAGGCCAGGGAGTGGGGGCCGCCGCTCCGGACGACCCCCACCTCTGGTTCCGGCCGTTCAGGTGCGGCAGCCCACCGGGTGGGCGACGTCGACCACGAAGCGCTCCGGGGAGTGCAGCCGGAAGGTCTTGTAGGCGGGCTTGGTGTCGAAGGCGGCTCCGACGGTGACCACGCCCTCGAAGTCGCCGGTGAGGGCGACCCCCTTGAGCGCGGGCAGATGGATCTTCACCAGCTGGGGTCCCCGGTACACGGACTTTCCGGCATCGTCGTGGGCGGCCGCGGGGGAGAGACGGATCTCCAGGAAGTACTTCCCCGCCAGCGGGACCCGCTGTCCCGAGGCGTCGTAGTGCAAGGCGGAGACCGGGTGCACGGTGACCGGGGGCATGGCACCCCGTATGTCGATCACCAGCCGGTCGAAGGTGGCGTGGCCGCCCCAGCGGGCGTTGACGACCAGGGCCGTGGCCTGGGTCGACGCGCTCGGGGAGGGGGCGCGGGCGGCGCCGGCCGGGATCGTGGCGCCGATGCCGGCGGTCAACAGGATTCCCGCGGCGACGGCCGCGAGGGTGTGACGGTGATGCATGACGTCCCCCAATTTCTCCTGCTCCGGGGACAGTGGTGTCACTGACAGAGACATCCACCACAACCATATGGTTCCACCTGATAGGGGGTAAAAGTGCGAAATATGCTATCCCGTGCGGTGACCGGCCTCCGGGGTGAGGGATCGGACCCCGGGGCGGGTCGGGAGACCGGCCTCAGGAGTGGGCCGGAGGTCGGCACCGGGGGTGGGCACCGGGGGTGGGCACCGGGGGTGGGCACCGGGGGTGGGTCGGAGACCGGCCTCGGGGGTGGGCTTGAGATCGGCTTCCGTCGGCCCTGATCCGGTGACGGCCGTAACTCCCTGGCCTCTCAGCAGTTGACCCGGTCATGAAGAAGCGCAGCATGCTCGCCATCGCCTCCCTCGCCGCAGGCGTCGTCACCGCCCTCATCACCCCTCCGCCGCAGGCCAGCGCCGCCGAGAGCCCCCTGGGCGGCGCCACCGGTCTCCTCCAGGAGGACCAGGGCGTCGAGACCGTCGTCCACGACACCGTCCAGGGAGCCGAGGGCGCCCTCCCGGCCCCCGGGACCGGCGGACTGCTCTGACCGTGCCCACGACGGCGACCGGTGCCCCGCGCCCCTGACGGGCCGCGGGGCATCGGCACGCCGCGACCCGGGAGGAGGCGGCCCGTGCGCGCGCCGTGCGTGACTAATGACAGGATGTCCCCATGAGCGACAACGTTTACTTCGAGATCACCATCAACGACGAGCCCGCCGGGCGCATCGTCTTCCAGCTGTTCGACGAGGACGTCCCGAAGACGGCCAGGAACTTCCGCGAGCTCGCCACCGGTGAGCACGGCTTCGGTTACGCCGGCTCCCCGTTCCACCGCGTCATCCCGCAGTTCATGCTCCAGGGTGGCGACTTCACCCGCGGCAACGGCACCGGCGGCAAGAGCATCTACGGCGAGAAGTTCGCCGACGAGAACTTCAAGCTGAAGCACGACCGCCCGTTCCTGCTCTCGATGGCCAACGCCGGCCCGAACAGCAACGGCTCGCAGTTCTTCGTCACCACGGTCGTCACCGACTGGCTCGACGGCAAGCACGTCGTCTTCGGTGAGGTCGTCGAGGGCCAGGACCTGGTCAAGAAGATCGAGGGCCTCGGCTCCCGTTCCGGCGCCACCGCCGCGACCATCAAGGTCTCCGAGTCCGGCATCGTGAAGGCCTGATCGCCTTCCCGACGTGAGCCGAGGGCGCCGCGCGCCCTCGCTCTCCCCACCCGGCCGGGGCGGGGGACGCTGTCCGCGCGACATGCGTCCCCGCCCTCGCCGAGGTTCCGCCGTTCTCCCCACGGCCTGTCGGGTCTCGCTCCCGGCGCTCCTCTCCGGTATCGGCGAGCGCTCGGGCAACGGTGAGCGGTCAGGAGGCGACCGCTCAGGTGAAGGCGAGCGCGTTCCGCTCCGCCCACGCCGAGAAGGCGTGCGGCGCCCGGCCGAGGACCCGCTCCACATCGGGGCTCACCCGCTGCTCCTCCGCGCGGGGCTCGCCCATCACCGACAGCATCCCGTCGACGGCCTCCTCCGGCAGGAACCGCACCAGCTGGGACCTGGCCTCACCCGCACTCTGCGCCACGAACGCGACCGGCTCGCCCACCGCTCCGGCGAGAGCCCGCGCCTGCTCGCGCGGTGACACCGCCTCCGGTCCGGTCAGTACATAGACCCGCCCCGCGTGCGCCGGGTCGCGCAGCGCCTCCGCCGCGACGGCGGCGATGTCCGCCGGATCCACCACCGGCAGCGCCACATCGGCGAACGGGGCCGCCACCGTACGGGCCGAACGCACCGGCTCCGCCCAGAGGAAGGCGTTGGACGCGAAGCCACCGGGCCGCAGGACGGTCCAGTCGACCCCGGACTCCCGTACCGCCGTCTCGAACGCCCGCAGAATCTCGTGCGACGCCGAATCGGTCCGCGTCCCCACCAGTTGCGAGGACTGGAACACGATCCGCCGCACCCCGGCGGCCACCGCGGCCGCCACGATCTCCCGCGGACTCAGCTCGTCCCCCAGGCCCGCGACGAGCAGATACACCGCCTCCGCGCCCTCGAACAGCCCCTTCAGGCCGTCCACATCGGCCAGATCCCCCTGCCGGTGCGTCACCCCGGCGGGCAGCCCGGCGGCAGGCCGCCGGCTCACCGCCGTCACCCGCTCACCGGCCGCGGCCAGCAGCTCCACCAGCGGTCGTCCGACGTTTCCGGTCGCTCCGGTCACCACGATCACAGCTGTTCCCCTCCAGGGAGTCATCGGCGGAGCGTGAGCGCTCCGCCTTCTTCATGACCTCATCCTGGAAGGCGAACTGGCCATCTTCTGACCACTTTCACGGCGGGATCCGAAAGTGCCCGCGGAACTCAGCTCTCCTCGCCGAACCGCCGCTCGAACCGGGCGATCCGGCCCTCGGAGTCCACCGTCCGCGCCGTGCCCGTGTAGAACGGGTGGCTCTCGGAGGAGATCTCGACATCGACCACGGGGTACGTGTTGCCGTCGTCCCACTCGATGGTCCGGTCGCTGGTCGCCGTGGACCGGGTCAGAAAGGCGTACCCGGCCGAGCGGTCGCGGAAGACCACCGGGCTGTACTCGGGCTGCTTGTCCTGCTGCACGTGTCCTCCTCGGGCTCCCGCCCTGACTCGTCCGGCCTGATCGGCACGGCACCCCCCAGCCTCCCCGCGCCCACGGCGGCCGACCAGCGCCACAGGCCCGACCGGGTGATCCTCAGACGTGCTTCGGCCAGCGGGCCGCGAGCAGCAGAGCGATGTCGTCCGGGCGCGACGTGGACTGCCGGGCCTCCCTCGTCACCCGGTCCGCCGCCTCGGCGAGCGGCAGCGAACCCGTCGCGGCGAGTGCCCGGCGCAGCTGCTCGATCCCCTCGTCGATGTCCCGGCCCGGCTGCTCCACCAGGCCGTCCGTGAACAGCGCGAGCACCGCGCCGGGAGCCAGCCTGAGCCGCGTCACCGGGTACGAGGCGCGGTCGTCGATCCCCAGCACCATCCCGCCCGCCAGTTCCACCAGCTCCGTCGTCCCGTCGGGGCGAAGGAGCAGCGGCTGCGGATGCCCGGCCCGCACACCCCGCAGTTCCCCCGTCTTCGGATCGAGCAGTACGTAGCAACAGCTCGCGAACTGCCCCGGATCCAGGTCGATGAGCAGCCGGTTGGTGCCCCGCATGACGTCCTGCGGACGATGACCGGCCAGCGCGAAGGCCCGCACCGCGCTCCGCAGCTGCCCCATCGTGGCCGCGGCCGCGACCCCGTGCCCCTGCACGTCACCGATCACGAGCGCGAGGCGACCGTGCCCCGTCTCGATCACGTCGTACCAGTCCCCTCCGACGTCCATGCCCTGCGTGCCCGGAAGATAGCGCCCGACCGTGTCCACTCCCTCCCACACCGGCAGCCGGTGCGGAAGCAGCGCGTCCTGGAGTCCCCGTGCGACCGCCGACTCCGTGTCGTACCGCTGCGCGCGCTCCAGCGCCTGCGCGATGAGCCCCGCGAGCGCCGTGAGGACGGCCCGCTCCTCCGGGCTGAAGCCGCGCGGCCGGTCGAAGCCGAGGATGCAGGAGCCCACCGGCCGGCCCGAGGCGATCAGCGGAAGGAACGCCCGCGCCCCCGAGTGGGCGTCCAGCGGCAGACCCGGATAGGTCCGGCTCAGCTGCTCCATCGACTGGAAGAACAGCGGTCTGCCCGTCGTCAGCGTCTCCACCCCGGGCACGTGTTCGTCCAGGGCCACGCCGTCGAAGGGTTCGAGGAAACCCGGCGGGAACCCGGTCTCCCAGGCCAGATACAGCCGCCGGTCGCTCAGCAGGTAGATGGCCAGCTGCCGTCCGCCGAACGCCGGCAGCAGCTCCTCCGTCACCACCGCCGACACCTGGCGGGCCGTCACCGCCTCGGACAGCGCGATCGCCAGGGCCACCGGCCGGTACAGGGCCGAGACCCGGTCGTCCGCCAGGGAGAGGCTGTCGTCCTTCTGCCCGCCGGTTCCGGAACCCCGCGTGAGCTGCACAGGATCGTCCTCCGGGACCAGCACCATGGTCACCCCGTCCCGGCCCGGATGGAGGGATACCGTCAGCCACCGGCCCTGCTCCGGGCGGGCCAGGAAGCGCACCGGCTCACCGGAGATGAGGGCCGCGCGCAACTGCTCCTCGTGGAAGGGGAGGCTGAACCAGGGCAGCGCCTCCCACAGCGGGCGCCCCGCGAGAGCCCCGCGGGGGCGGCCGAGGAGCCGCTCCGTGCGCTCGTTGACGTAGGTGACACGTCCGAGCCGGTCGATCGCCAGGATCGCCCGCGGCAGTCGGTCCGTGGCGTCGGACCCGATGAGCCCCGTGCCGAGGTCGACGAGGGTGCAGGTGAGCCGCAGACCGGTGTGGGTGCCCCACGCGGGGGTCCCGCTCCGCGTGTCCGGCGGGCTCTTGCGCGCCCGTGTGGAGACCTCCAGCAGGTGCAGTCCGCCGTCCGGTCCCTTCAGCCTGATCCGGCGTCCCGCCGGACGTCCGTCCGGTCCCGTCGCCTGCCGGGCCGCCGCCCACAGCGCGTACCCGTCCTCCGGCTCCAGGAGCGCCGTCAGTACGTCGATCGGGCAGGGGGAGGGCACCTCGGCACCGAAGATCTGCAGGAGCCCGGCGTCCATCGTGACCATGCCCGTGTCGAGGTCCCAGTCGAACGAACCGAAGCGGACCGGTGGAGCCCCCGCGGTGGACTGCTGCACACACACCGGGTCGCCCGGCCATTCGACCGTCGTCCCCTGACGGGAGAGGTCGGCCAGGGCCGCGCCGAGTTGCAGCGCTCCCTGCGTCATCCTGCTCCGGTCCCGCGAGTCCACCGGAACCCCCGGGGTCGGCGGCCGCAGCGCGACGAGCACCCCGAAGCGCTCGCGACCCGCGACGACCGGTGCGTACAGGGAGGCGAAGGGGAACGGCAGACTCGCCACGAGCTGGGGGAACCGCCGCATCGCCTCCTCGACGTCGGGGAGGTGGACGGACTGGCCCGAGCGGTACACCTCGGCGATCGGGAACGGCCGGTTGGTGTGCATCCGCCACCACGGACGGAACAAGGGCCCCGGCAGTCCCACCAGGACCGCGAGCCGTAGCAGCCCCGGTGTGCCGGAGCGCAGATACACCCCGCCCGCGTACCCGCGCACCTGCTCGAGAGCCCGTAGTGCCGACTCCGCGAGGGTCCAGGTCAGCGCGCCGGAAGCAGGCCCGTCGGCGGCTCCGTTCCCGGACGGAAGCCCGGTGCCGCCCGCCGGGCCGGGGCCGGCCGTGCCGTGCGAGGTCACACAGCCAGGATGCGCCTCACCGGAAAGGCCCCGCATCCCGGACCGCGGCGCCGCGGTGCCCGGCCGGGCGCGCCGCGGTGCCCGGGGCGCGACGGTGTTGACCGCACGCGCTCGCATCGTCACACTCGGTCGTCGACCGGCGCCGCAGGCGCCCGGCGTCACCACCTCATGACCAGGGAGCACGATGACGGGCCGGGTTCTTCCGTACGACGTACAAGGCGACGGCCCCCGGCGGGCCCTCGTACTGCACAACTGGTTCGGCGACCGCACCAGCTTCGCCCCACTGCGTACCCATCTGAGCGACGCCGCCGGCTCCTACGCCTTCGTCGACTGCCGGGGCTACGGCGAGGCCCTCGACCACCCGGGGGACTACACGATGGAGGAGGTCGCGGCCGACGCCCTCGCGGTCGCCGACGACCTGGGCTGGGACTCCTTCTCCGTCATCGGCCATTCGATGGGTGGCAAGGCGGCCCAGCTGATGCTGCTCGACGCCCCCGACCGGGTCCGCTCGATCATCGGGATCTCGCCCGTCTCTGCGGCCGGATTCCCCCTCGACGGCGAGACCTGGGAGCTCTTCGCGGGCGCCGCCGCGGAGCCCGCCAACCGGCGCGCGATCATCGACAACACCACCGGCGGCCGGTACGACGACGCCTGGCTCGGCGCCCTCGTCGAGCGCTCCGTCGGGCGCTCCTCCGCGACGGCCTTCCGCGCGTACCTGGACTCCTGGTCGCGCACGGACTTCCACGAGCGGGTCCGCGACAACCCGACCCCCGTCCTGCTCGTGGTCGGCGCCCACGACCCGGCGCTGGGCACCGAGGCTATGGAGGCCACCTGGCTGCGGTGGTACCCGAACGCCCGCCTCGAAGTCCTCAAGGACGCCGGTCACTACGCGCCGGAGGAGACTCCGCAGGCCCTCGCCGAGGCGATCGAGGCCTTCCTCGCCGCCTGACGCCCCTGGAGTCCCCGACGCCGGAGCGCAGCCCCGCCGGAGCGCCGCCCGACAGGTCGGGCGGCCTTCATCCGAAGGTTGCGGGAGGCGACGACTTTCGAGGACAGCGGTGCGGCCCCTCGGCACCGGATCATCGTGCTCACGACCTCTTGGGACGGTCCCTCGTGGACCGTCCCCGATCAGCAGGAGCACGCCCTTCTTCGTGCCGTACCACTTCGACTTCACCGCCTCGGGCCGGACCGTCATGACCGTCGACAAGCTCTTCGGTCTGCGCGACCGGTACGTCGTCGACATAGCGGACCCCGAGCTCGACCGCCGCCTCGCCATAGCCCAGGCGGTCGCCCTCGACGCCCTGCAGTCCCGCTGACGGCCGACCGTCCTACCCTGGAGAGACGGGCAGGGGACGGGGCACCCCGGTTCTCCCCGCGCCCGGAGCCCCGTGCGGGCGGAAGGGCGGCGGGCCATGCTGTTCAGCGATCGCACCGACGCGGGTCGGCAGCTCGCCGCCCGCCTGGACCACTTCAAGGGCCATGACGTCGTGGTTCTCGGGCTGCCACGCGGTGGGGTGCCGGTGGCCGCGGAGGTGGCCGACGCCCTCGACGCCCCGCTGGACATCTGTCTCGTACGGAAGCTGGGCGTGCCCCAGCAGCCCGAGCTCGCGATGGGGGCGCTGGGCGAGGGCGGTGTACGGGTGGTGAACGAGCGGGTGATCCGCGAGGCCGGGGTCGACGCGCGTGACCTCGCCGCGGTCGAGGAGCGTGAGCACGTCGAGCTCGATCAGCGGGCCCGGCGCTACCGGGGCAGCAGGCCCTCGGTGCCCCTCGAAGGCCGGACGGTGCTCGTCGTCGACGACGGTCTTGCCACCGGTGCCACGGCGCTGGCGGCCTGCCGGGTGGTGCGTGCCCGGGGCGCCGCACGGATCGTTCTCGCGGTGCCGGTGGCGCCACGGGGCTGGACCGCCCGGCTCGGCGGCGAGGCGGACGAGACCGTGAGCGTGCACGCGCCGGAGGTGTTCTACGCGATCGGGCAGTTCTACCGGGACTTCTCGCAGACACCGGATGCCGAGGTCATCGCCTGTCTGGACCGGAGCCGGGAGGGGCGCGCCCCGATCGTCCAGGACACGGCCGTGCGGATCCCCATCGACAACGGCGTCACGCTCTCGGGCCGGCTGGCGGTGCCCGAGGGCGCCCTCGGCATCGTCCTGTTCGCCCACGGCAGCGGCAGCAGCCGGCACAGCCCCCGCAACCGGGCGGTCGCGGCGGCGCTCAACCGGGCGGGACTGGGGACGCTGCTGTTCGACCTGCTCACCGAGGCCGAGGCGGCAGACCGGGCGCATGTCTTCGACACCCCGCTGCTCGCGGGCAGGCTCACCCGCGCCACGGAGTGGCTGGCCGGGCGTCCCGAGAGCGACGGACTGCCGCTCGGCTACTTCGGCGCGAGTACGGGAGCGGCCGCCGCGCTGTGGGCGGCGGGCGATCCCGACTCCTCCGTGGCCGCCGTCGTCTCACGCGGTGGCCGGCCGGACCTCGCGGCGGACCACCTGGCCCGGGTGACGGCGCCCACGCTTCTGGTGGTGGGAGGCAGGGACGCGCTGGTCCTGGACCTCAACCGGCGGGCCCGGTCGCTGCTGCGCAGCGAGAGCCGGCTGGCCGTCGTGGACGGCGCCACCCATCTCTTCGAGGAGCCGGGTGCCCTGGATGAGGTGGCGGAGCTCGCCACCTCCTGGTTCACCGGGCACTTCCGGGGTCAGTAGGCCCCGTTGACGTTGTCGATCGAGCCGTAGCGGTCGGCCGCGTAGTTGCAGGCGGCGGTGATGTTGGCGACCGGGTCGAAGAGGTCCATCGACGTGCCGGGCACGTGGTAGGCCTGGAAGGTCGGCTCGATGACCTGGAGGAGACCCTTCGAGGGGGTGCCCGCCACGGCGTTGGAGTCCCAGAGGTTGATGGCCTGGGGGTTTCCGGAGGACTCGCGCATGATGTTGCGGTGGATCCCCTCGTAGGAGCCGGGGATGCCGTGCTGGGCCATGATGGCCAGCGACTCCTGGATCCAGCCGTCGAGGTTGTTGGCGTACTGCGTGGCGGCGACGGGAGCGGCCTGGACCGGAGCGGCCGCGGCGGGAGCGGCGGCGGAGGCGCCGGTGTCGGTGGCGACGCCGGGGGACGCGCTGCGGTGCTCGGAGCGGCTCGCCCGATCGGTCGTGGAGGTCTTCTCGGTGGCGGTCTTGGCAACTGTCCTGGGGGCCTTCTTCGCCTGCGCGGGGGCGGCCTTCACGGAGCCCGGACGAAGCGTCAGTTCAAGACCCGGGTGAATAAGTGACGGATTGTCACCCACCGCGCTCTTGTTGGCTCGGTAAAGACCCTTCCAGCCGCCCTGAATTCCCTTCTTCTGGGCGATCAGGGAAAGGGAGTCACCGCTGACGACCGTGTAGGAGCGTGCGGCGGCCGGGGCTGCGGGAGCCTTGGTGACGGTCGCCGCGGCGATCGGAGCCGCGGGGGCGGCAGCGGCGCGGGCGGCGATTTCCGGGGCGCCGGACACGGGCGCGGCGCCGGCCACGGCCGGGGCGATCAGCGGGAGGGCAAGGGCGGCTCCACCCGTTCCGACCAGCGCGAGTCCACGGGAGACGGGACGGAGTCGGGGGCGGCGGTGCTTACCGTGAGCAGGCATGACGGATTCCTCTCCGGCGCCTTCGGGGTGAGCTGTCGGGTTCGGACTGGAGATGTCCGGCCGCGCGCACGCGGCTTCACCCCGAGCCGTTCCGGAAATCCGGGCCGGCGTATTCGTGGGTCCCCCGCTCCTGCCGTCGGGTGAAAGGGAGGTATTTCGAGTGGTGGCAGGATTCGGCGGTCCACTCGAATGGAGGTGACCGTAGGCCAGTAATGCGACGGAGAACAAGAGCGGGAGTGCTCTCCGCCCTCGAAATGGATCACGGAATTCATCGAATTCAAGATCGAACGAATCTCCGGCCCGCCGAACTTCCTTGCGCCGCCCGGCATGCGCGGGCTCCGGTCACCGGGGCGTCTCCGGGAGAGTGAGTCGCGTCACCAGGTACCCAATGTCCGAATTCGCACTGTAATTCTGAAAATAGGTAAGTGGGCTGAAAAGGGTCGGTCGAATGGGTGTGCACTCAAGGGCAAAAGTCGCAAAACCGACATTCGTCCTGAAAGATGGAGTGACCCCGACCGAGGAGCCGCCCGGATGTCTCCCCCCGCCTCCCTGCTGAACCCCGACACTCTCGACCGCGAGGCCGCGGCGCTCTACGAAAGCGCCACCTGGCAGCGGATCGTCACGGACTGGACCCCCGCACCCGTCCCCTCTCCCGCCCACGTGCCTCCTCCCGTCCACGTGCCCGCCCCGGCACCTGCCGACGTGCCGGACACGGAGAGCTGGAGAGACCTCCTCTCCGTGCCGGTGGACCGGCTCGTCGCCGAGGCGCTCGACGCGCTTCCGCCGCCCCTGCCCGGCGAGCGTCGGCTCCCGGGCCGGATCGGTGCCGCCCTGCCCGACCGGCTGCACACCTGGCGCCGCATCGGCCAGCCCGGGCTGAGACCCTCGACGCACCTCGGATACGCGCGCCTCGTGCTGACGGAGTGGGGCTGGCAGAACGCCCCGTACAAGCTGCGCGACGTGCGCGGCGCCCGGTGTGTCTGCGGCGCCCTCCTCGCCGCCCACCGGCTCGGCTACGGCAGCGCGACGACGATGAACGAGGCGGCCGCCTGGATCATGACCGAGCTCCGTTCGCGGGGGTGGGGCGAGCTGATCGGGCCGTGGAACCGGGCCCCCGGCCGTACCGCCGCCGACGCGGTGGCGCTCCTCGATGCCACGATCCGCCGAGCGGCGCACGCCGGCCGCTGACGGCCTCTCCGGGGCGGCGGGGGGGGGGGGGGGGGGCGGCCCCCCCCCCCCCCCCCCGCGCGCCCCCCGGGGGCGGCCCCCGGGCCCCGGCGACGTTGGGCGCGGGAACGAGCCGCCCCCCGATCG